>NC_008358.1:617503-1235007 GCF_000013025.1 Hyphomonas neptunium ATCC 15444 | reverse complement strand
GGTTCAGCCGGATGTGGGCGAGCGTGGTGGCCCATCGCGGGCCGGGCATGACGCTGGAGATGATGGCGGAGTCCTTCGCAGAGAATTTGCGCGCGGGCGAGGCGTATGAATGGGGGCACCGGGCAGCGTTTGCGTATGCGCGCCGGTTTCCGGAGGTGCTGTCGAGCCTGGCGCACAGGATCACGGTGTTTAATCCGGAGGATGACCTGCGCGAACAGACGCTGCGGGCGCCCGCCTATCTGGCCAATGGCGTGGTGGAGGATCATCCCGAATGGGGGCATGGGTTTCTGGACGCCCACACGGCTGACGCGGTTCGCGCGGTGAAGGCGGCGCTGGGCTGATATTCTGACCGGATGGCTTCGAGCCCGCCCTCGTGACAGACAACGCGGGATATGGTGATGTGGCTGTCAAAAGCCGGACCGGGAGAAGACATGAGCGGATATGAAGTCTACGGAGCATTGGGGTCTCCCTATTCTCTGAAGGTGCGCGCCGCGTTGCGGGCAAAAAGGCTGGCCAACAGCTGGACGGGGATGACGGGCGAAGAGCGCGCGGTGTTCATGCCGAACGTGAAGGCGCAGGTGATCCCGGTGATCCGGAGGCCCGATGGCAGCTGGACGAATGATTCCACGCCTTTTCTTCTCTCGATTGAGAGCGAAGGCCGCGCTTTGGTGCCAGAGGACACGGCGCTGCGCTTTGTATGCCTGCTGCTGGAGGATATGGCGGACGAATGGTTCATGAAGGCGATGTTCCATTATCGCTGGTTTTATGAGGCGGATCAGGAATGGTGCGCCAATTGGCTGATGTATGACTCGATGCCCAATGCGGGGCTGGAGAAGGTGGAGAAGAACGCTGCCACGATCCGTGCCCGGCAGATTTCCCGCATGGCGCTGGTGGGGTGCACGCCGCAGACAGCGCCGCTGATCGAGGCGAGCTGGAAGCGCAGCTGCGCGGCGTTGCAGGAGATGGCGCTGGGGCCGGGGCGGTTTCTGTTTGGGGACCGGATTTCGCTGGCGGATCTGGCGTTCTATGGCCAACTTAAAGTTATGAGCTATGACCCGACGCCGATGGCGTGGATGCGCGAGGCGACGCCTTACCTTTATCGCTGGCTGGACCATGCCGATGATGCGAGCGGGATTGGTGGGGACTGGGGGAGCGCGGAGGCAGCGCTGGCCTCACCCGCAATCACCAAGCTGCTGGCGCAGGCGGGCGACACCTACCTGCCCTTCCTGCTGGCGAACGCCAAGGCGATTGAGGCGGGGGCTGAGACCTTCTCGCTGACGATTGAAGGGGGACGTTATGAGCAGGGTGTGTTCAAATATCAGGTGAAGTGTCTTGCGAGCCTGCGCGAGGAGTGGCAGCGGCTGGACGAGAACACACGCGGCGCAATTGCGCGCCTCATTGGCCCCGGAGCAGACATACTTGGCTGACGAACTCTCCCCCATCTCGCGCCTGCTGCACCGGCGGGGTGAAAGCCTGCAAAAAGGTGATCCGGTCGCCCTGCCCATCGTGGCGTCGACGACGTTTCATCTGCCGGGCGACCCGCAGGCGAGCCATGTGTATGGCCGCTATGGCAACCCGACGGTGGAGGAAGTGGAGGCCGAGATCGGCCTGCTGGAAGGGGCCGAGGCGGTGCTGTTTCCGTCCGGCATGGCGGCGATTGCGGCGGTGTTTTACGCCCATCTGAAACCGGGTGACCGGGTGCTGGTGCATGCGGACGGCTATTACAATGCCCGCGCGCTGCTGGAGGCGTATTTTGCGCCGCTGGGCGTGGATATTGCCACCTGCCCGACGGCGGACATGGCGGAAGCCGATCTGACAGGCGTGAAGCTGGTGCTGGCGGAGACGCCGTCCAATCCGGGGCTGGAGGTGTGCGACCTCGCCAAGCTGGCGCGCAATGCGAAGGATGCAGGCGCGCTGCTGGCGGTGGACAACACCACGGCCACACCGCTGTGCCAGCGACCGCTGGACCTGGGGGCCGACTTTGCCATCATGGCCGATACAAAGGCGATGGCGGGGCATTCGGACATTCTGGCCGGACATGTGGCGAGCCGTGACCCGGCGCTGATGGCGCCGGTGAAGACCTGGCGGCGACTGGGCGGGGCGATCTGCAGCCCGTTTGATGCCTATCTGCTGCACCGGGGGCTCGCCACGCTGGAGCTGCGCGTGGCGCGGGCGAATGCCAATGCGCTGGCGGTTGCCAATGCGCTGGCGGGCATCGAGGGGGTGGCGGGCCTGCGCTATCCGGGGCTGGCGACGGACCCCGCGCATGACATCGCACGCAAGCAAATGAGCGGGTACGGACCAATTGTGAGCTTTTGCCTGCCGAGCCGGGAGCTGGCTGAAGCGTTCATCGCGCGCCACCCCCTGCTGACGCCGTCCACGAGCTTTGGCGGTGTGCATTCGGCGGCCGAATGCCGGGTGCGCTGGGGGGATCATGTGGCGCCGGGGTTCATCCGCATGGCGTGCGGGATAGAGCCTGTGGCTGACCTGACCGGCGCAACGATCCGGACGCTGGATTCCCTTAACCTTCGCGGTGCTTAGGGGTTAGCCAGAGGCTGGCAGGGCCGTTATGATGGCCGCAGATTCGAGTTGTTGCGGGGTCCGGCGATGCGCCGTTTTGGTATAGTTGTTCTCTTGCTCCTGCTCGCGGGGGCGGCGTTTGGCTGGTACACGCTGCGCAAGCCGCCCAAGCCCATGGACATGTCCGAACCGGTGCGCATCCATCAGGGCGTCGTGATCGGCGGGGTGGACCGCGACAATCCCGATGTGATTGTTTTCAACGGCATTCCTTATGGCACCGCCAAGCGCTGGAGCCCGCCGGCCGCGCCGCCGCAATGGGGCGCGATTTCGCGCGATACACGCGAGTATGGTCCCGAATGCCTGCAGAGCCGGGGGCGATCCGGCGCGTTTATAGATGCGATCCTGGAAGGCGTGGGGCTGTCGGGCTTCGAGCGGATGATGGCGCGCACGGCGATCTCCTTGCAGAAGCCGCCGCCGGAAGCGGAAGACTGCCTGTCGCTGAATATCCGCACGGCCAATCTGGGGGGGCGCGAGCTTCAGCCCGTCATGGTCTGGATACATGGCGGCTCTCACCAGTTCGGATCGGGGTCGCAATCGATCTATCAGGCCAATGGGCTGGTGGAAAAAGGCGCAGTTCTGGTTACCATCAACTACCGGCTTGGCGCGTTCGGCTATCTCGCCCATCCCGCATTGAGCGAAGAAGCCGGCACATCCGGGAACTATGGCCTGCTGGACCAGGTATCGGCGCTGAACTGGGTGCGCGAGAATATTGCGGTCTTCGGCGGCGATCCGAACAATGTGACGGTATTTGGCGAAAGCGCGGGCGCCCAATCGGTGACCGAGCTGATGGCGAGCCCGCTGTCAGACGGGTTGTTCCACAAGGCCATCCTGCAAAGCGGGGCGAGCACCTATAACGCGCTGCATCTCAAACGCTCGGCCATACCCGGTGTGAAAAGTGCGGAAGATGCAGGGACCGAATTTCTCTCCGGCCTCGTGCCTGATGATGCGAGGGCGGACGACCTGCGCACTATTCCGGCGGCGGAGATAATCGCCCGGTCTGAAGCGCGGCGCGATCTGGCGCCCTATTTCCTGCCGGTTGTGGATGGCAAGGTGCTGCCCCGGCCGATTGGCGCCGCGTTCCGCGATGGACAGACGCCGCGCGTGCCGCTGCTTGCGGGGTTCAACGCGGATGAGGGATCGCTGTTTTATGACGAGATTTATTCGCCCACGGTTCTGAGGCCCCAGATTTCCGGCACGCTGGAGGAGCGCGAAGCGGCATTGGCCGCCGTATTTGGCCAGAACCCGGCCAAAGCGCTGCAGGCCCTTTACGGCATGAATACGCTGGAGAGCTGGGACGAAGGCGCGGTGGACATGCTGGGCGATGACATGTTCGGCGTACACATGCGCTATGTGGGCCGGCGCAATGTGGAAGGCGGGGAGCCGACCTACCTCTATCACTTCACCCGCGTTTCGCCTTCGCCGCGCCAGACGATTGGCGCCTTCCATGCCTCAGAAATCCCGTTCGTGTTCAACAGCCACCTGCCCGGCCTGAAGGTTACGGACGGAGACCTGGCGCTGACCGAAGCGATGATGACCTACTGGACCAATTTTGCGCGGACCGGTGATCCCAATGGCACCGGGGTGCCTGAATGGCCCGCTTATTCGCTGGAGCGGGATGTTTGGCTGGACCTCAACCACTCCATCCGGGTGATCGATGGTTTGCGGGCGCGCAGGCTGGATATTCTGGAAGAGACGCTGCTGAACCGGATCGAGCAGATGGCCGGCGCGCCGCCTGTGCCGGACCTGCCCGAACCCGTGGCGCCTGACGCTGAACCTGCGGGCCTGGAAGAGACTGCACCCGCAGTAATAGCGCCCCGCCAGCCCGCTGCAGCGGCGCCCGTGAAGACGGCGCCGGTGCCGGCACCTGCGCCCGCGCCGCGGACTGAGCCGAAGGAAGTGTTGCCCGAACCGATATTGCGGCCGCTCTACCCGCCTGCGGAAACAGCGCCGGCGGAGGTGCCAGCGGAAGATGATGCGAACCTGCCAGCGCCCGAGCCAGCTACCGAACCTGTTGCCGAACCGTTGCCGCAGCCTGCCTCAGACGGTCAGTAAGCTCTCGCAGATGGCGGTGAGCCCCGCCTGGTCAACCGCGTCGAAGGCATCGAACTGCGTCGAGTCCACGTCCAGTACGGCGGCAAGGCTGCCATCTGCGCGGAATACCGGCAGGACGATTTCGGAATTTGAAGCAGAGTCGCAGGCGATGTGGCCGGGGAACTCATGGACATCGGGGACGATGACCGGTGCCTGGGTCGCCGCAACATGGCCGCAGACCCCCTTGCCGAACGGAATACGCAGGCAGCCGAGGGTGCCCTGGTACGGGCCGACGACAAGCTCCTGCGGTTTCAGGGGGTCCACCAGATAGAACCCGGTCCAGAAGAAGCGCGGCTTGAAGGCCTGGGCCAGCAGGCAGGCCGCCGAGGCGTAGCGCGCCGTGTCGGAGGTCTCCCCGGCGACGACGCTGTCGATTTCTTCCTTGAGCTGGCGATAGGCTTCAGCCTTGTCCATTCGGGCACCCTCTGATCGGTTTCGAGGGCCTTAGATATGTATTGCGGGGCGCTTGTCCAATCATTCCGCCGCCATCAGCTGGGCGAGCGCTGCAGACGTCTCCGGAGAGTTGAGCAGGGCCTGGGCGTCCAGATTGGTCCGCAGGCGGTCTGGCTGCGTGGTCGAGAAGAGGACGATGCCGCCAGGGTTCTGCTGAATGGCGTGTGCGAGAAATGCCTGGGCGATGGTGGCGGGATCACCCGCTTCCCGGCCGAGCGCCGAGGACCAGCTGTCCCTCAACTGGTCATCTGTTTTCAGTTGCACGACCCGATCCCGAAACCTTTGCCCCAGGCAGGAATGGGTCGCGATGAGGGGGGGCGTGTCAGCGCCCGCGGGTGGGAAAGCGCTCCGCAGCGCGGCGTCAAACTGGGCCACATCGCCATAGGGCGCGCAGCTGGCTGCAATGGAGAGCATATCTTCGGCGCGCGGGGCAACGCCGTAAGCGCGCGCTTTGCCCTGGCGGACCATCTGATCGAGAAACTCCAGGACTTCCGTGCGCTGCACATCTTCGAGCGTACACTCATGCAGGAGGAGCAGGTCGACATGATCGGTGCGGAGCTGTTTCAGGCTGGTTTCGAAGCTCTCCTGCATCCGGGCAGGATCAAAGACGCCAAATTGGGGATATTGAACCGGTGGCTCGGGGATCAGGGGCCGGAGCATGGGAAGACGCCGCAGGGTCGCGGCGGCCTTGGCTTTCACGCGCGTCGCCAGATCTCGCGCTGACGGCAAAATGCCGACCTTGGTGGCAAGGATCACCTCATCGCGCATGTGGGAAAACGCCTCTCCCAGCATGCCCTCGCAGCGCCCTTCGCCATATAGCCGGGCCGTATCAAAATATGTCACCCCTTCATCCTGCGCCTGGCGCAGGACGCGAACCGCAGACGCTTTGTCCTTGACGGAATGCAGGAGGCCGGTTCCAAAACCCAGCGGGCCGGATGATTTGGACAACAGCCGCGTAACGGCATCTGAGGGGAGCTGCGTGTTCTTTACCATACCGATCTGTCAATTATTGGGGGTAATCGCCGTTCACGATCCCTCCCAGGCATCCAACATGCATAAATCGTGCAAAGCTGTAACCGCAAAGAGGGCGGTACATATATGACCAGGCAGCATGACGCGATCGTGGTGGGCGCCGGGGCCTCGGGCGGGCTCGCGGCAGCGCTGTTGTGCGAACGCGGAATGTCGGTCCTTCTGCTGGACGCGGGCAGCAGCTATCCGTTCTGGAAAAAGCCCCTCAGCAAAACCGTATCGGCCGCCATCGGTGCCGTCTCGGACCCGCGCCTGGCGAATGTTCTGCATCCGCGGCTGATCAATGCGGGGACGAAAGTGCTGCGCGGCGTCGGGCGCATCCGCCAGCCGGTGCAGACCGAATGCTTCGCCTGGGTCCAGAAGCCCGGCATTTTTGTGGATGACCGCGATCACCCCTACGAGACGCCCGCCGACAAGCCGTTTACCTGGATACGCTCACATGGGGTCGGCGGCCGCATGGTGGTGCCGGGACATGGCCGCCAGTATTACCGTTTCGGGGCGACAGACATTGGCCCGAAAGACGGCGCGCCGAGCCCCTGGCCATTCGGCATTGATGAGTTGGAGCCCTGGTATGAGCAGGTCGAGCGCCGTCTTGACCTGACAGGCGCGCAGGAGGGTATCGACTACATACCTGACAGCGTGGTGGCCCGGCCGATTTCGCCGAATGCGTCGGAATCGGTGCTGCTGGAAACCATTCACGCCGAATGGCCGCAGGCGTCCACGATGCTGAGCCGGTACGCGCCACCTGTGGATTTTGCCGGGATGGCGAAAGCGACCGGGCGCCTGACTTTGCGCACGAACGCGCTGGTGCAACGCATTCTGGCCGGCCCTGACGGGCGGGCACGCGGCGCCGAATGGCTGGACCCGATCACGGGCGAGCGGGAGACCGCCGAGGCGCCTGTGGTGTTCCTGTGCGCATCGGCGCTGGAATCGACCCGCATCCTGCTCAATTCCAGTACAGCGTCTGGGCCTCTGGGAGACCAGTTGCCCGCCTTGGGGCGCTATCTGACCGACCATGTGATGGTGAAGGCTGAAGGTATCCGCGCCGCCCTGCCCGCATCGGCGCAGGCCGAAGCCGGACGCTGTGTGTACCTGCCACGGTTTGATTTGCGCGATGGCGGCGATGCTCACACCCGCGGGATGGGCATTCAGCTTTATCCGACGGTAAACCCGGCCGGCGCGTGGATCACGGCGGTGGCTTTTGGCGAATCTGCCCCGACCGCCGAAAACCGCGTATCCCTTTCAAGCGACAAGACCGACAAATGGGGCGCGCCTGCCCTGCGCATCGAGATGCAGTGGAGCGACGCGGACCGGACGCTGGCCGCCTCCATGTCACGCGCGCTGGATGACCTGTTTGCAGCGCTCGGGGCAAAAGTTCTGGTGCGACCGGAGGGGCCGGCGCGCCCTGGAACATCCGTCCATGAATGCGGCGGCGCGCGGCTGGGCACGGACGCGACGACATCGGTTCTGACGCCGCACAATGAATGCTGGGCCATGCCGGGGCTTTACGTCACCGATGGCGCGGCGCTGCCCTCTCAGGGCATCCAGAACCCGACGCTTACCATCATGGCATTGACGGCGCGGGCCTGCGCGCATGTCACCGGTTCGGGTGCGTCACGCGGGATATAACCGCATGCCCCCGGATCGGGGGCTGGCGCGCTGGCTGCAAACCGCCTTCTCTCTGCCCGGAAACGGCCAGCCTTGCCGGATAGGCCCGTTGAACCAACTGGGATGGAAAGAGACATTGAAGCCACCGGTAAGCTCTGAAATAGTTGCCGAAACGACATCCGGGGCATGTCGGCAGGAGGGTTGTTGAGTGGCGCCACTCGTCAGGTCCAGCGCAGTTGCACTGGCCGCATGTGCCTTCCTGTGTGTGGGAGCGCTGGCGCATGCGCAGAACACCCCGCCATTTGAGGCGCCGGAACCTGACTACACCTACGATCCCGCGCCTGAATTCTACGACGATGCCGAGTTTGACGAGACCTTCTCCGGGGGCGGGCTGGAGACCGACACTGGCCTCGTGGAAGAGGCGCATGAGGCTTATCTGCGAGACAATGACCTGCAACTGACCCGTCCGGAGCAGGAAGACATTGAAATAGAACCGACAGAACCGCCAGACTGGTTGCAGGCGTTTGCCCGGTTCATTGAATCGCTAGCGCCCGTCTTCAAGATCATTTTCTGGGCTGGCGTGGTGCTCGTCGTGGCAGGCCTCGTTTATTTCCTGTTCGGCGAAGCCATCCGGATGCGCCTCGGTTTCTCGCGCAAACCCAAGGATAAGCCCACAGATGATGTGTTGACCGACATCCGGCCCGACGCGGACCGTGCCCGCTCCCTGCTGGAGGAAGCCGACGCGCTGGCACGGGAGGGGCGGTTTGCAGAGGCGGTTCACCTGCTGCTGTTCCGGTCTATTGAAGACGTTCAGGAGCGGCTGGATGGCGGCGTGCCCACCTCGCTGACCGCGCGGGAGATTGCCGGGCTTGGCAGCCTGCCTGACCGCGCCCGGCGGGCGCTGAGGCCTATCATTCAGATCGTTGAGAGCAGCTTCTTCGGCGGGCGGGATGTCGATGCTGACGGCTGGCAGAGCGCGCGGCGCAGCTATGAAGACTTCGCCTTCGGGGAGGGCTGGGCATGAGTGGGGCAAGCGACTCCCCCTTTTCGGCCCGCGCGGTGGCCATCATGGTGGCAATCGCCGTGATCTCGTTTGGCGGCGTGATGGTGCTGGCGGGCTGGGCGCCCGAGCTGCGCCAGCGCGATCAGGCGGGCGATCATCCCTACTCCACATCTGCGCTGGGATATAACGGCTTTGTGCGCCTGATGGAGGCGCAGGGTTATCCCGTCAGCGTCTCCCGGCTGGAGCGCAGCCTTGAGACGCGGGATTGGGGACTGATGATCCTCACCCTGCCAGCCTATGGCAATCTCGATATTCTGGAGGAAACAAGCTTCCAGCTACCCGCGCTCGTTGTCCTGCCCAAATGGTATGGCAGCCCCGATGCGCTGAACCGGACACGGCAGATCGACACGCGGTTCCTTGATGCGCGCAACCTGAACGACCGCTTGCGGGAGGTTTATCCGGACGCGGAAGTGGCACGCGTCAGTGTTTCCCTGGAGCTGGAGGGTGATTTCGAGCCCGGCGCCGTAAAGCCGGATGTGCGTCTGCAGCTGATCCGGTCCGACATTCTTGAAACCGTCATCGGGAACGAACAAGGCGCGCTGGTGTCCTATGATCCCGGCCGGGGGATCTATATCCTCAGCGATCCGGACATGATCAACACATTCGGCCTGGCCCGGCTGGAGAACGCCATCTTTGCCACGCGGCTGGTCAACTATTTGCGCACGTCGGACGCCGAACCGATCCTGATGGACGCGACGCTGCATGGTTTTGAACGCTCGGAAAACCTGCTCAAGATGCTGTTCAGCGTTCCCTATATCGGGGCGACGCTGGTGGCGCTGGCGAGCGCGCTGTTGCTGGGCTGGGCCGCGCTCATCCGGTTTGGCCCGCCAGCCCGGGAGACGCGCGCCATTGCGCTTGGCAAACAGGCACTGGCCGACAACTCAGCCGGCCTGGTGACCATGGCGCGCCGTGAGATGCGGATGGCGCCGGGCTATGCGAGCCTGATCCGCCGCCGTCTGGCGCGGGCGCTCGGCTTGCCGCGAACGCTGCCGGATAGTCAGCTGACGGAAATGTTTGACCGGATGGGACCTGCCGAAAGCGGCGGAAAATCCTTCTCGGAACTCGAAACCGCCCTCAAGGGGCAAGCCGCCAACCGGGACGATCTCGTGCACAAGGCACGCGACCTCTACCATTGGCGCAAGGCAATCATCAGGAGAACGATGCATGAGCGTGGCTGAAATCCGGAACCTGGCGGACCGCATCCGCACCGAAGTGCGAAAGGCCATCATCGGCCAGGACGCGAGCGTTGACCTGCTGCTGGTGGCGTTGTTTTCCTCCGGACATGTCCTGCTTGAAGGGCCACCGGGAACCGCCAAGACGTTGCTGGCGCAGTGTTTCTCGCGCGCCATCTCCCTACAGTTCGGGCGTATCCAGTTTACACCGGACCTGATGCCGGGCGACGTTCTGGGCACGAACCTCTTCAATTTCCAAACCAACCAGTTCAGCCTGACCAAAGGCCCGATCTTCACCGACATCCTGCTGGCCGACGAGATCAACCGCACGCCGCCCAAGACGCAGGCCGCACTGCTGGAAGCGATGCAGGAGCGCAAGGTGACGATTGACGGGGAAAGCTATCCTCTGAACCCGCGCTTCACGGTAATCGCGACGCAGAACCCGATTGAGCAGCAGGGCACCTATCCCCTGCCTGAGGCGCAGCTTGACCGTTTCCTGTTCAAGCACACGCTGGAATATCCCACCCGCGAAGAGGAAATCCGCATCGTGGCGCAGCATGGCACCCGCACCGGCATGAAGACGGCCGAAGCATTCGGCGTGCAGCCGGTCCTGGGCGCGGCCGAACTCGACGCCGCCGTGGAGGCTGTTTCGCAGGTGCGCCTCAATGACGAGATCATTTCCTACATCGTGGATATTGTGCGCACGACGCGGGAGACGCCCGCGCTGGAAACCGGGGCAAGCCCGCGGGCAGCCGCGGCGCTGGCCATGGGATCGCGCGCCCGGGCCGCCCTGGATGGGCGCGATTTTGTGATCCCGGATGACGTAAAGACACTGGCCCTGCCCGCGCTGCGCCACCGCGTGATCCTTTCGCCCGCCGCTGATATTGAGGGCCGCACCACCGACGAGACGCTAGCCGGCATCATCGAGCAGACGGCGGCGCCCCGGTGATTTCACCGACGCCCCGCGCGATCTTCCTTATGCTGATGGGCATGCCGTTGCTCATCGCCATTGCTCTGTTTGCGCCGCAGCTCTGGGTGCTCTCGGCGGGATGGATCGCGGGCGTGTGCGGCATTGTGTTGATGGACGGGCTGATGGGCGCTCAGATCCGGGCGTATGAGCCGGAGGTGGATATACCGCCTCTGCTTTATGTGGGTGAGGACGATCCACTGCCGATCCGCCTGCGCTTTGCGAAGGGCCCCCTGCCTGCGCGGATAGAGATACAGCTGGAAACCAATGAATTCATTCCCCAGCCAGAGCCGCAGGGGTTGCGCGGATGGGAAGCGCGGGAGCGGCATTACGAACTGAGGGTGGCGCCTGCGCGGCGCGGCATGGCGCGCATCGTGCGCCTGTGGAGCCGCTGGCGCGGGCCGATGGGGCTGGTGCAGAAGCGGCATGTGCAGGAGATTGGCGTGGACGTACCGGTCACGCCCAATGTCCGCTGGGTGCGGGACGAAGCCATCCGGCTGTTCTCGCGCGACGCTGAATTCGGCATCAAGACACAGATCGAGCGCGGCGATGGCAGCGAGTTTGACGCGCTGCGCGAATTTACCGCCGGTATGGACCGGCGCGCGATTGACTGGAAACATTCTGCCCGCCACCGCCATCTGCTGGCCAAGGAATTCAAGACCGAGCGCAATCATAATATCGTCTTCGCTTTCGACACCGGGCGCCTGATGAGCGAGCCGCTGTGCGGGGTGGCCAAGATTGACCGCGCGGTGACGGCCGGACTGCTGCTGGCCTATGTCTCGCTGCGCGCGGGCGACCGGACGATGTTCTACGGCTTTGCCTCAAAGCCTGGTGTCACCAGCGGCTTCCTCACTGGAACGAGCAGCTTCCCCAAAGCGCAAGCCACCGTGGCGGAGATGGACTATTCCGATGAGGAGGCAAACTTCACCCTGGCGCTGACCAATCTGGCCGGGCGGCTGGAGCGGCGCAGCCTGGTGATCATCTTCTCCGACTTTGTCGACACGATCTCCGCCGAACTGATGCTGGAAAATGTAAAGCGGTTGACCGACCGCCACCTTGTCCTCTTCGCAACCTTCGAAGATGAAGCGCTGAGTACGATGGCCGATGCCCCGCCGGAGAAGGCCGAAGACGTGGCGCGCGCGGTGATCGCCGATACGCTGCTGTCCGAGCGCGACCTGGTGTTCCGCCGGCTGCAACGGATGGGGGTCCAGATCATTGAGAGCCGGCCCGAACATTTCGGCGCGGAGCTTGTTTCCCGTTACCTTCAGATCAAACAGAGGGACATGCTGTGAGCGGCGACCTTCTCAAATCCTACCGCTTCCGCGAGGAACGCCAGGCCGACTGGCAGAAGCTGGACCTGATCCTGACGCGGGCAGAAAATGGCGGCGTGAAAAGTCTGAGCGATGAGCAGATGCTGGCGCTGCCCCGGCTTTATCGGCAGGCCGTCTCTTCCCTCTCCGTGGCCCGCTCGATCTCGCTCGACCAGAACGTGATTGCGTATCTCGAGAGCCTGTGCACGCGCGCCTATTTCTTTGTTTATGGCGCCCGCACGACGATCGGCGAGCGGATGATGACCTTCCTGCGCAAGGACTGGCCCGCTGCCGTGCGCGGGGCGGTGTGGCCAACACTTTTGTCTGCCCTGTTCTTCTTCGGCGGATGGGGCCTCGCCTTCTTTCTGTGCCTGCAGGATATGGACTGGTACTGGACCTTCCACGGACAAAGCTTTTTTGAAGGGCGCAATCCGGAAGCCACGGTCGAGTATCTGCGAAGTACGATCTACACGGATGGGCATGGCGACGGGCAATTGACGGCCTTTTCCAGCTTCCTGTTCAACAACAACGCCCAGATCGCGCTGTTCGCGTTTGCGCTCGGCTTTGCGTTCGGTATCCCGACCGCCTGGCTGCTTGTATATAACGGGGTGATGATCGGCTCGATGTATGCCGTCTTCTGGGACAAGGGGCTGGGTTATGAGTTTACCGGCTGGCTGATGATCCATGGTGTCACAGAGATATTCGCCATTGTGCTGGCCGGCGCGGCGGGTTTCATCATTGGCGGCGCTGTGGCCTTTCCGGGCGCACAAACACGGCTCGCCTCGGCACGCTCGGCCGGGCAGAAAGCGGCCACCATCGCGATGGGCTGCATTATCATGCTCATTATTGCCGCCATACTTGAGGGCTTCGGCCGGCAGTTGATCAATTCGGATCTGGTCCGCTACGTGATTGCCGGCACGACCGGCGTTCTCTGGATGGTGTACTTTTACATGTCCCGGCAGGAACGCAGCGTATGACCAGACCCGCCGCGCCCCTGCCCACCAAAGCCAAACGCCTGCCCGTCAGCCTTGAGGCGGCGACGCAGCGGCGCGCGCGTATGGCAGAAGAGATACGCCAGTCAAAACTCATCCGGCGCCTGATCACACCCGAGGGCGCAGCGATCCGGCTGAAGCTTGCGACAGCGGCTGAGCGCGCGGGCGCCTTCCTCATCGACATTGCCATTCAGTGGGCCATTGTCATTGCAACACTGTTTGGCCTCAACTTTGCGATGTCCGGCTTCGGTGAGGGAAGCGCCAACATTGCCTTTGCCTTCTGGCTGGTCTTCTTCTTTTTCGTCCGCAACTTCTATTACATCTTCTTCGAGATCGGGCAGCGGGCCGCCACACCGGGCAAGCGCGCGCTGGGTCTGCGGGTTGCTGCGCGCGATGGCGGCCGGTTGACGGCCAATTCCGTGCTCGCCCGCAATTTCATTCGCGAAATCGAGGTCGGCCTGCCCTTCCAGTTTGCCATGATGGGCGGAGACGGAGCCAGCGGCTGGATGGCGCTGCTTGGCATTCTCTGGTCCAGCGTGTTCCTGCTGTTCCCGATCTTCAACAAGGACAAGATGCGCGTGGGCGACCTGATTGCGGGGACCTGGGTTATCCGCACGCCCAAAACCAAACTGATGCATGACATCACGTCTGCGCCCGGCAATCAGGAAACATCCTCCCGCTTCAACTTCACCACGGCGCAGGCCGATGCCTATGGCATCCATGAGCTGCATGTTCTGGAGGATGTGCTGCGTCAGTCCACACCGGACATCAAACAGCAGGTGGCGGCCCGCATCCGGTCAAAGATCGGCTGGACCCGGCAGCCAGGGGAAACCGACCTGGCCTTTCTTGAAGGCTATTACGCAGCGCTCCGCCGCCGGCTGGAGCAGCGGATGTTGCTGGGCGACCGGAAGGCCGACAAGTTCGACGTCAGGTAAGTCCGAGCCCCGCCGTCTCGCGGGCAGGTTTGCGTGCCTCTTCGGGAACTTCCGGCAGGATGGGCATCCTCAGAAGGTGTTTTGCCATGCGCAGGACAACTTTCCCTGAAACAGCCGGCGGCTGCATCAGCGCGCGCATCATGAGTGCCGGATTTTTCGTCCGGACACCATCAATCATGGTGCGCCAGGCATAGTCTGTGGCCGTGTGGTGAAGGTGCTCCCCGATTGCGGCGCGCTCACCCCGCGACAAGCCTGGCTGTTTGAGGAATTCTCGGTCAGCCAGCACCAGCTTTTCGATGGCCGAAGTCGGATATGCCTTGGAGAGAGATTCCGGCATGCTGACAGCGATGTACCCACACGGATCAATGATCTCCCAGCGCGCGCCGAGGGTGAGCGAGCGGGCGTAGAATTCGTAATCCTCGGCCAGGCGCATATCTTCTCTGAAGAAGAGGTTCTTTTCCCGCAGGAACGCAGTGCGCATCAATGGCTTCAGGTATCCGATTTCCCGGCGCGGACCGGAATATTTCGCCAGATTCTCTTGCACAAACCGCGCCAGCCCCATCGGGACGGACCCGATAAGCTCATCTTTCCATACGCGGATGCCTTCGGCTGGAGCCTGTCCCGGTTCGACCCGGATCACATCATCCGCGACGAAGTCGAGCGCGCGGCCCTCGGCATGCGCCACCATCGCACGCAGCCGGTCTGGCAGCAGGTAGTCATCCGCATCCAGATTTGCGACCCAATCCGTTTTTACCAAACGCAGGGCCGAATTGCGCGCCGCTGATGGCCCGCCATTTTGAGGCTGACGCACGGCCGTGAGGCGAGGTTCGGTGGTCGCGATAGCCTGCAACAGCGCAAAACTGCCATCGCTCGAACAATCATCCACAACGATCACCTGAGCAGGGATCGTCTGATCAAGCGCGCTGCGCACCGCCGTCTCGATAAAGCCTTCTGCATTGTAGCAGGGAATGATGACGGTTACTTTTTCCACGAATTCAGTTCCTCAGCCCCCATACGATTTCCATCGCACTGTCAGCCCTGGAGGCTGTCTTCCTTGTGCTGCGCCCAGTCTTTCTGGTGCCAGGCCAGCGCCGAGGTGATGATGTTATCGACATCGGAACGTTTTGCCGTCCAGCCAAGCACATCCTTCGCCCTGCCCGGCGCCGCAATCAGACGGGCGGCGTCGCCAGGGCGGCGCGGTCCGATCTTGCGGGGCAAGCGCCGGCCCGTTGCGCGCTCAACGGCGTCGACGATCTCCGCCACGCTGGTGCCCCGGCCGGTGCCGAGATTGAACGCATTTGACGGCGCGCCCTGTTCGAGCGCGTTCAAGGCAAGGAGGTGTGCCTCGGCCAGGTCCTCGACATGGATATAGTCTCGCAGGGCCGTGCCATCGGGCGTATCGAAATCCGTACCGGTGATGGTGAAGGAATAGCCTGGATCATACGCCCCCTTGAGGGCCAAGGGGATCAGGTGCGTTTCGCAGGCATGGCGTTCACCTGTGAGGGCCTGGCGGTCGGCCCCGGCTGCATTGAAATACCGCAGGCAGGCAGAGCGAATACCATGGGCATGATCGAAGCCGGCGAGCATTTGCTCCACCATCAGCTTCGACATGCCATAGGGGTTGATCGGGTTCTTCGGATGGTCCTCGGCGAGAAACTCCGTCTGCGCATGACCGAAAATCGCGCAGGTCGACGAGAAGATGATCGCGCGCGTGTTGTGGCGCTGCATGGCATCGAGCACGTTGAGCGTCGTGAAGGTGTTGTTGCGATAGTATTTGCCCGGTTCCGTGACCGACTCTCCGACCAGCGTGGACGCCGCGAAGTGCGCAACGGCATCCGGCTTGATTGCGCTGAAAGCCGCCTCGATGTCACCGGGGCTGTTGAGATCGCCTTCGATCAGCTTGCCCCAGCGCACCAGGTCCCGCCAGCCGGTGGAGAGGTTGTCAAAAACCGTGACATCCCAGCCTGCTTCGGAAAACGCCCGGCAGCAATGACTGCCCACATAGCCCGCACCGCCCAATACAAGCACTTTTCCCGGCATTTCTGGCCCCTCAACTCAAATGAACTGTGCCCCTGCATAACAGAGGCAACGGTACGCACCAGATACATGCAAGAAACTAACCGCGCGTCAGCGCCGGCGAGCGGAATTCTTCAGCCGAAGACCAGGACGAATGCCCAGATGATCGCGCCCCACAGGCCAGCGCTCAGACCAACAATGGTCAGCAAACGCAGCCACACGGGCAGCTTTTCTCCACTGAATTCGTTCATCAGAGAACGATCACTTTCGAGTACTCCCGTAACGGGGTCTGAGAAGGCGCCTGTTTTCATTGGCATCATTTGGCTCGAACGCGACATGACTTCATTTAAAGCGGTGAAGACTTAACAGCGATTTAAAGTCGCGCAGCATTCTCCCGTATGAAGGAGAATGTCTGTCGAATAAGGCACAAATACCGCCTAAAATTGGCGACTAGCTGAATAAAGTATGAAGAATTATTTACCTGCTTGAGCCGCCAGGGACCGAACTCTCTGCTTTATCAGCATATTTCGGAGAAACACGTTGGAAGGCTTCTCAAACAACCGGAACAGCAGCAGCGATGCAATTACCGTCAGCGCGGTCACGACGACCGATGAGATGGCGATTGAAAGGACTGTGACGCCCAGAACCGGCAGAACGAGCTTGACTACCAGCTGAATGATATACGGGTGCACGAGGTAGAGAGAGTAGGATGCGTCCCCTGTCTCCTTCACGAATTGCCAGATAGCCCCCTCTGGCAACCGCACCGTCAACAGCCCCAAAAGCAGAAGCATCGAGGGGAGGCCATAGGCAAACTCGCGCGGGATCGGCAGCTGCAGGAAATTTTGCAAAACCAGCAACGCCGCCCCTACCGGCCAAAGCCAGGTCAGTCTGTTGGTGAGTGCCGGCGCGTTGTACCAAATCAAATAAGCGACGCACCCCCAGACAAAGTTGAGCATCACGCCAGACGTGTAGAACCGTCCAATGTCCGACTCCGGTCTGAAAATCACACCCAGCAGCACCAGTCCGATTATGGCTGACATGCAAATCCAGATCCGGTAGCGGCCGGAATAAATGGACAGTGCAAAGATGAGATAGAAGAACATCTCATAGTTCAGCGTCCACCCCAGATAAAGGATCGGCTGAAGCAAGCCATTCTCCTTTTGATAGGGGATGAAGGCCAGGGATTTCATCAGGTTACCCCAGTCTGCCGTCGTTGAATTCAACAACGAGGGCGCCACCAGGGCAACTGCGAAGACGCCCAGCGTCAGCAACCAGTATAAAGGCACAATCCGGCAAAGCCGTTTGAGAAAAAAGTCACCGGCGGAGGTTTCGTTCTGAGAGGCAAAGCAAATGATAAAACCGCTGACGACGAAAAATATGTCGACCCCGAAGGCCCCTAAGGGAAAAGGGTTATTATCGAAAATTCCGAAATCGTTCTGCAGCGCGCCGAAATAGTGAAAGACGAACACGAACAACGCAGCCACAGCCCGCAGGATCTGAAGAGAGTCAATTTGACGGCTGGGCGTCGCAGAAGGGGTAGCGTGTAAAGACATGTCTCTGGGGTCTATCCGGCCAACTATCGTTTCTTCTCATGCAATATTCGCTCCAGAATAACTTCTGCGACTTGCTGTTGCGTAGCGATCCCAGGATGCCAATCGCAGCCATAGCGGCCTTCCTCTTTCTGCGACGCGGAAAGAAGAATGTGCGTCACAGAGGCTCCCTTTGAGTGCTGCCTTTCGGCAACTCTGGAAACGGCACTGTCGAAGTTTTCCCGATCGTCACCGCTCAACATGGGGCCGGATAAAACCAGGATCGATACATCCGGATATCTGCGACGCAGGTCGTCCAGCAGCAGATCATATGTGTTCTCAAACAGGATACCGGGATCGTGTGCGTAAAAATCGTTCGTCCCCAGATGAATAATTGCAAGATCGAGGTCTACGGGAAATTCCGTCTGATCAAGTAACTCCAATGCGGTTACCCCTCCAGACCCGTTGAAATTCCTGACAAGCCCCATTCCGGATCTGGCCCGCAGGTGAAGTTCAGCGCCCAAACTGCGTGTGAATATTGCCGGATACGCCCGACCGGGATCATCAAATTCAGCGGCCCCGGAACAATATGGCCCCTCGCCAAGGACCCCGTAGCCCAATGATATGGAGTCTCCGATTACCATGACCTGGCCGACGGTCACTGCGCCGGCCTCCGCTGATGTGTCAGCCTGGGGGCCAGCGGCCCCCGCATTGAAGCACCCTGCGGAGGCAACCAAAGCCAAGGCCAATGCCAAAATCCGCACTTGCGAAAACATCACGCGATTTTCTCTCTGATTTTGGCACGCCCTACGAGCTTGGGATCGTGCAGCCGGAACGGCGCGATGCCAGCCAGCGTCTGTATGGCCAAAGAGGTCGTGAACGTGCCCCAAAGATAGGATTCCGTGAAGCCCATTGTCAGATTTACAGCAAGAATAATCAGCAACGCCGAGTTCAAAAGAGAGCCGTCGACGAACCATAGATGAACCATGCGGATACTTGTCCACATGATGAACCAGATAAACAACAACAACCCTATCAGGCCAAGGTGCACGCGCACGTCCCAGAAAGAGTTGTGAAAGCCCAACTTTGTGCCGATAGGCTTGAAGTTGTTTTCATTCAGCGTCTGAGCCAATCCGGTATCTGCCTGCCAGAAGCCCTCGAGGCCAACCCCAAGCCAAGGGTGCTCATCTGAAACCATGCGCGCCCCATCCCAAAGCTCCGTACGCCCCGTAAGTGTTGCGTCCTTACCTACGAGAGACAGGAATTTCGCCATAAACTGATTGTCTGGCATGTTGAGTATGATCAAACTGGCCGCAAGCAATGCCGCCACCAGGAGCAGAAGCGTGAGCGTCGGCAGGCTTTTCACTTTGGTGACGGGCATCCAGAACAGTTTTATACCGATGAGCGCAGCGCCACCGACAATCGCAAAAACGAGTGTGGTTGCAGATTCACCTAAATACTGAAAGTAAAAACATACCGGAACAAAAGGCAAAGCAAGAATACGGATGAATGGCGACTCATCTTGGTTCAGAACTGCAATCAAACACAAAATAAAACAGAACAACATCTGGATCGCAAAGAGGTTTTTGCTTCCGTAGAGTCCACCGAAGTTAAAGAACGCCATATAGGGCACTGAGCATACCGTCGCGATCATGCCTGCAAACATCACGGTCCGAAGAAACTGTTGGGGTGTGAGGCGGCCCGCGATGACCAAGGACACAATCGGCGTCAGCAAAAGCAATATGCCTGCTCTCAAGGCTTCAGACGGATAGTTTGACCAGCCTACGGACCATAGTCCGAATATCGGCAACGCAAATAGCGGCCAGGACTTCGCCATCAATGGAAGCAGCTTTTGATTGTCATGAACGATCAGCGCTACAAAGCCGAGGATGCAAAGATACCGCAGCGGTGAAAACATATCGAGCGGCAGGTAGATAATGAACATCCAGAGCGTGACGAACGCCATCTCAAGCGGGCCGGCCCCCTTGTCGACGGAGTATACGTTCACATACGCGGGCTCGATGGTCGCGCTTTTGCGGGATTGTGCGTAATCAGACACAGGAAACCTCCGCGATCCGGCAATTCTCGCGCGCGCGTCTGATTACCATAACGGGCAATACTGGACAGATCATGAAGCCACCCTGGGTTTCACGATAGATTCAATGATCTGACGCAGGAATCCCACCGGCTGTACGAAGGTTTCTTCCGGAAGGGCTTCAAGCGCCCTGCCATTAGCCGCGATGGGCGAGGCGTCCCGCAGCAGGCGCTCGATCAGGTCCGGAAGCGTCTGCTCCAGTGGCTCGCCGGGTAGGAAGCCACATTCATGCCGGGCGATCCAGCGCGCGGTTTCCGTGCCAGCCGGCGCGATGGGGGGAACACAGTAATACCCGCCTTCGTAGATACGGTTTGGCAGAAGCCAGGTGGAGTTGAGGCCAGCCTCCATGAAATCCCCCGACCAGACAACATCCAGACCGGCATAGATTTCCGGCAGGTCTTCAGGCGACCTGTACCGTCCGTGATACGACATGTTATTCCGGGCAGCGATCTTGCTTTCAAAGTCGGGGATTTCAGTGAGCGCAGGAACGCCGTGCAGCTTCACTTCGATCCGAGGCCCAAACTGATCTGCCAGTGCGCACAGAAGATCCAGCGAGCGGCGGCACCGCAGATTGCCCACCCAGCCAAGGCGAATATGTCCGTCCACCTGCCCCTTTGCGGGAGATTGCCGGGCGCCATAATCGAATTGCCCTGCCAGGCGGTTCTCAACGAGGTAGGCGTTGGCCACGCCGGGATAGTACCGCTCGAAATGCTGGCTGAGAAACGCGGGCGACGAGACAACCAGCGCTTTTGATCGTTTAAGCAACCAGCCCTCAAGCGCGCGCAATCCCTTGCCGATAATGTCCGTCCGGCACAGCAAGCGGTGAATGTCGAGGCACTCGTAGATGACCGGCGTTGCCAGCTTTGCATGGCGTTTGGCCAGGAAGGCGCAGGCCAGCATGTCCAGGTTTCGCGCGTAGATGACATCCGCCGAGCGGAGCCGGTCACCGGACGCTGCCGCTATGCGGGCACCGCGGAAAACCTGACGTATGCGCTGCAGGAAGGCGCCGTCCTGTGTCTGGCCGAGATCGACATTTTCCCACTCCTGAGCGAGCGGCTCACGCCGGCGCATCATGAAGCCGGTAACCTGAAACCCGTCGCCCTGGAAACTGCGCACGCGTCGCCGCACAGCCGCATCTGCCGCGTCATGACCGAAGAAGGCAATTCGCGTCATTTCCATTCCCTGTGGACCGGGCCGGCAGAGCCTGCGCGTCCCCTACTCCTGGTGACCTGCACCCGTAAGCTTCCGGAAAGCCGCTATTCGGCAGAGATACGCTCAATGGTTTCAGGACGCCCGCTCGCCTTGGACGGCGGCACCTGAGTGGCAATGGACGACTTGGGACCCTGCTTGTTCGGTTTGGGTTTCTTTGGCTTCGTCCAGCCGAAGATTCCCGGCTTTGCTTCCATCTGATAATACTTGCGGTAGGCCTTGTAGGTCGCGCCAGGATCACGGTGATGGCGGCGGCGGTTGAGGTCCACCATGTTGAGCGTAACGCCCAGCACGTCGGCCTTGAAGTTGCGCAGCAGCGTCAGCGACTGGCGGGCTGCCGAGCGCGTCGTCTGACGCCAGCGAACAACGAGGATCGCCTTATCCACCTTGCCGGCGACAACGCGTGCCTCGGCCATAAGCAACAATGGGCCAGTATCGATCAGGATGAGATCGTACATTGCACGCAGGCGCGACAACAGCTCGTCAAAGGCGCGCGTCCCGAAGACATCGTGAGGCGTGTGACCGTTGAGCGAAAGCGGCAGGACGTCGAGCATCGTCTTGTGGTCCTTGGCGATCGCGTCCGAAAGCTGACCCGCACCAAACAGGTGCTCCACAAGACCGATCTCCGGCTTCATACCTGCCATTTCGGTCAGCTGACGGCGGCGGAAGTCGCCATCGATCACCAGAGTACGCGACCCCGACATTGCCGACATGCGGCCCAGGCTGAGCGCGAGGCTGGTCTTGCCTTCATCAGGAAGCGAAGAGGTGATCGCCACGGTCTTGGTCTCGCTGTCGAGATCAGAGAAGGCAATGGCGGCCCTGAGATACCGGATACTTTCTGCATACGCCGAGAGCGGGTTCTCCACGAGGAAGTCAGCCGGGCTCGTCTGGCCGAGCCCCAGAAGGCCCGCAGTACGGATAAGGGGAACAGAGCCGATAGGATTGGACCCGAGCTTGTTTTCAACATCTTCCGAAGAACTGATGTTGGAGTCGAACAGTTCGGCGACAATTGCGAGGAATACGCCGACGACAAGGCCCAGGACGCAACCGATGATCAGGTTGAACGCCTTGCGCGGAGACGCCGGACGGAACGGCACAGAGGCAGTCGAGAGAATGCTGGAATCTGCCGTAATCAGAGCATCCTGCTCCCGCGTCTGTTTGGACCGGGCAAGGAATTCTTCAAGCATGACGCGGCTGGTCTGCGCATCGCGCTCGAGTTCGCGCAGGCGGACAAGGTTTACGTTGTTGCCGCGAAGCTGTGAAGTCGACCGGCCAATTTCACCCTGAATGGAGCCGAGCTGCGCCCGGGCAACGTTCAGTTCGCTCTCCAGGTTTGCCGCAATGCGGTTCATTTCCGAATTCATCTGGCGGTCAATGTCGGCAACTTCGTTGCGGGCACTGATAAGGTCGGGGTGGCGATCGCCAACGCGGGTTTCCAGCTCGGCCACACGGCGCAGGAGTTCTGACCGCTGTGTCTTCAGATCATTGATCAGGGGCGAGTTGATGACTTCAGAGACGCCCTCGACACCGGCCCCACTGTCGATCTGACGGCGCATGCTGTTATAGCGGGCGCGGGCGCGATCCACTTCGATCTGCGCCTGTCCGCGCTGGGATGTAAGGTAAGCGATCTGTTGTTCTGTAAGCGTCGTCCCTTGTGCCTCGAGAAGGCCGGTTTCAGCGCGGAAGGTTTCAACAGCCTGTTCTTTCTCCTCGACCTCTTCGCGAAGGCCGGAGACACGTTCCTGAAGCCACTCGGTAGCTTTGCGGGTCGCGTCGTATTTCTTTTCAAGCTGCTGCACGCGGTACTGCTCGGCAACTTCGTTTGCGAGACGAGCGGCCGTCGCAGGTGAAGTGCTGGTGACATCAACGGTCAGAAGATACGTTGCGCCCACACGGCCAACCGCCACCTTCGACATCAATGTGCCGACAACCGCTTCGAATATCTCTGCTTCCTTCTGCTCAGGCGTCATGCCGGCAAAAGGGTCTTTCTCGGATGTATCCCCGCCCATAAGCCCGACTACCGCCTTTTGCGAAGACGATATGAACGTTTCCTTCTTGGGACGGAGCGTCCAGTTGAACTCCGGATCTTCGATAAGGTTCTGCTCCTCTGCCACGCGCGAGAGAAGCGTCTTGGATGCAATGACGCGCACCTCGGTATCGATGACAGATGTCGTCGCGCCGCCCGCGCCGGAAAACAGCGCGCCCAGATCAATGACATTGATCTGATTGGTATCGAGTTGAATGATCGCCTGCGACCGATAGGTCGGGGTCTGCGTAAATGTGATGAAAACCACCAGGCTGAGCACGGTGATGAAACCGGTAAAGATCAACCAGAATCGCCGATAGACCATCGTTATCAGCGATTTCAGGTCGAACGCGCTCGTGTCTATGCCACCGGAGCTTCCGCCGATGTCAGCATTGGATGGAATTTCTACAGTATACGACTTGGACAAGGCAGTGCCTCTGGAAAACTGTTGGAGGCCCGCAGGATGCAGGCCTCCGGATTAGCAGGTGTTACGGGAAGAGAGTGACGCCGACGCCGATGGTCGTTACGCCGTAGGAAGGATCACCGAAGACATCGACCCCCGACACGTCGCGATCTGCGCGCGTCACGAAGGTATCAAAATGCACGCGGCGGTTCATCTTGTAGATCGCGGAAACTTCCAGGTCAGTGCCCTCGTCTTTCCGGTCGATTTCCTCGAACTCGTAAGACAGATAGTCCGCTCTGGCAGAAAGGACGATATTGCGGCGAAGCTCGTGATCGACACGCACGCCAGCCCGGCTTTCAATCGCCGTGGGCGATTCAAACAGGCCGGTGTCGCTGACGCGGCGGTTCCCGTTGAATGTCAGCGTGGTCAGCTGTGTGGGGAACCACTGAATGCGCCCATCAAACGACAGACCGCTGACTTCTTCGAAGAAATCATCATCCTTCGTTTCCTTGAGGTAGCCCACGGCGACATCGCCGCGGATCAGGGAGTTGAGTTCGAAGTCCACACCGCCCGCAACCGTATATCCTGCAGAGTCGCGCGACCGTGGCAGACCGCCGAAAATCTGCTCTGCATCATAGTCGCGCTGCTCATAGGTGCCTTGGCCGAATACGGCGAAGTTAGGCGATACGGCATAGGAAACCCGCGTGCGGCCATCCAGGACCGTGCGATCACGGTAGCTCTGATCAATCGGAAGACCCGTGCCGATCTGGCGGCCGTTTTCATAGTCTTCGTTGCGAATGCCCAGACCGTTGGTCCAGCGCACCCGGTCATTCACATAGTTCACATCAACCGTTGCGCCCTGAACGGACACGCCGATCGGCTTGTCAGAGCTGAAGATGTTGGAAATGTCGGTACGGGGTTCAACACGGTCTTCCACAAAGACCGAGCCACCGATCGAGAAGCTGCGCGAAACATCGACACGGCCGCGCAGACGCGCGCGCAGGTCGTTATTGGACTCGTCGCCCTGGTCAAAATACTCGTTGCGGCGGGCCGAAACATCAAAGCCGAGCGAGTGAACGCTCCAGGTGGTGTCACCCGATGCCCGCAGGCCGGCCCGTCCGATGGCGCCGGACTCTTCGTTGGCCGAGATCACATAAACGTTGTCGGTATATGAGACACCCAGTTCGGCCGCGGAGTTGACCCTGAATGTGCCAAGGCGAACCGGTTCGGGATCGAACTCCGGCTGCGGGCGGTCAAGTACGGCTGTGTACTTGTCACGGCTGTAGTAATCGGAGCCTTGTGCATTGGCCACTGAAGCTGCAACGGCGCACACGGCAACGCTGGTCAGGCTCAGGCGTTTCAGATCAGTCATGCTGTTTACCATTCTCACTTTGATTGCGAGGCCGGTTAGGCCCGGTCTTTGGCGGTTCCCTGCAAGTTCAGCGCCACCCCGCCAGGCGGACTTTGAACAGATTTACGTCAACGGATTTGCTGACGGTTGTTTACGCGGAAATGGATTACAAATGAATATCACGATCCCGTAGATTTCTCCTGTCGGGAGGTCTTTCGTCCGCGCACCTCGCCCTAATGGCGCGCGCCGTTAATCTTAACAAGGTCTAAACGACTGCTTTGCAATTTCATGTAATTTTAGAAATATGAGTCAGAACGCTCAGAAAATGCGAGCAATTTTGATTCAGAATAGCTTTGCCAAGCCCTGCCCTGCTCCCTTACAACGGCGCGCATGCCAACCCTGACCCTTGCTCCCGCCTGCGCCTCTGACTACCGCCTGAGGGCCGAGAAGCGCCTCCCGCGCTTCCTCTTCGACTATCTGGACGGCGGCGCTTACGCCGAACTGACGCTCAGACGGAATGTGGCGGACCTTGAAGCGATTGAACTTCGCCAACGCATTCTGCGCGATGTTTCGGCGCTGACCACCGAAAAATCCTTTCTTGGCAACACGTTGACCATGCCGCTGGCCCTGTCACCCGTCGGTCTGTCCGGAATGATGGCACGCCGCGGCGAGGCGAGTGCCGCAAAGGTGGCGGGCGAGTTCGGCATTCCTTATTGTCTTTCCACGCTGTCGATCTGCTCGGTCGAGGAGGTTGCTGCCGCAACCCAGGGGCCGCTCTGGTTTCAGCTCTACATGATCCGGGATCGCGGTTCGGTGGCCGATCTGATCGCGCGCGCGAAGGCCGCTGGCGCCTCGGCGCTGGTTCTGACCGTTGACCTCCCGGTGGTCGGCACCCGGTACAGGGATGTGCGCAATACCATGAGCGGCGGCGGCGGCGCCTGGGCCAGGCTGCGCCGCGGCCTTCTCTCCTACATGATGCATCCCGGATGGAGTATGGATGTCGGCCTGCGTGGCGGGCCGCATATTCTCGCCAATGTCGCGCCTTATGTGCCAGATGCTGCCACCCCGGCAGATTTCTCCGCATGGGCCAATGCCTCGCTCGACCCCTCCGTCAGCTGGAAAGATATTGAATGGATCAAGGCCCAATGGGGCGGGCCGCTCATCATCAAGGGAATTCTGGACCGCGAGGACGCGCTTGAAGCGGTCAACTGCGGCGCTGATGGCATCGTGGTGTCCAACCATGGTGGCCGCCAGCTTGACGGCGTTGCTTCGTCCATCCGGGCGCTGCCCCCGATTGCCGAGGCTGTTTCCGGGAAAACCCTGATCCTCATGGATGGCGGCATTCGTTCCGGGCAGGACATCCTCAAGGCGCTTTCCAGCGGCGCCGACCTTGCCATGATGGGCCGCCCATGGGTTTACGCGCTCGCAGGCGGCGGCGAAAAAGGCCTCGCCCACCTTCTGGCGGCCATGAAAGGCGAGTTGACCGTTTCCATGGCGTTGACCGGAATCACCCAAGTGACGGAAGCGGCGCCCGGTCTGCTATCGCCCACGGATTGAACGCGGCGCCTCAAGCCCTTGCCGGCTTGAGCAATGGCTCACTTGGCCGGGGGTAGAGTGGCAAGGAACTCTGCCAAGCGGGCACGATACGCGTCCCCGGCAACCTCATACCCGTCGCAATGACCGGCCCCCTCGATCGGCCAATAGCTGACATGCGCATCGCCCCGCTCCACCAGAGACCGGGCGTGCTGTTCAAGCACCACATAGTCGTCCGTCCCGTGAAGGATGAGAACCGGGCGCGGCGCAATCTGCGGCATGGCATCTTCGGCGCTGACATAGGACTTCAGCCCTATCCGCCACCGCGTGAGGCCAACAACAGTCTCGCCCCAAAGCGCCGCCACCCAGGAGGCATTCACGCCCCGCCCTTTGAGACGCTGATCTATTCCGTCGGCCACAAAGGCCTCGAAGCTGGCAATCGACGATTCCGCGACAACGCCATCAATCGACGGGTCTTTCGCGGCGGCAATGATGGCTGCCGATCCGCCCAGTGAACAACCGTACACGACTATTCTCTGATACCCCATCCGGCGCATCTCCGCCGCCGCCGCAACGCCGTCTTCTGCTTCCCGCACTGACAGACCCGTGCCCCGGCCGGCGCCGTCGCTGAGGCCATTCTCCCGCAGATCAAACATCAGAACGCTGGCGCCCAGCTGATGAAACATTCCAAGATGTCTCAGAAAGGCCCGGCGGTCGTTCCCGCGGCCATGCAGCGTGACTATGGCAATATCCGACGGCTCCGCCGCCGGCACCAGCCATCCCCGCAGCGTCTCGCCCGTGGGCACGGAGAAGCTCACATCCTCATAATCCAGCCCGGCAGCAGACTGCGGTGTTTCGGCGAATGTAAACGTCTCGGGATCTGGCTGGGCGTATCCCGGCGGGCTGGTGAGGGCTTTTGACTGAAGCCAGGCCACGATCAGAACAATCAACACCGCGCCCGCCGCAAGCAAGGCGCCGCCCGTCAGAAAGATCATCCGTACACTCATACGGTTTCCAGCCTGCTTTCCGCCTTCGCCTTCAATGCATTCAGCCTTGAAAGTATTTCGTCCGCAATCTTCTCGGTCGTTGGTGTTCTGATCAGGCTGAAATGATCGGCGTCCAGGAATATGATGTCCATCTTGCCGATGAGGATGTCATCCCAGCCCAGCTTCTCGCCAGCCCGCAAGAATGGCAGCAAGGCGTGCTCCGCCCGGAACAACAGCACGTCGCCATCATACTGGGGCGGATGATAATTCCGCTGCGCCTTCATGTACCCCTCTTCGACCAGATCAGAGAGGATCTCGATATGCGATTTGGGCGCCACCTCAGGCTTTGGCTCCACACGGGCGCGAAGGGCGTCTTTCACGGAATTTGCGCGTTTGCGGATACGAGCGCCGATTTCCGCTGGCCCCAGCTGCACCCACTCCTGCAGCTTCTGGCCAAAGCGGGCCACTTCCTTGTCGAAACGTACCGGCCGCTCTGCCTCCTGCGGCGCCAGGGTGTCCAGCAGACAGAGGAACTCCACCTCGCGTCCACTCCGGCGCAGCTGGTGTGCCATCTCCACGGCGATTACTCCGCCCCCGGAATATCCGACCAGACGGTAAGGCCCCTTCGGATCGAGCGTGAGAATATGGCGGACGTAGAGATCGGCCATTTCCTCGATGGTTTCCAATACGGGCTGTGTCCCGTCGATGCCCTGCGCCTCAATCCCGTAAACCGGTGCTTCGCTGCGCAGGCGATCGGCCAGTGGCTTGAACACCAGAACGGTTCCACCCGCGCCATGGATCAGGAAAACCGGCTTGCCGCCTGACGCGCCCGGCGCCATGCGCACAAGCGGCGACCAACGCGCTTTTGCTGCGGCTGGTTTGGCGGGAGGGGCGGCTGCCACGGCTGCTTTGGGAGCCGCGTCGGGCGCTGCCGTCTCTTTTTCCGTTACCGGAACATCTTCAGCCGCCGGCGCGCCCTCCAATGGCTCGGGCAACTTCTCTCGCACCAGAACGGCAAGCAGCCGGATCGTGGGCGCTTGCAGCAGCGCGCTCAGCGCCAGTTCCACACCCATATCCCGCCGGATACGCGCAAACAGACGAACGCCCGTCAGAGAGCCACCCCCATAGGACAGGAACTCCTCGTCGAGCCCCAGCGTATCAACGCCCAGTATCTCCGCGCACATCTCCGCAAGCCGTTGCTCGACCGGATCACCACCTGTCACCGCCTTGCGATCCGATGAGGCGCTGGATGCTGCGGCGGCCGGCCCCCGGATGACCAGCTTTGCCTGCGCGACCGATACGGGCGATACGACAAAGGACCGAGCGCCTTGCGTGAACAGCTGCTCAAACATAGCGTGCGCCTCTGCCGCACGGATACCCTCGGCAAGCAACCGGTCCCTGGCGCTGGCGGAAGGTTCGGGAATTGCGGGGATGTCTCCGCCAAACTCAACCCGGCGGAAGCAAGCCCCGCGAACCTCAAGCAACAGCGTGCCAGAGGCGTCTTTTATATCGACATCGAATGTGGCGGTGTCGTCCCCTTCAGCTGTCAGCCGGCCCTCGGCTGAAAACCGTTCCGTCAGTGTACGATACACCCGCACGGACCCGATCGATACGGGCGCAAACACGCCGCGCTCTGCATCATTCTCCAGCAGGAACAGCCCCGCAGCAAAGCTGGTGTCAAACAAGGCCGGATGAATGCGGTAGGTTTCGAGATCGTCCACAAAATCCCTGGGCAAAACAAAGTCTGCGCTGACAGCGCCGTCTCCAACCCTTGCCCGCGAAACGTTGCTCCAGCGTGGGCCAAATCCAACCCCGCGCTCTGTCAAAGTCAGACGTTCTGCATCAATCTCCGTCTCGCACGCCACTGCGGAAACGGGGTCTGGCGCCGATGTTCTCTTGGAGAGCTGCGCATCAAAATGCAGCAGCCAGCCTTCGCCCGCATGCGCGCGGCTTTCCACTTCAATCCGGAAACCATCGCCTTCCAGCGGCGTCAATGTGGTGCGCACCTGGCGCGATTGGCGCGGCCGGATGGCAAGCGGCGCGACATAGCTCAGCTGGCTGATGTCCACCTGGTCCCCCAGACCTACACTCAGCGCAGCCGCGCTGGAAATTTCCACATAGGCGGCGCCGGGAAGAACAGTAATATCGCCAATCCGGTGTTCGCTCAGTGTCCAGAGGGTTGCTTCGGAATAGGTTTCGGCAAACTGCACGGTGCCGTCTCGGGTTTCCTGCCGCACACCCAGCAGAGGATGCATCGCGCCCGCATTTCCAACCGCGCCCGCGTCCGCCGCCCGCTTGGCCATGCCGATGTCGGCCCAGATACCCCAGGTAATGACGCGCCCATCGCTCCGGGAAGCAGCCACCGTCTCGGCAATCGCATTGCCCGCCACATAATCGGATTGTCCCGGCGGCGTGATGAGAACACTGGTCGATGAGAAGACCGCGAACATATCCAGCGTGCCATCCGGCGCCAGGCGATCAAGCACGCGTGCACCCTGGGCTTTGGCGGAAAGCACCCTGTGGGCTTCCTCCAAGGTTTTCATCGCCATAGGCGTATCGTCAATCGCGCCCGCAGCGTGGAATATTCCGTTCACGGCGCCAAAGCGTGCGCGCGCCTGGTCCACGACAGCCTGCATCTCCGCAGTGTCTGCAACATCCGCGGCCATAACGAGCACTTCGGCGCCCAGCGATTCGAGCGCGATAAGTTCCCGTGCCCGCACAACATCGTCCGGCGCGCCCCAACCGGCAGCAAGCCGGTCCCAGCTTTCGCGCGGCGGCGCCGGGGTGCGTCCTGTCAGAACCAGCCGCGCCTTGACCGCGCCGGCCAGGTATCGCGCCAGCTCAAGCCCGATACCGCCCAGGCCGCCGGTGATGAGATATACGCCCTTTTCCCGCAACGTTTGGTTCGCCGGCGGCGTTACGCCTCGCTTGAGCCCCGGTACAAACCGCTGCCCATCCCGCCAGGCGGCAACCGGCGCATCGCCTGCGGCATCCAATTCGCTGATGATCTCGCCGGCACGCATACTGATGTCATCCGCAGCGCCGAAATCCACAACTCTTGCCCGCACGCCGGGCTGTTCTGCGCTCAGCATCTGCCAGGGGCCGAACACACCCGCCTGCATGGCGTCGCTCGCTTCGCTTGCCTCAACTGCGAGGGCATTTTGCGTGGCCGCAACCAGCAGGGTCCGCTCAGCCCAGCCGGAAAGCTGCAACGCCTTGCCGAGCTTGAAAGCGGCATCAAACGCCTGGAATGCTTCGTCCGCAGACGCATAAAGAAGCGGCCAAAGGAAAACCAGCGTATCGGGCTCTGCACATTCTTGAGATACCGCATCAATGAGGGGCGCATAATCCTGCGCGCTGGCGTCGAAGCTGAAGGCGCCATCCGCAGTCTGCAATTCGCCCGCTGCCGGATCGTGGCTCACCACGACACATGCATCCCCTCGCGCGCGGAGACGCTTGATCGTCTCGGCGGCTAAGTCGCTGCCATCGCTGAATATGACATGCGTGCGCGCGCTGTGTGTCTCTTGCTCCAATGGAGCCGGTTCATACACGCGCGTTTCGAACCAGTCCTTGACGTCCGCGCTGCGGAAAATCTGAAGCGTATCGGTATCTGCCGCCGCTTTGCCTTTGCCGGGCTCGATCCAGTGGCGCTGGCGCTCAAACGCATAGGTCGGCACCGACACCCTGCGCTGGCCTTCACCCTTCCGTACACGGGCAAAATCAACGGATGCGCCAAGCGCCCAGAGATGGCCAAACGCGGACAGCGCATAAGCTTCCGCGTCATGATCTTCCACAGCTGTCGGCAGGCTCGCCACGACACCGCGAAGGGCATGCGCGCCCTGCGCCAGCCCCGCCAGCGCGCACAGCGCCTGCCCCGGTCCGACCTCAACAAGCACCGTGTCAGGTGTCGACAACGCCGCTGAAAGTCCGTCCGCAAATCGCACCGCGCCGCGCAGATGGTTCACCCAGTAATCGGATGTCGCCAGTTCCTGCGGCTTGGCCGGCGCGCCAACAAGATTGTTGATGAATTCCATTTTCGGCGGCGAAAGTTTCACCCGGTCGAGCCGCGCACGGAAGCGGGCCAACCCGCCGTCCAGCATGCGCGAATGTGCCGCCACCTTGATACGCACCGGAGCATGTTTGATACCCTCCGCCTCCAGACGTTTGGAAAACGCCGCGAGCGGCTCATCCGCGCCGGATACCACTGTCACCTGCGGAGAATTGAGAACCGCAATATCGAGATCATCCCCAACCAGCGCACGCACGCGCGCCTCATCGTCCTGAACGCTGATCATGCCGCCCGCAGGCGCCGTTTCGAATATCTCGCCGCGCTCAAGCACAACGCCAATCGCGTCCTCAAGCGACATGATGCCGGCCAGCACAGCTGCCGCATACTCGCCTGCGCTGTGGCCGATCACGGCATCGGGCGTAACACCCCAGCTTTCCCACAGCTTCGACAGCGCATACTCGACGATGAACACGGAAAGCAGCGAATAAGTCGGCCGCTCCAGCGCCGCCGAACCGGCCTTGAAATCGACCGCCTCAAACATCAGTGCGCGGAGATCCCTTGCCAGTCCCGGCTCAAGGACGGCAAAACACGCTTCTACCGCCGCGCGGAACTCCGTATTGTTCTCATACAGCGAACGGGCAGCATTGGGATATTGCGCGCCGCCGCCGGGAAACATGAACACGATGCGTGGCTTGGTGTCCTTCGCCGTCGCTGACGTGCGCCGCCAGGCGCCATTGGGCGTCAGCCTCTCCGCCAGTTCCTGAGCGTTGGAAGCCACCACCGTTGCCCGATGCGCAAAGATCTTGCGGCCGGTCTGCGCCGTAAAGGCAGCGTTTGCGATACAGAACCCTGCGTCCGGCGCCGCCGCAAAACCCCGCCACTTGGCCACGAGTCCCTCAAGCGAGTCCTTCGTCTTTGCCGAAAGCGTGATCACCTGCGGGCCGGATGCCAACGCCGGCGGAAGTATGGGGGCCTCCTCCAGCACGACATGCGCGTTGGTTCCGCCCACGCCCAGCGAATTGACGCTCGCCCGGCGGGGCTTGGTGCCCCGCTGCCAATCCTTTTGTTCACCGACAACCTTGAAAGGGCTGCGCGCAAAATCAAAACGGCTGTTGGGCTTTGAGAAGTTGAGCGTTGCGGGCAGCTTTTCTCCGCGCATCGCCAGCACCACCTTGATCAGCGAGGCAATGCCAGCTGCCGTATCAAGGTGACCGATATTGGTCTTCACCGAGCCGATCCCGATTGATCCTGCCGGGGCGTCTCCATAAACCTGCTGCAGGGCCGAAAGCTCGATCGGATCACCGACCAGCGTGCCGGTGCCGTGCGCCTCGATATAGTCCACGCTGCCGGGCTCCACCCCGGCAATCGCCAGGGCTTCGGCAGCGGCCATCGCCTGCCCGTCAATGCTGGGCGCCAGATAGCCGGCCTTGCGCGCGCCATCATTGTTGATGGCCGACCCCAGGATCACGGCATGTATGTTGTCCCCGTCCCGCAGGGCATCATCCAGCCGCCGCAGCGCAACCACAGCTGAACCACTGCCAAACAGGGTGCCGTCCGCCTCGTCATCAAAGGCGCGGCAGCGCCCGGTCGATGAGAGGATTTCACCCTCCGCATACCGATAACCCCTGCCATGAGGCAGATCGATGCTGGAGCCGCCCGCCAGCGCCATATCGCATTCGCGCGCAAGCAGGCTCTGACACGCCATGTGAATGGCAACCAGTGAGGTCGAGCACGCGGTCTGCACGCCAATGCTCGGCCCGTGAAGGTTCAGCAGATAAGACACCCGCGTCGTGAGAAAGTCTTTGTCATTGCCCGTGTGGCGCAGGAGGAACATGCCCTCACTCTCAACCAGCTCCGGATTGCTCAGCAGGTTGAACGCCAGATAGGCCTGCATCCCGCAGCCGCCGAATACCCCGACAGCGCCGTCAAATTCATCCGCCGGCATATGACCGGCATCTTCCAGCGCTTCCCAACAGCATTCCAGAAAGTGGCGATGCTGAGGATCAAGGATTGCCGCCTCGCGTGGGCTGAATCCAAAAAATCCGGCATCGAACATTTCCATGTCCGGCAGCGCCATGGTTGCCCGGATATAGCGGGGGTCCTGAATCGCCGCGAACGACTCCCCGGCCGCCACGAGTTCCTCAGGTGTCAGCCAGCGGGTCGCGTCCCGGCCAGCCTCAAGCATCGACCAGTATTCCCGAACCGACCGTGCGCCGGGAAAATGCCCAGCCATGCCAACGATGGCGATGCTGTTCTCATCGGCCATAAGTTTCAGGCCCCTGCAGAATCACGGCGGCGCGCAGCCAGGCGCGCCTGCGCCCGGCCGAGCCCCGCATTCGGCTTGTCCTTGTCATCACTGCCACCCTTGCGGATACGCTCAGCCAGTGTACGGACGGTCGGAAAACGGAAGACATCCGTAATGGTTACATCCCGCGAGAAGTCGCTCTGCACGCGCCGCAGCATCTGGAATGCCAGCAGGGAGTGCCCGCCAAGGTCAAAGAAATTGGCGTTCACATCCACCGCTGGAAGCCCAAGCAGATCGCTCCATGTGGAGGCAAGCTTCTGCTCCACTTCATCGCTGGGCGTCTCAACCGCGCCCTGAACCGCCGCTTCCGGCGCAGGCAATGCCTTGCGGTCAATCTTGCCATTCGGCGTCAGCGGCAAACTCGGCAGCACAACAATGTGCGCCGGCACCATGATTTCCGGCAGGCTTTGCAACAGCTGCGATCTCAGCGCTTTGGTATCAAGCTCGGCGCCCGGTTTGACAACGCAATAGGCAACAAGCCGCTTATTTTCATTGCTGTCGCCAAGCGCAACAACCACCGCCTGCGCGATCGCCGCTTCGGCAATCAGCGCCGCCTCGATCTCGCCAAGCTCGATCCGGTGCCCGCGCAGCTTCACCTGATGATCGATCCGCCCCAGGAATTCCAGTTTCCCATCGGAATGACGGCGCACAAGGTCACCAGTCCGATACATCACCTCACCCGGCCTGTCCGGCAGCGTCACAAAACGCTCTGCCGTCAGATCTTCCCGGTTCCAGTATCCCAGCGTCACGCCGTCGCCGCCGATCAGCAGCTCTCCGGCAGCCAGCGCCGGCTGGGGCCGGCCCGAAGGCGAATCGATGCGCAGCGTTGTGTTGAGCAGGGCTTCGCCCAGCGGAATGAAATTTCCCACTTCATCGATATGACACATGGTCGACCAGATCGTCGTCTCGGTCGGCCCATACATGTTGAACAGTTTTGCCTGCGGCGCCGCCGTGCGCAGCGACCGGGCCAGCTCCATCGGCAGCGCTTCCCCGCCCACGCAGAGCACCTGCAGCCCGGCCAGCTTCTCGGTTTCGCCGCCCAGCATCATCGCCATGGACGGTGTGCATTGCAGATGTGAGGCACCAAAAAATTCGACATCCTCGGCAACCGTGTGCCGCCCTTCATGCGACGGCGAAGCTCCGGCACGGTCCATCACGCGTTTCAGATAGGGCAGATGCTCAATCGCCAGGTCCTGATCCACCCCGAAATCGACCAGACAGCCGATCTCGTCCACGCCAATACCATGCACCCGGCGCGCCATCTCGGCGCAGGTCTCAACCGATCCGAAAAGACCACTCGTCTGGAAATAGCGCTCGAACGCATGGTCAAGCAGCGCGTCCATCTCTTCGTCCGTCAGCGGCTCGGCGTCCATCACCTCTTGCGCCGTGCGGCCTGTCTTTTCGCCCTTCTGAACCAGCGTCGGGAAAGTCCAGGCCGCATCGCGCACAAGATCAACCGAGGTGCGCAGATACGCTTTCATTGGCTCACGGACGGTCTCGCAAACATCGTCATCGGTCTCGCCGGCAAACGAGTGCAACATCAACGTCACACGTCCTTCGCCCGGATGCCCGGCTTTCCGCCAGGCCTCACGATACCTGGCGATGTTGCCGCCAAGCTCAGCTACCGACATGCCCAGCAGGTGGGTCAGCACATTAAAGCCCTGCCGCCCTGCGCTCTCGAATGCTTCGGCCGCCTTGGCAATCGTCAGCCAGATCGGCAGTTCCTTCTGGATCGGGCGGGGATGAATACGCGTTGGCACCTCAACGCCGTTCGGGTTCACAAACGGCACGGCCTCGCCGCGCCACAGGCGCTTCAGCGTGTCGATCCGCTCGCTGAGCGTATCACGGCGCGTCGCAAAATTGTCCGGCGCCAGAACAAAGTCATTTGGTTGCCAGCCCGTCGCAATGGCAAGACCGACCCGGCCGCGGGACACATTGTCGATCACCGACCAGTCTTCCGCCACCCGGATGGGGTGATGCAGCGGCAGCACGCAGCTGCCCGCACGGATATGCACATTCTTCGTGATCGCCGCCAGCGCAGCGCTCGTCACGGCCGGGTTAGGATAGGAACCGCCGAAATCATGGAAGTGGCGTTCCGGTGTCCAGATCGCCTCAAACCCGTTTTCATCGGCAAAGCGCGCGCCCGCAAACAACAACTTGTACTGATCGGCATTCGCGGCAGAGGACGCCGCAAAATAGAACAGGCTGAACGGCTTGGTTTTCTGCGTTTCCGCGCCATGCAGCGCCACAGTCAGGCCGCGCGACAGCGTCCAGAACAGCTCAAGGACGGAGATGTCAAAGTTGGGGCTGGTCACCGCCAGCCAGGTATCACCCTCTTTATACGGAAGGCGAACATCCATCGCCGCAAAGAAGTTTGCCAGCGCGCCATGCTGAACCTTCACGCCCTTGGGGCGGCCCGTCGATCCCGAAGTGTAAATCAGATAGGCCAGATCCTGCGGGCCAACCTCCGGCGCGCGCCATCCGCCCGCAGAGCCGCCGCGCAGCTCGCCAAATGCCAGCCGCTGGGCCCGCACACCCTCCTGCGCGCCGGGCGCATCCGTGATGACAAAATGCGACTGGCTGTCTTCCAGCATGAAATCAAGCCGGTCGGCCGGATAGGCCGGGTCAAGCGGCACATAGGCACAGCCGGTCTTCAGCACGGCCAGCAACGCCACCACCAGGTCCATCGACCGGTTCATGCAGACGCCAACCGTCTCGCCGGCGCGAACGCCGCGCGCCATGAGCTGCTCGGCGACCTGGCTCGACGCGGCGTCCAGCTCGGCATAGGTCATCGCGCCGTCACGCGTGCGCAGTGCCAACCGGTCGGGCGAGCGGGCGGTCTGATCGGTCACGCCCTGATGCATCGACACAAAGGGAACGCGGGTGGCTGTGCCTGCTTCAAACGCGGCCAGTGCGCCACGCTCAGCTGCCGGGCGAACGTCAAGCCCGGATACAGCCTCTTGCGGCGCATCCCGAAGGCCGGCGAGCGCTGACGCGATATGTCCGGCGATCACGCCCGCCACATCTGCGTCGTAAGCGCCTGCAGAAATCTCCAGCGTCAGCCCGGCTTCGCCTGCGCGCAGAATAATATCCGCATTCGGATGTTTTGGAGCGTCTCCCCCGATGGCGACAGCCAGCGAGAAATCATCCGCCCGCCCCTGCATGCGCTCGGCGCGTGGCCGGCGCATATAAGCGTCGCAGGCCAGGGGACCTTTATCCCGCGCCGCGTCCACCAGGGCGCGCGCGTGCGCAACCAGCTCTCCGCGTTGCGCGTCACCGGCCACATCCAGCGCCAGCGGGCGCCAGGGCGCAAACCACGCCGCATATTTGCCAAGCCCGGTCCATTGCGCGCCGTCATGAAAGGCAATCGCTGCTGAAGACGCCCCGCCCACATGTGCAGACCAAACCGCAACCGCCGCCAAGCCAAGCGACAGCTCCGCGCCGGCATCCAGCGGGAATGTATGCACGCCCGCCGCCGGCTTCAGCGCGCGGGGATACGGCGCCGCTTCGCTGGCGACCGCCCGCGCGCTATGCGCCATCCAGAAGCTTTCCGCCTTTGCCGCCGCAACCGTGTGACGGTCCAGCTCAGCCACATCGCTGGCGGCCAGATCCGGCAGGCGCGCGCCAAGTGCGAGATCGCCCGACTGCGCCGGATCGACCGCCGCGCCCGAACTGTCCGTCAGCCCGCTCAGGCGCAGCAACTGGCCGCCCTGCGCTGCCACAACAACGCCATCCGCGTCGTGCGCGATCACCGTGCCATGTGCCGCCAGAGACGCCGCACCCGTCGCCGCCTCGACATCGCTCACCAGCAGCACGCGCTGCCCGGTCCACACTTTCAGGAAAGACAGTGTATTGGTGTAAGGCCCGAACGTCATCGCCCGCGAAAGCGCCAGCGTGTCGTCTGCAGAAACATCAAACCGCAGCGTCGCCGCGGCGTCCGGCCGTTTGTACCGGCCGAAATAGGTCCGCGCGCCGTCCTGCGGCCGGACCGTGACATTGCCGGCAAGCAGCGACGGGATCATCGCCTTGAAGGATGCCAGCCCCGCCTCGAAACATTTGGCGTTAAGGCTGAAGGCCGTATCATTCGGGTCAATCGTCAATGGTGCGGCTTCGACAATACCGCCCATGTCGGCTTTGCCGGTCATCTCATGCCAGGTGACACCATGCGCGGTCTCGCCCTGAAGGATGGCCCAGGACGTCGCGTTGAGGCCCGCATAACGTGGCAGGGGGCCATCGTGAAAGTTGATCGCCATCTTGCGGGCGCGCTTCAGCAGCGACTCCGGAAGCATGTCGAGGTTGGCAATGCTCAGCAGATAGTCGAACTCAAGCGCCTCAAGCTCGCCCGAGACGACCGAGCTTTTGTTCAGCACACGCACGCCGATGGCGTCACCATGGCTGGCAATCGCGCTGTCCTGAGTAACGACAGCAGTAACCTGCCCGCCCGATGCCATATATGCCTCAAGGCATTGCAACAGCAGCGGTCCATCGCCGACGATAAGCGCAGTAATATTGTTCACGAGCCACCCACTATACGTTTATTTACTGAATACATGTCCCCACCCCAAGCTAACTCGGCGCCAATGCGCGATCAAGCCAGCCACTCTGGTGCTTAGGCGAGTTTCGGTCACGTTTTGTAAAAATTATAAGTTGAAACTCACACGAACCCCGTGGAATTCGCCTGCCAGCCCGTTTCAACGCGCATCGCCGCCGCCACGCCCGGCCCACCAGAATGGCACCGGGGTTCAGGCGCGCCTCTGCCACCGGTGTTCCATGACGGGTCACACGGCCGAAGCACTCTGCATCGCTTAATCGGGATTCCTGCGTCGTATTATAATATGTCACGCTTGCCTCACTCCCCAGTCGGCAACTTACATCCATGCAGGAATTAAACCAAATCACGGCCACCATCCCGGCCCCTTTGCCCCGCGGAAGGCGGGGGCCGGAAATCTTCAGAATTCCGAAATACTTGGCTGGCCTCTACTGGCTGCGCCGTGCCACAGGAATGTGTCATGGCACGGGAATCTCATAGCAAGACCGCCTTCCGGATTCCGTCTCGAAGTGACACACAAAAAAAGAAGCGTACATGACACACGACCAGAATCTGACGGCGCAGGTGCCAGGCGAAGATGTTTCTTCCCGGCAGGTTGTTCGCGCGGCGGCCTGGTTGGCGTTCGCGAAGCTGGCCAGCTATGCCCTCGCTTTTGGCGGCACAATTGCCCTGGCGCGCATCCTGGTGCCCGCCGATTTCGGCGTAATCGCCCTGTCCATGGCCATCATGGGCATCATGGCAGCCCTTCTGGACATCCCGGTCACCACAGCCCTGATCGCGCTGCCGTCCCCGACCGATGACGAGTTCAACACCGCCTGGACCATCTCGATCATCCGCTCGCTTCTGGTTTCGGTGGTGCTTCTGGTCATTGCCTACCCCATGGGCCAGCTGTTCAGCATGCCGGAAGTCGCGCCTGTCATCATGGTTCTCGCGCTCCAGATGATCATCTTTGGGCTGAGAAACCCTTATTTTGAAAACTTCGCCCGGTCGCTCAATTTCACCTGGGATGTCTTTGCCGAGATCACCTCCAAGATCGTCCAGGTCGCCGTCAGCATCGCCATCGCGCTGATCTGGCAGTCCTACTGGGCCTTCGTCATCGGCATGGTCGCAGGCACCTTCGCCAGCATGATCATCACCTATTTTGCCGCCCGCAAACTGCCCGCCCTGTCGCTGCGCTCACCGCGCCGGCTGCTGGACTATTCCATCTGGCTCGGCCTCAGCATGATCGTCAGCCGCCTCACCACCGAAAGCGTAAACCTCATCGCCGGCCGCCGCTTTGGCCAGGACACGCTGGGCCAGCTGCACATCGGCAACAAACTCTCTTCGGAAATATCCTATCTTTTCCTCGTCCCGATCATGCGGTCGCTGTTCTCCGCCTTCAGCCGCCTCGCTGAAGACATCAACCGCTTCCGCGCGGCTTACCTCAAAGCCCAGTCGGCCACGGTCGCGCTCGCCATGCCGGTCGGTTTCGGCCTCGCGCTGGTCGCAGATCCGCTGATCCCCTTCCTCCTCGGGCCGGGCTGGGAAGAGGCCGTGCTGATCGTCCAGTTCTATGCCCCGTGCACCGGCCTTCTGCTGGCCACAGGCCCCATCCGGTCGGTCGCCATGTCCCTCAGCCGCACCAGCCTGATGCTGCGCCGCGATGTCATCGCCCTGGTGGTCCAGGTCACCTGCCTCCTGGTCGGCATCTGGCTCTACGGGTTCACCGGCTTCCTCGCCGGCTATGTGGTCTCCACGGTTCTCGCCACGATCATCAACCTGTTCTTCCTGAAAAGCCTGCTTCAGATCAGCGTCGTCGATCAGATCAAGAATTTTGGCCGGTCCCTGCTGTCGGCGGCCATCATGATCGGGGTCGTTCTGGCTGTCCGCGACACCTTCCCCCTTCCTGACACCGCCGTCGGCAACGTCCTTACGGTCGCGCTGCTGTCGGGCACCGGCGCGCTGGTCTACGCGGTGAGCCATGCCCTGCTGTGGAGCATTCACGGCCGGCCCGAAGGCGTCGAACAGTCGGTGATCAATGTGGCGCAAAAGGTGAAGCAGAAATTCGCCCGCTGACACCGCCAGCAGGCCCGCGCCTCACCCCATTGCCAGCAGGCGCCGCGCGGTCTCGGTAATCTTCGCCCAGTTGCCCGCCGCTATATCGCTCTGGCTTGCGATCCACGAACCGCCCACCGCAAAGACGTTCGGCTGGCCAAGATACGCCTTCACCTCATCTTCGGTAATCCCGCCCGTCGGCATGAACCGCAGATGCGGCATCGGCCCGGCCAGCGCTTTCAGCGCCGGGACACCTCCCGCCACAGCGGCCGGAAACAGCTTCAACCGCTGAAACCCCTCTTCCATCCGCGCCATCGCCTCGCTGGCGGTTGCCACGCCGGGGATCATCAGATGCTCGCGTCCGCCCAGCGCCGCGCGCAGCCCAGGCGACATGCCGGGCGACACCAGAAACTCCGCGCCCGCATTCAGCGCGGCCTCAACATCGCGCCCACTGAGTACCGTACCCGCGCCGACGATCAGCCCCGACGCCGCCTTGCGCATCGCCTCGATAACCTTCAGCCCGTCAGCGGTGCGCAGCGTCACTTCCGCAATCGTCACGCCCGCCGCTTCCAGCGCGCTCGCCAGCGGTCCAGCCGAAGCGGCTGAGTCCACCACAAGAACCGGCACAACCGGCGCCTGTTTTGCGGCGGCATCAAGTTTCTGAACAATATCGGACATGGATAAGGCCCCGGAGGTCAGGAGTGCGGTCGGCGGGGCGAAAGCCCGCCCATACGGCTGTCAACGTTGTTGTGGCCCGTGTCGCCCCCAATGACAAGCGCCGCCCCCGCAAAATGCCCCCGGTGTCATAAAAACCGGCTCACCCCGCCACGCCATCTTCAGGCGGCCTGCGCGCCATCTGTCGGCCGCCCCGCGGACCGATCCAGAACCCCCGGCTCATCCCATGCCCCCTCCGGCCGGATCACCAGCAGCGGGTCCGCCCGCACGCTCAAAACCTCCGGATGGCGCGCCACAGGGATTTCCATCTCCGCATAGTCAAATCCCGAGAACGCAAAGCCCGGCCGCCCGCTTACCAGCCTGCACCGGAACACCCGGTCCCAGGTCGGCCACAGCCGCGCCTGTATCTGCGCCAGCGCCAGCCGGTATCCCTTGCGCGCAATGATCTCGAACGTCTCCGCCAGCAACACCTTCAGCGCCGGCGTCCCCCGGAACGCGGGCAGGATCGAGGTCCGCTCCACCTTCGCAAACCCGGAAAACCACCTTACCCGGATCGTCCCCACCGGCCGCACGCCCGAATAGACGACCATATGCGTCGCGGTAAAATCATTACCGTCATACTCTTCGTCATAGGGGCAATCCTGCTCGGCCATATAGACCGCCGCGCGGATCGCCATCGCCTGCTGATAGTCTTCCAGCGTGCGCGCCGGCCGGGCCGAAAACGCGTCCAGCGCGCCAGGCGGCAACGGCTTTGCCAGCACCAGCTCTCCAATCGACGGATACCGGCTCATGCTGCATCTTCCTGCGATTGCGGCAGCGGGTCCTGCCCCCACAGATCGCTGAGACCGCCCTCAATCGGCTGGAACCCCAGCGACGCCATTGAGCGTTTCCCATCCTCCGTCGCCCCGCGCGCGAAGCACGGCACCGCGCCGAAAATATCCACCCGCACAACAGCCGCCGCCATCATCACGCGACGCCGCGCGTCCTTGTTCGACCCCGCATAAATGCCGATGTAAACGCCCCCGCAGGCTTCCCCCTCCACGCAGATGTGCGCCAGCGAAGGCCATGCGGGCACGAAGCTGCCATCGCGCACCGCCGCCACACCCGCCACCGACAGCGGCACCGAAATGAAGATCCCGTCCACGGGGCTCCCGGTCACCCAGCCGGTCATGCCCGTGAGGCTATCAATCCAGGTGATCGACTCCGGTGTCGCCATCACCTGTCCGGTCAGCTCCTCGGCAAGCTGCAGCCCCGCCTTCAGATCCAGAAATTCCCCGCGCCGGAAACCGAACTCCTCGGCGCGCTGCGCCAGACGGGCGTAATCAATCTGAATCTCGGACATGGGCAACCTCCACAAAATACGACCAGTGCGTGTATAATATGGATTTGATTGCACAACTCAGGGTTAACCACAAGTCAAAACTCGCGGCTTGATTGCATTATTCAGCTTTACGGATGATTACACAACCAGTCCTTGCAATTCTGCCGCGGTCTGGCGCGTCTGCTCCGGGCTGCCCAGCAACTGCCGGTTCACCCCGATCCGCTTATACCAGTAATGAAGCCCGACCAGATCGGTGAACCCCATCCCGCCATGCACCTCGGTCGAGGTGCGCGCCACAAAGGTGCCCACCTCTGCCAGATGCGCCTTGGCCAGGGTCGCCATCATCGGCCCTTCGGCGTCGCCAATGTCGAGCGCATGCGCGGCATGCCAGATCAGCGCCCGCGCCGGCTCCAGCTTCGCGGCCATCTCGGCGCACATATGCTTCACCGCCTGGAACGAACCGATCACCCGGCCAAACTGCTGGCGCTCCTTGGCATAGGCGACCGCCTTGTCGATCATCGCCTGCGCCGTCCCGAGCGTATCGGCCGCCACCAGCAGCCGCGCAAAGGCAATCGCCTCAGCCTCTGGCGTCACGCTGACGAGCGGCTCAGCCCCGTCAAACGCCACCTCATGGAACGTCCGTGTCCGGTCAATGGTCTGCATCACGGTAACGCTGGCTTTGCCCACCGCCACGGAATGCACCGCCCCGGCCGTGTCCGCCACGAGGATATGCGTTGCGCCGTCTACGGACTGTGCCAGCAGGCTCTTGCCGCTCAGCTTGCCGCCTTTCAGCTCAACACCCGCCCCGTCGCGCCGCGAGAACAGCTCCGTCAGCGCAAGCCCAAACGTCGCCTCGCCGCCCGCAATGGCGCCCAGCACATCCGGCTTGCCCGCCAGCAGCTTGGCCGCCACCGCCGTCGCCAGAAAGCGCGATGGCGCCACATCATAACCAAGCGCCTCCTGCACCAGGCACGCGTCCAGCGCCCCCAGCCCAAGCCCGCCCGCCGCTTCAGGCACCATCAGCGCCGAAAGCCCAAACTCAGAAAGCGCCGCGTCCAGCGCCGCGCCTTCGCCGGTCTCGCCCGCCGCGATTTTCCGTATACGATCAAGATGTGCCGCCTCGCCCAGAACGCCCTTGAGGCTGTCCTGCAGCATGCGCTGGTCTTCAGAAAGTGCAAATTCCATGAGCCTATACCTTCGCCAGCTTCGGCTCACGCGGCATGTCGAGCCCGCGTTCCGCAATGATGTTCTTCTGGATCTGCGCGGTGCCCCCGCCGATGATCAGGCCGAGATCGTACATATACCGCCACTGCCAGTTGCCATCGGCGCGCAGATGCTCGCCCTCTTCATAGAGGATGCCCAGCTCCCCCAGCGCGTCGATCGCGAGGCGCGCAATCTCATGGTTGAGATCACACCCCTGCAACTTCACCACCAGGCCCGCCAGCCCCGCCTGCTGCCCCTGAAGCCGGCTCGTCGTGATACGCAGCCCATTGGCCTGCATCGCATAGACTTCCCCCTGCAGCTTCATCAGCCGGTCCCGCAGCACGGGATTATCAATCAGCCGCGCGCCATTCACCGTCTCCGCCTTCATCAGCGTGATCAGCTCCAGCAGCCGCGCCTTGGTCGCGTTCGGATCGCCCAGCATCCCGCGCTCATGGGTCAGCGTGGCGTTGGCCACCTGCCAGCCTTTGTTCGGCGCAAAGATCACGCCGCTCTTGGGCACGCGCACATCGGTAAAGAACACCTCGTTGAAGTTCGCGCTCCCCGTCATATCGACCAGCGGGCGCACTTCAATGCCCGGCGTCGTCATCGGGAAGGTGATGTAGGTGATGCCCTCATGCTTCTTCGCCGCCGGGTCCGTCCGCACAAGGCAGAAGATCATGTCCGCCTGCTTGGCCGTCGAGGTCCAGATCTTCGATCCGTTGATCACATAATCATCGCCGTCCTCAACCGCGGAGGTGCGCACCGCCGCAAGATCAGACCCCGCGCCCGGCTCCGAATAGCCCTGACACCAGATCATCTCGCCCTCGATCGTCGGACGGATGTAGGCCTGCTTCTGCGCCTCCGTGCCCAGCTCCAGCAGCGTCGGCACGAACATCGAGATACCCTGCCCGGCCATCGGGCCCGGAATACGCGTGCGCGCAAACTCCTCGGCGATGATCCGCGCTTTGAGAATATCCGGCTCGGCGCCATACCCCCCATATTCCTTGGGGATGGTCCGCGCCGCCAGCCCGTTCGCGATCAGCAGTTTCTGCCAGGCGATGCGTTTGGCGTTCTTGTAGCCCTTGTCCTCAGACGTGGGCGCGAGATGAGCGTTCTTCGCCAGCGTGTCAGAGACTTCTGCGCGAAAGGCTTCATATTGGGGGTCGAGTGTCAGCTTCATGACGTAACTCTCTCGCCCCTTGCCCCAACGTCGCGCAAGAGGGGTTCTTGCGCGACGTTGCGGAAACCCTCTTAGCTGAGTGCCACTCAGTTAAGGGAGAGACCCACAATGCCCGTCGAATACGTCAAAAAAGGCCACGTCGCGATCATCACGATGAACCGCCCCGAAGCCCGCAACGCCATCAACGGCGAAATGGCCGCCACCATGGAAGCTGCGCTCGACCAGATGGAATCAGATCCGGAAGTCTGGGTCGGCATCCTCACCGCCGTCGGCAAAGCGTTCTGCGCTGGCGCAGACCTGAAAGAAATCTCCGCCGGCAATGGCGGCGCCCTCTCCACCAAGAAGGGTGGCTTCGCCGGCATCGCCAAGCGCGAGCGCACCAAGCCTCTCATCGCCGCCATCACAGGCTCGGCGCTGGCCGGCGGCACAGAGATCGCGCTTTCCTGCGACATGATCGTGGCGGCCGACGACACCAATTTCGGCCTGCCGGAAGTCAAGCGCTCGCTCGTCGCCGGCGCCGGCGGCCTCTTCCGCCTGCCCCGCCAGATCGGCAAAGCCGTCGCCCTGGAAGCCATCCTCACGGGTGACCCGCTCTCCTCGCAGCGCGCTTACGAGCTCGGCATGGTCAACAAGGTCGTCCCGGAAGCCGACGTGATGGCCGAAGCCGAAAAGCTCGCCGGCCGCATCACCGCCAACGCCCCCCTCGCCGTCGCCGCCAGCCGCGCCGTCGCGATCAGCGCGACAGCCAAAACCGACGAAGAACTCTGGAAAGACTCCGGCGTCGCCTTCGCCAGCATCATCAACACCGAAGACTACAAAGAAGGCCCCAAAGCCTTCATCGAAAAACGCGCGCCTGTCTGGAAGGGTAAGTAACTCCGCCTAAAGCCCCCGCTCCCTTGGGAGAGGGGGGTGGGGGTGAGGGCGCGCAACAGCGCCTCTGAGTTCAACATCCCGGAAAGAAACAAGCCAACAAAAAAGCGGCCACTCCCCGGAGTGGCCGCTTCTCTTTCCCCATTCAATCCTTAGGACCCCAGGCTGCCCCTCAGGCCGCCTCGTCCACTTCTTCGGTGTCATCTTCATCCATCGCCGGATAGAGCGGGCCATAGACCACCTCTTCGGGAATGGTCGCCAGACGCGCCACCAGGTCGGCGGCCTCAGCGGCGGCTTCCGCCTCGTCCCATTCCACATCGCCCGCGGCCGAAATCCACTCCGCCTCAACCAGCGCGTAGCCTTCTTCCTCGAACGACTCCTCGATCTTCGTCATCGCTTCGTCTTCATTGGCGGCATAGACGCCAACGATCACATACGCGCTGTCCATGCCTTCCAGGGCGCCATCGCTCCCCTCGCCGCACAGAACTTCGCAGGAAACCAGATAAGCAGTTTGCGACACAGGTCATCTCCATCATTGTTCGCAAGGGGCAATCAGGAAGCGCTCCACACAGTAGAAACCGGCCCGCGCGCCATCCGCCAGACCGCCCGTTTCCGCAAATTCTTTGCTTCATGATTGGATAGAAAATTCCCACGAGTTTCTTAAGAACTCGCTAACTCTTTCGGGCCGGCCACCGAATCTCTCGAAGCTCATTCTGATGCAGCATCACCGATAAGACCGAGACACTGTGTCTGGCTTTGAGGGCAACACCCTCATTTGTAGAGACAGCTCAGATAGGTCTGCCGCGGGCGCATGCCCTCTGGCCAATCGGAATCTGCCAGGGTCGCAAACGATATGTAGCCATTCTTGCGCTCATGGGATTTCTGGCAATAGTCGCTGATCCCGTCTTCGGCGCAATCTGTACGATAGCGCTGCGCAAATTTTTTCTCGTGACCGGCAAAGGCGCCGCTCAGGCCAAACCGGTAAAGGTCGTCTTTGACGGTAAGACGGCTTACCGGCGAACCGAACAGGGTGAGGCCGCCTGCCGGATAAGCGTATTCTGCGTCTCTGCCGTCGCTGAGCCGGCCTATTTCCGGGCGATTGGCAAGCAGTTGGCGCGCCTCTCGTTCAGTGTCAGGGCAACCGTCCAGCTTTACCTTCTTTGCCTCCGGCGGCGTTGCGGCCGCCGCGTCTGGCAACTCGCAGTAAACCTCCTTGTACCTCACATTGTAGATACGCTCCGACACCGGCGGCGGCGCGCTGGAGTTGTCATTGGTCGCGGGCCGGGCTTTGATTTGCACGGCCTGTCCGGACGCGGGCGCCGTAACCATGACGCCCGCGCGCCAGTTGCGTTGCGCCATGTTGAGAGAGAAATCTATGATGCACCAGCTCCCAGCGGGCGCCGCATTGCCCACCATCGTCGCTGTCACGACGTGGGCGCCGTCTTCCTCACCCACTGACAACTCGTTCAGCAGAATGGGCTGGGCCATTATCTGATCGCGGGTCCGCAAAATCCGGTCCTGGAGATCCGATGCATCCGCGCCCCCGGCCCTGGCCATTTGTTCCAGCGCGTGCAACGTGAACTGCCAGCCTTCGCCACTATGCCGCTGAAGCTGGAGCAGGCGCTCACCCGCGCGCTGAAGGGATGTCCAATCCTGCACGCGGACAGCCGCCGCCCCCCAATAATAGAGCGTATCAAAACTTCCCGAGATGGCGGCGGCCTCAAGCGCGACGATTGCCGCCACGGGGTCGGACTTCTCCAGCTGGTCCAGGCCGATTTCGGTCAGCCGGTCATAGGTGACGCTGCGCAGGTCGCCCAGCGCGTAACTGTTCATCTCCAGCACGGCTTTGTAATCCTCGACGGCCGCAGCCTGATCTCCCATCTGTTCCCGGGTGAGACCTGTATAGAAGCGCGCGACCGGCGCGAGGTCCTCATTGGCGGATGCACGCTCGAACTGGCCAAACGCGCTGGTCCAATCCTGGCGCTGCATCGCCGACTGCCCCGCCTCGATTGCCGCCCTGGCCGCTTCGTCCGTCATCTCTGCTGCCGCAGGCCCCGCGCTCAGGAACAGCGCGCTAAAAGCGCACGCCAGCGCGGCTGCCAGATACCCGGTTTTGAATCCCACTTTCTCTATCCCTCCGAGGTTAGTGCGCTTTGCTCTTTGAGGTCCGACCTTCCTACTCCGTGGAGCTTGGTCGTTCCGCCGCCACCTCGACCGGGCTCCCACAGCCGCATAATTCACAATCCCATCTGCGATTCAACAACCCGGTGACCACCCCCTCACTCCTCCCGCACAACCCGCGCCTTCCCGCGCCCCAGCGCCAGCGCCTTGATGGCCCCGCGAAAAGTCCGCACCTCCTGCTGGGTCCACTGCGCGCGCACCAGTGCGTTGCGCAGATTGGTCACCATCACCGGCGTTTTTTCCGGCGGATAGAAATAGCCCGCCCGCTCCAGCTCCGCTTCGAAATGCTCGAACATACCGATCAGCTCCTCGCGCAGCGCCGGCGCGCCCAGCCCCTCGGTGGTCCCGTCAAACTTCCCCTCCAGCCCCGCGCTCGCCCCCCACTGGTGACAGAACACGCCGACCGCCTGCGCCAGGTTCAGCGAGGAAAAGTCCGGGTTCACCGGATAGGTCAGGATCGCGTCACACAGCGCCACCGCCTCATTCGGCAGGCCCGATTTCTCCCCCCCGAACAGCACCGCGCTCTGCCCCGCCTGGCGCTTGAGCGCACCCACAGCGTCGGGCGCCCCGAACACCGCCTTCTCCATCCCCCGCGGCCGCGCCGTCGTGGCAATGGTGTAGGTCAGTCCCGTCATCGCCTCTTCCAGCGTCTCGAACACTGAAACCTGCGTCCCCTGCGCGAGCGCACCCGCTGACATTGCCTCTGCCGGCGCGCTCGGCCACCCGTCGCGCGGCTTCACCAGCCGCAGGTCCGTCAGGCCGAAATTCAGCATCACACGGGCCGCCGCGCCGATATTTTCGCCCAATTGGGGCGCATGAAGAATGATTGCAGGAGCGCGTTGCATGACTGCCTCGTTTCCGGGTTTTGACGCGGCCTGTGGGTCTGCTATAGCCCCGCCCAACCGTATGCAGCGCAAGGATTCCAAAAAATGGCGAAGATCAAGGTCAAAAACCCGATTGTCGAGATGGACGGGGACGAGATGACCCGGATCATCTGGCAACTCATCAAAGACAAGCTGATCCACCCCTACCTCGATATCGACCTGAAATATTACGACCTCTCGATCGAGAAACGCGACGAGACCGACGACCAGATCACCATCGACTCGGCCGAAGCCACCAAGAAATACGGCGTCGCCGTCAAGTGCGCGACCATCACGCCGGACGAAGCCCGCGTTGAGGAATTCGGTCTGAAGAAGATGTGGAAGTCGCCCAACGGCACCATCCGCAACATCCTTGGCGGCGTTGTCTTCCGCGAGCCGATCGTCATCTCCAACATCCCGCGCCTCGTGCCCGGCTGGACCAAGCCAGTCATCATCGGCCGCCATGCTTTCGGCGACCAGTACCGCGCCACTGACTTCCTCGTCCCCGGCAAGGGCAAGCTGACGATGAAATTCGAAGGCGAAGACGGCAAGGTCATCGAAAAGGAAATCTTCGATTTCCCGAGCGCCGGCATCGCCATGGGTATGTACAACCTTGACGACTCGATCCGCGACTTCGCCCGCGCCTCGTTCAACTATGGCCTCCAGCGCAAACTGCCGGTCTACCTCTCCACCAAGAACACGATCCTGAAAGCCTATGACGGCCGCTTCAAGGACATCTTCCAGGAAGAGTGGGACAAAGAGTTCAAAGCCAAGTTCGCCGAATTCAAAGGCACCTACGAGCACCGCCTCATCGACGACATGGTCGCGGCTGCCATGAAATGGTCGGGCGGCTATGTCTGGGCCTGTAAGAACTATGACGGCGACGTTCAGTCCGACACGGTTGCTCAAGGTTATGGCTCGCTCGGTCTGATGACGTCGGTCCTGCTCAGCCCCGATGGCAAGACCGTCGAAGCCGAAGCCGCCCACGGCACCGTCACCCGCCACTACCGCGCCCACCAGAAGGGCGAAGCCACTTCGACCAACTCGATCGCGTCGATCTACGCCTGGACGCAGGGCCTCGACCATCGCGGCCGCATGGACGAGACCCCCGAAGTGCGCAAGTTCGCCCAGACGCTTGAGAAAACCATCATCAAGACCGTCGAAGCCGGCTTCATGACCAAAGACCTCGCCCTCCTCGTCGGCCCCGACCAGGGCTATCTGACGACCGAAGGCTTCATCGAAAAAGTCGCCCAGAACCTCGAAATCGAGATGGGCAAAGCGTAACGCACATACAGGTCAGGCCCCTCCCCAAAGGAGGGGCCTCTCCACCAGGCACCCAGGGAAGGCGCATTAGATGACCGCATCAGCCGCCCCCCGCCGCCCCGGCACGGCCCTCATCGCCGGTCTCTTCCTCATCTCCGCGACCATCGCAGCCGCCGCCTGGTACACCGGCGCGGCGAGCTACCTCGAAGCCATCGCCTTCGTCACCGGCGTCTTCTGCGTCTGGCTGGTCACCCGCCAGAACATCTGGAACTTCCCCCTCGGCCTGATCACAGTCGGCATCTACGCCGTTGTCTTCTACCTGTCCGACCTCTTCGCCATGGCCGGGCTCCAGCTCGTCTTCTTCGCCATAAATCTCGTCGGCTGGTATCTCTGGCTCTATGGCGGCGAAAACCGCAGCGCCCTGAAAATCCGCCGCGCGCCCCGCCTCGAATGGGCGCTCACCCTCCTCGGTATTGCAGGCGGCACAGCCCTTCTCTACCGCCTGCTGGATGAAGCCGGCGGGGCCACCAAATTCTGGGACGCCCTCGTCACCTCCATCAGCCTCGCCGCCCAATGGGCCCAGAGCCGGAAAATCTTCGAATGCTGGTGGCTGTGGATCATTGCCGACATTATCTACATCCCCGTCTGCCTGTTTAACGGCCTTTACCTGACGGCCCTTCTGTATGCGGTGTTTCTGGCGCTCTCAGTCATGGGCCTGCTGGAATGGCGCAAATCGGTGAATGCATGACCTGCAACAAACCCCTGCGCGTCGTCCTGATCGGCGCCGAATCCACCGGCAAGACCACGCTCTGCATCGAGCTGGCCGCCCATTACAACACCGTCTGGGTCGCCGAATTCGGCCGGGAACTCTGGGAACAGAAACTCGCCGCCCAGTCCCTCAAGGGCGGCGACATTCCCGAATGGACCGATGAGGATTTCATCCACATTGCGCAGGAACAGCAGCGCCGCGAAAACGAAGCCGCCACCCGCGCCAACGGTATCCTCTTCGCCGACACCAACGCCTTCGCCACCGCCACCTGGTACGAACGCTATGCCGGCAAGCGCCACCCTGAGGTGGACGCGATAGGCGACCGCGACCAGGTCGATCTCTACCTCATCCCCACCCCGGAAGTCCCCTTTGTGCAGGACGGTGTGCGCGACGGCGAGAAGATCCGCGGCTGGATGCACGACCGGTTCGTCGAGCTGATCGAGAAGGCAGGTATTCCGTACACGCTCATTACCGGCCCCTGGGAAGGCCGCGTCGAGCAGGCCACCGCCGCCATCGACGCCCTCCTCGCCCGTTGCCAGGCCGAGGCTCTGCCCGCCCCATGAGCGAAATCACGATCCGCCGCGCGCAGGCCCACGATGCCGAGCGTCTCGCCCATATTGGCGTGGCCACCTTCATCGACAGCTATGTCTTCGACATCGACGGCGACGCCATCATCGCCCATTGCACGGGCCAGCATTCCCTCAAGGTCTATGCGAAATATCTCGCCGATCCGGCCTGCTCGGTCTGGCTCGCCGAATACGCCGCCACCGGCGCCCCCATCGGCTACGCGGTCAACTGCCCGCCAGACCTGCCCCTCCCGCTGGAGCCGGGCGACATCGAACTCAAACGCATCTACGTCCTCTCCCGCTTCCATGGCTCGGGCACCGGCCCGCGCCTGATGGAGGCCGCCATAGACGACGCCCGCCAGCGCGGCGCGCCCCGCCTCCTGCTCGGCACCTATGAGGACAACCACCGCGCCATCGCCTTCTACACAAAGGCCGGCTTCGCCCTCGCCGGCACCCGCCAGTTCCAGGTCGGCGAGAAGGTCTATGACGACATCGTCCTGGCCAGGCGGCTTTAGGACGCGCCCCGGACATCTACGTATCGGGTGACCTGGATGGGCCGCTTAGTGTCCCAAACTGTCCCGATTTGTCCTGATCTGTCCGGGAAAGGAGCCCGCCATGACCGAGTTTCGCGTCCGCAGCGCCGAAGAACGCCGCCTGGAACTCCGCGCTCAGGCCGCAGAAATGGGCATCGATGAAGCCTACATCTCCACCCTGGTAGACACCTTCTACACCCGCATCCGCGCCCATCCCGTCCTCGGCCCGGTCTTCGGCGCCGCCATCACAGACTGGACCCCGCACCTTGAAACCATGAAAGATTTCTGGTCCTCGGTCGCCCTCGGAACGGGGCGCTATTCCGGCCGCCCCGTCCCCGCCCACGCCAAACACCGCCACATCCAGCAATTCCACTTCAACCTCTGGCTCGCCCTCTTCGAACAAACCCTCCGCGACACGGCCAAAACCCCCGAAGCGATCCCCTTCTTCCTGGACCGCGCAAACCGCATCGCCCAAAGCCTCCAATACGCCCTCTTCGGAATGGACGGCCTCCCTCTCTCTCGCCCAGACTGAACAGCCCGCCGTTGGAGTTTTGTTGGAGCATCGTTGGAGTTTTCTTGAAAAAACTCCAACGGCGCCTATCCACCAATATTCCCGCTGAACCTGTAGCAACTCCGCGATTTCCAGAAATCTCATCCACCCCCTCCGGGAACGGATCTATACTCCCTCCCATGACACCCCAGATCGCCCGCCTCTACACCCACGTATCGCCCGTCTTCTGGCCATACCTCTGGCTGCAGCTGCGCTGGATCTTCAAACGTCAGGACAAGGAACTAAGAACGCTTCTGATCTCCGTCACCCGATGGGGCCAGGTCCACATCGTCCAGGTCGGAGACCACTGGCGCGCCTATCGCAAACTTGAAGCGCGGAAAGCCAGCTGGGATGATCCCGTCTGGAAGAGCGCGATCCCGCCAAACATGGTTGGCGTTTTTCTGGAGGAATCCAAAACCCTTCTGGCTGGCAATCCCTCAGCCCCAACCAATTGCATCCTCCCCTGCTTGCGGGGGCTTCGAGGGACAAGCGTTTGCACCGCAAACGCCCCGAGAAGGCCCGAAGGGTCGGAGGGTCGGAGGGTCGGAGGGGGGAGCGGCAATCGCCGACACCTCCTAGTCTCACACCCCGTGTCATCCCGGACGCGGCAAAGCCGCGATCTGGGACCTTCTCACCGCTCTGTCCCAAAACCTCTCACCCCGCCAGCACACCCACACCGGCCGCGCCCCCCGCGCGTTCCGGCCGCAACCGCTGCCAAAGCGCAAAACCCGCCCCAAAAGCGTCTTTCCACTGGCCTGCCCGGCTCACTCGCGTTAGCCCTTATGCATGACCCTGCTTCCAGACCAGCGCCACCTGTTCGACATCCCCGACGATGTCGCCTACCTCAACACCGCCACGATGGGCCCGCTTCCCATCGCGGCCTTTGAGGCAGGCCAGCGCGGCCTTGCCCGCAAGCTGCGCCCCTGGACCATTCCGGATACGGAGTTCTTTTCCGATACCGCCCGCCTGCGACCCCTCCTGGCCCAGCTCATCAATGCAGACGCAGACGGCATCGCCTTCGTCCCATCGGCCAGCTATGGCCTCGCCACCGCCGCGCTCAACCTGCCGCTGTCCCCCGGTCAGGAAATCCTGATCCTGGAGGACCAGTTCCCGTCCAACGTCTACACATGGCGCGCCCATGCCGCCGCCACCGGCGCAACGCTGCGCACGGTGAAAGCGGGCGGCAACGAGTCCCTCTCCGAAGCTCTGCTCGACGCCATCGGCATGGCCACCGGCATCGTCGCGTGCCCGCATGTGCGCTGGACGGATGGCGCGCGTCTCGATCTGTCCCGGATTGTCCGGAAATGTCGCGAGAATGGCGCCGCTCTGGTCCTTGATCTGACGCAAAGCGCCGGCGCCCTGTCGTTCAATGCCAGCGAAATCGAGCCCGATTTCATGGTCGCCGCCGGCTATAAATGGCTGCTCGGTCCCTATGCCACCGGCTTCCTCTATGTCGCCCCGAAACACCGCCAGGGCCGCCCGCTGGAGCAGAACTGGATCACCCGCGAGAACGCCTCAAACTTCGCCCGCCTGATCGATTATACCGACGCCTACGCGCCCGGCGCCGAACGCTTCGATATGGGGGAACGGTCAAACTTTGCCCTCTTGCCCGCGCTGGAAGAGGCGGTGAAGCTGATCCTCCACTGGGGCATTACCAACATTGAAGAAACGCTCGGCCATCGCAACCGCCAGCTCGCCGCGGACCTGGCCGAAATGGGCCTCTCAAGCCTGCCGGAAAGCGAGCGCGGCCCGCATTACCTCTCCGCCCTCCTGCCCGCGTCCGCCCCGGATGATCTCACTGCCCGCCTCAGGGCCGAAAACATCCACGTCTCCCGCCGCGGCGACCGCCTGCGCATCACGCCCCACCTCTACACCAGCGACTACGACATCGCCCGCTTCCTGGCCGCGCTCAAACGCCATCTCGGCTAGATCAGAGCAGCCAGCTCTCGGGATTCTCGACAAGCTCTCCTGCCGACAAGGCCTGAAGCCCCTTCACGATCCGCACGATGTACCAGACCAGCGCCGCCAGAAACAGCAACACGCCGATCACGATAAACGTCAGCAAAGCCGAGACTACGCAATACAGCAGCATCTTCCAGAAGATGTTGATTTGATTGCGATAATGGTTCTCGATCAGCGCGTCGCCCTTGCCCTTGCCCAGATACGCCATGACGACGCCCACCAGGGCCAGAAGCTGGAAAAAGACGGGTGCCACGATGTAAAGAAAGTAGATAAGATTGGCGTTGCCCCGGCTTCCGGGATCAATCGATATCAGCGGCGACTCGGCCATTTCTGCCTCCCTCGTCAGCCCAGCCATGGGTCATGGCGGCAGTCACGCTTAGGCCGCGCCGGGTTGACGCCCAGTTAACCTTGCAGATTGGCCAAAGCCGCGCCAGAAGAAGTCTATACATTCAAGGAGGAATACCATGGCCAATCCGCGCAAAGTTGCCTACGCCGATCTCGAATCCCTGGCCGGTCAGGAAGTCGGCGTGTCCGACTGGCACACCATCGACCAGGCCCGCATCAACCTGTTCGCAGACGCCACCGGCGACCATCAGTGGATTCACGTCGACGAGGAAAAAGCCAAGCAGATGATGGGCTCCACCATCGCCCACGGCTTCCTCACCCTGTCGCTGCTGCCGATGCTCGGCGCCGAAGTCCTCCGCGTTGAAGGCGTCACCCGCGGCATCAATTACGGCTCCGACAAAGTCCGCTTCACCAACATGGTGCCGGTGAACTCGAAAGTCCGCCTCCGCCAGAAATGCCTCTCGATCGAAGCAAAGTCCGGTGGCAAGCAGATGAAGATGGAAGCCACCATCGAAATCGAAGGTCAGGACCGCCCCGCGCTCGTCGCAGAATCGATCACCGTTCTCTACGGTTGATCCGGCGCTTCAAACGCACGATCAAGGGAGGCGCTTCGCCTCCCTTTTTTGTTGCGCTCACACCTCGCCGCGCGACAGCGCCAGCGCCCGGCTGAGCGCCCGCGCGTCCCAGAGGGCATTGTGCTGCACCGCGTCGTGAATATCCGTCGGCCAGGCAGACACCTGCATCAGCTTCAGCGACAGGTCCGGTATCCGCACCATCTGCCCCGGCGAAATGATCAGACACTGCATCAGATGCGTCAGGTCCTCCGGCCAGTCTGCAATCACGCACGGCTCGGGATCATCTTCCAGAAATGTCTGTATAGCGCGCCCGAACTCCGTCAGCGGCAGCACTCTGGGGCGCGCATCGTGCACTTCCAGGATCGCCAGCACATGTTCCTCGACCCACGGATGCAGTTCCAGCCCGTCGAGCTCCGCATTCGGACGGCAAAGGTAAAGCTCACCCGCCTCGCCTGACAAGGCGAGACTGATGAGCTCACCGCCAAAACCATTGAACTCGCAGTCGAGCGCGTAGAGCACGCGCCCTACTCCTCCCGCTCGATCCTCAGGCCATCGACTTTGCCAACTGCCGCCAGCGCGAACGCGTACTCTGTGGCCACTTCCTTCAAGCCTTCAAAGCGGCCCGACGCGCCGCCATGCCCGGCATCCATATTGATGCGCAGGAAATACGGCCCGCCTTCGGGCGCTTCATGGCGCAGCTTCGCCGCCCACTTTGCCGGCTCCCAATAGGTGACGCGCGGATCGGTCACGCCGCCGGTGATCAGCATCGCCGGGTAGGGCTTGTTACCCACCTGGTCATACGGGCTGTAGGCCAGGATCGTCTCATAGGCCGCTTCATCCGTCAGCGGATTGCCCCATTCGGGCCATTCCGGCGGGGTCAGGGGAAGACTTTCATCCGACATCGTATTCAGCACATCGACGAACGGAACGGCTGCAATGATGCCACCGAAGAGTTCCGGATCCATGTTCGCCGCTGCGCCGACAAGCAGACCACCGGCCGAGCCGCCATGCGCAACCACGCGCCCTCTGGCGCCATAGCCCTGCGCGACGAGATGCTCGCCCGCTGCCACGAAGTCCTTGAACGTATTGGTCTTCTTCTCAAGCTTGCCGTCGAGATACCACTGGTATCCCTTCTCCATGCCGCCGCGAATATGCGCAATGGCATAGACGAAACCGCGATCCACGAGGCTGAGCCGGCCGGTACGGAAATCCGCCGGCATCGACATGCCGTATGATCCGTAGCCATACAGAAGCAGCGGCGCGGTGCCGTCCACCGGCGTATCCTTATGGCGCAGCAGCGTGACCGGAACTTCCGCCCCATCCCAGGACGGCGCCATGATCCGCTCAACCACATAGTCTGCTGCATTATGGCCGGAGGGCACTTCGCGGGTTTTCCGCAGGGTCTTCTCACGCGTGATCAGATTGTAATCATACACCTGATCCGGCGTCGCGGGCGAGGCATACTCATAGCGCAGGATCGGCGTCTGGTAATCATACCCGCCCTCAAGGCCCAGCTCATAGGCCGCCTCATCAAAGCTGATCGAGTGAGACGCGCCATCGGCGCGCGCCTGCACGACGATACGCGGCAGGCCGTCCTCGCGCTCCATGATCGTCAGGTAATCCTGCTGCGCCGTGATGCCCATGATGAGCGTACCCGGACGATGCGGGATGACTTCTTCCCACTCGGCCGGCGAGGTCGCTTCCATCGGCGCCTTCATCAGCTTGTAGTCTACCGCCCCGTCAATATTGGTGACGATGTAGAATTCTCCGTCCCATTGGGTCACGGAATATTCGTGATCTGTCTGGCGCGGCGCAATCGTGCGCAGCGTGGGGTTCAGCTCATCGGCCGGGAACCAGTGGATCTCCGAGGTCGTATGGCCCGACGCATTGATCAGGATCACCTCTTCGCTTTCGGTCGTCGAAATGCTGACGAAGAAAGCGGGGTCCTGCTCCTCATAGATCAGCGTGTCTTCGCCGCTCTCCAGGCTGCGCTGATAAACGGCGTTCGGCCGCCCATTGGAATCGCGCGCCACCCAGAAGATGGCCTTGCCGGTGTCGCTCCATTCCATGGGGCCATAGGCGTTCTCGATCAGAACGCCGGTGTCCTCGCCCGTCTCGATATTCTTTACGCGGATCGCATAGAATTCGCTGCCTTTGAGGTCCGTGCCATAGGCAATGAATTTGTGATCGGGCGACACCTCAATGTCACCGAAGGAGAAATAGTCCTGCCCTTCGCCCAGCGCGTCGCCGTCCAGCAACAGCGTCTCGGGCGCCGCGTCATTGAACGCATCGGAAGCCGGGCGCCGCGCAAACACGGCATACTCGCCGCCCTCGCGGAAGCGCGTATAATAGGCCCACGGCCCGTCAATGTCGGGAACGGACGTGTCGTCTTCCTTGATGCGCCCGCGCATTTCGGCAAACAGTTGTTCGCGCAGGGCCGCCGTCGGGTCTTCCAGAACGGCTTTGGTGAACGCGTTCTCCGCCAGCAGGTAGTCGCGGATGTCGGCGCGCAGCAGCGATGGCTCGCGCATCACCTCCTGCCAGTTTTCATCCTTCAGCCAGTTGTAAGGGTCGTTCCGTGTGCGGCCAACCTGCGTGATCTCGTGATCGATGCGCGGGGCCAGCGGGGGCGCCGGCTGGGCGGCGGCCGGCGTTTCGGCGGCCAGGGTTGCGGCCGTTTCAGTGTCTTGGCTCACTGTCATGCATCCAGTCAAAAATGTTGAGGCGGCCAATAGGCCGGCGAGATTTGCAGCAAGGCGCATCTGAAGGGCTCCCTTATCGATAGTCGAAATATCTGAGGGAAGCCGCCTTCACTTGTCCAGCCCTTCATTCGCCTTCGGGGCGGAAATCCAGAACGATGCCGTTGATGCACCAGCGCTGTCCGGTCGGCGGCGGGCCGTCCTTGAACACGTGCCCCATATGCATGCCGCAATTGGCGCAGTGGCACTCGGTGCGCGGATAGATCATCTTGAAGTCGGTCTTGGTGGCGACCACGCCTTCGCCGATCGGCTGCCAGTAGCTGGGCCAGCCCGTGCCTGAGTCGAATTTATGCTCGGACGACCAGAGCGGCGTCTCACAGCCTTTGCAGTGATAGACGCCCTTGCGCTTCTCGCTCTCGTAATTGCCCGGCGTGAAGGCCCGTTCGGTGCCCTCCTGAAAGCCGACCGCATATTCCTGATCGGTCAGCATCTCACGCCATTCACGTTCACTGCGCTGGATTTTCGGCTTTGCCATGGGGGCAGCCCTCCTGTCTGATTTCCTGCCTAATATAGGCATGCCTGGCGCGCTTCCACCATGCCGCCTTCAGGCAGCGTGCGAACGGGCACAGAATAAGGCTGTTCTTCACCCGCAATAAGCCGTTGCGGCGACGGAAGCCTTTGCCTATACAGCGCCTCTCGGTCGGAGCGTGGCGCAGCCCGGTTAGCGCACTAGTCTGGGGGACTAGGGGTCGGAGGTTCGAATCCTCTCGCTCCGACCATTAAATTCCGGGAAAAATCAAACGCAGCCGTCTGCCGGTGTCATCCCGGCCAAAGCCGCATAGCGGCTGGCGAGCCGGGACCTTCTCTCAGCGAAAAGCGAACTTCAGCCCTGACGTTTTGCCCGCAGCGCATCGAGCCGCGATTTCAGATCCGACAGCTCGTTGAGCGTCTCGTCCAGGCGTTCACGGCGGGCCTCTGGGTCTGCGGGCACATCGGTGAAGGCCCGCGCCAGGGTCTGTTGCAAGGCGCGGGCGGGGCTTGGCGCGCTGTCGGGTGTGATGGTTGCCGTGCCGTCCAGAACAGCGGCGACGCCCTGCTGGCTGAGCACAGCCTTGGCGCCTTTCAGCGTCATGCCGCGCTCATGCACCAGAATGCGGATGGCGCGCAGCGCGTCTATATCTTGCGGGCGGAAAAGGCGGCGCCCGTCGGGACGCTTTACCGGGTGCACCTGGCGGGGAAAGCGCGTTTCCCAATAGCGAAGCACATGGGTTTCGAGGCCAAGCTCTGCGGCGGCTTCCCCAATCGACCTGTAGGCATCTGCTGATTTCTCAATCCGGGCTTTGAGTGCCGACATGCAGGTGCCTCCTTAAATCAATCGTCTCCGCCGACCTGAGACTTCAGCATCGGCGAGGGCCGGAAGGTTACAACGCGGCGGGCGGCAATCGGAGCCTCTTCGCCGGTCTTGGGGTTACGGCCTTCACGGGCCGCCTTCGAGCGGACCACGAAATTTCCGAAGCGGGCCAGCTTCACTTCCTGCTCCTGCTCCAGCGCGGCCCCGATAAGGTCCAGCGTCCGGTCGAGAAGGTCTGCGGATTCCTGCCGTGTCACGCCCACTTCTCGGACGATGGCATCGGTAACTTCGGCGCGGGTAAGTGTACGGTCGCTCATTCTGTCAGCCCGTTTCTTTTCAAAAGCCTAGACCCGCAATCTTAACGAATTCCTAGCGCGGGCGTTAGCTAAATTTGTGTCAGATTTCTTCTGACTCAAAGCCGGAACAGGCTGGCACCCCAGGAGAAGCCGCCGCCCATCGCCTCGGAGAGGATCAGATCGCCCGGTTTTGCACGGCCTGAGCGCACCACATGGTCCAGCGCCAGCGGGATCGAGGCTGCCGAGGTGTTGGCATGCTCGCTCACCGTGATGACCACCTTCTCCTCCGGAATGCTCATCTTTTTGGCAACCCCGTCGAGGATACGCTTGTTGGCCTGGTGGGGCACGAACCAGTCGATGTCCGCCGAGGTCAGCCCGGTTTCCGTCAACACCGCCTCGATGGCTGCGGAGATGTTGGTCACCGCGTGCTTGAACACCTTGTTCCCTTCCATCCGCACATGGCCGATGGTGCCGGTGGAGCTGACGCCCCCGTCCACATAGAGCAGGTTCGATTTCGTCCCGTCCGTGCGTACATGGTGGGTGATGACGCCGGCGTCATCGGCCCCGTCCCATTCCACGCATTCCAGCACGATCGCCCCGCCGCCATCGCCAAACAGCACGCAGGTGCCCCGGTCCGACCAGTCGATGATGCGCGTGAACGTCTCCGCGCCGATCACCAGCGCCTTGTGGAACAGCCCCTGCTTCATCAGCGAGTCAGCTGTCGCCAGCGCGAACAGGAAGCCCGAACACACCGCCTGAACATCAAACGCTGCGCCCGGCCCGGTGCCGAGCTTTGCCTGAACCGCCGTCGCCGTTGCCGGGAAGGTCTGGTCCGGCGTCGTCGTCGCCAGCACGATCAGGTCGATCTCGCTGGCCTGCATGCCCGCCGCCTCCAGCGCGCGCCGCGCTGCGTGCACGGCAATGTCGGACGTCAGCTCGCCATCGGCTGCCACATGGCGCTTCTTGATGCCGGTGCGTTCCTGAATCCACGCATCGGTGGTCTCAACCATTTCCGAGAGTTCGTCATTCGTCAGAACGCGCTCAGGCAGGTAGCTGCCGGTTCCACGGATAAAGCTGCGCCTTCCCATTCCACCTATCCTCGTCTGGCGCCCTTGCGCCGTTACTCTGCTGCCAGACCGCCGGACCCGACACGCGCCAGATTGGCCGCAATCTCAGTCCGGTAATCACTCAACGCCAGGTCAGCGGCCAGTTCACACGCGCGGGCAAACCCGCGGGCATCTGCCCCGCCATGGCTTTTCACCGAAACCCCGCCCAGCCCGATCAGAACCCCGCCATTCACATTGCTTGGGTCCATGAAATCCTTCAGCCGCTTCAGCCCGCTCATCGCCAGCGCCGCGCCCATCTTGGAGGTGAGGCTGGCCGTGAACGCCTCGCGCATGCGGCCGGCCAGCATCCGGGCCACGCCCTCGCCGGTCTTCAGCGCCACGTTCCCGGTAAAGCCATCGGTGACCACGACATCCACGGCCCCGCCGGAAATGTCATCGCCCTCAACAAAGCCGCGATAATCCATCTTCAGCGGCGAATTGCGCAGCAGTTCATGCGCTTCGCGCACCTCATCATGGCCCTTCATCTCTTCGGAGCCGATATTCAGGATGCCCACCGATGGCCGCTCGATGCCCAGCGTGGCGCGGGCAAACGCCTCGCCCATGATCGCAAAGGTCACCAGCTGCTCGGCGTCCGCGTCGACATTCGCGCCCACGTCCAGCACCACCGTGCGCCCGCGCAGCGTCGGCCACAGCGCCGTCATGGCCGGGCGGTGTACGCCCTCCATCTTGCGCAGCACCAGCATCGAGATCGCCATCAGCGCGCCGGTATTGCCGGCCGAGACACAGGCATCTGCCTGCCCCTCCTTCACCGCTTCGACCGCCGCCCACATCGAGCTGCCCTTACCCCGGCGCAGCGCCTGGCTGGGTTTCATGTCGCTGGTGATCTTCTCGGCGGCGTGAACAATAGTCACCCGCCCCGCCAGCCCCGGCTTGGCCGCCACCAGCGGCGCCAGCCGCGCCTCATCGCCATAAAGCAGCACATGCGCCTCCGGGCGGCCCGCGAGAAACTCGGCGGTTCCGTCAATGGTGACACCCGGCGCGGCGTCGCCGCCCATGGCATCAATCGAGAGCGTCAGTTTGCGCTGCATGGAGAAAGGACCGTAGTTACGGCGTTGTGCGTATTTTTGCGGGTTTAAGTGGCGCCGCCCCTCAAAGCAACGGGCGAGATGCGGTCCATCACAACCCCGTGCCGATCATTTACCCGGCTCGCTCGCGCCACAGGCGAACCCGCCGCTCAGTATTTCCGCGTCCGTCTGCGCCTCAAACACGGCCCGGTAGCGGCGCAGCGCCTTGGCCAGATCGCCTGCTTTTTCCGGCGGTGTCACCCCGTTGCGGCGCAGCACATCTTCCAGCGCCCCGTCCGAATCACCCGCGCTCAGCGCCTCCATCAACGCCCGCCCCAGCCCGGAATGCCCCTCGGCCAGCGTGCGCACCTTGCGCGCGATGGAATGATCCCCAACGCCTTTTTCGCGGAATGCCGCATCAAATCCGTCGAAGACGCGCGCGTTCAGCCGCTCGGTCAGTTCGCCCGCCAGCGGCCCGCCCACATCGGCAAATCGCTTGCAGGCAAGGGCCGTCATGGCCGTAACCATCTGCGCGCGGCCCTCAAAAGTGTCCGGAACACCGTGCGCCTCATAGTGCACCGGCATCAGCGCTTCGCGCGCCAGACGGCCATATGCCTCCGCCACAACCTTTTTGAGCGCGGAGCGCCGCCGGAACCAGCTGCCTGAAAAAGCGATCAACCCTGTACTCCAATGCTTGCCAAGCCCGGTTACCTGTCGCTAGGTCTGCGGTCAAAGCCTATAGGAGCCATACATGGCGCGTCTTTCTCTTGTGGCCGCAGGCCTTCTTGCCGCACTGCCGCTGACAGCCTGTCTGAGCCCGGCGCGGGATTTCCACGGCTACATCGCAGATGAAGTCCAGCCTATCGACATCAAGCCGGGCGATGACACCCGCTCGACCGTGCTGGCCCAGCTCGGCTCGCCTTCCACCGAAGGTCTCTTCGATACCAATATCTGGTTCTATTATTCCGACATCCAGGAACGCTTCGCCTTCTACCGGCCCAAGGTGGTCGAGCGCAGCATCATTGCGATCAGTTTCAGCGAAGATGACGCGGTCGATGAGGTTGTGAAGTACAGCGTCACCGACGGCCAGATCGTCTCCTATGCCTCGCGCGAGACGCCCACACGTGGCCGCGAACTTGGCTTCTGGGAACAGATCTTCGGCACCGTGGGCGCCGTCCGCCTGCCCAACACGGATGAAACGACACCGGGCAACCCGACCGGCCGCCGCTAGGCGTTCATCCAATACCGGAATCCAAAGGCCGCAGCTGGAAACCCGGCTGCGGCCTTCTTCGTTCAGTCGGTCAATCGATGGCTCCCAGTGGCCACCGGGGCATCGTGTGACGCTTGGCGTGTCAACGCGCCCCTACCGGAGGCCTGATTGTCCTGCTGAACCTCCCTGCGCAGCGTTCTGATCGCACTGGCGCTGCTTTGAGGCGGACAATAGGGCGCCCGGAGCCGGCGCCCAATAGAAACGAAACCGCGCCCCTATAGGATTTGCCGATATGAGCGGCGCACAAACAAAAACTCCCGGAGTCGCCTCCGGGAGTTTTCATTGAATTCACCTCTGACACTCAGTGTCCGGCAAGAACCGCCAGCATCAGAAGGGCCACGATGTTCGTGATCTTGATCATCGGGTTCACGGCGGGGCCGGCAGTGTCCTTGTAGGGATCACCCACCGTGTCGCCCGTCACAGCGGCCTTGTGGGCTTCAGAGCCCTTGCCGCCATGATGGCCGTCTTCGATATACTTCTTGGCGTTGTCCCATGCGCCGCCGCCCGAGGTCATCGAGATGGCAACGAACAGGCCGGTTACGATCACGCCCAGCAGCATTGCGCCGACCGAGGCAAGCGCCTCGCCCGGTCCGCCGATCACCAGGATGACACCGAACAGAATGATCGGAGACAGCACCGGCAGAAGCGAAGGAATGATCATTTCCTTGATCGCCGCTTGTGTCAGCATATCCACGGCCCGGCCATAATCGGGCTTTACTTCGCCCTTCATGATGCCCGGCATTTCGCGGAACTGGCGGCGAACCTCTTCAACGACGGCTTGCGCCGCGCGGCCCACAGCCATCATCGACATGCCACCGAACAGGAACGGCAAAAGGCCGCCGAACAGCAGACCAACCACGACGTAGGGATTGGCAATCGAGAAGTCGACCGTGATGTTGTAGAAGAACGAGCCCTCTGTCGCACGAGCGGTAAAGTAACTCAAATCCTCTGCATACGCCGCAAACAGCACCAGTGCGCCGAGACCGGCAGAGCCGATCGCGTAGCCTTTGGTAACCGCCTTGGTCGTGTTGCCGACAGCGTCCAGCGCGTCTGTGGTGGTGCGCACCTCAGAAGGCAGTTCTGCCATTTCGGCAATACCGCCCGCATTGTCCGTCACCGGACCAAATGCGTCGAGCGCCACGATCATGCCAGCCAGCGCCAGCATCGTCGTGGTGGCAATGGCAATGCCATAGAGACCTGCCAGGTTGTAGGTCAGCAGGATGCCGCCAATGATGGTCAGCGCTGGCAGAGCAGTCGCTTCCAGCGAAACGGCCAGACCCTGAATGACGTTGGTGCCGTGGCCGGACTCCGAAGCTTTCGCAATGGAGCGCACCGGACGATACTTCGTCTCGGTGTAATAGGCCGTGATCACAACGATCAGCAGGGTGACGAACAGACCCACCACGCCGCAGGCGAAGAGGTGCCAGCCCGTAATATCTGCTGCCTGGCCGGTTGCAGGATCGACGAGACCGAGCAAGGCGCCCGCGCCTTCCAGCGTGCCGCCCAGACCGCCCGGAAGGACGGTATGAATGGCAATGGCCAGACCGCCAATGGAGAGCACGCCGGTCACGTTGAGCGCCTTGTAGAGCGCGCCCATGACATTGGTGGACCCTTTGGACAGGGTGGCAAAGAAAGAGCCAATGATGGAGGTAACGATACACACCGCGCCGATGGCGAGGGGCAGCATCATGATCTCGGCGATGTAAGGCGTGGCTGCGAAATAGATCCCGCCAAGCACCATCGTGGCCACCAGGGTCACTGCATAGGTCTCGAACAGGTCCGCCGCCATGCCGGCACAGTCGCCAACATTGTCGCCCACGTTATCGGCAATCGTTGCCGGGTTGCGGGGATCGTCCTCGGGAATGCCGGCTTCAACCTTGCCGACCATGTCGCCGCCAACGTCTGCGCCCTTGGTGAAGATACCTCCGCCCAGACGGGCGAAGATCGAAATCAGCGAGGCGCCAAAGCCCAGCGACACCAGCGCGTCAATGATTTCGCGCTTCTGGTCTTCGTCCCCGAGGCTGAGCCCCAGCGGCCCGGTCAGCAGGCCGTAATAGCCAACGATGCCGATCAGCGCGAGGCCAACCACGAGCATGCCCGTGACCGCGCCGGACTTGAACGCCATCTTGAGGCCTTCATTCAGGCCGTGGCGTGACGCCTCCGTCGTGCGCACGTTTGCCCGCACCGAAACCAGCATGCCGATATAGCCCGCTGCCCCGGAGAGCACCGCGCCAATGACAAATCCCAGCGCAGCTTTCCAGCCGAGCAGGATCACCAGCACAATCGCGACAACCACGCCGACGATGCCGATGGTGCGATACTGACGCTTCAGATAGGCGTTTGCGCCTTCCTGAATGGCGGCGGCAATTTCCAGCATGCGGGCATTGCCCGCAGGGGCTTTCATGATCGATTGGATCTGAACCCAACCGTATAAGACTGACAGTATACCTGCACCAAGTGCCAGGGCGTACCATGTCATAGGCTTTCCTCCTTGCTTTCCCCGAGAAAACTCAGCCGGATTGATTCCGGTCTGGTCTTTTTTTCTTCTTAGACCGACTTGCCTGCCAGCCGGGCCGGACGCGCGCAAGATGCATCGCGTCAGGAGCGAGCGGCAGGACCACCGACTCGGCCATGCTCGAAGGCGAGAGTTTCCGGCAAGTTAACGGGTTTTCCACAGTGAGAGGCCACAAGCCCCGCCCCCTCGGCCAGGCGCCCGATCCGGGTCACCCGCAATCCAAAATCCTGAATGAAACCAGCCGCTTGAGGCGGCGCCGCAAACAGCAGCTGATAATCATCGCCCCAGCTCGAAAGATCGATCATTTCCTCAAGGCTCGCCGCCCCGCCTGCAAACGGCACCTGGTCGAGGTCGATTTGCGCGCCCAGCCCGCTGGCCGCCGCCAGGCTGGACAGGTCGCCCAGCAGCCCGTCGGAAATATCCATCGCCGCGCTCGCATGGGCGGAAATCAGCCCCGCCGCCTCAAGCGGAGGCAGCTCCGGCACCTGCAACGCGTTCAGCCAGCCGGCCTCGCCCAGCCCTTGCGTTTTCCACAGATACCCCCGCCTTGCCGCGCCGATCTCCCCGGTCACCCAGACGTCATCCCCCGCCTTGCCCCCGCCCCGGCGCACCGGCGCAGGCCCCAGGCATTCGCCTGTCAGGGTCAGCGACAGGAAGAGGCCCCCCGGTGTCATCACCGTGTCGCCGCCAGCCAAGAGGATGCCCCACCTGTCCAGTTCTGTCCCGAAACTGTCCGCAAATGTCCCGATCTGTCCCGGATTGCGCCCCGCCTGGGGCCATCCGAGGGTCAAAAGCGCCTCCCGCGGAACCGCGCCAGAGCCCAGAATATCCGACACATTCACCCGCACCAGCTTGCGCGCAATCGTCTCGACCGGATCGTCAGCAAAAAAGTGCACGCCCTCCACCATCGCGTCCACCGTCGCAATGAGAGGCCCGTAACCCTTTGAAATTTCAGCCGTATCGTCGGTCAGACCCGCCGCGCCCGGCGCCTTGGCCAGCGGCGCGAAATACTGGCGTATCCAGTCCTTCTCGGCCATCAGAGGCCCTTAAAGGCCCTCACGGCCAATGGCATAGAACCGCTCCCGCCGCTGCGCCCGCAGCTCGGCGGGCGACATGCCCTCCAGCTCCTGAAGCACAGCGTCAATCGCCTTGGCGGCCGACGCCATCGCCCGTTGCGGGTCCCGGTGCGCCCCGCCGACCGGCTCCTTGACGATGCCGTCGACGATCTTGTGGCGCAGCAGCTCCGGCGCGGTAATGCCCATCGCCTCGGCCGCGTCCTTCGCCTTGGTCGCGTCGCGATAGAGGATCGACGCGCAGCCCTCCGGCGAGATCACTGAATAAATTGCATATTCCATCATCAACACGCGGTTTGCCGCCGCAATGCCGATGGCCCCGCCGGACATGCCCTCGCCGATGATCAGCGTCACAAACGGCACGCCCAGCGACAGCCCGCGCTGTGTGCCCCGCGCAATCGCCTCTGCCTGGCCGCGTTCTTCGCCGCCCTTGCCGGGATAGGCGCCCGCCGTATCGGGGAAGGAAAGGACCGGGATGTTGAACTTCTCGGCCAGATCCATCAGGCGCACGGCCTTCCGGTAGCCCTCGGGGTGGGCCATGCCGAAATTGTGCTTCAGGCGTTTCTCGGTCGTGCGGCCCTTCTCATGGCCGATGACTACCACCGAGCGCCCCTTGAACCGGGCAAGACCGCCAATGATGGCCTCGTCATTGCCGAACACGCGGTCACCCGCCAGCTCCTCGAAATCCTCGAAGATGGTGTTGATGAAGTCCGAAAGATGCGGCCGGTCCGGGTGGCGCGCCACCTGCGTCACCCGCCAGGCGTTCAGCTCGGAATAAATCTGCTTGAGCTGTTTGACCGACTTGGTCTTCAGCTTCGCCAGCTCATCGCTGATCAACGGGCCATCCTTGCGAGCGGCAAGCGCTTCAAGCTCCGCGATCTTCGCGTCCAGCTCCGCAATCGGTTTTTCAAATTCGAGATAGGTTGCCATGGCTGTGTAACTAGCAATCCCGTTTCGCTTCGCCTAGCGGCTTTTCACCCAAGCGTCGTCATCAGCATGACCACCGCCGGCAGGATCAGAACCCCCAAAAGTACCGGAAAAACGAATATAATCAATGGCAAAGTCATTTTCGCGGGCAGCGCCATGGCTTTTTCCTCCGCCATGAGAATCCGCCGCTGACGCATATCAGCTGAGAAAACCCGCAAGGTTTGCCCCAGAGACGTGCCCATTTCCTCCGCCTGGCGCAGCATTGTGGCCAGTGAACCCGCCTCATCGATTCCCAGTCTTTCGGCAAAAGCCCGCCACGCCATCTTGCGCGATTTGCCCGCCCGCAGCTCAAGGGACAGCGTCCGCATATGGCCCGCGATTATCGGATGGCGCAGCTCCAGCTCCTCGCCGACACGCTGAACAGAGGCGTCCAGGCTGAGCCCGGCCTCCACGCAGGCGACCATCAGGTCCATCATATCGGGAAAGCCGCTGGAGCATGCCTGCTTGCGCTGCGAGATGCGCATGTCGAGAAACTTCCCCGGCGCCGCCAGGCCCGCCAGCACCAGGATGATGGAGGCCATCACCGGCACGTATCGGGGATATTCCTGCAGATACGGCAGCGCAAAGAACAGCGCCACCTGAGGGATCACAACGCAAATGAAGCGCGCGAGAAAATAGCGCGGCACAGCCTTGGCGCCGGTAAACCCGGCCTGGTTCAGCTTCGCCCGTGCCGCGCTCACCTCCGCACCATCGGTCGGCGCGGCATTGTCGGCGATGCCCATCACCGCCTTGCCCAGTTTGCTCTCGCTCCGCTTGGCTTCGGCCGCGCCCGTGCCCGGCCGGCGCGAGAGACGCCGCTCAATGTCGCCCGCATCCTGACGGCTGCGCAGAAATGAAATCAGCCCCGGCACCGCCAGCAGCAACGCCAGAAACCCCAGAACAAAGGGAATAACAGGACCGGAAGAGAGCAGCGCTGGCATTCATCCGCCTCCTTACATCTTGAAATTGATCATGCGATTCATGACCAGATTGCCAATGCCCATCCACACCAGCAGCCCCGCAAAGCTGTATTGGATCAGCGGCTCATGAATAACGCTGCCATAGAATTCCGGACGCAGCAGATGGATCGCGGTCATCACGATAAATGGCGCAGACGTCAGGATCATTGCGGAAACGCGCCCTTCAGACGACGCAGCCCGCACCTTCAGCCGCATCGTCTGCCGCTCACGGATGGTATTGGTATTGGATTTGAGAAGTTCCGTCAGATTGCCGCCGGTCTTCTCCTGAAGGCGCACGGTCGCGGCAAACAGTTCCACATCCGGATCGCCTGCCCGCTCCGCCATCCGCTGCACAGCGTTGGTCAGCGACATCCCGTAGGAAACTTCATCCGCCGTCATGCCAAATTCGGTGCCGATCGGATCAGGCATTTCCCGCGCCACCAGGCTTACCGCCGTGGCCACGGGATGGCCCGCCTCAAGGCTGCGGCAAACGATCTGCAAGGCGTCCGGCAACTGCGCCGCCAGCTTCTTCGCGCGGGCCCCCGCCAGATGGCGGATGACGAGAATAGGCGCGGCCACGAGCACAACAAAAAACACCGGGATGGCTGCAAAAAGCCCGCCCAGATAAATGAACGCCGCGACGCCTGCCACCGCAGCGCCGGCCAGAGACATAGCCGCCCATTTGGCGGGCTGGAACTTCAGTCCGGAGCGAACGATCAGCCGGTTCAGCCAATGCAGCGACATGGTCAGGTTGCCGTCCTGATCGAGCCCCCGGCTCTTGCGCAGCTCCACCATCGCCTCATTATGCGTGGCGTAACGATCCTTGAACTGAAGGCGCCGGTTGACGATCTGCTGGGTGCGGACATCCGAGACAAGGCTGAGCACAGACTGCACAGCCAGAAACAATGCGCCCACAGCCATGATCGCCGGGATCACCAGCCGCATATCGAGAGTTGCAAGATCCGGCAGCCCGAACACAGTCGCCCGCTCCTTCAGAATTTGCTGGATGGATCAAAGAGCCCGGCCGGCATGAACACGCCCTTGCGCTCCATTTCATCCACGAATTTGGGGCGCAGCCCCGTCGCCACAAAATGCCCCTGCACCTTGCCTTCCGGCGTGGTGCCCGTCCGCTCGAACTTGAAGATTTCCTGCAACTGGACAACCGAGCCTTCCATGCCGGTAATCTCGGCAATCGAAATCACCTTGCGCGAACCGTCTGACAGGCGTGTCGCCTGAACAATGAAGTTCACCGCCGAAGCTATCTGCCCCCGGATGGCCTCTTCAGAGATCTTCATGCCGCCCATCATCACCATCTGCTCAAGGCGGGTGATCGCATCGCGCGGATTATTGGCGTGGATCGTCGCCATCGAGCCTTCATGGCCGGTATTCATGGCCTGCAACATGTCGAAGGCTTCTTCGGAGCGCACCTCGCCGAGGATCACCCGGTCTGGACGCATCCGCAGGGCGTTTTTGACCAGCTCGCGCTGGCGGATCTCGCCCTTGCCCTCAATGTTCGGCGGGCGCGTTTCCATGCGTGCCACATGCGGTTGCTGCAGTTGAAGTTCGGCGGCGTCCTCAATGGTGATGAGGCGCTCGTCCGGATTAATCGCCGCCGAAAGCGCATTGAGCAGCGTCGTCTTGCCAGAGCCCGTGCCCCCGGAAATGACCGTCGATGCCCGGCATTTCACGGCCCCCAGAATGAATTCGGCGACCGGCTTGGGGATCGCGCCAAAGGCGACCAGCTTGTCCATCGTCAGCGGGGACTTTGAAAACTTCCGGATAGAGACGAGTGGCCCGTCAATGGCGATGGGCGCGACTGCGGCGTTCACCCGGCTGCCGTCCAGCAGACGCGCGTCCACCAGCGGCTGGCTCTCATCCACGCGCCGCCCGACCGCCGCCACAATCCGCTGCACGATCCGCAACAGGTGATCATTATCCGCAAAGCGCACCGGCGCCAGTTGCAGCTTTCCGCCCCGCTCAATGTAAACCTGGTTGCAGCCATTGATCAGAATATCCGCGATGGAATCGTCTTTCAGCAGCGGCTCAATCGGCCCCAGCCCGGTCATCTCGTCCATCACGGCGTCGGCAAATGACGCTTCCTCGGCAGCGGAGAGCGCCATCTCCTCCTTGCGGATAATCTCGCTGATGATGCCGCGCACGCGCCGCCGCATGGTCTCATCGTCCAGCTTGTCCAGCGCGGAGAGGTCCAGCTCGTCAATCAGCTTTGCATGCACGCGGAGCTTTGCGTCCAGAAGGTCAAACGATGCCTGCTCGGCCTGCGTCTGTTTGGGAGACACCGCAGGCGCTGCTTGCGGAGCGACCGGCGCCGGAACAGCCTCGGCCACCTTCGGCGCCGCATTGGTAAATCCAAACCGGCTCATCGTTTCGCTCGCTTCGCTTTATGGCTCGCCTCAAAGGCGGCAAGCGTTTCTTCCGGCGCAAACTTGCGCACCAGCCCGGCAACATCTGCCACCAGCAGGCTCTTGGGTTTCACGTCAGCGATGGGCTTGCCGAGATTGACCGCTGTGCGGGCTGCGTCCCAGTCCGATGTGATGGTCACATCGATCGTGCGCTCAATAGACTTCTCGGCCTTGTCGACCGGAAACCCCGCGCGAAACTGCTTCTTGGGGAACATCCGGTTCAGCACAAGCCGCGCCTTCGATCCGCCTGCCCGCAAGATGTCGATGTCCCGGCACATATCCGCCGCTGCATGCAGGCTCGGCACCGTCAGCTCACTGACCACAATTGCCTGATCCACAGCCGCCATCACGGGCTTTGTCCACGGCATCATGTGGCGCGGCATGTCCAGCAGCACATATTCAAAGGTCGCGCAGGTCACGTCCAGCAGCCGCAGGATCGCCGCCTCCGTCGCCATCGCATCCGCATCAGGATTACGCGGCGACGTGATGATCGACACCCCGTCCTCATGCTGCCAGCACCACGCCGCCAGCAGCCGCTCATCCAGCCGCTCCGGCGCCGCCGACAATGCCTTGAGGTCCAGCTTGGGCACCGCCTCCAGAAAAGACGCGGTCATCCCGTCGGCCAGGTTCAAATCCACCAGGCACACCTTGCCCGGTCCGACAATCCTGGCCAGCGCAAACGCGCTTTCAATCGCCAGCGTCGAAACGCCCGCTCCGCCGACTGCCCCGCGAAACGCCCAGCAGACCGATGCGCGCGGCGTATCCTTTTCTCGTTCCGATACCCGCGTCTGGCACAGCCGCTCGAACGCCGATGCAATATCGCTCGCGCTCGCCGAGGCCGGCAGAATATCCGACGCTTCTATTTTCATCAGTGCCCGTACCATATGCGCCGGCAGATGATCAGACACCACCACAACCACGCTGGACGGGCGCTCCACGGCCAGCAACAGCAACAGCTGGTCCCAGCCTGGCACGCCCTGCTCAATCAGAATAAGCCCGCCGCCATGGCGCAGCACCGTTTCCGGCGGCGTCAGGGCGCTTGCATCGGCCAGCTCTCCGCAATGGGGCGCCAGTGCCTCAAGTGCGCCGGGCCGCGCCAACGCCGCCAGCGCGGGCAGAACCGGCGCCGCGCGCTCCCCATCTGGCGACTGGGTTGCAACCGCTCTCTGGCTCACTCCCCGCCTCCCGTGCCACCGGCGTCCGCCAGCGTCTTCGTCTTGCCATCATTGAGTGCCTGCACGGCCTTTGCCGCGCGCACGCCCGAACTCGCTGCCACTTCCCGAGAATTGGGAAGGTTCACATCGCGCACAGCCTGCGCCGCAATGTTCGCCCGCGTTGCCGCGCCCAACACATACTGGTCCTGCCGGTCATAGGACGCACACCCCGAAAGCAGGCAGCCCGCCGCTATCAGTGAGACCCTGATTGCTCTGGTCATATGTCAGTCCCCTGTATTTGTGGTGAGATCGCTGGTCGTCTTGCCCAGCAGGAAAAGCTCTGCTTCGGTCGGCTCGCTGACCGAATCCAGCGGCGAAACGATGGCTTCTGGATGCGAGAAAGGCTGAACCAGGCGCGGCGTCACGATGATCACCAGCTCGGTCTCGTTGCGCTGATAGCGCTTGGACGAGAACAGTGAGCCGAGGATCGGCACATTGCCGAGCCACGGCGTCTGGCGCACATCATTGGTGTAATTGTTCTGCAACAGCCCGGCGATCGCAAACGCCTGCCCATCATGCAGCTCAACCGTCGTATCGGCCCTGCGCACGGAGACACCCGGAATGTCGATGTTCGAGGCCCGAATGCCGTTGCCCCGGTCCAGCGCGGAAACTTCCGGCCGCACACGGAGGTTCACCAGCCCGTCGCCCAGAACCGTTGGTGTAAAGTCGAGGCTCACCCCGAACTTCTTGAACTCGACGGTCACCTCATTGTCCCGGCTCGAAACCGGAATGGGAAATTCCCCGCCCGCCAGAAAGCTCGCCGTATCGCCCGACAGCGCCACCAGATTGGGCTCGGCCAGTGTCCGGATCACGCCCTTCTCTTCGAGCGCCCGAAGGCTGACATCAATATTTTCTCCGCCCACATTGGTGAATACGGCAAGAGTTTTTTCAAGCAGGCCGGAAACCGTCCCGCCCTCTGTCCCGGCCACCACATCATTGGCGTCAATCGTGTTGCCAAAGCCGATCTCGCGCACGGCTTTCCGGCTTGCCTCCAGAAATCGTACTTCCAGCATCACCTGTTGACTCTGGCCTACAGAAAGCCCGTTGGCCACCCCGCCGGGAACATGCCGCTCAGCCAGCTGCAACGCCATATCGGCGGCGGCGGCCGTCGTTACCTTGCCGTCAAGATACACCCCGTCATGCACCGCATACACATCAATGATCTCGCCCGGCAGAAGGCGCCCAAGGTCGCCGCGCAGCTCATCCAGACCGAGCTTCACTTCCACTTCAATCAGCTCGGCAATGGCTCCGGCCTCGTCATAGATCAGCACCGTCGTGCCGCCCGGCTTCTTGCCACGCACAAAGAAAGACCGGTTCGAGGTCGGCATCGCTTCGGCAATTTCCGGATCGGCCACCACAATCGTTGCAAAGGCCGCATCGGCCTCCACGACGGCCGATTTACCCCGGCGCAGCTCCAGCTGATCTGCGCCCGCAGGCGCCGAGCGCTGCGTCCAGGCCAGCGCGGGTTGAGCGCACAGAGCGGCCAGACAGCTTGCTATCAGTATACGGCGAATACCAGACATCAGCTGGCTCCTTCAGTAAGCTTGACCGGGGCCGCAGGCGGCGCCACTGGCGTCGAAACCTGCGCATCTTCCGATCCATGAATCACCCGCACGGTCGCGGTCGTCGGCGCGCGCACCGTCCGCGCAGGCCGCGTCTGCGGCCGTTTCGGCGGCGCCACCTTTGGCACTGCTATGATCTCCGCCAGTTCCTCTTCCCGCCCGATCAGCGCCAGCCCCAGCGCCGCGCGCCGGCTGGCCGCGCCCAGCAGCAGCGCATCTTGGGGCGTAACCTCCAGAGTAACCGTGTTGGACGGATACGCGCCCTCAAGCCCCTCTTCAAATGTCTGGTCCACGGCCAGAACCTTCACGCCCTTCAGCACAGGCTGGGCAAACACATCGGCCGAGCGCCGCGAATCCTCGGGCGCGCCGCGCGCGTCCTTGGCTTCGACGAATTCGTTCACGTCCACCCGGTCTCCCGGCAGCACAAAACCTGCAACACCGGTATCATTGGCCACCACGACCGACACCGCCCGCATGCCCGGCTGAATGTTGGCTGCCAATGTCAGCACACTGCCTGTCGTATCGATCTTCTCGGCCAGCAACGGCTCTCCGGCCACCACCAGACCGCGCGAATAGGCGGTCTCGCCCAGATCGGTCACCGCGCGCATGGCGCCAGCGGGCACCGCGCTTTCCGGCCAGTCGCGCATTTCCACCATGCTGGCGTCAATCAGCTTGCCCGGCTCTATGGTGGCCCTGGCAACGGCAATCTGCGTCATCGCAATCGCGGGCGCTGCCACGGCGGCATTGGCCTCTCCGCCATCGCCCGACATGAACTCTCGCCCGAAGAAGATGGCGCCCGCGCCAAGCGCCAGTGACAGGCCGAGGCTTATCAGGGGTATCGCTTTCATTCTGCAGCCCTCTATCGCGCAGCTTCTGCTGCGTTCCCGGCTACAGGTTTAATCAATACGCGATAAGGTCTCCTGAAAGAGACGCGGTTAATCTCCTCCGGGTGCGGAAGGTGAATTTAACCATACTTGTGGCGGCTTCACGAATTATTATCCGTAAGCAGACTTGGTTAACGCGCGTAAACCACACCCTACGCGCCCGCGCCCAAAATGGCGGCATACTGCGCCGCGTCCACATTCCCGCCCGAAACGATGATGCCGATCCGTTTGCCCTTCAGGGCCTCCGGCAGCCCGCTCAGCGCGGCCGCCAATGCCGCAGACCCGCCCGGCTCGGCCACCACGCGCAGATAGCGAAACGCCATCCGCATTGCCTCGCGCACATCCTCATCCGACACCCGGAAGGCCCCCGCCAGCTGCCGCTGGCCCAGCGCAAAGGTCAGGTATCCCGGCTGCGGTGTCAGGATGGCATCACAGATCGAGCGTGTTCCCGGCGCATTGGCGAGGATTTCCCCCGCTTCGAGAGACCGCGCCCAGTCGTCATGCGCCTCGGGCTCTGCCGCCCAGATTTTCGTGGCGGGCGAAAGCTGCCCGAAGGCCAGCGCCACGCCGTTGATCAGCCCGCCCCCGCCGGCCGGCGAAATCAGATGGTCCAGCGGCTTGCCCATCGCCTCGGCCTGGCGCGCAAACTCCAGGCCCGCCGTGCCCTGCCCGGCGATGATGTCGAAATCATCATAGCTGGGCACAATCGCCGCGCCGCGTTCGGCCGCCAGCCGCGCGCAGATCTCTTCGCGGTTCTCGGTGTTGCGGTCGTAAAGGTAAACCTCGCCGCCATCGGCCAGCACGCCGTCCACCTTCACCTGCGGGGCGTCCGACGGCATCACGATCAGCGCCGGCATCCCCAGCAGGCGCGCGGCCCGCGCCACGCCCTGCGCATGGTTGCCCGAGGAGAACGCCACAACGCCCGCCGCCTTGCCTTCCGGCGGCACCTGCGCCAGCCGGTTCATCGCCCCGCGGATCTTGAAACTTCCCGTTACCTGCAGGCATTCGGCCTTGATGAGCAGCTCCGCTCCGGCGGCCTCATCCAGTGCCGGATGGCTCAGCACAGGCGTCTCGCGCACGACGCCGCGCTGGCGCTGCTCGGCGGCAAGAACATCTTCAAAAGCGGGGAGTGTCAGGGTCTGGGTCATGGCGCCGTCCTAACCAGAACCGCGACGCGAGGTAAAGCGGGCAAAAGACCCGCCGCCCCCACTTCATATGACAGGATATTTCACCGCCACGTCCAGAGCCGCCCTTAACCCCTCTCGCGCGAAGTGGGAGAGGTTGCGGAGGATCAGCGTTTGCACTGCAAACGCCCGGAGCAGGCCCGCGCTCGAAGAGCGTGGGAGGTGAGGGCTGCAACAGTTCGGGTTACAGAAGGCTCAAAGCCCCTGCGCGGTCTTCTTCACCAGTGCGCGGGCAAACTCCGCCGTATCCGGATTATCCAGCGCATGGGCCAGCACGGCATCGAAATAGCCGGTCTTGTTGCCGCAATCATGGACAGAGCCTTCAAATTCGTAGGCGTAGAAGTCCTGAAGCTCCATCAGCTTGGCCATCGAGTCGGTCAGCTGGATTTCCCCGCCTGCGCCCGCGCCCTGTTTTTCCAGAAGACCAAAGATTTCCGGCTGGAGGATGTAGCGCCCGGTGATGGCAAGGTTAGACGGCGCGCTGTCACGCGGCGGCTTTTCCACCATGCCGGACATCTTGATCAGGCGGCCATCACGCGAAACCGGCGCGATCACCCCATAGGAAGAGACGCGCTCTTCAGGCACAGGGTCAACGGCGACGATATTGCCGCCCACCTTGTCATAGGCGTCGACCATCTGCTTCAGGCTCGAAGGCTTACCCTTCACGATCACATCGGGAAGCAGCACGGCAAACGGCTCGTTGCCGATCACATCGCGCGCACACCATACCGCATGGCCCAGGCCCAGCGGCGCCTGCTGGCGTACAAAGCTGGATGAGCCGGCCGGAAGGCGCGAGGCCTCGACCTGTTTGAGAATATCGGTCTTGTTCTTGAGCTTCAGCTGGGCTTCCAGCTCATAGGCATGGTCGAAATAGTCTTCGATGGCGCCTTTGCTGCGGCCAGTGACGAAAACGATGTGCTCGATCCCGGCCTCGATGGCCTCATCGACCACATACTGGATCACCGGACGGTCCACCACGGGCAGCAATTCCTTCGGAATCGCCTTGGTGGCAGGCAGCACACGCGTGCCGAGCCCGGCCACGGGAAGAACAGCTTTTCTGACGCGCATGCGCGGTAACTCCCTGAGAATCTAAGTGCCGGAACGACACGACCTGCTTATCCCTAGCAAGTCGCCTGCCACGCGAAAACCGTTCAGGCGCCGCTTTGCAGGATCAGGGCAGCCACCCACATGGAAAGGGCAACAACCAGCACCATTGTCATGATGCGCATCAGGCGGGGTTCATTGCGGGCCGAGAACGCCGCTTCGATCCGGGCCTGAAGATGGTGGACAGGCGAGTGATGCCCTGAACGCGCCGGTGCGTCGGCGGGCGCGCCGGCAGGCTCTGCCGCGGGCGTTTCAGGTTCCTGGTCGAGGGGTTTTTTGACGGCGTTCACGAGGTCACCTTTGGGCTCATATTGTCCCGATTTGTCCGGATTTGTCCCGTTTTGTCCCAAATCTGACCTAACATGAGCCTAACGCGGCCGATAAAATTCCAGAAATGTCAGGGATTGGCGCGCTCCAACCGCCCCTCAGCGCTTTTGCGTACCCCAAACACCTGCCCCAGCACCTCTGCCGACAATGCCGCGTCAGGTGCCCCATCGGCCACCAGTTCACCCGCCTGCATCACCAGAACGCGGGGGCAAAACCGCGCCGCCAGTTCCAGATCATGCAGCACCACAATCACCGTCCGCCCCGCCGCCGCTTCGGCCGCCAGCGCCGCCATCAGCGAGAGCTGATGGGCAATGTCGAGTGCCGCGCAGGGCTCGTCCAGCAGCAGCACCGGCGCCGGAGACGCCAGCAGCCGCGCCAGATGCACGCGCGCCTGCTCGCCCCCGGAAAGTGCCTGAAAGGACCGCCCGATGAGGTGGGTAGCGTCCGCCTTCTCCAACGCCGCAACGACAGCGGCCCGGTCAGCCTCCCCCATCCGGTCGAAAGGGGCCGGCGCGCCGGCAAAACGCCCCAGCGCCACCACATCCTCGGCCAACAGGTTCCACGCAACCGGCCGTGTCTGGGGCAGCCAGGCAAGGCGTCTTGCCCGCTCCCGAACGGTCAGCTTATCCGCCGGGGCATCGCATATGCGAACCTCTCCTGCAGAAGGCGTCACCCCCGCCAGCGCCTTCAGCACCGAACTCTTGCCCGCCCCGTTGGGGCCAACCAGCGCTGCCAACTCGCCATCACGCAGCCAGAAGGAGACATCCCGCGCCACATCCCGGCCATTCAGGGCCACGGTCAGATGTTCAGCCGAAATCATGACGACGCCCTCCCCAGCCGGGTCGCGATCCAGATAAATACCGGCCCGCCCACCAGCGCCGCCGCAACGCCCAGCTTGAGTTCCTGCTGGAAGGGCAGAACGCGGATCGCAATGTCAGCCACCATCAGGATGATCCCGGCCAGCAGCGCCGACGGGATCAGCAACCGCTGTGGATCATGCCGCACGAAAGGGCGGATGATGTGCGGCGCAACGATTCCAACAAAGCCGATGGTGCCAGCCGTCGCCACGCTGGCACCTGCCAGCAGCGACGTGCCCCCGATCACCAGGAGGCGAATGCGGCGCGGATCGGCGCCGAGACTCGTCGCCGTCTCATCCCCAAGGCTCAGCGCCCGCAGGCCCGGCCCCGCCAGAAACACAAGCGCTGCTCCGATGATCCAGCCCGGCGCGCCCAGAAGGATGTCCGCCCAGGACCGGTTGGCCACCGATCCCATCATCCAGTTCACAAGATCGGCCAGGCTGTAGGGATTAGGCGCCATGTTGAGGGCCAGCGACATCAGCGCCCCGGCGAAGCTCGACAGGCCAATGCCGATCAGCAGCAGTGTCACACTGCGCGCCCCCCGCATCGCCGCAAACACCAGCAGCAGGGTCGCAATCCCGGCCCCAAGGATCGCCGCCAGCGGCACCGCAAAACTGTTCACCGCTGCAAAACCAAAGAAGATCGCGATCACCGCGCCGAGCGCCGAGAAGGCCGACACCCCCAGCACGCCGGGCTCCGCCAGCGGGTTCTGCAACAATCCCTGAAGCGCCGCACCGGCAAGGCCAAGCGCCGCGCCCACGGCAAAAGCGGCGACCGCGCGCGGCAGGCGCAGCTCCCAGATAATAATGCGCACCCGCTCGTCACCCTGCCCGGTCAGCGCCGCGAATGTATCGCCCAAAGCCAGCGGCGCCGTGCCCACCAGCGCCGAAATCGCAAACAGAAGCGCCGCCACAAGCGCCAGGATGAGCGTCAGGCGGCTCATCGCGCCGGCTCCAGCGCACCGGCAATATCGGCCGCTTCATCGGCCACAAACCATGCCCCGCAGGAAACCCGCGACTCGTCCATATCGATCACCTGCGCCTGCGCCATGAGCCGCTGCATCACCGGATGGCGGGACACAGACCAGCTGTCGGTCGCATCATCATCAAAACCGAAAAACGCCGCCAGCATCAGCGCGGGCGGCTCCAGAACCAGACTTTCCAGCGGCAGGTTTGTCCAGCCCGTGCCCGTATTTGCGTTCTCAAGTCCGGCATGGGTCATGATCGAGGCAATCATCGTATCCTTGCCCGCGCTGACCCCGCCGGGGGTAACGTAAAGCGCCTTGCGCCCGGTAGGCCGGGCCGGCGCAGGCGTCACGGCCAGAATGTCTTCGGCGCGCGAAGATTGCCCGATTGCAGCGGCCACATCGCGCAACAGACCTGCCGTTCCGTCTACGTCTTCGGCATAGCCGATCTGCACGGTCTCAATACCGAAACGCTGATAAAGGGAAAGCGCGCGCACATCCCCGCCCCAGCTGCGCACCACAACATCCGGCGCCAGCGCGACGACATCTTCTGCCGCCGCGCGCACCTTGGGAATGCCCGCCGCCTTCTCTCTCAAATGGCTGAAAGCGCGTTCGGAATCCTTGGAGAGCGCGAGTATCTGCTCCCGGTCTGCCAGCGCCAGCACGAACTGGTCCGCGCAGTAATCCAGTGACACGATCGTCGGCCGCGCAGGCGTAAGGCTGGCCGGCTCTGCCACAGCAAAACCGGCCAGTCCCATCAGGAAAAAGGCTGAAAGCCTCAGTCTCACTTCAGTTTCAGTCCCACGAATACACCAGCACCCGGACCATTATAGCCATAGATGTCGGTTGGCTTCTCATCGAACACATTCTGGCCCCGCAGCGTGATCGCAATCCGCTCCGTCAGCGGATATTCTGCGGTGATGCTGGCGAGCGTGTAGGCGTCGAGGCTGACAGGCCGTGACGGGAACGGCCCGAAATCGGTGTCACCCTGCTCGCCGACATAATCGAGCGCCGCGCCGAGCCGGAACCCGTTCGGATTGACCAGCCAGTCTGCCCCCAGGGACGCGGTTGCTTCAGGCACCCGGATTTCGTCCACACCGTTATTGTCCTGAGAGTCAAACAGGGTTGCCTGGCCGAAGAACGCCAGATTGGCGAGCGCCTGCCAGCGCGCAGCAAGCTCTACACCGCTCCGCTCACTGTCCGTGGCGCGGTTGGCCGGTGACGAGGTGAAGTCGGGATTGTAGGCGGTGTAGATCTCGTTCTCCAGATCGGCTTCAAAGTATGTGGCCGAATAGCTGACCGGTCCAACCGTCTGTTCCCAGCCGATTTCCCAGCTGGTGGACTCTTCCGGCTTCAGGTCGGGATTGCCGATGAAGCTGCCAGGGAAGAAGCCGAACAGTTCAGTGAAGGTCGGGTTTTTCACCCCGGTTCCGATCGAGGCGCGAACCCGCCCGCCGACCTGCTCAAATGCGTAGCCTGCGCCGAGACGCCATGTCGTGGCATCATCAAACCGGCCATCATTGTCGTCAAACCGCGCCGAGGCGGATGCATCAAACGCGCCGGCAGAGTAGCGGTACTCCGCGCCCACGCCGATGGACTCGAACGTCTCGGAAGCATCGGTTGCGCCGGCATACTGAACATCCGTGCGATCATACTCCTCACGCTCATAGTCGAGAATACCGGTCAGCGAATGCGCGCCATTGGCAAGGCTCGGCAACCAGGCGAGCTTGGTGCGCTGGCCCTTGGAAACATCCGTCTTTTGGCCATCGCTGAAATTATCCCGCTTCACTTCATTGAAGCTGGCGCGGATGACATGGTCCAGCGGCCCGGTTACGCCGCTGAGTGCGCCGCCCACCAGCCACTGGTCTGCTTCGGTGCGGCGGTCTTCATCGTCGAGAAGGCCGTCAAAATCCGTATCCGAATCAAATTCCGATTCCATGCCGCGGGCGAGGCCGATCAGCGAGAGCGACCAATCCGCCCCAAGATCAACCTTGCCGTTAACGAAGCCGGAGAGCGCTTCAGACCCATCCTTGGCGCCGCCGGTGCCGGATGTATCAACACCGTCGGTCGTGAACCCGGTGATGGCCCCGCCAAAGTTCTCGCCAGACAGGCCCAGTGCGCCGCGCACCGTGCCGAAGCTGCCAGCCTCGGCAAACGCATTCAGCCCCGCTTCGCGCGCAGCCGAAATGGAAACGACCCCGCCAATCGCGTCTGATCCGTGGATTGAGGACGACGCTCCGCGCAACACCTCGATACGGCCGGTGGGCAACGCGGTAAGCAGGCCGAAATCAGTATCCCCGTTCACGGGGTCGGAAATCTCGATGCCTTCAAACAGGACCAGCGTGTGGTTGGCTTCGGCGCCGCGCATGCGCACCTGGGTGAGCGCGCCGACGCCGCCCGCACGGGAGATCGCCACGCCGGGAACCGCGCGCAGCTGATCGGCCGGATTGGGGGAAAGACGAATGGCAAGATCGTCTGCCGTCAGAACAGAAACAGACGAAGTCAGACGGTCGAATTCAATCGGGCGCAGGCCGCTGACTTCGACAGGATCAAGAGTGAGGGTGTCTTCTGCCTGTGCAAACGAAGCAGTGATCACGAGCGCCGAAGCGCCCAGCAGTGCGGTTCTGAGGAACATATCCACAGCATCCTTCATTGGCCGGAGGGAGATCCCTCGCGGCGGGTTCATGACATGTCGCATGAACGGAAGGTGGCCTTCCGCGGCCCTACGCCTGTTCCCGGACGGCGAGCCAACGACGGCAACAGGCAGGTCTCCTGACTTCGCGGATCATCGCCGGAGAGAGCTGCCTTCCCGGTTTCCCAGTGGCGTATGGCTCACACGGCTCCCCGCTCACAGTTACGGGCATAGCGCCGGATTCTCACCGGCTTCCCTTTTCACCCGGACCATGATCCGGGCACCTGTTGCGTGAGGCGGCGTGTAATGCGGATTTTGCAGTGCGACAAGCGGGTAACGTCTCGGACCCCGCTCACCCCCGCGAAAGCGGGGGCCTCGGGCGGCTGATACCCTGCGAGATCCCCGCTTTCGCGGGGATCAGCGGGAAAAAGGTTTAATCAGAGACTGTTGAGCAGATGCCCGCCATCCACCACCAGCGTTGAGCCGGTCATGAAGCTTCCCGCGTCCGACGCCAGCAGCAACAGCGGCCCGGCCAGCTCATCAATGTCCCCGATACGCCGCATGGCGATCCGGCGGACCATCATCTGGCCCTGCTCGCTGTCGAGGAAATCGTCGTTGATCTCGGTCTTGAAATAGCCCGGCGCAATCGCGTTCACGCGCACGCCATAGCGGGCCATCTCCAACGCCATCTGGCGGGTCATATGGTCGACGCCGGCCTTCGACACGCAATAGGCGGTCGTCATCGCCTGCGGGTGCAGGCCGGTGATCGAAGCGATGTTGATGATCGAGCCCTTTGCCTTTGCGGCAACCATGGCATTGGCCCCGTGCTTGGCAACGCGCCACACGCCGGTGAGGTTTGTGTCGATCACCGCGTTCCAGTCATCTTCCGCCATATCGCGGAACCAGCCCTCGCGGGACATGCCGGAATTGTTGACGATGATGTCGGCGGGCCGGCCCAAAGCTTCCTTGATCGCGTCGAAGGCGGCAACGATGCTGCCATCATCGGTCACGTCCATGGCGACAGTCAGGGCATTGCCGCCCTTCCGGGTGATTGCGGCGGCCACTTCTTCCAGCCGGTCCATACGGCGTGCCGCAAGGATAACCGTTGCGCCGGCATCCGAAAGGACGTGCGCGAAATGGCGGCCGAGACCGCTGGATGCGCCTGTTACCAGCGCTGTCCTGTTAGCGAGACTAAACAAACTCATGCCCTAAACCCTCAAAATAACTATTGCACGGCGCAAAGTTTAACCTAATCCAAGGCACCATGAAGATATCAGTGCTCAAAGAACGGCGATCCGGCGAAACCCGCGTGGCGGCAACTCCGGAGACAGTCAAGAAACTAATTGGCCTGGGCCACACGGTCACGGTCGAGGGAGGAGCGGGAACCGTTGCCGGTTTCCTGGATGCAGCTTTTACCGAAGCGGGGGCCAGCATTGCGGGCTCTGCGGCCGAGGCGGCGAGCGGCGCGGACATTGTTTTCAAGGTCCGCCGTCCGGAGCCAGCAGAGATCGCGGCCCTGCCCGAAGGCTCGGCGCTGATCGCGCTGATGGAGCCCTTCGCGTACCCGGCCGAGGAAATCGCGGCGCTCAATGCAAAGAAGATCGCGGCGCTCTCGATGGAGTTCACCCCGCGAATCACGCGCGCCCAGTCGATGGACGCGCTCTCGTCCCAGTCCAACCTCTCAGGCTATCGCGCCATCATTGAAGGCGCCCAGATTTATGGCCGCGCCATGCCGATGATGATGACGGCGGCCGGCACCATTGCCCCGGCAAAAGTCTTCGTCATGGGCGCGGGCGTTGCCGGCCTCCAGGCCATCGCCACGGCCCGCCGCCTCGGCGCAGTCGTCACGGCGAACGATGTGCGCCCCGCCGCCAAGGAACAGGTCGCCTCGCTCGGCGCCAAGTTCATTGCCGTAGAGGATGATGAGTTCAAAGCGGCCGAAACCTCCGGCGGCTACGCCAAGGAAATGTCGGCTGAATACCAGGCCAAACAGGCCGCGCTGACCGCCAGCCACATTGCCAAGCAGGACATCGTCGTGACCACGGCGCTTATCCCGGGGCGCCCCGCGCCCGTGCTGATCACCGAGGAAATGGTGAAAAGCATGAAGCCCGGCTCGGTCATCATCGATATGGCCGTTGCACAGGGCGGCAACTGCCCGCTCTCGAAGGCCGATGAGATTGTCGATGTCGGCGGCGTCAAAGTGGCCGGGTTCTCGAACCTGCCCGCGCGTCTGCCCGCCGACTCCTCGTCGCTCTATGCCAAAAACCTGTTCGCCTTCATCCCGCTGATCACCGCCGAAAACGGCGCGATCAATCTCGATACCGAGGATGAAGTCGTCGTTGCCATGCTGCTCACGCGCAATGGCGCAACCGTTAGTGAAAGGCTGAAGTGATGAAACGCGCTACTGCCACTGCCCTCGCCCTCACCGCCTTCGCGCTTCCGGCTTTTGCGGACGCGGGCGGCATCGACTCGACCGTCTTCCTGGCGGCCATCTTCGCGCTGGCCTGCTTTGTCGGCTACTACGTCGTCTGGTCGGTCACCCCCGCGCTGCACACGCCGCTGATGGCTGTGACCAACGCGATTTCCTCCGTGATCGTCGTCGGCGCGCTCGTTGCCGCCGCCGCCCATGGCCTTTCTTCTGAAGGCTGGATTGCCAAGATCCTCGGCGCCATCGCCGTGGCCCTTGCCAGCGTCAACATCTTCGGCGGCTTCCTCGTCACCCAGCGCATGCTGGCCATGTATAAGAAGAAGGGGCAGTAGTCTTGGAACAGTTCAACTCGACCTGGGCGCCCCTGCTCTATCTCGTCTCGGGCATCCTCTTCATCCTGGCCCTGCGCGGCCTTTCCAGCCCGGCCACCAGCCAGAAGGGCAACCGCAACGGCATGATCGGCATGACGATCGCCGTGGCCACAACCATTGTCCTCCTCTGGGAGTCGCTTGATCCGGCCACCTGGGCCCTGATGATCGGCGCGGTTGCCGTCGGCGGTACCGTCGGCGCCATTATCGCCCGCAAGATCCCGATGACGGACATGCCCCAGCTTGTTGCGGCCTTCCACTCGCTCGTCGGCCTTGCCGCCGTGCTGGTGGCGTCCGCCGCGCTCTACGCCCCGTCCAGCTTCGGCATCCTCGGCATCACCGGCATCAACCCGGTCTCGCTGATCGAGCTTGGCCTCGGCTCGGCCATCGGCGCGCTCACCTTCACCGGCTCGATCATCGCCTTTGCCAAGCTTAACGGCAATATGAGCGGCGCGCCGATCCTGCTGCCCGCGCGTCACCTGCTCAATATCGCGCTCGGCGTGGGCATCATCGCCCTCATGGTCATCCTGATCCAGTCGAACGGGACGGCCCATTGGGCCTTCTGGGGCCTCACCGCCCTGGCGCTCATCCTCGGCATCACGCTCATCATCCCGATCGGCGGGGCAGACATGCCCGTCGTCGTCTCGATGCTGAACTCCTATTCCGGCTGGGCCGCAGCGGCGCTGGGCTTCACGCTCGGCAACTTCGCCCTGATCATCACCGGCGCGCTGGTGGGCTCCTCAGGCGCCATCCTCTCCTACATCATGTGCAAAGGCATGAACCGCAGCTTCATCTCGGTCATCCTCGGCGGCTTTGGCGGAGAAGATGCAGCGGCGGCCACGGGCGGCGTGAAAGTCGACCGGCCGTTCAAGCGCGGCTCGGCAGAAGACGCCGCCTTCATCATGAAGAATGCTTCGAAGGTCATCATCGTGCCGGGCTACGGCATGGCGGTCGCCCAGGCCCAGCACGCGCTGAAGGAAATGGCCGAAAAGCTGAAAGAAGAAGGCGTCGAAGTGAAATACGCCATCCACCCCGTCGCGGGCCGGATGCCGGGTCACATGAACGTCCTCCTCGCCGAAGCGCAGGTGCCTTACGATGAGGTGTTCGAACTCGAAGACATCAACTCGGAGTTCAACTCCTCCGACGTTGCCTTCGTCATCGGCGCAAACGACGTGACCAACCCCGCCGCGAAGACGGACAAGACCTCGCCGATCTATGGCATGCCCATCCTCGACGTGGAAAACGCCCGCACGGTGCTGTTCATCAAGCGCTCGATGGGCTCAGGCTATGCCGGTATCGAGAACGAGCTGTTCTTCAACGACAACACGATGATGCTTCTGGCCGACGCGAAGAAGATGGTCGAGGATATCGTCAAGAACCTCTGATCGGCCATCCGCACTCAAACAAAAAGGCGGGCTCGCAAATGCGATGCCCGCCTTTTTTATGCCCCCACGCCCCGCGCCCCGAACACCACAATCTTGTTCCCCACATCATGGCCAATATCCGCCCGGCCGAGATACGAAATCCCACCCCGCGCGCACCAATGCCGCGCAATTTCCTCCTCGCTCTGCCCGAAATCCACATCATTTACCGGGATGGGCCCGCACCGCCCCAGCCGGATGCCCGCCACTGCGCGCACCGTTTCGCTGGAAGTCAGCGTGAACATCAGCCGGTCGAGCCGGTAATGATACTCGCCCACATCCTCGATCAGCAACGTAGACCCGGAAAGGTCCGGCGCGTGCACCGTGCCGATCAGACTCGCCAGTACACTGATATTATACGCCGCGTACTTTCCGGGCGCGAGCGTGGAGGGCTCAACGCCCGCCTCGCCGTCCGCCCCGCTCAGAAACCCGATCGCCCGGCGCACAGCGGCCTCGCCGCCCTCCCGCAGAATATCCGCCGGCATCGGCCCATGCGCCACCCGGCCAATCCCCTCCCGCGCCAGCCGCGCCAGCAGGAACCCGGTGTCGCTATACCCCAGATACGTCTTGCGCCGCGCCGCCTCGCCCAGCCGCTCGAACGCCGTATCCAGCAACCGGCAAGCCCCATACCCCCCCCGCGCAAACCAGATCGCGTCGAGCGTAGGATCATTGGCAAACTCAACGAAGGCATCGGAGCGCGCCTGATCCGGCCCGGCGAAATGACCATCGCGCAGGAAACATTGGGAGTGGAAGATGAGCTCTGTGGAGTTGCCTGCAAGGGCGGTCACGCGGTCCGCAATAGACTGATCGAGAGCCCTGCCGGGCGCGACAATGCCGATGCGTACTTTGCGTCTGCTCATAATGTTCTTTCAGATCAATCGGGGCATTCATAGCGCAGGAAAACAATATCAGCTTTTTCATGCGGCACTTGATTGGTGTGATACGCACGAACCTCAACCGGTAATAGGTATTCAGAAACCTGTTTACCAAGAGCCTCGGCAACAATCTCTAGCATCTGGCCTTCAATTTCATCTTGGTCTGCCCACCCCCAACTAGCCATTCGCTTGAGGTAAATTTTGCAGTCAGGTGCCAGGGAAATACGCTCCAAGACTGCTAACATACATACCCCGGAGATTATCAAAGGGGCGGGTGAAATATCTATCGCAGCTTGAAGTTCTTCATATCGAATTGCTTCGACGAACACTCCTTGATCCTCAATCAGAAAGGTGTCGAGATCCAAATGCGCAGCCCCTATGAGGGCAGCCAAATTCGTCGCCAGTGTGGATTTTCCCGCATTTGGCCAGCCATCAATCGTAATAATGCGAGGCTGCGGCTCTAAACTTTGCAATTCACCCAAAAGTTCTTCAATGCAACCTGCTTCGATCATTTCACGCGCCCGCTCGAGATGTGAGTTTCAAATAGTTATGCGCGATACGAAAAGTAACATAATTCACTGATGTGTAGCTCTACATCCCCCTGTTATAAGCTCCCAACCATGACTCACCCCACGCGCTACTTCTTTTGCGGCATCGGCGGCTCCGGCATGTTGCCGCTGGCGTTGATCCTGCTCGATCAGGGCCACATCATCGAAGGCTCGGACCGGTCGCTCGATCAGGGGCGCACGCAAGCAAAGTTTGACTATCTGCGCAGCAAGGGCATCCGCCTTTTCCCGCAGGATGGCAGCGGCGTGACGAGCGCCGAGCAGGTCGTCGTGGCATCGGCCGCCGTGGAAGACACTGTGCCCGATATTGCCGCCGCCCTGCGCGTCGGCGCGCGGCGGATGAGCCGGGCGCAGATGCTGTCTGCCCTCTTCAACGCCGCGCCCACAGCCATCGGCGTGGCGGGTACGAGCGGCAAGTCCACCACCACCGGTATGATCGCCTGGATACTCCACCACGCCGGCAAAAGCCCGACCGTGATGAACGGCGCCGTGATGAAGAACTTCCAGACACCGGACGCCCTCTTCGCCAGCTCGCTGGTGGGCGCCAGCGGCATCTTCGTCTCCGAAGTGGACGAAAGCGACGGCTCGATTGCCGGGTACAACCCGCGCGTTGCGGTCGTCTCGAACATCTCGCTCGACCATAAATCCATGGACGAGTTGCGCGCCCTCTTCGGCGGCTTTGCGGCCCGCGCCGAAACCGTCGTGCTGAACCTCGACAATGACGAGACCGCGCGGATGGCCGGGGACTTTCCGGGGGCGGTCACCTACAGCCTCGAGAACCCCGCCGCCCGCCTCACGGCGCAGAACATCGCGCCCGCGCCCACCCACATCACTTTCTCCGTACACGACCAGACATCCGGCGCCACCGCCCCCATTCGCCTCGCCACGCCGGGGCGCCACAACGTCTCAAACGTGCTGGCCGCTATTGCCGCCACGCTCGCCTGCGGCGTCACGCTGGCAGAGGCTGCCAAGGCTCTCGCCAGCTTCGCGGGCATCTCCCGCCGCTTCGATGTAATCGGCACGGAAGGCGGCGTGACGGTCATCGACGATTTCGGGCACAACCCGGACAAGATCGCCGCCACCCTGCGCACCGTGAACCAGTTCCCCGGCCGCGTGCTGGTGATGTTCCAGCCCCACGGCTTTGGCCCCTTGCGCAACATGCGGCGCGAGTTTGCGGCCTGTTTTGCCGAGAATCTGGACGCCGAAGACATCCTCCTGATGCCCGAGCCGGCTTACTTCGGCGGCACAGTAGACCGCTCGGTCGGCAGCCAGGACCTTGCCGCAGACATCCGCGCCCTTGGCCGCGAGGCCCACGCGCTGGGCGACCGGGCCGCCTGCGGCGCGCGCCTGTTCGAACTGGCAAAGCCGGGCGACCGCATCCTCGTCATGGGCGCCCGCGATGATACCCTCACCGTCTTCGCGCAGGAATTGCTCGCCACCTTCAAGGCGCGCGCGGGCGCCTGAAAAACTCCAACGGCGTTGGAGTTTTTTTGGAGGCTTTTCAGGCCCCGCCGCCCTGCCCGATATAGCCCAGCGTGGTGGCCAGACGGATCGTCTGAGAGCGGCCCGAAACGCCCAGCTTGCGGCTGGCATTGGTCATGTGAAAGCGGATGGTGGGGGCTGAAACGCCCATGATCGTGGCGATTTCGGAATCGGTTTTCCCCGCCGCCGCCCATTTAAGGCACTGGATTTCCCGGCGGGTGAATTCCACCATTTCCGGGTCCGCCGACGGCAACACCGCGTCTTTGTAAGCCGACAGGAATTTCAGCGCGAGCATGTAAAGCTCCGCGCCCCGCGCCTCAAAAATCCCTGACACATCAACGGCTTCGTCATCCGTCGCCCAGACGACCGCGCCGATCACCCCCATCGGCGAATGGATCGGCGCAACGATCGCCCCCTGCACGCCATAGGACCCGTAAGCCTCCGGATCGATCTTGCGGTTGACCGCTTCCAGCGCGCGCACCTGGCGCCAGCTGTGCATCTTGCCCCCATGATAACAGAACGGCTCTCCACACACCCGGACGACGCGAATAATCCCCGCCCGCAGCGCAAAAGCACGATCTTTCCAGTAGGCGAGCCCCGGATCGACCCAGCGGAAAACCGTCTCCGCCAGCGGCCGCCCATCGGCGCCGATCATCGGCGATGGATCGCTGAGATCAGCGCTGACCGCGACGTAAGGCAGGCCGGTTTCGCGGCCCACCGCGTCGATCCGGCGGGCGAGATCCATTACCTCGCTGAAGGTATCCTGCGGACCAGCACTGTCCATTTTTGGCGAGCCCTATCAATTCCGTCAGCTTGCCCCATGCTGTCTTGCTTGCTCTGTCATGAGGGAAGCCAGAGATAATAAGCCGGGAGGCGCGACCATGAGACTAGATCTGTCATCGCAGGATATTGAATTTCAGCAAGAAGTGCGAGCCTTCCTTCGGGACAAGCTGAGCCCGGAACTCGCCGCTGCCGGGCGGCTGGCCACCAGCGTGTTCATCGAGCCGGAATTCACCCTGCCCTGGCAGCGCATTCTGCATGAGCGCGGCTGGGTCGCCCCGCATTGGCCGAAGGAATATGGTGGCACGGGCTGGACCGAGATGCAGCGATATATCTTTGCCAGCGAGTGCGCCCGCGCGGGCGCGCCGGGGCTGGCGCCTATGGGGCTGGGTATGGTTGGGCCCTGCATCATTGGGTACGGCACGCCCGAGCAGAAAGCCCATTACCTGCCGCGTATTCTCTCCGGGGAGGACTATTGGTGCCAGGGCTATTCAGAGCCGGGATCGGGGTCGGACCTGGCGTCTTTGCAGCTTCGGGCGGTGAGTGATGGGGACGATTATGTGCTGAACGGCACGAAGATCTGGACCACCCATGCCCACCACGCCAACAAGATGTTCTGCCTGGTGCGGACCGACCCCGAGGCCAAGGCGCAGAAGGGGATAACCTTCCTCCTGCTCGACATGTCTATCCCCGGTATCAAGGTGGACCCGATCATTACCCTCGCGGGCGAGCATGAGCTGAACCAGGTGTTCTTCGACGATGTGCGGGTGCCCAGGTCTGGCCGGCTCGGCGAGGAGAATGATGGCTGGTCGGTGGCAAAATACCTTTTGGAATTCGAGCGTTCCGGCGGATCGTCCGCCGGGCTGGAGGCCGGGCTCGGCCGGCTGCAGCGCTATGTGACGGGGCTTGGATGCCCTGACCTGATGCGGCTGGCGGCAGATCTTGGCACCCGCGTGGAGGCCATCAAGGGCACGGAGCAACGCATTCTCTCGGCGGTTTCCAGCGGAAAGCCGCCGGGGCCGGCCGCGTCGATGCTGAAGATCCAGCGGACGGAGCTGATGCAGGCGGTGGATGAACTCGGCGTGCTGGCGAGCGGGATGTATGGCGGCGTTCAGCAGCTGGAAGCGGTGCATCCGCTGGGCAATGTGGCGCCCATTGGACCGGCGGAGCTGGTGACGGCGATGCCCCGCTATCTCAACAACCGGGCGGGGTCGATCTATGGCGGATCGAATGAGGTTCAGCGGAACATCATTGCGAAGGGGGTTTTGGGGCTCTGAAACTCAGAGAAACCTCAATACCCTGATTTTTCTGGACAAAACTGGACAGTTTGGCGCCAAAACGGGCGCAGGCGCGGACAATTGCCGGACAAACCCGGGCAAGCTTGGACAAACCTGGACAAAATGGGACAGTTTGAGACGCCCCTTGGGAACCAACGCGCATGCCGGGAATTGTTGAGGCATGCGCCCCGCCCCGTATCCTGATGCTCCGCCGCCTGCCCTGCCCGGTATGACCGCTGAAGAGGCGGAGGCGATGGCGGCGTTTACGCGGATGTCGCATCTGCTCGACCGGCAATTTGCGCTTCCGGGTATCCCGTTCCGGTTCGGTCTGGACGGGATCATCGGCCTCATACCGGTGGTGGGTGACGTGGTGACCGGCGCAATGGGCATGTATGCGCTCAAGATCGCGTCAGACCACAAGCTGCCCTGGCATGTGCGCTGGCGGATTCTCTGGAATCTCGGCGTGGATGTGGTGATCGGCGCGATACCGCTGGTCGGCGACATCTTTGACTTTGCCCACCATGCCCATGCCAAGAACCGGCGGCTTCTGGAACGCCATATCGCCAAGCGCGCCGGGCGCTGATTGTGAGCGTTTACCGCGCCGCTCTCAAGGAAGGGCGGAGCGCTGGTATGTGGTTTGAATTCAAGGAGTTTTTGGTGTGCCCAACAGGGTTCGAACCTGTGACCTACTGATTAAAAGTCAGTTGCTCTACCAGCTGAGCTATGGGCACGACCGGACGGCCTGAAACGACCGAAGCGGCCATTTAGGCCGGGAGTCGGAGGCGGTCAACACTTCCCTGCACGCAGCGGCTTGATGTGGCCATATTTTTCACATCTCTTTGGTGAATGCGACACCTCGCCCTTCCGATTATCGCCGCCCTGATGCTGCCCGCCTGCGCAAGCGGGAGCCAGAATGACAGCCAATACAGCGCCATGGGCCAGAACGCGATGTCTATGGCGAGCGGAGCGGCCAACCAGACCCGTGAGGGGCTGGCGAGCGCCGCCTCGGCGCCGCTGGACGATTTCAATCTGCGCCGCCGGGAAATTCCACAGCTTGTGGCAAAGCTGAGCTCTCCCTATGGGCCACAGAGCGAGATGAACTGCGCCGGCATCGCCATGGATGTGGCCGAGCTGGACGCTGTGCTGGGGGCGGATTGGGACAGCGGAGCGCCGGACGAGCGGCTCGCCAGCGAAGTTCTGGCCGATGAGGCATCGAACGCAGCGCTCGATACGGTCCGGTCTGTCTCGACGGGGTGGATACCGTTTCGCGGGCTCGTGCGGCAGGCGACCGGGGCGGAGAGCCATGAGAAGAAGTATAATCAGGCCTTCAAGATCGGCGCGCAGCGGCGGGCGTATCTGAAGGGTTATGGGCAGGCGTTGGGATGTCCCCTGCCTGCACAGCCGGACTTTAAGGCGCTGGAGCAGTTGAAGTAGGCTGGCGAGCTGTTGAGCCGTGCATTCTGGGTTCTGGATAATCGCTTCGCGATTTCCGGGATGACGCCATATTGAAGTCAGCTTTCAGCTTTCGGTTTTGACTTCGTGTTTTCCCAGCCGGCGCTGAGCGTTGCGCGCAGGGCTTCGAAGCGGCCTTCGGCGATGGCGGCGCGCATCTCGGCCATCAGGGCCTGGAAGAAGGCGGTGTTGTGCCAGGAGAGGAGCATGGGACCGAGATATTCGCCGGCCTTGAACAGGTGATGCAGGTAGGCGCGGGAATAGACCTGGCTGGCCGGGCAGTTGATCACCGGATCGAGCGGGCTCGTGTCTTCGGCAAACTTCGCGTTGTTGAGATTGAGGGGGCCGTCCCAGGTCCAGGCCTGGCCGTGGCGGCCCGAGCGGGTAGGCAGGACACAGTCGAACATGTCGATCCCGCGGGCAACGCTTTCGACGAGGTCGATGGGTTTGCCGACGCCCATGACATAGCGGGGCATGTGATCGGGAAGATGGGGCATCGTCATGTCGATGGTGGCGCACATCTGGTCATGGCCTTCACCGACGGCGAGACCGCCGAGCGCGATGCCGCCGAAGCCTTGGGCAGTGACGCCCTTGGCGGAGCGCTCGCGCAGGTCCGGGAAGTTTGAGCCTTGAATGATTCCAAAGAGAGTTTGTGCGTCTCGGGCGCCGAAGGCGTCGAGGCTGCGTTCCCCCCATTTGAGGGAGAGGGCGAGGCTGCGCTCGGCCTCTTCATGCGTACACGGAAAGTTTGTGCACTCATCAAGCTGCATGGAGATGTCAGCGCCCAGAAGGTCTGCCTGAATTTCGATGGAGCGGGCGGGGGTGAGGCGGTGGGTGGAGCCGTCGATATGGCTCTGGAAGGTGACGCCGTCTGCGTCCATCTTCCGAAGCTGGGCGAGCGACCAGACCTGGAAGCCGCCGGAGTCGGTCAGCATCGGGCCGGACCAGCCGGAGAATTTGTGCAGGCCGCCGAGGCGTTGCACGCGCTCGGCGCCGGGGCGGAGCATCAGATGGTAGGTGTTGCCGAGGATGATGTCGGCCCCCGCCCCCTGGACCTGATCCATATAGAGGGCCTTGACCGTGCCGGCGGTGCCGACGGGCATGAAGGCGGGCGTGCGGATGTCGCCGCGCGGGGTTTTCAGGCGCCCGGTGCGCGCCTTACCCTCACGGGCGGAAATTTCAAACGGGAACGTAGCCATGGGGCGCTCCTATACGGGAGCGCCCCATGGAAGCCAAGCTGCGCGGATCACCCCGCCATGAACACCTGCCAGGCGGCCATGAGCATGCCGAAGGCGCGCAGGTCGCCCGTGGTGGTGGGGGCCATCTTGTTCATGACGTAGGCGTAGGTGGCGCGCTGGTCCATGTCGATGACGGCGAGGGAGCCGCCATAGCCGCCCCAGAAGATGGTGTTGGGGTTGGGAAAGTTTGCGATGCCGCCGGGCAGGCCGAAGCCGAGGCCATAGCGGACGGGGACGCGGAGGATCTTGTCTTCGCCCTCGATCTGGAATTCCAAAGCCTTGCGGCAGCCGGCCTCGGACATGATCTGCTTGCCGTTTGCATAGCCGCCATTGGCAAGGATCGTGTGGACGAGCGCGACGGAGCGGGCATTGCCTGTGCCGCCTGCGGCCGGGATTTCAGCGGCGCGCCAGGCGCGGGTGCGCGTATCCAGCGGATTGATGGGCGGGTTCATGAGGTTCATGATGAGGGGATCAACCGCGCCCTCGCCCATGCCCGCGCCGGGCGGCGGGGGCGTGAGATCGGCGACGCGGTGATCTTCCGTAGCCGGAAGGCCAATGTGGAAGTCTGCACCCAGCGGTCCGGCGATTTCCTTGCGGAAGACGGTGCCGACTGTTTCGCCCGCAACGCGGCGGATGACTTCACCGACGAGATAGCCCTGCGTCATGGCGTGGTAGCCCGGCGCGCTGCCGGGTTTCCAGTAGGGTTCCTGGGCCGCGAGCAGGCTGGTGGCCTTTTCCCAATCGTAGAGGTCTTCGCGGACAATCGGCTCCTTCCAGCCCGAGAGGCCGGCTGAGTGGCTCATCAGATGGGCGACGGTGACGTCTGCCTTTCCGGCGGCGGCAAATTCGGGCCAGTATTTGGCGACGGGGTCTTCAAACTTCAGCGCGCCCTTGTCTGCCAGAAAGAGGGCGGTGAGGGCGGTCATCGTCTTGGTGGTGGAGTAGACGTTGACGAGCGTGCCCTTCTGCCAGGGCCTGGTCTGTTCTTCGTCTGCGTAGCCGCCCCAGATGTCGACGATGGGCTTGCCCTCCAGCGTCATGCAGAAGGCGGCGCCGTTTTCGCCGCCATTGGTGAAGTTCTGCGCGAAGGCGTCGCGGACGGGCGCAAAGCGCGCCTCCACGCTGCCGTGGATTTCGGTCTGGCTCATTGGTTTCCCCCAAAAGGATATGGCCTGCCTTCATGGGCAGGTCTGTTTCAGCGATTTGGGTAAGCCAGCTGCGGAAAGCTGGCAAGGCTGACGCGGGGGCGGTCAGAAGTCGATGCTGGCGCCGGCAAGCTCGGGGAGCTGGAGGACGATGACGAGATCGCGCAGCTCCTGGCGGGCGGCCTTGTGGCTCATCGTGAAGGCGACGTTGGAGCCCGCTTCGGTGAGGTCCAGCAGGGTGAGGCCGGCGGGGAAAAGCTCGCGGTAGATGACGCGCTCGGAGAGGCCGGGGGCGAGACGGAAGCCGATGCGCTTGGAGAGGTTTTCCAGCGCGCCGCCGACGCGTTCCTTGTTACGGGCCGCCAGAGGCGACATGCGGTTGCGCATCACCACCCAGTCGATCGGGCGGCGGCTCGTCTGGGCTTTCTTCTTGCGACAGTCCCACACCATTTCGGAATAGAAGCTGGGGCGCAGGACTTCGAGGGTCTGGGGGTTTACGTCGCCCAGAAGGTCGAAGTCGACGAAGCTGTCGTTCAGCGGTGTGATGAGCGTGTCGGCGCGGCGGTGAGCGGTGCGCGAGAGGAAGGTGTCGCCGCCGGGGGCATCGATGAGGATAAAGTCGCAGGTCTGTTTAAGGCGGGCGAGGCCGGACTGGAAGCGTTCGCTTTCTTCGGCCTCAGCGCGGTCAAGGTCGCGCTCCTGGCTGGCTTCGACGCGGACGATTTCCGGCATGACGAGGGTGGCGCCGGTGTTCTGGGCCCAGCGGACGCGGTTTTCGAGATAGCGGGTGAGCGAGCGCTGGCGGACGTCGAGATCAATGACGCCGACCTTCTTGCCGGTGCGCAGGAGGGCGACGGACAGGTGAATGGAGACCGTGGACTTGCCAGCCCCGCCCTTTTCATTGCCGATGACAATGACGCGCGCGTCCCGCGCAGGGGCCTCTAGGCCCGCACCCGGAACGCGGCTGAGATGAGCGACGCCGTCAGCGGGCATCCATGGAACTCCACAACTCCTCCGGCGAAACGCCTTCGGTCAAACGTGTTTCAGGCGCAGGTCAGGCGACGCGCTGCAAGGCTTCGACAGACTGCGCATGGTGGTGGCCGGCACCGGCCCGCGGCAGAGCGAAGGTATGTTCGACAAAGAGGTCGTCGTCCTCGAAAGGAACCACGTTGGTGAGCACCGGAATGGGGGCGCGATCCTCGTCGAAAAGCATCGGATCGGTTGCCAGCGGGGCATCGTAAGGCGCGCTGTAGGCAGCCTCGGTAGCTTCCGGAACGCGCGCGAGGCTGGACAGCACACTGCGAAGCGAGGAAAGAGCACCGGAAACGCGGGAATATTCCTGCTCCAGCATGTAGGCACCGGAGGCAAGATTGGTCTCAGACCTGTCAAACAGCCAGGCATCGTTCTCTTCATCCGGGCGAAGGGCGCCCATGATGGGTTCGGGATGCCGTTCGGCGATATTTGCTTTGCGAAAGCCAAGCGAAACACCGAAAAGGGCGAGCGAGCGGAGAGTGGTCAGGATGCGCTGGGTCATGTCTGTAAAATTCCCGCTTATGGGTTAACAACGCATTAACTTCATCAAGAAGCAGGGCATCTGAAAAGTGAATTCCACGAAAGAAAACCCGGTCGAAATAATCCGTACCCGAAACGAGCTGCAAGCCCGTGTACGCGCGTGGAAACAGGCCGGTGAAACCGTTGGTTTCGTCCCCACCATGGGGGCGCTGCATGAAGGGCATCTCTCGCTCATTGAAAAAGCTCAGGAAAAGGTCACGCGCACCGTGGCGAGCATTTTCGTTAACCCGGCGCAGTTCGCCCCTGGCGAGGATTTCGACACCTATCCGCGCCGCGAGGGCGAAGACATTGCCAAGCTGGCGAGCGTAAACTGTGACGCGGTTTACCTGCCCACTGTTGCAGAAATGTATCCCGAAGGATCGGTCACGAATGTGCGGGTCGAATCGCTGTCGGACCTGCTGGACGGGATTTACCGGCCGCACTTCTTCTATGGAGTGGCGACGGTGGTGGCGCGCCTCTTCCTGCATGCGCAGCCGGACGTGGCCGTATTCGGCGAGAAGGATTACCAGCAGCTGCAGGTGATCCGCCGGATGGTGCGGGATCTGGGATTCCCGATCGAGATCATCGGCGGGGCAACCCGGCGGGACGCCGACGGGCTGGCCCAGTCTTCCCGCAATCTTTATCTTTCCCCGGACGAACGCAGGGCGGCGGGCGCGATCTATTCGGCCATGCACCGCGCCGCCAGCCGCATGGCGCTTGGCACCCTCCCCTCAGAGGCGCTGAAGGAGGCGGAGGGCTACATCCTCACCGCCGGCTTCCGGAAGATCGACTATGTGACGCTGGTGGACCCGGCAACGCTACAGGCCCTGCCCGCAGATACGCCGCTAGAAGACGGCGCAGCCGCGCGGCTGCTGGCAGCGGCATGGATCGGCAAGACGCGGCTGATCGACAATATCAGCGTGACGCGGTGAAGGCTTTCAGGGCGTCCAGGAAACGCTGATTGTCGTCTGCGCTGCCCACCGAGATACGCAGCTTGGTGGGCAGGCCATAACCGCCGATGGCGCGCACGAGGATGTCGTTGTCCTTGAGGTGCTGGTTGGCGGCCGCCGCCCGCTCGTCTGAGCCAAATTCGGTGACGATGAAGTTGGCATGCGAGGGCGGCGTGGGCAGGCCCATGGCGTTCAGCGCATCGGTCATGATGGCGCGCCAGTGGGTGTTGTGATCGCGCGACATCTTCAGGAAGGCCTCATCGCCCACGCAGGCGATGCCGGCAGCGGCAGCGATGCTGCTGACGTTGAAGGGCCCGCGGATGCGCTGGTAGATCGCGGCGATGCCTGCGGGCATGTAAGCCCAGCCCAGACGCATGGCGGCCAGGCCATAGATCTTGGAGAAGGTGCGCATCATCACCGTGTTGTCGCGCCGGTCGACCAGGTCGCGCAGCTGCGCTTCGTAATCGGGGCCGAGATATTCCGAATAGGCGCCATCGACCACGAAGAGGACATGCGGGGGCAACGCGTCCTGAAGGGCTTTCAGCTCATCGACCGAAAGCATGGTGCCGGTGGGGTTGTTCGGGTTGGCGAGGAACAGGATTTTGGTGCGCGGGCTGACCGCGCCGAGGATGGCGTTGACGCCGGCGGTCATGTCGGTCTCGGGCACGGTGACGGAGGTGGCGCCGTGGGCACCGGCCGAGACGCGGTACATGGAGAAGGCGTGCTCGGTGAACAGCACCTCGTCGCCCGGCCCGGCATAGCATTGGGTGAGCAGGTGGATGATCTCGTCAGAGCCTGCCGAGGTGACGACGCGGGAGGCATCGGCAATGCCCTTGGCGGCAGCGATGGCAGCGCGCAGAGGGCCGTAGTCTGGGTCTGGATATACGTGCACGTTTGCCGCCGCAGCCTTTGCGGCCTCGACCGCTTTGGGACTTGGCCCGAAGGGATTTTCATTGGAGGCAAGCATCGCCACAGCACCCTTGGCGCCATGCAGCTTTCCGCCCGGTACATAGGGTTTGGTGGCGGCGATGTGCGGAAGGGGCTCGATCTGGGAGATGGGCTTGCTCATGAGCTGGGCGATTACACCAAAGGCCGCGCGCAGGGAACTGGCCGGTTAGACCTCCGGCGCTGCGGTGGTTTCGCGCACCACGAGACGGTAAGGCAGGATTGCCTTCTCCGGGCTTTCTGATGTGCGCTTATCCAGCAGCATGCCGACGGCGACCGACGCCATTTCGCGGCTGGGCTGCGAGATGGTGGTGAGGGCGGGATAGACGACCGAGGCGAGCGGCGTGTCATCAAAGCCGGCAACAGAGAGCTGCTGGGGCACGCGCAGACCCGACCGGAACGCCACCGCCAGCACGGCAGCAGCCATATCGTCATTGCTGGCAAAGATGGCCGTGGGGCATGGATTGCGGCCGAGAAGGCCGGTCGCGGCGCTGAGGCCGGATTCGTAGTCAAACGCGCCGCGCGCGATGAGGCTTTCATCGACAGAGAGCCCGGCGGCCGCAAGACTTGCCCGGTAACCCGCTTCGCGCAGATGTGACTGAGGGTGGCTGAGGGGGCCGGCGATGAAGGCAATGCGCCGGTGGCCCAGGCCGATCAGGTGGCGCATCATTTCCTGCGCGGCGGCTTCATCATCCATCGTGACATGGCCCACCTCGCCCTCGGCGAGCGTGTGGGAGAGGCGGACGAAGGGCGTGCCTGCCTCCATGAGGCTGGCCATCAGCGCCTGATCTTCGGTGAGAGGCGGAATGAGCACAGCGCCGGCAAGCGCCGCACCGCCGCGCGGGGGGCCGCCTTCTTCCAGATGCTCGAACGCGATGCTGAAGCCCTCGGCATTGCCACGCTGAAGCGCGCCGATCTGTATTTCACCGAGATAGTTACGCGAGGGGTTTGAATAGAAAACACCGATGAGGCGGCTCTGCCCGGCGCGCAGATTGCGGGCGTGCTGGTTGGCCCGGTAGCCGAGCCGGGCAACAACTTCCATCACGCGAATGCGGGTTTCGGAGCGCACATTGGGCTCTCCGTTCAGGACGCGGCTGACCGTCTTGAAGGAAACGCCAGCCTCGCGCGCAACATCAACGATGGTGGCTGCGCGCCGATCACTCGTATCGATACTATCCCCCTCGGCCCGTTACCGCTGCCAGATTACCAATGGCGCGGATCATAAGACGCCTGCTTGCTCCTGCGCAATGGCGCCGGGGCACAACGCGGCAATCAGGATTCGCGGCGGGTTCCGGCAACGCCGGGGAAGATGTGGACGTTGGAAAACACGTCTCTGGGATGGACGAACTGTTCGCGGAACCACATCGCGTCATCCTGCTCGAAGCGTTTGCGTATCCAGTCGACGAAGGGCTGCCCCTCCGGCCGCCGGCGGAAACGCTCGGTATAGGCAACCCAGAACTGGATCGGCGCAATTTCCGGCAGGTCCAGCGGAATGAGACGATTATCCATGGCCGCAATGAAGGAGGGCAGGATCGCCACGCCGCCGCCCGCCGCGCAGGACTGGATCAGCGCCGTTCCGGAATTCGACACGAAGGCATAATCGATCATCCGGCGCAGCTCGGACACTTTAGGCGCCCAGCGCTCTACCTGGTTCACATAGGAAGAGTGCATCAGGCAGCGGTATTTATAATATTCAAACAGGCTTTCCGGCGGCTTGCGCTCCCGGAAATAATCCTTCGAGGCAAACCCGATATAGTGTTGAACGCCCAGCCGGTGGGTCAGCAGCTCATGGCTCTTGGGTTCGGAAAAATGGATTGCGATGTCCGCGTCGCCATTGGTCACATCGGCGGGATCATCATTGACGATCATGCGGATCTGGATGCGCGGGTTCATATCCTGAAATTCGTGCAGGCGCGGGGCGAGCCAGTAAGGGCCGATGCCATCGCCGGTGGAGATGGTGATGCGGCCTTCAACGGGCGCGCGCTGGGCGCCGGCTTCATCGCGTAGTGTATTGGCCGCTTCCGCCATCTGGTGGGCGTAGCGCAGCACAACCTTGCCCGCTTCGGTCAATTCCACGCCGCGCGTGGAGCGGACGAACAGCTGGGCGCCGATGGTCGTTTCAAGGTCATCAATCTTGCGGCTGATGGTGGGCGGGGATTCGCCCAGGCGCGCCGCTGCGCCGCTCATGCTGCTCAGTTCCGCGACAACACGGAACACGCGCAGCGTATCCCAGTCGAGCCGATCCGTGTTCATGCGCCGCTACCCAGCCAATTGTTGATCCCGAAAACAGACTCAGGGAAATAGCCTGCCGGTTATCGCCCTGCAATTGATTTGCTCAGTGCTGGCGCAAAACCCATGGTTGAGAGTCCGCTAACCAGATCCTGCCTATTGGTGTGGTAGCAGCGCAATTGGCCTGACGAAAGGTATGCCTTTTGATGCTGGTTGTCGCAGACACGCCAGTCTGACTTCAGCCGACCGCGTCATGGGGATGATTCAGGGCGAGGCTGATCTGGTGCAGCATCTGGTCGATCCGGTCGAGCGGGCCGATGATCTGGCTGTGGATATGGTCGTATCCATACTGACCGGGGCCGCTCTCGCCCCCGCCCGCCTCTTCCAGCGACGACAGCAGGGACAACCGGTCCTGGGACGGCGGGAAAATGCGGCACAGCAGCTCTACGCATTCGGCGATCCGCAGGCTGGTGACGAGGCGGATGATGTCGCGCAGGCTGGTGTCGTGGCGTTCGGAAATACGCGGCAGTCTCCCGACGAGCGCAAAGGCGCGCATCATCAGCGCCTGGCGGACACCGTGGATGATGTGGAGGTTGATGCGGTCTTCGTGGCGGGAGGCGGTAGATGGCGCTTCATCCAGACGCGCGAGAAGACGGTCGAACCGGTCGAGATCAATTGAGAGGAGATTGGCCGTGCGGTTGACCGAGAGGGCCGTCTCGCCGTCGCGCAGGGCGTAGTAGACGCCGCGATAGGCGGAGGTTTCTTCCGGGCTGGCGGCGCGGGCATGGGCGATCCAGACATCGGGATTGTAGATCGCTGCATAGCCACGCAGCACCGGCAGGCTGGTGAGCAGGCGGGCGCGCCAGGCAAGCTGGACGAGGCTGCTCATCCGGGGGCTGGCATTGACGAGGTCAACCAGGCGGTCGGTCTCCCGTTGCAGGGAGGAGCCGATGCCCGAGGCGGTGTTGAGGGGGATGGCGAGCTGTTGAAGCTCGGCATTGTGGGAGATGGCGCGTAGAGCGCGGGGGCCGGCGGCGCCTGATGGCCGCCGCGTCTGGCGGGAACCTGCGGTGACGACAAAGCCGGGCGCGAAGTCTGACAGGAGGCGGCCATAATCGGCATTGGAAAAGAAGCGTTCATGCCAGGCCCTCAGGGCACGGTAGAAATCCCAGACGAGATCTGTGCGGGTGTAGAACGGATCGGTGGCGGCGCTTTCCGGTGGCGGAGCGAGGAGATGAAGGCACCAGTGCGCGAGCGTGGTTTCGGCAAGCTCGGGCGTGGCGAAATGGAGATAGCCGTCGCCGCCCTGGAAGCTCGACTCGTGGATAATCCGTATGCCGAGTTCATGAGCGTTGGCGCGGGTCCACGGGGTAAGCAGATGGTCGAAGCGCTGCTCGAAGGTGCCCGGCCAGGCGCCGCGGCCCATGGATTCCCCGTGGGTATTGAAGATCAGGAGGCCCGCGCCGGGCACGCGGGGCGCCATGGCGCGCAAGATAAGATTATGGATACGCTCGATCGCCATATTGCCGGCGATCTGGCCGATGAAGCGGCCGGAGTCTGAAAAGCCGAGCTGGATCGAGAGATGCCCGCGGCGGCGGACATAGGTGGCAAACTCCGGCTCATCCAGCAGGCGCTCGATGAAGCGGCCGCCGGTTTCCAGCGCTTCAGGTGTTTCAAACAGCGGCGAGATGTCGAGATTTCCGTTCACGCCGTAATGGCGCGCGAGGTAGAGCGCGGCCATGACGGTGGCGGGGTTTTCGCTCTCGGCAATCAGGAAGCGGATGGGGGAGCCCGCATCGATATGCTTGAGGATCTGCGCGCACATCATGAACTGGCGGCGCGCGGTAGACTGTTCCAGGAAGAGGTCGGCGAAGTTCACGTCGACCGCTTTTGGCACGGCAGCGCGGCGGGAAAGCTCTGTCAGGGTGAGGCGGCCGAGGCTGCGTTCATCGGCGTCGAGGTTCAGCTCCCGCCGGATGACGTTGGCGATCTGGGCGGCGTTGACGCGCAGATGGATGCGGCCGGTGCCGAGCTGCTGGCTATCCACTTGCGCGCGCAGGATGAGAAGCTCGCGGGCGAGCGCGGCGTTGTCACCGGCGGCGGTCAGCGCGCTGTCGAGCGCGGCAAGGATGTCGCCTGCATTGGTCAGGCGGCCGGGGCCCTCTGCCGTCAGCCGGTTGGCGGCGTCGACAAGGTGGTCCGGGTCCTGAAGGTCTCCGCTGAACATGGCGGCCTGGATCGCAGTCTCACCAACGGCCAGCTCGAGACGCTCGAGCAGCTGCGCCAGACTGTCGGCGCCGGGATGGGTGTTCAGGATCGCCTCGACACGGGCGTGATACCGGCGCAGCTGTTCAGCCTTTTCGGCCAGGCGGAAGGTAATGGAATGATACCACTGGATGTCTGTGCGCCCGTCGAGATCATAGCCGACCCAGCTGGCAATCGTGGGCAAGGCGGGCCGCAGCCCGTGCCAATCGGCGGGAAACTGCGCGCGGGCAACATCGAAGATAAGACCGGCAAAATGCCGTTGAGCGCCGGCCGCGTTGAGAAGCGCAGCCTGGGCCTCTTCATGCTCGCGGGTCAGGGTGATCGAGCGGTTCCAGTCTCTGGCGTCGGCGCGGATTGCCTTTTGCAGCGCTGCGCGGGTGTCCGCGCCAGGGCGCACGGCTTCGCCGGCAATGGCGACGCGCAGCTCCGGTGAGAGGGAAAAGGTCGGGTGGGCGGTGAACACAACGCCGCCATGGGCCTGCTCCACGGCGGCGCGGAACGCTTCGATCCCTTCAGCCGCCACGCTTTCGAGACGCGCCTGCACCTGGGGCCATACCGCCTCCGGCCGCGCGCCGGAATGGCGTTCGCGCAGGCGTTCGGCGCGCTGACTGACGGCGAGGAGGTGGGCTTCTTCGATCAGGCCGGCGACTTCATCGAGGCCCGTTTCCCCCTGCTCAATGTCGCGAAACAGCGTTTGCGCCAGCGCGAAGACCGAGTTGGTCATGGGATCATCTTCGATCCGTTCGGCCTGCTGGCGCAGATACTCACCGGCTGCCGCCAGGGTCGGCTCGATACGTGTCGTCGTCATATGTTTGGCTCAGTATTCAGAAGTGACGTTGGGGAATATGCCCTTGTTAGCGCCCCAGTCCCGCAGAAGCGAGGGCCAGGACTGACGCGGCGTACGATCCACGCCGCAAAGCCCCAAGCTATGGCGACCCGCTTCAGAGATATGCAGGCCCCCTCCTTAGCGGCGCGTCATCTGAGCGGCGCGGCGGTTGACTCGCGCACGATTATCTCCGGCGTGAAGCTGGTGACCTCTTCGCGCTCGATCCCCGCAGCCTGGTCGAGCAGTAGACGGGCGGCCGCATGTCCCATTTCGCGGATCGGCAGCCGCACGGTTGTCAGCGCCGGCCAAAGGCGCCCTGCAATCGGCGTGTCGTCGAAACCGACGATGGACACATCTTCAGGAATACGCAGGCCGGCCTTGCGCACGGCGACATAAACGCCCGTTGCCATCTCGTCATTGCCCGCAAATACGGCCGTGGGGCGGCGCTTTCCGTAAAGCAGGCGCTCCATGGCCAGAAGGCCCGAGTCGAACGTATACCCCGCCTCGACCGTAAGCTCGGGATGAAGCGTAACACCCGCCTCGGCAAGGCCGCGCTGGAACCCGCTGCGGCGCTCATGCGCGCAGCGGAACGATTCCGGGCCATGGATATGGGCAATGTCCGTATGCCCCAGCGCGCACAAATGGCGCGCCGCCTGGGCCGCGCCTTCGCCGTCATGGGTCAGTATCATCCGCGCGGGCGCGTCCAGCATGCCAGACGCGATGCGCACATAGTCGACATCATGATCCCGGAACATCTGAGACAACTCTTCATCCTCGGACACCGACGGCGGCAGGATGAGGCCAAACGGCTTGTGGTGCTGGATGAACTGGCGGAGGCGGCCAGGATAGTTTGCGTCCGTGCGGCTGACCGGGCGCAGCACAAGCTGGAAATCGGTATCCTCAAGCGCGTCCAGGATACCGCGCTGCATGTTGACGACATATTGCGGGCTGGGACTGTCATAGACCAGGCCGACCAGAAACGACCGCCGCAGCGCCAGAGCGCGCGCCTGCGGATCTGGCGTATAGCCCAGCTCGGCAATGATAGCCTTTACGACTTCGCGGGTGCGCTGTTTGACCAGCGGGCTGTCATTGATGACACGAGAGACCGTTTTCTTCGACACCTTCGCGATGCGCGCGATGTCGTTGATCGTAGCCCGGCCCTGAAGCTTGAATTCTGCGGCTTCCTGCACGGCGGCCGCGATTTCGGCTTCGAGGTCGGGTTTTGAATTGTCGCTCACCGGAAACCCTTGTTTGAGAATGGAATGTCCTCTTTTGCCCGGTGGTGGACATTTTGCAAGCGGGGCGCCGTCATGCCCTTTGGGCAACACTGTTTCGAGATCCAAGAGGTCGGGAGAGAAGGCGATGGGGACCGGCCTTTGCCTGACCGTCGACCACCTCATCCGGCCGTCTGCCGCACTCGCAATCGCCGCGTCGCAAGGCGAGTTCGCGGGAATGTTTGTGCACGGCATTTTCCGCGTACAAACAGCCCGGCTGGAAAATCCCTGCTATTCTGCGGCCACCATCGGCGCAGCGGCATCCTTGCGAACGGCGCGGCGGATCACGTCGAAATAGTCCCGCGAGATACAGTCGACCCCGTCATAGTAGCCGCGGGAGGCCAGGAGCGTGTGCATCTTGCGGAGGTTATAAGGTGGGATATGCGCGAACAGGTGATGCTCCAGATGGAAGTTCACATTATTGGGCGCCACCAGCACGCGCTGCCAGAAAGGCGCGGTCGTCGTGCCGGTATTCAGGCGCGCGTCCCGGCTGGTGCGATCCAGCGCGGTGCCGTGTTCACCGATCTGCCGGAGGCGGACGATCGCGGGATAAACGAAAATTTCCGCCGCCCACCACATAAGATATGCCCATGGCGCCCCGGCAAGTGTCAGTGTGCCCAGCAGCAGGATGTGGAAGGTGAGCCAGGGCCAGTGGCGGGAGAGTTTGAAGCTGCGAAGCTTGCGCAGCGTGTCGCGGTAGCCGGTCTGGCCGGTAAGATCGCGCACGAATTTGCGTCGCAGGCTTTCGGCCGGAACCGGGTAATTCTTGACGAAGCCGATGTCCGGATCGTCCGGCGTGCCGGCATGCTGGTGGTGTTTCAGGTGATAGGCGCGATAGGCGGCCAGCGAGATGTTCATCGGCGCGCCGACGATCCAGTGGCCAACAAATTCATCGACCGCCTTGTTCTTGAAGAAGGCGTGGTGGGCGCAGTCATGATTGATGATGCCGAGGCCAAGTTGGCGCCCGCCAAGGATCAGGATGCCGAGGAGAATGGTGAGGGGGTTTGGCCACACGACGGCGATGGCGAAGGCCGCAACGATCAGGCCCCAGTTCCACACCAGGGTCGCCAGCGCCTTCAGGTCAGACTTCTGCCGGAGCATGTTCAGCTCGTCTTTTGACAGAACGTCGGAAATCTTGGCTAAGGATTGCATGCGCGGCCTCTCCCATTATGTGTTCTGAAACACTTATTACCTAAAATGGCACAATGAGTCAATTCACGTATTATTTTAATCCATTGACGCCACAGGACCTGACGGCGAAGGCCCTGATCCTGTCGCTGATCAGCTCAACGGATACGGACCGGCAAATGATCGGCAGCCTCATTCATGCGGGCGCGCTGTTTGACATCGAACCGGCAACGATGCGGGTGGCGGCAACGCGCCTGCTGAAAGATGGCCTGCTGGAGAGCCCGGAACGCGGTGTTTATGTGCCCGGCCGCAAAGCGCAGGCACTGACCCGGCGGGTTCAGCAATGGCAGGATGTCGCCAGCAAGGTTGTGGCGTGGAACGGCGACTGGCTGGTAGCGATGACCCATCATCTGGGCCGCCGCGACCGCCGCCAGCTGCGCACGCGCGAGCGCGCCCTGGCACTGTTTGGCTATCAGGAAGCGGAAGCCGGCCTCTGGGTGCGCCCGGCAAATCTGGCGCGCGCGATAGAGGCGCACAGGGAAGATCTTGTCGGCATTGGCGCAGACGCAACGATGCCTGTGCTGAGGGTTTTGGAAGTATCCGCGCCCGACATTGGCGGCTGGCCGGGCCTCTGGTCGGCCCAGGCGCTTGAGACATCCTACCGCGAAGCGATCAGCGCCATGACGGAAAGCCTGAAAGGCCTTCCCGGCCTGACCGTTGCAGAAGCGGCACGCGAGACGCTGTTGATCGGGCAGGCCGCTATCCGCGCGATCAACTTCGATCCGTTGCTGCCGCCCCAGCTGGGCAATCAGGGCCTCTTTCTGGAGATGGTCTCCACGATGCGCGCCTATAATGAAGCCGGCATTGAATGCTGGCGCGCCTATCACGGCGCCAATGCTCCTTCCGATGCCTGACAATCGGGTGTGCCATTACGGAACGGCGCCAATCCGGCGCAATGCCCTGCTGGGAAGATCGTTTGACTTCAGGGCACAAAGCGCGCATAGGCCCGCTTGTTAGGGTGGATTTTCCACCTGGTCGGGTCTGCGTGAGCGAGCAAGTCAGAGCAATCTGAAACGTTCCAGACCCTTCCTTAGAGACAATTCACCCCACGTCCTGAATCACGCCGGGCCGTTATTTGCCCCCGACGCTGGCTGCTTGTTGCAGGTCCGGCGCCTTCTTGACGAAAGTAATCATGTCCGATTTCCAATCCCTCGGCCTTACGGGCCGTATTCTCACGTCTTTGACCAAAGCCGGCTACACAGCCCCTACCCCCATTCAGGAACAGGCCATACCTCTGGTCATCCAGGGCCGCGACATTGTCGGCCTCGCCCAGACCGGTACAGGCAAGACCCTTGCCTTCGCAGCCCCGATCCTTGACCGCCTCAGCCGCAACGCCAGCCCTGCACCTGTGCGCGGCACCCGCGTTCTGGTGCTTGCACCAACGCGCGAACTGGCCGGCCAGATCGCCACCTCCTTCGGCACCTATGGCGCGGGCCTCAACCTCCGTGTCGTGATGGTGTGCGGCGGCGCAAAGATTGGCGGCCAGATCCGTCAGCTCGAGCGCGGCGCGCATATCCTGGTGGCAACACCCGGCCGCCTGATCGACCTGATGGAACAGCGCGCTGTTTCACTCGACAAGGTGGAAACCCTGATCCTCGACGAAGCCGACCAGATGCTGGACCTTGGCTTCATTCACGCCCTTCGTGCCATCGCGAAGAATGTGCCGTCCAAGCGCCAGACGCTGTTCTTCTCGGCCACCATGCCGAAAGCCGTCGAATCGCTGGCGGCGACCTTCCTGCGTAATCCGGCAGAAGTCTCCGTTGCGCCGCCAGCCACTACGGCAGGTCGCATTGAACAGCGCGTCTGCTTTGTGGAGCAGCCCGAAAAGGCTTCACTTCTGATCGAAAAAATCCGCGATCCGGAACTGCGCTCAGCGATCGTCTTTACCCGCACCAAGCATGGCGCAGACGGCGTTGTGAAACGCCTTGCCAAAGCGGACATCGACTCCGTTGCCATCCATGGCAACAAGAGCCAGTCCCAGCGGGAGAAAGCCCTCGAGGCCTTCAAGGCGGGCCGCGTGCCGATCCTGGTGGCGACCGACATTGCCGCCCGCGGCATTCACGTTGACGCCCTCACGCACGTCATCAACTATGACCTGCCGGATGTGCCCGAACAGTTCGTACACCGCATCGGCCGCACCGCCCGTGCCGGCAACTCGGGCGTGGCGATCTCCTTCTGCTCGCGCGATGAGCGCCCGACGCTCCGCGCCATCGAAAAACTCACGGGCCTGAAGCTGGCACCAAACGGCGTCAGCCTGCCGGACGAGCCTCTGCGCAAGCCCGGCAAGCCTCAGGGCAACCGTTCGGGCAATGGCGGCGGCCGTGGCGGCGCGCGCAGCGGCGGCGGCTATCAAGGCCAGTCATCCGGTTCACAGTCGGGCGGCTCGCACTCTGGCCGTCCGCATCGCAAAGGCCCGCCCGGCGGCGGCGCCAATGCTTCTGGCCAGAATTCCCAGCGCTCTTCCAATGGCGCGGCCCGTCCCCGCCGCTTCAAGGAACGTGCGGACGCCTGATCCGGCCTTCTGGCACATATCATAGTAAAAAGCCCCGGCATCGCTGCCGGGGCTTTTCTGTTCTGGGAGGGCGTTTGTGTGAAGCTTAGAACTTCCAGCCGAGATCGATCCCGTAGGTGATCGGCTCGGAGGCATAGGTCGAGAAGGAACCGGCTGTGGTGGCGCGGTAGTATTCCTCGTCCGACAGGTTCTTGCCCCAGACAGCGAGTGACCAGCCTTGCGCGGATTCATATTTCACGCGGGCGTTCATCAGGGTCGGGATTTCGCTCAGAGCATGTGCCGGATTGTTGGCAACCAGGCTCCAGGAGTCGTCCTCGAAGCTGACATCGCCCGAGAAGATGAGCTCGCCATCATAGAACGACATCGTGTAGAGCGCGCCAAGCGTTGCTTTATATTCCGGCGCATTCTTGAGGCTGAGGCCCAGCGCGCAGGCGATGACCTGTGCATTGTCCGCAGCCACCGTACCGGCCGGGCAACCCGCGCCATTGTTGGTGAGACCACGTGCCTGATCGCCGGTCATATCGGTGTATTCCGCATCGAGCAGACCGAGGTTGCCGTTCAGCTGGAAATTGTCCGTAACCTGCCAGATACCTTCCACTTCAAGACCCATGATCTCTGTCTCGTCGACATTGAAACGGGTGAAGCCAAGGCCCGGAACCGTCGCGCCGATCTGGAGACCTTCATACTTGTTGAAGAAGGCGGCCGTGTTGATGCGCACCTTGTCATCGAACAGGTCCGTCTTCAGGCCCACCTCGAAAGAGTCGAGCGTTTCTTCATCGACGCGGAGGAAGACGGCCGTGGCGCTGAACGCGTCTGGCGACCAGCCACCGGACTTGAAGCCCGTTGAGTATTTCGCATAGCCCAGCATGGCGTCGTTGAAGCGGTAGTCTGCCCCAATGGTGTAGCTGACATTGTCATAGTCTGCGCTGTCGGTCCGGCTGAAGGGCAGGACACCGTTGGCGCCTGAAAAATCCTTCGTCTCCGTCGTGAAACGCACACCGCCCGTCAGGCTGAGCGCATCGGTGACCGAATACGTGCCCTGACCGAACAGAGCGTAGGATTCTGTTTCAGCGTCGATTTCATGCGGGAAGATGAAGACCGAATCCATCGACAGATCTTCGTTGAAATAGAAGCCGCCGATCAGCCAGTCGAGGACATCGCCAGAGCTGCCGAGCGTGAACTCCTGGCTGATCTGGGACTGGTCTGTCTGCTGACTATATGGCGAGCCGATGCGCGTTACCAGATTGTCTTCCAGCGACCGGTAGGCGCTGATCGAGGTGAAATCTAGCCCGGCAATATCGCCCTTGATGGTTGCCGAAACACCGGCAGATTTGGAGCGCTGATCATAGCCGGTGAAACAACCGATGGCGGTCGAACCAGGTGTGCAAACGGTGCCGGGAATGGGCTCGATGGTGAAGATGTCGTCATCTGCATCAGCACCGGGCGCAACCGAGTCCGGGATCGGGTCCGAACGGTCGATGGTCTGGTCAGCGGCCACGAGCAGCGACCATTCCGGCGAAAATTCCGTGTAGAAGCTGCCACGAAGCGCCATGATGTGGGTGCTGCCAACATCGTCGCGGCGTTCGCTGGCATTTGCGCCGTTCGGGATCACGTCATGGAAGCCGTCGCGCTCACGCAACAGGCCGGTCAGACGGAAAGCCGAGTTCTCGCCAAGCTGGACGTTGGCTGTCCCGCGGGCATCAAAGCGGCCATTGTTGCCGACCGTGGTGCGCACTTCGCCTGAATTTTCGAATTGCGGTTTGATGGAGGTCAGCTTCACGGCGCCGCCGATGGTGTTGCGGCCGTAAAGCGTGCCTTGCGGACCACGGAGAACCTCGATCGAGGCCAGGTCAACGACGTCGAAAAGCGAGCCGACCGAGCGGCCGACGTAAACGCCGTCCACATAGATGCCGACAGCCTGATCAACCGCGCCGCGGCTTTCATCTTCGCCGACGCCGCGCAGGAAGATGCGGGCTGCGTTGGCCGTACCTGTGTTGGTCGCCATGTTGATGTTGGGGACAACAGACTGGAGGTCGAGCAGATCGCCGACCTGCTTGTCTTCAAGCATTGCGGTATCAAGCGCCGTCACGGCGACGGGCACATCCTGCAGGTTTTCTTCGACGCGCTGAGCGGTCACGGTAATGGCGCCAAGGCGGCGATCGGCCTCGTCGGCCTCTGTTTCCTGTGCCACTGCCGGAAGCAGGCTGGCACCCGAGAGCAGAACCGCAAGGCTCGCGCTCACTGAAAGTGAAGTTCTCAAACCCATTGGGGGTCCTCCCGAGCTGTAGACAGAGCCAACCCCCGTCTCCGCAAATGATATATCTTTTGCGTCGCCTTGATTACAATATGTCCGGTCAAAGTCAATTTCCTTCATGACAGTTTTTGCACAATTGCGAGGCGCTGTTGCCTATGCATCAAGCGCGCGGCCGCTCATGCCCTGTAAGGACGGGTTTAAAAACGGCCGCGCACATGTCAGCGTTCATCCGGAAAATCCGGTCTGGCCATTGGCGCAAAGAAAAGGATATATCATTTGGAAATACCCCACCTGCCCAACAAGGATCATTGACCATGAGCGGCTACCCCACCGAACCCACCATGATCCGGTCCGACAAGACGGCCCGCGAAATTTTTGAAGAAACACTGGCGAACCCGGCGCGCGCGAAATTCGGCTTTGGCCAGAAGATCGCCATCGTGAATGTGGACCCGCAGAAAGCCTACACCCGGCCTGACCTGTATCCGAAGACGGCCTATATTACCGACCCCAACCAGGTGACCCATATAAATGACATCTCCAGCGCCGCGCGGAGCAAGGGCCTGCCCGTGGTCTGGACCCATGTTGCCTATATGGAGAATGCCGCCGATGCGGGCGTCTGGGGCACACGGACGAACACCCCCGATTCGCTGCAGAATATCAAATATGGCTCGGAGCGGCATGAATTCGACGACCGGCTCACAATCGATGAAAAGGTGGACGCCGTTTACACCAAGCGGATGCCGAGCGCGTTTTTCGAAACGCCGCTGGCAAGTTTCCTCACCTGGCACCAGGCTGACACAGTGGTGATCACGGGCGGCTCGACGTCCGGCTGCATTCGCGCCACAGCTGTTGACGCCCTCAGCCGGGGTTACCGCGCCATCGTGCCGATTGAATGCGTGGCCGACAAGCATGAGAGCTATCACTTTGCAAACCTGACCGACCTGCTCATCAAATACGCCGATGTCGTGCCGGTGGCGGAGGTGAAAGCCTGGATCGAAGGATACAAGGGATGACCCATTCCGATCCCAACCTCTATGATTTCTGGCCTTATGAGGGCCGGCCGAAGATCAGATGGCCCGGCGGGAAGAAGCTCGCCTTCTGGATTGCGCCCAATATCGAGTATTACGAATTCGATCCGCCGGTGAACCCTTCCCGGTCGCCCTGGCCTCGTCCGAATCCGGACATTACCGGCTATTCCCAGCGCGACTGGGGCAACCGGATCGGCCATTGGCGGCTGATGGACCTGCTGGACAAATACGGCATGCGCGGCTCGATCTCGCTGTCCATCGGACTGATCGACCATCACCCGGAAATCATTGAAGCCTGCGTTGCCCGCAACTGGGAATTCTTCAGCCACGGCATCTACAATACGCGCTATTCTTACGGCATGGACGAGGCGCAGGAGCGGGCGGTTCTGGAAGACTCCATCCGCTCTGTTGAAAAAGCCACCGGCCAGCGCATCCGCGGCTATCTGGCCCCGGCCCTCACCCATACCGAGCGCACGCTGGACCTCATTGCCGAGCATGACTTCTGGTATTCATGCGATCTCTTCCAGGACGACCAGCCCCAGCCCCTGAAGACGAAAACCGGCCGGCTGGTCTCCATGCCCTACTCGCTGGAAGTCAATGATGTCATCACCTACTCCGTACAGGGATGGAGTCCGCAGCGCTATACAGACATCCTGAAGCGTCACTTTGATCAACTGCTGAAAGAAGGCGAAGAGTCCGGCACGGTGATGTGCATCCCGCTCCACGCCTATCTCGTCAGCCAGCCTCACCGTATCCGCATCTTCGAAGAAGCGCTGAAGCATATCGCCGCCCATTCCGATGATGTGTGGATCACAACCGGCGCCGAGATCGCCGAGCATTTCCGCACCCATTACTGGGACGAAAGCGTCAAAGACATCGCCGCACGCGGCGTCGCAACCGGAGGGACCGGCTTTGCCCCAGCCCGCTGAATTTCTGGAATATCCTCACCGCGCCTATGGCATGGACCAGGACCGGTATGACTGGCAGCCCGCCGACCGGCGCGCGCCCGTTCAGTTGAAATCCGGCGCCAGGGCGATGGCGTTCATCACCATTCCGCTGGAGTTTTTCCCGCTGGACCCGCCAGCCAAACCCTTCAAGCATCCCGGCGCCATGGTCACCCCCTATCCGGACCTGCGCCATTACACGACACGCGATTATGGCAACCGGGTAGGCGTGTTCCGCCTGCTGAAGGAACTGGAAAGCGCCGGCCTCAAGGCCACGTTCGCCGTCAACGCGGAAGTCGCCCGCCGGTATGCCCCCTTGATCGAACGCATCCGGCAGGGCGGTCACGAGATTGCCGCCCACGGCGTTTCCACGGCGCATATCCATCATGCCGGCCTGAGCGAGGAAGAAGAACGCGCGCTCGTTGCGCAAACCCGCGCGGCCCTGCCCGATGCCGTCACCTGGATGAGCCCCGCGCGCAACCAGTCCTTCCGGACGCCGGACCTCGTCCGCGAAGCAGGCTTCACCACCTGTCTCGACTGGGAAAGCGATCAGCGCCCGCTGCCCATGCGCACCGCCCATGGCCCGCTTTCCTGCCTGCCCAATCATTATGAACTCTCAGACTTCCTGATCCTCGGCACGCGTTCCCAGAGCGAAGACGAATGGGCCGATCAGATCCTGGAAGCCGCCGCGCAGACGGTCGCCGAGTATGCCTCGCGCGGCGCCCAATGCTTCGGCTTCACCCTCACGCCCTACATCACCGGCCTGCCCTTCCGCATCGAAGCGGTTACACGCGTGCTCAAAGGGCTCGCTGCCATGGACGGCCTCGAAGTGGCGACCGCCGCAAGCGTCACATCCGCCTTTGAAGGAGCCGCCCCATGACCCGCCGAGGCCTGCTTCTGGGCGCTGCCGCCACATCCCTTCTGCCGGCCTTCGGCAGCTCAAACGCCCATGCCGGAGAGGCAAAATCCATGCGCTACACCGCCCTCGCGCTGCAGACCGTCTGCGAAGCCGTCAACCAGGACAAGACCGCCGAAGCCTCCCATGCCCGGATGAATGCCGCCATCACCCGCGTCACCGGTCAGATCATGGCGTCCAGGGGTTTCCTCAAAGGCTTCAACGGCTACGACCTGAAACTCGTCGTTCTGCCGGAATACTGGATGACCGGTTTCCCGATGGGCGAAACGCGCGAGACCTGGCAGGCCAAGGCCGCCATTCCGATGGACGGCGCCTTCCCCGATGCGCTGGCAAAGATGGCCCAGACCGCCGGCGTCTATCTGTGCTCGAACCATTACGAAACCGACCCGAACTTCCCGGAACTCTACTTCCAGGCCAACGTCATCTACGGGCCAACCGGTGACACCCTCCTGCGCTATCGCCGCATGATCTCGCTCTACTCGCCCTCTCCGTATGATGTATGGGACAAGTATCTCGACATCTATGGCGCCGATGCGATCTTCCCGGTGGCCGAAACCGAAATCGGCGCACTGGCCACCATCGCCAGCGAAGAAATCCTCTACCCCGAAATCGCCCGCATGCACGCTTTCAAGGGCGCAGAAATCCTGCTTCATCCGACGTCGGAAGTCGGCAGCCCCAGCCTTACACCCAAACATATCGCCAAGAAAGCCCGGGCCATCGAGAACATCTCCTATGTCGTCTCGGCCAACTCCGCGAGCATCACGGGCACGCCGGTTCCCGCTGCCTCTACGGATGGCATGTCCATCGTGCTCGACTGGTATGGCCGCACGCTGGCTGAGGCCGGCACCGGTGAGACGATGAACGCCAACGCTGTGCTTGATCTCACCGCCTTGCGCGAAACACGCCGCAAGACCGGCATGACCAACACGCTCTCGCGGCTCCCTCTGGCCGCCTTCGCCCCGGCTTATTCCGGGAACGAACTGGCCCCAGCCAACCGCACTCCCGATGGCAAGATGGTCCAGCGCGCCGATGCGATTGCACAGCAGCAGGCCGTCATTGACCGGCTGGTCTCGGCAGGGGTTCTGAAATAGGCCGTTGGCGAAAGGCCGGTTACTGCCCCCAGCCCGGCCCGCCTTCGCCCTTCTGCAGCTTACGGACTTCTTCCAGGCTTTCGGGCGGCGCCAGCCAGAGCGGCTTTTCCGCCTCGGCCCAGGCCAGCAGTTCTGGGGGAAACTCATCCGTCGACTCAACGCGCCAGCTCAGCAGGTGATAGATGCCCTTGCCCCCGCCCGCCCAGGGCGGAAGATCACCAAAGCGCTGCCACGTCATCTGGTGCGGCTCGCTGATGCTGCCTTCAGGATGGATGAAGAAGTCATAATTCTCCCAGGCCTCATATTGGCCCCCGCCCGGCAATGGGAAGTTCAGGAACAGCGGCGCCGTAAAGGCCCAGCTGTCGCCCACCTTGCGTGATATGATCCCGTCTTTCGCGGCAATATTCTGCACGCGCGGCTCCACCCCCTGTTCGACATCGGCAAAGATCAATCCGTCTTTCATCCGGTAACGGATCAACTGATAGGGATAGGCAATCGGCACGACCTTCTGACCGTTGAACTCTGTCAGGAACGCGCCCGTTACCGGGTCTGTATAGGTGAAGGTCTTGCGGGTGAGGTGGATCACCTCGCCCTCATCCCCCTCCGGCCAGATCACCTTCGAACTGTCAAACCCCTTCATGCCGAGGATCTTCTCGCCCGAAGGATAGGCATAAACCGCCCCTTCTGAAACCCAATGAACCGCCTCGCCCGTACCCGCCCGCGCCTCGACCCAGTTGCGGAAGACATCTGCGTCGCTCACTTCCGCTTCCGGCGCCGGTTCACCCACTGAGCTACAAGCCACGAGAAGCAGCGCAAAACCGGAAAGGACAGATCGGAACATGGATCACCTCAAAAGATATATCTTTTAAAGCTACTCAGAATTTCCCGGCACGCAACCGAAACCTCCAACCCGCAGAAAACCCCATGGTGCATTGCAAACGCGGCTCGGCCAGCCGATAAGTGGCGAAGACAATTCAACTTTTAACGGATTATTGCTCCATGGCGGCCGACTCTTCACTCAGCCTGACTGCCGATCTCATCGACGAGACGGCCGGCGCCCCCCTTTACCAGCAGATCTACGACCTTCTGCGAGCAAAAATCGTCAGCGGAGAGCTGGGCCTGAACACACGCCTGCCCGCCGAGCAGGAGCTGACCGAAATGCTCGGCGTCTCCCGCATCACGGTGAAACGCGCCCTGAATGAGCTGGCTGTCGCCGGTTTTGTCCGCCGCCAGCGCGGCATCGGCACGGTCATCACTTTCGACGCGGCCGCGCCCACCGTCAAAGGCAGCTTTGAAAACCTGATCGATGGCCTCACCCGTATGGGCGTTGAAACCCAGGTCCAGCTGCTCGACTGCACAATGGCAACCGCGAGCCCTGCAATCTGCGACACGTTGGAGCTGCCCCACGGGTCGTCGGTCCAGCGCATCGTGCGCCTCCGCCGCCTGGGCGGCGAGCCTTTCTCCTACCTCATCACCTACATCCCGGAAGATGTGGCCGAAGGATATTCGGAAGACGAACTTGCGACAGAATCGCTCATCAAGCTGCTGGAAAAAGCCGGTCATGCGCCGGTCGAGGCCGACCAGACGATCATGGCCGAAGCTGCCGAAGCTGCCGTCGCGGCCAATCTCGGCATCGCGCCGGGCTCGCCCCTCCTGCGCATTCACCGCGTGATGCGCGACAAGAGCGGCCGTCCGGTTCAGGATATTACAGCCCACTACCGCTCTGACCGTTTTCAGTACCATATGCGCCTCACACGTAACACGGCGCGCCAGAAAGACTGGAAAACAGACAGCTGAGCTTGCGTCCGGCGAAACTTCGCGCGATTAAAAGATATATCTTTTGATCCGAAGGCTCGCCGATGACCGAAATTGCCATCTTCACCCTGCTCCACCTTCTGGTGTTCGTTTACTGGCTGGGCGGAGACCTTGGCGCGTTCTACACCAGCCGCTTCCTGATCCAGCCCGGCGTTCCGGTTGACCGCCGTATGTTGGCCGCCAAGATCGTGAATGATGTCGATATGGCGCCGCGAACAGCGCTGATCCTCGCCTTCCCGACCGGGCTGACGCTCGCGCATGTCAAAGGCTGGCTCAGCCTGCCAGTGCCATTGCTCTTCGCAGTCTGGATCGTTGCGCTTGGCTGGCTCGCGCTCGCCTGGGCCATCCATATGAAGCATGGCGGCGCGCCGGCCCTCTGGCGCAATACTGATCTTGGCCTGCGCTGGGCGCTCATCTTCGGCCTTGCCGCCACCGCCGCCTGGAACATCGCCGGCGCCGGCAGCCTGCCGCTGTTCCTGTCGCTTAAGCTGCTCGCCCTGGCGGGCTGCACAGCGCTCGGCCTTTTCATCCGCGCCGTGCTTAAGCCGCTCGGCCCCGCGCTCATGGGACTTGCCGGCCCGGATGGTCCCGCCGCCGAAGCCAGCCTCGCCGCCACGCTGAACCGTGCCCGCCCGCTCGTCACCGGCATCTGGGCGCTGCTCATCGCTGCGGCCCTTCTTGCCCTTTTCAAACCCGTTTGACCCTCCCGGAGACCCGCCATGGAAGCCGCCACCACCCCCAAGACCATCACCTCCGCCCTCAAACAGATTCTCGGCCCGGCGGGCCTCAATGAAGATCTCGCCGCCCGCGAATTGATGAGCCAGGACATCTGGGCCGCCGGCGTAACGGCCGATTTCATCGCCTCGCCGGGGACCATCGAGCAACTCCAGCAAACCGTAGAAGCCTGCCACCAGCACGGCGTTGCGCTCAACCCGCGCGGCGGCGGCATGTCCTACACCAGCAGCACCACGCCGGACCGTCCGGGCGTCGGCATCCTTGATCTCTCCCGCCTCGACAAGATCGTGGAGATCAACAAGGACGACATGTATGTCACCGCGCAGGCGGGCGTGACCTGGAAACAGCTCTACGACGCGCTGAAGCCGCTGGGTCTGCGCACGCCGTTCTGGGGCCCGCTCTCGGGCCTCAACTCCACCGTCGGCGGCGGACTTTCGCAGGGCAATGCCATCTTCGGCGCGGGCATTTATGGCACGACCGCCGACAGCGTGACGGGCCTCACCGTGATCCTCGCCGATGGCACGCGCGTGCGCACCGGCACGGGCGCCACCAAGGTCGGCAAACCCTTCTGGCGTTATTACGGGCCGGACCTGACCGGTCTTTTCTGCGGCGATTCCGGCGCGCTCGGTTTCAAGGCAGAAATCACCTTCCGCCTCATTCCGTGGCCGGAACATGAAGACTGGGCGACGTTCGAATTTGCCACCCGCGAGGCCTGCGCCGAAGCGACAGCCGCTGTCGCCCGTCAGAACCTTGCCTGCGAAGTCTTCGGCTTCGATCCTGCGCTCACCCGCGTGCGCCTGAAGCGCGCCTCGCTCGCCGCCGACACCAAGACCTTGGCGAATGTCGTCAAGGCCCAGGGCAATCTGCTGAAGGGTCTTCAGGAAGGCGCCAAGATCGCCATGGCCGGGCGCAGCTTCATGGAAGCTGACAGCTGGAGCCTGCATTTCGTGGTCGAAGGCCGCTCCAAAGCGGGCGTGGCCGATGATATGAAGCGCCTGAAAGCTGCCTGCACGGCCGCTGGCGGCAAGGAGTCTGAAAACTCCATTCCAAAAATCGTCCGCGCAAATCCCTTCACGCCGCCCAACACGATCCTCGGCGCCGAAGGCGAACGCTGGGTGCCGGTGCATGGCATTGTGGCGATCTCAGATGGCCCGAAGGTCTGGAAGGCGCTGGAAGACTATTTCGCCTCTCTTTCAGATGTGTTCGACAAATACGAAATCCAGACCGGCTTCCTCATCAGCACGCTGGGCACGACGGCCTACCTCATCGAGCCTGTGTTCATGTGGCCCGAGGAGCTCCTGGCGATCCATGAGCAGACCGTTGAACCGGCCCATCTGAAAAAGCTCAAACGCTTCCCCTCCAATCCGGAGGCAACAGCGGCGGTCACCAAGGCGCGGCGCGGCGTGGTGGATATTTTCGACTCCTATGGCGCGGCCCATTTCCAGATCGGGCGCTGCTATCCGTATTCGGAAGTTCTCAGCGATGCCTCGCTTTCCCTGCTCAAGGCCGTGAAGGCTACCCTTGATCCCAAAGGCAACGTCAATCCCGGAGCCCTCGGCCTGTGACGTCCCGAACGCTTCCCGTCCGCAATCCTCGCACCGGCGAACTGGACTATAAAATCCAGGCCGCCGGCGCAGAGGAAATCGCCGCGACCGCCCAGCGCCTGCGCGCCGCGCAGCGCGATTGGGCGGCCCTGCCCCTGACTGAGCGCGGCGCCTTTCTGCTGCGCCTTGCAGACGCACTGGTGAAGCATCGCACCGCCATTACGGCAGCTCTGGAAATCGATACGGGCCGCCGCCGCATCGCGGGCCTTGAACTGGACGGCGCCGTCGCCGCGCTGCGCGGCTGGGTCGCCCAGGCGCCCGGCCTGCTTCCCTCAGGCTGGACGCAAGGCCGCGCCATGCCCCACATCCGCCATGCACCGCAATTCGTGCCCTACGCCCTCACCGGCGTCATCTCGCCCTGGAACTTTCCCCTCACGCTCTCGATGATTGACACGATCCCGGCCCTGCTCGCAGGCTCAGCTGTCATCATCAAGCCTTCAGAAGTCACCCCCCGCTTTGCCGCGCCCCTGATGGCCGCGATCGCAGAAGCGGGGCTTGAAGACATCCTTACCCTGATCGACGGCGACGGTGCTACCGGCGCGCCCCTGATCGAAGCTGTCGATGTGATCTGCTTCACCGGCTCGGTCGCCACAGGCCGCAAGGTCGCCGCAGCCGCCGCCGCAAAAATGATCCCCGCCTTCCTCGAACTCGGCGGCAAAGACCCCCTCATCGTTACCGCCACCGCTAACCTCGAACACGCCACCGACGCCGCCCTGCGCGGCTCCGTCCTCTCCACCGGCCAGGCCTGCCAGTCCATCGAACGCATCTACGTCGCCGCTGACATCCACGACGCCTTCCTCAAACGCCTCACCGAAAAAGCAGCCGCGACCCGTCTCAACTGGCCCGACATCACCACCGGCGAACTTGGCCCGATCATCTTCGACAAGCAGGCCGCAATCCTGGCCGATCAGATCGATGACGCCAAAGCCAAAGGCGCGCGCGTCCTTACAGGCGGTGAGATCGAAACCCATGGCGGCGGCCTCTGGCTGAAGCCCACCGTCCTCACAAATGTCAGCCATCAGATGAAATTGATGACCGAAGAAACCTTCGGCCCGCTCCTGCCTGTGATGCCGTATACCACTACTGAAGAAGTCATCGCCTTCGCCAACAACACCGAATACGGCCTCTCGGCGGCTGTCTTCGCCGGCACGCTGGAGGAGGCCGAAGCCATCGCCATCCAGATCGACGCCGGCGCGGTCAGCCTCAACGACGCCGCCCTCACGGGCCTCTTCCACGAAGCGGAGAAACATTCCTTCAAGCTCTCCGGCCTCGGCGGCAGCCGTATGGGGCCTGCCGGTTTCCAGCGCTTCTTGCGCCGCAAGGCGCTGATCGCTAACACCGGCGCGCCAGCCCCGCTTTCCGCCTTTGCCGAGGACGCCCAATGACCCTGCCCATCCGCCTCGATATTGCCGCCCCGCTCGCCGAAATCGTGCTCAACAAGCCCGAGCGCCGCAACGCGCTCTCGGTCGACATGTGGGCCGCGATCCCCGGCCTCGTGGCAGAGGCAAATGCGAATCCGGACGTAAAGCTGATCCTGATCCATGGTGGAGACGCCGGCGCTTTCGCCGCGGGCGCGGACATCTCCGAATTTGAGACGATCTACGCCACCGAGGACGCCGCCAAAGCCTCCGGCCAGCGCATCGCCCAGGCCCTGGACGCCATCGAGAACAGCGAAAAGCCCGTCATCGCTGCGATCGAAGGCGCCTGCGTGGGCGGCGGTGTCAGCCTCGCCATGGCGGCAGACCTGCGCGTGGCTGGCGAGGGCGCAAAATTCGGCGTCACGCCCGGCAAGCTCGGCCTCGTCTATCCGGCCGGCGACACACGCCGCCTCCTCGCCGCTGTCGGCCCCGGCGCCACCAAGGACATCCTCTTTACAGGGCGCATCTTCACCGCCGGCGAAGCCAAATCCCTTGGCCTCATAGACCGCCTCGTGGAAAAGGGCACCGCCCTCGAAGCCGCCCGCGTCTGGGCCGGCGAGATTGCCGCCATCTCGCAATGGTCGGTCCGCGCCACCAAGCGTATGATCCGTGGACTGCAAACCGGCTGGACGGATGAAACTCCGGAGGCTCAGAGCCTCTTCCTCAACGGCTTCGCGAATGAGGATTTCAAGGAAGGCTACCGCGCCTTCCTCGATAAACGCCCGGCCAAATTCACCTATCGCTGAAGCGCCAGCGGCACACGCGGCGCGCCAAACAACGCTTCCAATGCCTGCGCCATATCCAGCACGCGCGCGTCCGATCCCTTCGGACCGATCACCTGGACCGACAGCGGCAGCCCTTGCGGGCTCAGCCCGGAACAGACAGCCGCCGCAGGCAATCCGGCGAAGTTCGCCCAGGCAGTAAAGTCCGCCTGATTCTCCGGCGCTGGCGTATCAAACGCAAATGCCGTCTGCGGTGCTACGGGCGCAATCACGAAGTCATGCGCCTCGAACACGCGCGCCGCAGCGGTCTCCACCTGGCGGAGATGCTCATAAGCCAGCGCAACCTCCTCCGCCGGCCGCGCCACGCCCCACGCCATCAGCTTACGGAACAGCGCTGAAAAACCTTCGGGATCAGTCGACAGCATCTCGCGGTGAATTTCACTCGCTTCGACCTCGGAAATCAGCAAACCTGCACGGCGGGAGCGGCCATACTGATAACCGAACGGCTCCTCATAATCGGCCTCCGCGCCTGCCGCTTCAATCTTTGAGACGGCTACAGCAAAGCCATCCTCAACAACATCTTCCATCCCATCGCGGCCAATGCCATCCCATATGGCGAGCTTCATGCCATTCAGCGTGCAGGGACCCGCCGCCATCGGCTGCCCGGTCATGACAGACAGCGCCGCCCGGAGGCTGGACACATCGCGCGCATGTGGCCCGACCGTATCGAGCGTATGCGAAAGCGCCAGCACGCCCTCATTGGAAACCAGCCCGGCGCCCGGCTTGATGCCCTGGACGCCGCAATAAGCCGAAGGAATGCGCACAGAGCCCATCGTGTCAGACCCCAGCGCCACATCGCAGAGCCCGGCGGCAACCGCCGCGCCCGATCCGCCTGATGAGCCGCCCGGCGTATATCCTTCCTTCCACGGATTTTGCGTTCGCCCGAAGAAGGGATTGTCCGTCGTCGCCCCCAGTGCCCCTTCATGCATGTTGACGATGCCGAGGATCACCGCGCCCGCCGCGCGCAGCCGGCGCACGACCCCGGCATCTTCTGCCGCGATCACGTCCCGGTAAGCGCCAATCCCCGCATGATGGGGCAGGCCTTTCACGGCAATGTTCGCCTTTATGCCAAAGCACCAGCCGTCGATTGGCGAAAGCGGTTTTCCCACCACATGCCGCGCCTCTGCGGCCTGGGCTTCGGCTTTTGCCTCATCCAGACGCAGATGGAGAAACGCATTCAGCGACGGATTATGCCGCGCGATACGGTCTGCATACTGCTGGAAGCGTTCGATCGGTGTCATTTGAAACGGTCGTCAATCAGGCGGATCGGCTTCTGGCGTACTTCAGTTTGCGTGAGTGCGGCAAGCGATCCCGGCCCGGAGAGTTCCACGCCCACATCAATCCCGATCTTCTGCTTCAGCAATGCGCGGAAGCGATCGGCCACCGCTTCGCTGGCGCCGCCATTCACTTCGGCCGCCACGATAAACTCGTCCCGGCCGCTTTCATCGCGCTTGGCCTTGCAGATGAATTCGCCCGCAAAGGCGGCGTCTTCCTCAAGGATCGGCCCCATCGCCTGCGGGAAAATGTTGATCCCGCGGATTTTCACCATGTTGTCAGACCGGCCAAGGAAACCCTCAATCCGCTGGAAATTGATCCCGAGGCTGGAGGCGCCGGTGCGCAGACGGGTAACATCATGCGTGTTGAACCGGATGATGGGATAGAGATCATCCTTGAACAGACAGGTGCAGATCATGTCGCCTTCAGCGCCTTCCGCCACGGGCTTGCCCGTGTCGATGTCGCCAATCTCCAGGAATTGCGCGTCTTCCATGATGTAGAGGCCGTCCCGGTCCGGGCCTTCGCCGGCGATACAGCCGGTATCGCCCACGCCATACCAGTCAAAACACGCCGCCCCGCCCCAGGCCTGCGACAGCGTTTCCTTGTCCTCCCGGCCAAGGTGGCCGGAAATCATGCGGATGTTCAGATCCTTCACGGGGTCCAGGCCCTGCTCCACGGCCACGCGGGCGAGTTTCTTGATATAGTCGGCAAAGCCGACAATCACGGTCGCGCCGAAATCCTTCATCAGCTGCACCTGCTTGACCGATGGCGTCTCGACGCCCGTACCGGCAGAGAGGAACAGCGAGCTCGTCCAGTGTGTTACCGCTTCGCGCACATAATGCCCGCCATTGATCATGCCATGTCCGTAAACGGAATGGATCACGTCGTCCGGGCGCAGTCCCTGGAAGCGGTAAAGCCGGCCCAGTAGCAGGTTCTGAACTTCGCGCGACTTTGCGCCGAACAGCAGAACCTGCGGCGTGCCCGTTGTGCCAGAAGTCGTGTGCATGATGGCCGGCGGGCGCTCGCCCGGACCATAGCTTTCAAAGCCTGCGAAGTCGCCCAGCGGCGGATTGCGCGCGATCGACTCCATGATGTCGCTCTTGTCAAAGCTCGGCAGGCTGGGCAGCGTCTCAAGCCCCTTGATGTCGCCCGGCTCTACGCCTGCCTTGCCCCAATGGTGCTGGTAGAATTTCGTCTTCCAGGCCCGGTCCACGAGGCGCGCAAACAGCTTCTCCTGATGCGCGCGGATTTCATCGCGGCTCTTTTTGGCAAATGTCAGGAACGCGTCCCCTACGGGATGTTCTTCCTGCATCTTTGCCCAGTCGACCGTATTGAAGTATGTGTTATGTCCATCCGTCATCGGATCACTCCATTATACCAGACGCAAGGCGGGAAAGCCGCCCGGCATCCTCAAGGTTTTCAAGATCGGCTACAGCGGCGCTCATCGCCGCTTCAATGTCTTCGCGCCCGCGCCCGAAGCCGAACGCACAGCACTCCCGGAACTTCGCTTCATTCTGCGCCGCGCTCAGCGGGTTCGCGGGGGCGCCCAGAAGGGACTCGATGGAAAATTCGCGCGCCGCTCCGGAGGTCAGCTCCACGCGCAGAACCTGCGGCGTGAAGGCCGCCGGGTTTGTCTGCCCGTCATCGATCACCGCAATCTTTGCGCCCAGCGCCGCCACATCGGCCCGCGCCAGCGCCTCGGGCGTGAAGTCCTTGAGGCCCACATGCCCGTCGATCAGCGTCAGCGCGCCCGAATACTGGTAGCAGAGCCGCGCATAACTCGCCGTCATGCCTGCCTGCGCCGGGCGCCCGACCAGCCGCTTGATGATCGGCGGCGCCGTCAGCGTGATAGACGAAATCTCTTCAGGCCGGATGCCCGCAGCCTTCGCCTGTTTGGCCAGCACAATGCCCCCCTGCGCCGCGCGTCCGGTTGGGAACGGCTTGTGGCTCACCTCTGCAATCCGGAACACGGTTCCCAGTGAGGCCACCACCGGCGCTACATCGAAACCATCCTCAAACAGCGCGAGGTATCCGAACGGCCCTTCGAGACTGTCCTGAGCCGCCTCCATTCCAGCGGCGGCCAGGTCACACGCCATCACGGCGCTGCGGGCCGCATTGGCAATCTGCACCGGCAGCGCCGGCTTGCCCTCGGTGTGCGCCTGCATCGTGCCCGCCGCAAAGGAGAGCGCATAGCCCAGCGCATTGCGCGCCTCGCTCTCGCTCAGCCCTCGAAGCCGCGCCACGCCCAGCGTTGCGCCGAATATGCCCGCCGTCGCCGGCCGGAAAAATTTCAGCGGTGTCTGCGCCGCAACGCCAAGGCCGGTTGCTACATCTACCGCCGCCGCAATCGCCGCGCCCAGTTCCGTGCCGGTCACGCCGCGTTCCCGGTCGCAAGTCGCCATCAGGGCTGCGAGGATCGTCGCCATGGGATGAACCACGGCCGGCTCATGGACACAGTCAAATTCCTGGCAGTGGATCTGGAAGCCATTGATGAACGCCGCATTCGCTGCGCTCGTCCGGTAGCTGCCCTGTCCCCAGACATTCGCGTCGCCCGCCCCGGCCCAGGCCAGCGCCGCCTGGCGCACATTCGCCGTCAGCGGCGCGCCCGCACCGGCAATGCCGACCCCGAGACTGTCGAGCAGGAACGTCTTCACCGCCCCTTGCGCCGCCTCGGGCATCGCCTCCCAGCGGAGGGTGAGGGTATGGCGCACAAAGGCTTCCGCCGCTCCGCTCATGCCAGCACCTTGAGGATCAGACCGCCCAGTTCGGGCGAGGCCGTTTCCGCCGCCGCCATAAGCTCCGCCGTTTCCGTTTCGCTCAAACCACCCGCCGCCAGCAGCGCGCGCGCCTTGTCGCGAAGCTGATCCAATCCGACCGGGTTCTCCGGATCACCCAGGGCGTCCGGAACTGTCTCGGTGTGTCCCGCGAAGGTCACTGAAGCGCCAAAGCGTGACGGGTAATTGGCGTCAAATGTCCCGTTTTGTCCAACTTTGACCCGGTTTCGCATCGCCGTGATCGCCGGATCAGCCACCGAATCCAGGCTGAAATCCGCCAGTTCCGGCCGCCCCCGCACCATCACCACCGCCACAGAATGCTGCAGCGAAAACTTCGCCTCGATCACCGATTCCGGCTCCGGCTTGTCACAGAAAACGAGCGCGTCGCGGTATGTTTCGACGAGGATGTCGCCGCCGGTATCCAACACATTCACGCGCGCACGCAGCGCCAGCGCCGCATCAATCACAGCATGCGCATGCCGGCAGGCAGGCCAGGGCTTGAAGCTGACATCATGGATGCGCCAGCCATCCTCTCCTGCCATAACCGCGGCAGGATCAGCGCCGGGGCACATCGCCGCGAAGAAGCCCTGTGGCCCCTCCAGAATTGAAAGCGGCCCTTTGAATCCCGCCGCTGCCAGCCGCGCGGCATCAAAACCTGCGCGCGACGAAACCGACGTATGTAACTGCTTGCCCATACTGGCGGGCTCATGCCGCGTTTGCCAGAGCCCCGCCGACTGACTGACCGCCAATGCCAGCGCATGGGCAGTTGCTTCGGTGTCCAGTTCCATCAGGCTTGCACAGGCCGCCGCCGCGCCGATCGCGCCGCAGGTGCCGGTATTGTGCCACAGCGCATAATGCCCCGGCCCAACCGCGCGACCCAGCCGGATCGTCGCCTCATAACCGCGCACGATTGCATCCAGCAGCGCCTCACCCGAAACAGTGTTTTCTGCTGCGCAGGCGAGCGCCGCCGGAATGATGCTGGGGCCAGGATGCAGCAGCGCGCGCTTGTCCACATCATCCATTTCGAGAATGTTTCCCAGCCCGCCCCAGGCAAAGGCCCGCGCGCTGGGCGAAGGCTCCAGCCCCGCCAGCAGGATGCGGCCGGCAGGCTCGCTGCGCCCGGCCACCGCGCAACCTGCCCAGTCCAGCAGATGCCACTGCGCCCGTGCACGGTCCGCCTTCGAGACATGTCCGGCGATCCGCCCGGCCAACGCCTGCGTAAGGGTTTGCGAAGTCTGGAAAGGCACGTTAGTTTGTCCGGACATATAACCTGCTTAGCATGACCAAATGGCAGTCGAAAACCGCTTTCAGACCCTTCGAGGCATTTATTTGATATATCTTTTGCTTTCTTACCAGCCCTGCCCTGTTTCCGGCCGGGATTGCCCCCACCCTCGGGAGTGGTCATTACAGATACTCGATTCAGAACCAGGGAGAGGGCTTTGAACACCATGCAGCCGCGTTACCGGCAGATAGCCGATGAACTTCGCCTGCTGATCGCCTCCGGCAAGCTCAAGCCCGGCGACGCTCTGCCCACAGAGATGGAGATGTGCGAGGAGAAGGACATCTCGCGCCACACGGCGCGCGAAGCCTTGCGCATTCTCACCGAAGACGGCCTGATTGCCCGCCGACGCGGGGTCGGCACGGTCGTAACCACGCCGCCCACGCCCGCCTTTGCCCAGCCCATCGGCGATTTCGAATCGATCCTCCAATACGCCCGCGATGCTGTTTTCATTCCCGAGCGCACGCGCCCCGCGAGCCCGGCTGAACTCAAACGCATGGGCGTCGATGGTCCGTACATGGCCTATCTGGGCCTGCGCCGCGCAAGCGGGGAAGCCCCCCTCGCGGTGACAACCATCCTTGTGCTGAACCATCTGGCCCCGGCGCTGGAGGATGTTGCCGAGCTGAACGGCTCCATCTCCGAATGGATTGAAGGCGAACATGGCGCGGCCGTCGCGAATGTCGTTCAACGGATGGAAGCGGTTGCGCTGGGCAAAACCGATGCCGCCCGGCTTGGAGTACCTTCCGGCTCACCGGCATTGCGAACCTTGCGGCGCTATATCGATACCGCAGGACGCGCGATCCTGGTTTCCGAAAGCCTGCACCCGGCCGGCCGCTTCGCCTATGAAATGAAGCTGACCCGCCAGAGGAAGTAGGCCGTCAGGCCACCCGTGTTTCTTCGCACAGCGTGCGGCGATAGATCTGGCCATCCTTGAACCAGTGCCAGGTGCGCGCGCGGTGCTTGCCGCCTTCGCCCATGATGATGAGTTCGACGAAATAGGCGCCGGGCTCGTCCTTGCGGATAAGGTTCAGCATCAGGTGAGCACCCTGCGTTTCCCAGCTGCGGCCATGAAAATTTGGCGCGTCATAATAAAGGTGGTCGCCCCGGTCGAGCCCTTCGAAACTCGCCTTGCTGTAGACGTCTTCCGGCGTCCAGAGCTCGGTGGTCTGCCGGTATACGACGCCGTCCGTCTCCGGAAACTCGCACGTGACACGCGAGCGGAAACGGCCCTCCTCCTGCCCGTCCACTGCGAGGTGGCGGTAGTTGCCTTCCCAGACACCTTCATGCGCCTTGTGGGCGGGAAATCGTGACATCAGCGAGGTTCCTTTGTGAATTCGGCCGTGTGCTCGCCAAGATCGGGCGCACGCGAAGTAACAGGCCGCTGCCCATTGACGCGGAAGGGCGAAGCCAGTGTCCGGAGCCCCTCAGGCTTTGAAGGGTGCGCGACAATTTCAATCATCTGGGTTTCGTCCAGATACGGATTGTCGAGCGCGCGCGGAATATCAAGAACGGGCGCAAACGGCACCTGCCCGGCAAAGTGTTCGATCCACTCCTGGCTCGTCCGTTTGCTGAGAAGCGCGTCGACCACCTCCGTCAATTCAGCCAGATTGGTGTGGCGCGCCGGATTGGTGGCAAAGCGCGGGTCGGCTTTGAGATGCTGCCCCTCGGCAAGTTCGCAGAAAAGATCCCAGAATTTCGGCGTCTGGCACATGAGCAGGCCCCAGCCATCCTTGGTTTTCACCAGCTGGCTCGGCGCAATCGAAGGGTGCGCTCCCCGCGGAAGGCGCTCAGTGGCATGCCCGCGATTGAGATACCAGGTCGCCGGATAGGACAGCTGATGCAGGGCCGTGTCAAACAGTGTCACGTCCACATCACAGCCCTCGCCGGAGCGCTGCGCGCTGAGGATACCCGCCAGAATTGCGGTGGCCAGCTGGCTGCCGGTATGGAAGTCGATGATCGAAAGCCCGCAGCGGACAGGCGGCCCTTCCGGCTCGCCCGTGGCCAGCATGAAGCCGGCCTCGGCCTGCATCAGATAATCATAGCCTGGCCAGCCGGCGCGGGAATTATCCCGTCCGTAGGCAGAAAGATGCGCGCAAACGATCTTCGGGTTGATCGAATGCAGTCTGGAATAATCAAGACCCAGCTTTGCCGGTTGATCGCCGCGCAGATTGTTTACCACCGCATCGGAAGACTTCACGAGATCATCGAAAAGGGCGCGACCTTCCTGACTCTTCAGGTCGATGTCGATGGACTTCTTGCCCTTGGAGAAGGTCTGAAAGAAGTCGGAATCGCCCTCTCCCAGAAGATAAGGACCGACTGTACGGGAAACGTCGCCGCCCCGCTGACCATCTTCGACCTTGATCACCTCCGCGCCGAGATCAGCAAGCAGCTGGGTGCCATAAGGACCTGCCCCGTACTGTTCGACGGAGAGAATACGGATGCCTTCGAGCAGTCGCTTCATATGCGGAATACCTTTAATTTTTGTGGGCTGATCAGGCCGGATTACGCTTCACGAGCTGCTTGGCAATGATGATACGCTGCATCTCGTTCGTGCCCTCGCCGATGCACATCAGCGGCGCGTCGCGGTAAAGCCGCTCGATGACGTACTCTTTCGAATATCCATATCCGCCGTGGATACGCATCGCCTCGGTGGCCACTTCAACAGCCGTTTCCGAAGCAAAATACTTCGCCATGCCCGCCTCCATATCGACGCGGTCGCCGCGATCATACGCTGCGGCGGCGTCCTGAACGAGCAGTTCGGAGGCGCGCGTCTTGGCCGCCATTTCACCGAGCTTCAACTGGATCGCCTGGTGCTCACAGATCGGCTTTCCCATGGTCTTGCGAAGCTGGGAATACTGCACGCTTTCGCGCAGCGCGCGCCGCGCAATCCCGACAGAGCGAGCCGCCACATTGATCCGGCCAATCTCGAGCCCGCCGGTTGCCATGAAGAAGCCCTCGCCCTCCTTGCCGCCCACCAGAGACAGCTCGGCGTCGCACTCATAATCTTCAAATATGAATTCGCCCGAATCGATGCCCTTATAGCCGAGCTTTTCCAGCTTGCGGCCATTCTTGACGCCCGGCAAAGGCGCGCGCGTTTCCGGGTTGATCTTCGGCACAATGAGCATCGACATGCCCTTGTAACGCGGCTGGGCGTCGGGGTCTGTCTTGACCAGAAGCGCCACGCAGTGGCCTTCAATGGCGTTGGAAATCCACGTCTTTGTTCCGTTGACGACGTATTTGTCGCCCTTGCGTTTGGCCACCGTGCGGATGCTCTGAAGGTCGGTGCCAGCGTCCGGCTCCGTCAGGCCCAGCGCGCCGCGCAGCTCGCCCGCGGCAAACTTCGGAAGCCAGTATTCCTTCTGCTTGTCGGTGCCAAACTTCTGCACAACGATGGACATCATCAGGTGAGAATTGAAAATGCCCGAAAGGCTCATCCACTCTTCCGAGATCATCGTAACGATCTTCGTATAGGTCGACGCAGACAGGCCAAGCCCGCCATAGTCTGGATGGATCAGCGCGCCGAACAGGCCGAGCTCGGTCATGTCGGCGACAAGATCAGCGGGCCATTCATTGTCATGTTCCAGCTGCATCGCCACCGGGGCGACCTTCTTTTCGAGCCATTTCTGGATCGAATCGAGGATCTGGCGTTCGTCTTCTTCACTGAGATATGTCGTGTCAGCCATGTTGGGCTCTCCTGACCTGATGGGGTCGCCTGAATTCAGTAATTGCCGACCTTGTCCTCAACCGCGTTGCCGCGTGAGGGGATGAGCATGTTGCGCTTGAAGGTACAGATCATCGTGCCGTCCTGATTGTAGCCACGGGTCACGATGGTCACGATGCCCTGGCCGGGGCGGCTCTGGCTCTCGCGTTTGCCCAGCACTTCGCTCTCGCCATAGATCGTGTCGCCCGCAAAGACCGGCGCGGTGAACTTCACCTCGTCCATGCCGAGATTGGCGATGGCCTTCTGGCTGGTATCGGTGACGCTCATGCCGATCAGCAGCGCGAGGGTATAGGGGCTGACAACCAGATTGCGCTTGAACTCGGAGGCCTTGGCAAACTCCGCATCGAAGTGCATCGGATGGGTGTTCAGCGTCAGCAGCGTAAACAGGTGGTTGTCATACTCGGTGACCGTCTTGCCGGGGCGATGCTCGTAAATGTCGCCGGTTTCGAAGTCTTCGAAATAGCGGCCGAAGGTTTCGCGATAGCGGTTCGGGCCAACCTGTTTCCAGTTCTGTACCATGATGTCTGTTTCTTCCTTAGACTGATTTGGCTTTGGCGAGCACGCGCTCAGCCGCGAGAATGACGGGGCGGTCAACGAGTTTGCCCTTGTGCAGCACTGCGCCGCCCGAAGCATTGTTCAGCGCATCAATAATTGCCTGCGCTTCAGCGATGTCGGCCTCACTTGGCGTGAAGGCCGCGTTGACGACCGAAACCTGGTCGGGGTGGATGCACGCACGCCCGGAGAAGCCCATCAGGCGCGCCTTGTGCGTCGTCTCGGCAAGGCCGGCGGGATCTTTCACATCCAGGAATGGCACGTCATAGGCAGGCACGCCGGCTGCGCCGCAGGCTGCCACAACCAATCCGCGCGCAGTCAGCATCGCGTCCCAATTGGCAAGGTCTGCGCCCAGGCTTGCGGAGAAGTCTGCCCCGCCGAACAGCATGCCGCCCGTCGCCCTGGCGGCCACGGACTGTACATTTGCGAGCGACCGGCCGCTTTCCATAACGGCGATCAGCGGAATATCCGCGCCAAGCGCTTCGGCGACGATTTCAAGATCCACCGCCGTTTCCGCCTTGGGCACCATGATAAAATCAAGCTTCGCCAGCGCGCCCGAGGCCGCGAACGCGGCAATATCGGCGCATCCATGCGCGCTGCGGGGCGAGTTGATCCGCACGGCCAGCCCCTTGCCGCTCCAGGCATCTATCCAGCCCAGAACATCGGCGCGGGCCTTGTCCTTTTCAGACGGCAGCACGGCATCCTCAAGGTCGATAATGGCAGCGTCGGCCCCAGCAGCCAGCGCCTTGGCAAACCGGTCCTGCCGGGCGCCGGGAACAAACAGGAATGAGCGATAGGTTGAAGGCATAAGACAATCCGCACTAACTTTGTCCGGACAAAGTAAACCAGACCAAGCCGCTGTCAATGACTACGGCCAGGGAAATTACGCCGCTGCGCTATTCTGAAGCGCGGGGATCGGAGATGATCTGGTTGAGCTCGATCGTATGCCCGTCAGGGTCGACCAGCATCGAGACCATCACAATGATGTCGCCAGCCGGTGAGGGATAGCGCCGCTCCGCCGGCGCGCCGATCACCTGCACGCCGGGCACAGAAGCGGCCGCAACGAAACGGCTTTCCAGATCCGTTGTGTTGAACAGGAGAACGATTTCACCTGGCGTGAAGTCTGCCTCATCGGGCGGGGCGGTATCTTTTTCGGTTGGATCAAGAAACTGCCAGAGGCCGAGCATGCCCATGACCCCGCTATTGGTTTGCGTCAGCACAAGCCGGGAGCGGTTCTTGCCGTCCGCGCCATAGCGCGTATCCAGCCCCGGCGAGGTCAGCTCCTGATCATAGACCACATCGAAGCCAAGCGCGTCGCGATAGAGAAGCAGGGACTTTTCCAGATCACGGACGATCAGAGTGGTCCGGCGCAGGTTGATCGGATGCAGCGGATACGGATTTTCCGCCCCCAGCAATGCAGGTGCCTGCGGCGCCGATGGCGCAGCAGGCGTCGCGCATCCCGCGCAGATCAGGGCGACCAGACTCACCCCCAACGATACCGTCTTCATGTCCGCCCTCCCTATTGTTCTTCTATCGCGCTGTACTGGCAGAGACTTCCTTTGAGAAATGCGCGGCAATCTGCTCCCGCGTTGCAACCCAGACATCCGGATGCCCCTTCACATGCTCCAGAAAGTCGGCAAATGCCTTGATCCGGCCAGGGCGGCCAATGATCCGCAGGTGCAGGCCGAGGCTCATCATCCGCGCCCCTTCGCGCTGGCTTTCTTCATACAGCCAGTCAAACGAGCGGCGGGCATAGTCGAGCCACATATCGGGCGTGAAGCTCGGCGAGAGCCAGAACTTCATGTCATTGGAATCGATGGCATAGGGCAGAACCACCATCGGTTTTTCGGAACCATCCGCCATCGGGACTTTTGCCCAATAGGGAAAATCGTCCGAATAATCGTCCATATGGTAGGAATACCCCTGCTCGAGAATCAGGCGCCGCGTGATGTCCGTATGCAGATAGCGCGAGAGCCAGCCGGCGGGCTTGCGGCCACAGGTCTTCTCAATGCTGTCTGTGCCCTTGGCAATGAAGTCGCGCTCGGCATCCTCATCCATGAAAGCGGTAAACGCCCATTTATAGCCGTGATTACAGGGTTCATCACCCCGCTCCATGATGGCTTTGGCCAGCCAAGGCGCTTTTTCCAGCGCCAGGCCGCAGACTGTCCAGGTCGCATTGATGCCAGCCTTGTCGAGAATCTGGATCACACGCGGCGCGCCGCGATTGATGCCATACTGATAATTGGTCTCGTTGCCATGCACGCGAATCGGTTTGCCCGGCACCGCGCCCAGCTCATCGACAGGCTCAGGCCGCTTGTCGCCTTCATCGATACGGCGCTCGGCGCCTTCCTCGACATTGACGACGACCGACAGGGCGAGCTTTTTGCCGCCCGGCCAGGTGAAGCCTTCTGGCGCAGGGTCTTTAGGCAACTGGGTCAATGGGGCTCCTCCCCTCCGGAAACATTCATGCTTTCAGCGGTGATATAGGCCGCCTGATCCGTACACAGCCAGGCAACCGCATTGGCGGTGTCTTCCGGCAGGCCGGGGCGGCGCATCGGGATGCGGTTTTTCATGTTGGTCATGTACTCGTCCACAGAAGCAGCGCCCGTAACCTTCGAGAAATACTCGTTCTGCCACGCGCCAAGGCCTGTCGTGACATGGTTGGGGCAGACATTGTTGACCGTGATACCGTGCGGACCAAGCTCAATCGCCGCCGACCGTACCAGGCCGACAAGGCCATGCTTGGACGAGGTGTAAGCCTGCGCATGGGGGAAGCCGGATTTGGCCGCCTGGCTGGCGATGTTGACAATCCGTCCGCCCTTACCCTGCCCGATCATCGCTTCGGCCGCCGCCTTGAGGCCGAAGAACGCCCCGGTGAGGTTCACGTCGATCACGGCCCGCCAGTCGGCTTCGGAAACTTCCAGCAGCGGCTTCATGATGTAGCCGATGCCCGCATTGTTCACCCAGATGTCGAGCGATCCGTGCGTTTCAGAAGCATGCTTTGCCAGCGCCCGCACCTCTTCCAGGCTGCGCACATCGCAGACGCAGGTGGAGACGTTCACGCCGAGGCCGCGAAGCTCCTCTGCGATGGATTCCATCTCGTCTGTGGTGCCGATATGGCCCTCGCCGGTCGCCGCGTCGCGCGGCTTGCCAACATCAGAGAGAACAATATTCGCCCCTTCGCTGGCCAGCTTGCGGGCAATTGCCTCGCCCAGCCCCTTGCGGCGGCCAGAGCCGGTGATGACAGCGGTTTTACCCGAAAGCGTTCCCATCCGCCTGCCCTCAGCCGAGCTTGTCGGTCAGGATGAACACAAGATCGTCGGCCATAGCCTGGAACTCGCCGGCGATCTTCTGCATCGCCTCGCTGCCCACTTCGCCGCCGAAGCCCGCCATATCGGCCACATCAATGATCTCGATATAGGCATAAGGCGGCTTTGCATCCGAACCGAGCACGCCGGTGGCGCGGAACACTTCAAATGCATCAACCGATTTCAGTCCGTTGACCGTTGGAATATCCTTGGTCTTGGCCCAGTTTTCATAGTCCGGGACCGAAATGCCGGGTTTGAGATTGAAAAGTGCGACAATCTTGGTGCTCATATGGGTAAACTCCCCTACTTGGTCATTTCGCCTAAATGATATATCTTTTACTCGCAGGTCAATTGCCAATTGGCCATTAGTTCAGGAGGAATAGGATGGCTGACACAGTTCACCCGCCCGCAGCAGCGCCCGCTGCCCCAATTCAGGCCACGTCTGCGCCCCGCGCCTATGACGGTCCGCCGGACTACCGGGTTGTCGGGCGCCACGGCGTATTTCCTGAAACAAATCATGATGAAGTCGCCCGCTTCAACTTCCTCGCCCACATGAACCGCCATCTGGCGGCCAATGTCATGCCCGGCGTTGGGGAGGCCTTTGAAGCGCGTGTGACGCCTGCCTTCGAAAAGAAAGAAAAACGCAGCTTCAAGGACCGTCACGAGGTTCGCAAGGCGCTGACGCAAGACCCGGTCTGGCAATGGTGGTCGGCAATGCGCCGCGCCACGATGGAATCACGCCAGCAGGCCGGCCGCTGGGTGACGATCCGTCAGGCTGACGACCTCAACGACAAGGTGCGTGCGCTGACTGAAACCGACGCACGCCTCGTCCTCAAGCCCGGCTTCAAACAGCCCCGCTCGACCGAAGCCATCGACCATCACTGCATGCCGGGCAGCTATCACACCGAACTCGTCCCCGGCGATGTGACCGGCGCAGCCAATTACGACATCGGCATTTTCGCCACCACGGGCGGCATGCTGGGGCGCTATAATGATGGCGGCGGCGTTGCTGTGGCCGAATGGGTGAAGCAGAACCTCCCGGAGTTCCAGCCCAAGCGCATCCTCGATATCGGCTGCGGCCTTGGCCACAATGTCGTGCCCCTCGCCCAGGCTTATCCGGATGCGGAGATTGTCGCGGTTGATGCCGGCGCGCCGATGCTGCGCTATGGCCTTGCCCGCGCCAAGACGCTGGGCGCAGACAACATCACCTTCCTACAGGGCGATGTGTCAGACCTTTCCCAGTTTGAAGACGAGAGCTTCGACTGGATTCAGTCGACCATGTTCCTGCACGAAACCAGCTACAAGATGATGCCCCTTATCTTCGCTGAGACGAAGCGCCTCCTGAAGCCCGGCGGCATCGTGCTGCATGTGGAACAGCCGCAGTATACAGACCAGATGCCGCTGTTCGAACAGGCGATGCGCGATTGGGACGCGTTCTACAATAACGAGCCCTTCTGGACGAAAATGCACGAGATTGATCTCGACGCCTGGATGGAAAAAGCCGGCTTCTCCAAAGACGCCCTGATCCATGGCGGCGTCGCCGCCGTCGTCGATCCCGAAGTATTCCCGGAAGCGGCCAAGGACACCAAACAGGAAGACTATGGCCGCAAGGCCGCCTGGCACGTCATCGGCGCGCGGAAGGTAGCCTGATCCATGTCCACGAAACTTGATCCCGTCGCCTTGTCCGGTGCCAAAGCCAAGGGCAAGCGCCCCTGGTTCCTGAAGGATCCTGATGTCGAGCGGGTGATGAACATCACCCTCGCCCTGATGCAGGAAGTATCTGTCCTCCGGGAGCGGATGGATACGATTGAACGCCTGATGGAACGCGACGGCACTGTCAGCAAGGCGTCCATCGAAGCCTTCGAGCCCACCAAGCAAGAGGCTGAGGAGCGCGGCGCCTGGACCCAGGAATACATCGCCCGCGTCCTGCGCATCCTCCAGCAGGATCGCGAAACCATTGAACGCGGCGAGGAAGCATCCTCTGAAGACGTCGCCGAAGAGTTCGCCCAGACCCGTTGAGGCAACCCGCTAGAAAGTTGGCCCGTCCGGTTTCTGCGAAACAACGAATACGGACGGGTCAATGGGTTGCCCGATCTCGACCCGTGTCCAGATCGCTTCATTGGCCTTCACGCCATCATAGGAAAGCCTCACCCGGCCGGGCTGAACCCAGCTGGAGCCCGGCACCGTATAGAAGTTCGAATACCGCCGTTCATGCCAGCCGCGCGGTGTCCGGAACCCCGCATAGACGGTGGCAAAGTCAGACTGGCGGATGCCAAACCGGGTTTTTCCGCCGGCAGGGTCTGTCAGCTCCACCATATAGGCCGGCACGCCATCAATCAGATCATCAGGCAAACGGGTCTGCGTCCACCCCTCATCCAGACCATTGCGGATAGCCCCGAAGCCGAAGTTCGAAGCCCAGGCTTTCTCGGCAACGTCCTCAGGTACCGGACCATTCTGATCATAGGTCGTCTCACCATCAAAGGCGATCAGCATGGCAAGCGAATCGCCCGCCCATGCCTCAATCCGCACCTTACCTTCGGCGGCATGCGCATTTGCCTTGCTGCTCGAATACTCCCGCCACATGGCATACTTGTCCCACAATACCTCCGCGCCATCGGCGCGGCGGATGATGTTGTAGCCCTCCAGGTAAAGGCTTTCCACGTCCCGCCATGCGTCCCCGCCCGCCGCTTCATGAGCCGCCACCAGAATATCACGGCCCGACAGGTCCGGGTTGGCCTGCATTGCGGTTGGCAGCTGCGCGCGCCCGGAAACATCCGGAGGCGGACCATCCAGGCGAAGACCGCCGCCAGCAGGCGTTGCGCAGGCCGCCAGCAACGCCGCGCCCAGAAACAGGATGCCCCTCATCCCGGCTCCTCCACGATCATCACATGCGCCTCGGCCAATGGCTGACGCGCCGCTTTCAGCGCTTCATATTCCGGGCTGTCCCAGAACTTGCGGATCGCAGCCTTGTCGGGCCATTTGGAGATAACCGTGCTCGCCCCGTCAAACAGGCCGCCTTCCAGCGCCTCAACGCCGGGCGCGCGCACGACATACTCACCGCCGAAATGCGCAATCAGTGCGGCGGTCGGTGCCCCGTATTCGGTCATAAAGCGCTGGCGATCCTTCACCCGCGCAAAAACAATCATGTACGCTGCCATCTGCAACCTTTCAGCTTTGCCTCAGAGATTCAAATGATATATCTTTTATGCGAAGGCCTCCAGTGGCCATTCCCAAAAGAAAAGGCCTCCCCATGAAACTGTTACGCGCCGCGACGCTGACCGTGTCCGATCTCGAGCGCTCCATCGGCAACTACACGAAATACTTCGACTATGCCGTTGTTGAGCGGGGCGATGTGCCCGCAGACCTCGCCGCCAGCTGGGCAACGCCCGCCTCGGCAGGTCTTCCCTATGCCGTGATGCAGCCTTCCTCCGGCGCAGAGGTCTTCATCCGCTTCGTCCAGCAGCCGGCCGTCCCCGGCTACCAGGCGCTTCGTTCCTATGGCTGGAACGCCATCGAAATCTGCGTTCAGGACGTGATGGAAGCCAACGCCCGCATGGAAAACTCCCCCTTCGAGATCATCGGCCCGCCGCGCGAGATCGAAGGCCTCGACGCCATCTTCCCCATGCAAGTGAAAGGCCCGGACGAGGAAATCGTCTACCTCACCCAGATCCGCGACGACCTGCCCGCTTTCGATCTGCCGCGCGCGGCCTCCGTCATCGACAAACTTTTCATCCTCGTTCTCGGCTGCAGCGACATGAAAGCCTCGCTGGACTGGATGGTCCGCCATTGCGGCCTCGCCGTCGGCCGCGAAGAAATGGAAATCGTCTACACAATGATCGCCAAGGCTTACGGTACGCCGATGGAGGAGCTCCACAAAATCTCCACCATGATCCATGGCCGAGACGTCTTCCTCGAGCTTGACCAGTATCCTGCCGCCGCCATCCAGCGTCCGCATAATGACGGCATGCTCGTGCCCGGCTGTGCCATCGGCACCCTCTGGCATCCGGAGTTTGACAGCCTGCCCGGCCCCTGGATCACACCGCCCACCCGCCGCGAAGGCCCCATATACAAAGGCAAACGCGCCGGAACGATCAAGGATCTTGACGGCGCCCTGATCGAGATTGTCGAAGCATGAAACTCTACACCCTGAAAACTGAGATCGACGCTGTTCCGGTTGCGGATGATTTTATCGCCATTGAGGCGCCGCGCCCGGACTGCCCGGACGGCGGCATTGTCGCGCGGGTGATCTATCTCTCGCTTGACCCCTATGTCGGCTCCCGCCTGCGCGGGCGGCATATGGGCGAAGCCCCGCCCAAGCCCATGGAAGGCGCCATTCCCGGCGCCATCGTCGGCCAGGTCGTAAAGAGCCGCGCCGCAGGCGTGTCCGAAGGCGACTTTGTTCACGCCATGGAAGGCGGCTGGCAGGAATTTGCCGCCATTCCCGCGGGCCATTTCCGCAAACTTGACCCCAAATCTGCCCCGCTGCGCGCTCATATCGGCGTGCTCGGCATGCCCGGCCTCACGGCTTGGGCAGGCATTACCCAGCTGGCGAAAGTCATGGCCGGGGACGTTGTTCTCATCGACGCTGCCGCTGGCGCCGTAGGCGGAACAGCTGGCCAGATCGCCCGCATCAAAGGCGCTTCAAAGGCTGTCGGCATTGCTGGCGGCCCGGAGAAATGCCGCCTGGTGACAGAGACTTACGGCTTTGATGCCTGCATCGACTATAAGGCAGAAGGTTGGCAGGCCGCGCTGAAAGAAGCGCTCCCCGAAGGCGCCAGCGTGTTCTTCGAGAATGTCTCCGCCGAGATGGCGATGACGGCTCTCTCCGTTTCGCAGACTTATGTGCGCGGCGTGCTCTGCGGGCTGGCAGATGCCTACCAGTCATCCGGCCCTGCCCCTCACGCCCTCAATGCCGGCGCCATCATTGGCAAGCGCGCCCAGCTGCGTGGCCTGGTCGTCTACGACTTCTATTCCCGCTGGGACGAATATGCCGCCGAAGCCGCCGCCTGGATTCGCGATGGCAAGCTCGCCTTCGCCGAAGATCATGCAGATGGCCTCGACCAGGCACCCGCCCTCTTCGCCAAACTCATGCGCGGCGCAAATGTCGGCAAACCCATTATTACAGTTTCAGAGGAGCAGGCATAATGGCCCGCGTGAAGAGATCATACGTCGACGGAACATACGGCCAGTTGCATTACCGCATCGCGCAGCCGGAAAAGCCCTCGTCCCTCCCCCCGCTATACTGCCTCCACCAAAGCCCGAAATGTGGTCTTGAGTTTGAAACGCTTATGGGCGTCATCGGCAATGAGCGCGTGGTCGTTGCGCCCGATTATCCGGGCTATGGCCAGTCCGACAAGCCGCCGGAAGAACATCTCGCCACGGTGCCGGCCTATGCCGAAGCCTGCTGGCAGGTGGCCGACGCGCTTGGCCATGACACCATCGCCCTCTTCGGAAATCACACCGGCTCAAAAGTCGCGACCGAGATGGCCGGGACCCGTCCCGGCCATGTCGGCAATATCGCGATGGTCTCGGCCGCTCTGCTCTCGGACGAAGAGCGCGCCTTCTTCGCCGATTACTTCACACCGATTCCGCTGGATGAGGCCGGCACGCGCTTCTCAACCATGTGGCAGCGGATCGTCGAACGCCGCGGCCCCGGCACGTCCCTGGAAATGCTGGCCCAGTCGATGATGATGAACCTGCTGGGCGGTGAGGAATATGAATGGGGCCACGCGGCCGCCTTCTCGTTCGCAGAGCCTTTCGAGGAAGCACTGAAGACCCTGCCGAACCGGATCACCATCCTGAACCCGGCAGACGATCTCACCGACTGCACGCGCCGGGCGATACCGCTCATGCGCAACGGTCAGGTGATCGAATGCCCGGAATGGGGCTACAACTTCATGGACGTGTGGCCCGAAGAAGTTGCAGCCCTTCTGAAATCACACCTCTGAAGGCTTTACCGCGCCCGCCGGTGCAATCGCCGGCGGCGCCTTGGCCTTGTCCTGATGCTCCCGGTCATACCGGTATTTGCCGAGCGCCAGGATCGGCAGTGTAGAGATGAACAGGATGATCGCCGCACTGGTCAACGTCCATTCCCAATCATATCCGGGGAGAAGGCCTGTATTGGCCCCCAGGAAGTGGATACCCCGCCCGTCCGCAATATCCGACATGATCGACGGGCCAAGCCCTGCGCCAACCGCAAAGAAGGCATAAAGCGTGCCATAGATCGCGGTATAGGACTTCATCCCGAAATACTTCGAGACGATGTACGCCATGAAGTCGTATTCAACCCCGGCGCCAAACCCGATCATCAGGATAGCGATGGTCGCCGTCGTCGGGTTCAGTCCCGGCTGACCGAGCAGCCACAACGCAATGGCCGGCGAGGCAAGGAAGGCAAACGCCACGGCCGGCGCCCAGAAACGGTCAATCAGATAACCCCCGACCGCCCGGCCCAGAAGCACTGCCAGCCCAGTCAGAGTTGCCAGCCCTACCGCTTCATTGATGTCGAATGACTGCGCCACCAGAATCCGCTCGATATTGGGGATCACCGCGCCCACGGCGTAGGAGATCGGCATGAAGCAGATGCCCAGCAGCCAGAACCGCCAGTCCTTCAGGGCCTCGCCCAGGCTCATCCCCTTCAGCACGATAGCAATCCCATCAACGCGCTCGGGCGGGTTCTTGCGGATGTCCAGGAAGATCATCGCCAGCACCGGCAATAGCATCAGCAGCGAGAACACAATCGCCATCATGTATTCGAGCCGCAACCCATTTGCCTCGATCAGCGGCAGAACCTGCATCCAGACCAGCGCCCCGAGCCCCAAAGTGCCGAGCAGCGAGATGCCGAGGATTGGCAGTTTCAGCTTCACAAGGCGCGACTGGCTGGCCGGCTTGTCGTCAAGGTCCCGCAGGCTCAGCAGGCTCAAGGGCAGCGAAATCGTCAGCGGCAGAAGGCCGAGAAGAATATACGCGCTGCGCCAGCCCGATCCGTTGAAGAAGTGCCATTCCGGGTTCGATACGATGTATTGCGCAAAGAATTTCGCCAGCGCGCCGCTGACGCCCGTAGCGATCAGCGCAATGCCCAGCACAATGCCGCGGTTCTTCTCAAACCAGGCGGCAACCGGCCGGGTAAATGTAATCGGCAGTGTACCCGCCCCGGCAAAAGCCAGCACCAGCCAGAGGAAAATATAGAGCGGCTTCGAGCCTGTGTTGAAGGCCAGCGCCATCATCGCCAGGCTGAACGTCACGATCGAAATCAGCGCGATAATCCGCGCGCCGAATTTCTGCGCGAGAATGCCGACGACCGGCGCGGCAATGAACACACCGAAGGTGTAGATTGCCAGCGCATTGAGAATGTCGCCCGGCGCCCAGCCCATCGGGCCAAATTCCGCCAGCATCGGCGGGATCATCACACCGATGGTATAAAATGGCAGCGGAGAAAGTCCGAGTCCGACCCCGACGGCTGCGGCGCTGACAACTGGCCAGCCGCGGCTGAACTCTCCTGTTTCCGCCATTCTACGAACTCCTCGCGTTACCGGGTGCCTGTGAAAGCACGATTTCAAGTCTTATCGTCATGTAATTGGTATATCATTTGAGCGCTCCGTCGAGAGGAAAACTCCAGATGATTATGTCCCGCCAGCAATTTGCCCGTCTATCGGGCACCCCGCCATGGGGAACGTGAACTGGTCCGGCCAAAAAAAGGAGGCGGCGCCGGGACGGGATGCCCAACGCCGCCAAGTTTTACGCCATGTGCCCGATCAGAAGCGGACACGCAGCTCCGCGCCATATTGCGGTCCGCGGCGAAGCGAACCGAAATAAGCACGCGGCGCGCCACGAGAAGCGGTCGTAGGCGCTACATTCGGGCTGAAGCCCGCTGAGAAGTAAGGTCCCTGCAGCCAGCGCGTGGCGACCACAATGGAATCCTCATCCGTAATATTCTGACCGTAAGCGGCAATCGTCCACCGATCCGTCTCGAAGCCGAACCGGGCCCCCAGCAGGGTCGCGTCGCCGGTTTCCGCCTGATTGTGGATCTGTACAAATTTCGAGCTCTCATAGGTTAGATCACTCGACACGAAGAAGTCAGATCCAAACGGACCGGCCTCCCGGAAATCAAGCCGCGCGAACACGCTCGCCTGATGCTCCGAAGTCAGAGGAAAAGTCCGCCCGGCAATTGAGCAGGATGCCGGACCGGCGCCCGGAAACAGACCGCTGAAATCGGTGCCCGTCTGATTATCGGGGTCTGTCAGAACCCCGCCGCCCGATGTCATGGTCCACTCGTCGGCGTCACAGCCTTCGGTAAACTTCGCATCCGTCCAGGCATAGGTGAACCCGCCGCTGAGGATGTCGTTCACCGCGCCATTGAGGTCGATCTCAAGGCCCTTGATCTCGCCGGCGCCCTGGTTGGTGGCGATGGAGTTGATCGCGCCCGATGTCGCCGCAACGGCCGACGTAAGCTGCACATTGGTCGCGTCGGTGAAGTAGCCTGCCATCGAGACACTCCAATCACCCAGGCCGACATCCGGCAGCGGCGTTTTCAGGCCGACTTCAAAATTGTCTGACTCTTCCTGCTTGTATGTCGGCATGCCAACCGCTTCCCCGATCGCGCCGTTGATGCCGCCCGGCTTCACACCCTGAGCGACAACAGCATAGATCGTCCCGCCATTGCCCAGATCATAGTCAACGGTCAGGCGCGGAGTGAATTTGCTGTAGGAAACCTCCGGCGTTACCGTCGATGTGCGGTCGGTCTTGGTTTCTTCCGCATACCGCCCTTCAAGGGTTGCCGTCAGGCGGTCGGTAAAATCAAACTCAACCAGGCCAAAGATGGCTTCATTGCGAATGGTGCGCTTTCCCGTATCCGCCGAGCGGCCCGATGGGTCTGCAAACGTAATGTCGCCTTCATAGAAAAGCTGGTCATAGAGATACACACCCAGCATCCCGCGCAGACGCAGGTCCTGCGGCGACGCAATCTGCGCCTCGATGCTGTAGTCCTCAATATCCTTGCGCGTGGTGTTGGCGAAGAACGGCTCCTGCGTTGGCCCTGCCAGGAAGAAGTTCACCGAGGAGTGATCGGAATCATACCCCTGCTTGTTATGCTCCTTCGAATAGCCCGCCAGAAGGCTCGCTTCCCATCCGGCATCGCCGAACCGATAGGTTGATACCGAACTGGCGACCCAGAGATCGCGCGTAATTCCGTCGAATGCCGTACCGTCGCCGAGGCCATACGCCCCCGCAAAGAACGGAAAGGTCGAGTTCAGCGGCGCGCCGGGCACCACATTTGGCACGCCGTCCGCATCCACGCCGGAATTCACCGCCACCTGCCCCGGCTTGATGACCCCGCAATAATACTGGTTGGTATTGGTGCTGCCCGACAGGGGCCAGAAGGCCAGCGAGCGATACCCCGGCAGACAGTTGTTTTCCTCCGCAGACTGCAGGAACAGCGGCAGCACGCCGTCGCGGTCCTCGCTGAAGCTCACCCGCAGGCGCGAATCGAAGTTGGAGACCGGCGCCCAGTCCAGAACACCGGCAAGGCTGGTGGTTTTCTCCTGCCCGACGAGTTCGCCGGTCACGGAGTTCTCGTGCTCGCCGCCATACTCATAATCCCGGAAGCTCAAACGCCCGGTCAGCCCCGGAAAGATCGGCCCGGCGATCGACGCCGCATATTCAGCCGTATCATTGTTGCCCGCGCGCAGCTTGCCGGTCGCCTCAAAGGTGTCCGTGCCGCCCTTGGTGATGAAGTTGATCGCGCCGGCATAGGTATTGCGCCCATAAAGCGCCGATTGCGGGCCTTTGATCACTTCGACGCGCTGAAGGTCATTCGGATCAAGGTTCTGGATCGAACCGGAATAGTAGACGCCGTCAATAAAGTAGGCCGTACCGGACTCGACCCCGAACTGAACCCCGGCAAGCACGTTGGATTGCCCGCGGATGACCGGACGCTCGGTAGAGCGGCCAAATGCCTTTCCGAACGAGAGCCCCGGCGTGAAACGGGCAATATCATCGACCGATTCCAGCTGAAGGTTCTCCAGGGTTTCTTCGCTGAACGCGCTGACCGCGACGGGCGCCTCCAGAAGCCCCTCCTCCTTCTTGCGAGCGCTGACGACGATAACGTCCTGCTTCAGCTCCGCATCTTCAGATGCCTCCTGCGCGAAACCCGGTGATGCCTGAACGGTCATCGCCAAAGCCGCTGCGCCAGCCAATAGAATTGCCTTGTTCATTTTGTATCTCCCCAGTGCGTCATTCTGTGCGCTACGCTATCTCTCGACAGCGACATTAAATGATATACCATTTACAGTCAGTCGCGTTCGCATGCTTGGCAAGCCCTTTTCCGTGGGCAGACGAGATTTTTTTGACGGGCGCGTGACATTCGAGGCACAGTCAGACAAGAAATGAGGCAGCCATGACAGACAACATCACTTCAACAGAACTGAAAAAGATCATGCCGCTTCTCGCGCGCCATGAAGGCGTGTGGGAAGGCGTGTACCGCTACTATGACGCGGAAGGGAACAAGACCGACGAGCACGTCTCGCGCCTGCTCTGCCGTTTCCCTGAAACAGGTCCCGCCTACCACCAGACAAACTATTATCGGTGGGCGGATGGCCGCAGCGAAGTGCGGGATTTCCCCGCCAATATCGTCAATGGCCGCATCGCCTGGGACAATGAACTTATCGTGGGCTGGGCAAGCGACGTGCCGCTCGATGACTTCAAGCGCACCACCATGCTCAACTGGACCCGCACCGGTGAGCCGGACCTTTATCTCTATGAAATGATCCAGCTCTCTGATGATGGCCAGTCGCGCTCGCGCACCTGGCAGTGGTTCAAGAAGGATCGCCTCTTCCAACGTACACTGATCGACGAGAAATTCATCTCGGCCGACTGGAAATCCTATGACGGCAAGACGTTCTGATCCTGCCACCGCTTGAAAACAGACCAGGCCGGAGCAATGCTCCGGCCTTTTTTCTGATATGTATTCAGTTACTTACCGTTCAGGCTTGGAAATTGATCCATCCGATATTCCTTTATAGTAAGTCCAGCTCGTCATGTTCTTGCGCGGATCGCCAGAGGGCGGCGGGCTGGCATATTCCGGATAATGCGCAGCGATCTCCGCTTTCATCGTGTCAGACAGTTCGTCAAAATTCGACAGCTTGCGGCCTGCCGTATGCATATACATTACGCCTTCCCGGCCATTCATCATCATCCAGGGCAGCCAATCGGCAATCCGTGTCCAGCCTACCGTCACGACCGCAGATGTTGTCTTGGGGTCCAGCAGATCGTCCGTACCCCCAAAGAAGTTGAACAGCTCCGTTGCGTGATAGGTTCCACCAATCTCCTTCTGGAAGTCGCCGGCAAGCGGATTGGGATACCAGAGCGGAAACGTCGAACGATACCACCAGGAGGCCCCACCGATTTCACCCTGCCAGACAGCCGGTTTTCCCTCGCGGTCGACCTCATAGGATTTGAAGTTCACAGGATCATTGGCGACGTGCAGAACCTCGACAGCCTCACCCGACCATGGGTTCGTCCATGTCTTCAGAACCTCGCCGGTATCTTTGTCCTTATACAGAAGTATCTCGCGTGAAACGAGGTGAAAGCCCTTCACCCCTTCCTGATTCGTGATTGACGAGCAGGCCCGGATATTCATCCCCTCCACGTCGAACATGTGAATGTCTTTCTCGCCCTGGCGGCGGGAAAGCGCCTTGCCATGCCACCAGAAAACCACCGGTTCATCATCGACTGTCGAACACTGGATTTTCCGTAAAATGGCTGTCGCATCGGAGGGCACTGACGGATCAAGTTTCGCGCCTTGCGCCTCTCCCAGTGACGCGCAGGCAGACACCAGAAAGGCTGCAGCAGCCAGCGCCAGATAACGAGCGGTGTGCATGGGTTCCTCCGTTAGATATATCTTTTATTGTTATATCTTTTGCATCTCACAAGTCGGAAGGCGCGCCAAGCGCCTGATTGTGCTGCCCTGCAACAATTCTGGTCACGGCGAGCGCCAGAAAGGCAGCGATCCACGGAACCGTCCGTGCCCACACGGCGCCCGGCCCGGAATTCAGGACAAATTCATAAGCCAGCGAGGTCACAAAGCCCGCCAGGATCGACGCGAGCACCGCGGCGCCGCCCGGCCGCCCGCCAAACGCCCTCACGACCACCACCGGCCCGAAACTCGCCCCCAGCGCCGTCCACGCAAACAGCGTCCGGTCAAAGATCGTCGCGGGCAAGGCCAGCGTCAGCACGACCGCAACCCCGCTCACAACCAGCATCGCCAACCGCGTCGCCAGCACTGTGCGTCCGCCCATCAAACGCGCCGCGCCAAGGTCATGGCTGATCGCCCCGCTTGCCACCAGCAACTGGCTATCCACCGTCGACATGATCGCCGAGAGGATCGCCGCCGCCACGATCCCCGCCAGAACGCCCGGCAACAAATCGCCGGCCAGCTTGAAGAAGATGCCTTCCGCCGGCGCGTCGGCGCCAAACAGCGCCCGCCCCGAAAGCCCCAGCACCGCCATCCCGGCATAGACTACCGCGCCCCAGCCGATCGCCACGCCCGCGCCCATTACGCGCGCTTTGGTGTCCCGCGCTGCCATGATCCAGCTGATGAGGTGGGGCTGGCCCAGCGCGCCAAATCCCGTCGCCGTCATGCCGAGCGCAAAGCCGCCCGCGATCCATCCCGCACGCCCGCCGAATGTCGCGAGATACTCAGGGGGCACATCCTCCAGCGCCGCGCCGATGCCACTCACCCCGCCCGCCGCAGAGAATGCCAGCACCGGCAACAGGATCGCGACGAGCATCATGATCACGCCCTGCACGGTATTGATCACCGAAACCGCCAGAAACCCGCCCGCAAATGTGTAGGCCAGAATGATAATCGCCCCGAGAATGATGCCGCCGCTCATCCCGATACCGAAGAGATCGTCAAACGCCACGCCCGCGCCCTGGAACTGAGACGCGATATAGTAGGAAAAACAGAAGGCGATCATCACCGTCGCCGAAATCCGGATCAGGCGCGCCACGCGCGGCCCGGCCGTCTCGGTCAGGAACGCTGTCAGCGTCAGCTGGTCCTTGTCCCGGCTTGCCGCCTGCAACACCGGCCCCGCAAACAGCCACACCGCGCCATAGCCCAGCAGAATGCCGGGGATCATCCACAGCGCCGAAAGCCCCGTCGCATACACAAAGCCCGAATAGCCCAGCAGCACCCACGCGCTGGAACTCGAAGCGGCATAGGCAAGCCCCGAAACCAGCGGCCCCAGAGAGCGCCCGCCCAGAAGAAAAGACGACGCCTCCGAGCGCACCTTGCGGCTCGCCCACAGGCTGACACCTACAAGCAACACCGCATAGACTATCAGCGTAATCAGCGCTGGAAGATTTGCCCGCACCCCGCCCCCGCTTTTTTAGCCAGCTGCCACCGGAGCCGGCACCGGCTCACCTTTAAATCCCAGCGGCAGACCCGCCTTCGGGGTGAAGCCATAAAGCTCCTCGCCCGGCAACGCCTCTGCCACCATCTCGCGCGTCGCCATCAGCTTGCGCAGATCAATGCCCGTCGAAATGCCCATCGCCTCAAACATGAACACCATGTCCTCGGTCACAACATTCCCGCTGGCGCCCGGCGCCGTCGGGCACCCGCCCAGCCCGCCGAGCGAGCCATCAAACGTCGTGATGCCCTCATCATAGGCGGCCAGCGCATTGGCAAGGCCCAGCCCGCGGGTGTTGTGCAGGTGCACGCCGGTCAGGTTTTCCGCCCCGATCACACCCCGAACCGCCCGGATCAGCCGCCTCACAGACGCCGGATCGCCATACCCCGTCGTGTCCGACAGGCCCACCTCATCGCAGCCCGCTGCCATCAGCTGCTCGGCGCAGCGCAGGGTCGTCGCCTCCGGCACCGGCCCCTCCAGCGTGCAGCCAAACGCCGTCGACAGCGACCCTTCAAAATGCGGCCGCTTCCTCTCCGGGAGGGATTTCACCAGCGCCGCAATCGCCCGCGCCTCGTCGATCACCTGCGCATGCGTGCGCCGGATGTTGCGCAGCGAATGGGTCTCCGAAACCGAAAGCGGCAGGGTGATCTTGTGCGCCCCGCCGGCAATCGCCGCCTCCGCGCCCTTCAGGTTGGGCACCAGCACCGCCACGGTCAGCCCCGGAATCGTCACGGCAAAATCCAGGATCTCGCCCGTATCCGCCATCTGCGGCAGCAGCTTGGGCGACACAAACGACCCGATCTCGATTTCCTGCACGCCCGCATCCGCCAGCGCCGCAATCCAGCGCTTCTTAGCCTCGGTCGGCATCACGGCCTTACAGTTCTGAAGCCCGTCTCGCGGTCCAACTTCGCTGATCAATACGCTGCTCATCGAATTCCACCTGATTGTTATATCAAAGAATGTATGCCCTAACTTGAAAAGATATATCATTTGAGCAAGTAATGGCAATCATCGCGGGCAGGAACTTCAGGGAGTATCGAGTATGAGTGAGACCGGCGGACCGCTGAAAGGCCTGCGCGTGCTGGAATTCACCCATATGGTGATGGGCCCTGCGGCAGGCCTGGTCCTCGCCGATCTCGGCGCAGAGGTCATCAAGGTCGAGCCCATCGGCGGCGACAAGACCCGCCGTCTCAAAGGCTCGGGTGCGGGTTATTTCCCGATGTATAACCGCAACAAGAAAAGCCTCGCGGTTGATCTCAAATCCGAGGAGGGCAAAGCCATCGCCCTCGCCCTCGCCGATCAGGCAGACATTTTTATCGAAAACTTCCGCCCCGGCGCGCTCGATGCGCTCGGCTTTGGCTATGAGGCCCTCGCCGCCCGCAATCCCCGGCTCATCTACTGTTCTGAAAAAGGGTTCCTTGACGGGCCTTATGCCCACCGTACCGCGCTGGACGAAGTTGCCCAGATGATGGGCGGCCTTGCCTACATGACCGGCCCGCCCGGCCGGCCCCTGCGCGCCGGCGCCTCGGTGATTGACGTCACCGGCGGCATGTTCGGCGCCATCGGCGTGCTCGCCGCCCTCAATGAACGCCAGACCACCGGCAAGGGCCGCCACGTCACCGCGTCCCTGTTTGAAACCACCGTCTTCCTCGTTGGCCAGCATATTGCCCAATACGCCGTCACCGGCTCGCCTGCTGCGCCGATGCCCACGCGCGTCTCTGCCTGGGCGGTCTATGACGTGTTTGATGCAAAGGATGACGAGAAAGTCTTCGTCGGCGTTGTCTCAGATAGTCAGTGGACGGCCTTCTGCAAGGCGTTTGACCTGGCAGACTGGGCCGCAGACGCCAGCCTCGCCGGCAACAACGACCGTGTCGCCCGCCGCGAGGAAATTCTCCCGCGCCTGCGCGCCCTGTTCGCGGGCTATTCGAAACAGGACCTGATGGACAAGCTCGAAAAGATCGGCCTGCCCTTCGCGCCCATTCAGCGCCCGGAAGATCTGCTCGACGATCCCCACCTCCTCGCCAGCGGCGGCCTGCTGGATATGGAACTGCCTGAAGGCGGCGCCGTGTCGCTGCCCGCGTTGCCCATCACGCTGGACGATCACCGCCCTGGCCTGATGCTTGACCCCCCGCGCATCGGCGCCCATTCGGTGGAAATCCTGAAATCCCTCGGCCACGCGCAGGACCAGATCGACAGTCTCATCAGCCGCGGCCTTGTCGAAGTCAGCGAAGCTCAGCCAGCGGAATAAACCCAGGGGCGCGCCCTGGCGTCCGCTTCCTGAAACGCACTGATGGAAGGCGCCTGCAACAGCGTCAGCCCGATCGGGTCGAGCCCCTCCAGCAGCAACCGCTTGGAATAGGCGCCAATCTCGAAATGCCCCGTCCAGCCCGGCAGCGCGCCGGCCGTCACTGTCTGCGCGGCAAGATCAATCATGATCTCGCCGCCGCTCGCCTGCGCGATCAGGCGGTCAATGTCCTCTTCCGGCAGGGTAACCGGCAAGATGCCATTGCGCAGACAGTTGCCATGAAAAATCTCGCCAAACGATTTGGCAATCACCGCCCGCACACCATAATCCATCAGCGCCCAGACGGCGTGTTCCCGCGATGATCCGCAGCCAAAATTCGATCCGGAAATCAGGATTGACGTGCCCGCCTGCTCAGGCCGGTTCAGCACAAAATCCGCCACCGGCTCGCGCCCACCCGGCTCTGTATAGCGCCAGCCCGCAAACAGCCCCTCGCCCAGCCCGTCGCGGCTGACCGTCTTCATCTCCCGCGAGGGAATGATCTGGTCGGTATCGATATTGTCGACCGGCAGCGCCGCAGCCAGTCCGCGATGGTGACGAAAAGGGCTCGGCATCAGGCAACGCCTCCTTCAACAAGAATGTCAGATGGCGCACAAATACGCCCCGCAATGGCAGACGCCGCCACCACAGCCGGGCTTGCCAGATGGGTGCGCACGCCCGGCCCCTGCCGGCCCTCAAAATTGCGGTTGGTGGACGACATCACGCGCGTCTCCGGCGGAAAGGTTTCGCCGCCCGCATAGAAACACATCGCACATCCCGGCGCGCCCCATTCAAACCCGGCATCCTTGAATATCCGGTCGATGCCCAGCGCTTCTGCTTCCCGGCTCACCGCTTGAGAGCCCGGCACGCACACCGCGCGCACTCCCGGCGCAACCCGGCGTCCTTTGAGAATTTCCGCCGCCGCCTTCAGATCGCTCAGCCGCCCATTGGTGCACGAGCCGATAAACGCCCCGCCAATCGCAAGACCTTTGACCGATTGCCCGGCCGTCAGCCCCATATAGGCCAGCGCCCGCGCGCTCGCGTCTGCGGGCAGCGCGTCTGTCAGCGCGAGGCTATCCTCCGGGCTCGTTCCCCAGCTCACCTGCGGCGCCACCTTGCCGGCGTCTACCTCAATCACCTCGTCAAACTCCGCGCCTTCATCCGTGCGCAGCGTCTGCCAATGCGCCAGGGCGGTTTCCACCTGCGCGCCTGAAGGCGAAAACGGCCGCCCACTGACATAGTCGAGCGTCTTGGCATCCGGCGCAATCAGCGCCGTAAACGCGGCAAACTCCACCGCCATATTGCACAGCGTCAGGCGCCCCTCGATGCTCAGATCGGAAATCGCCTCGCCCGCATATTCAATCGCGCAGCGCTTGCCGCCATCCGAGCCAAACCGCGCAATGATATAAAGCGCCAGATCCTTTGCCGAAACGCCGGGGCTAAGCCTGCCCGCCACGCGGATCAGCATCTGTCTTGGCTTTGCCGCGCGCAGCGTGCCGGTCGCCATCGCATGTTCGGCGTCGCTGGAGCCGATGCCCCAGGCCAGCGCGCCCAGCGCCCCCAGGCTGCACGTATGGCTGTCAGGGCACACCAGCGTCAGCCCCGGCAACGCAATGCCCAGCTCCGGCGCCACGACATGCACAATCCCCTGCGCCGGGTTATCCGTATCAATCAGGTGAATGCCCGCTGTCTGCGCCATCTCGCGGGTTTCGACGATGAACGCTTCCCCGCCAGGGCTGCGCGCCTCATCGCGCCCCCGTCCGTGCCGGAACGACACGATATGATCCATGATCGAGAATACGCGCGCCGGGTCGCGCACGCGGTGCCCGGCCGCCGCCAGAGATTTCAGCGCCACCCCCCCCGTGCGCTCATGCAGCAACAGCCGGTCGATGGCGATCAGGTCGTCCCCGTCGCCCGCATCACCCACCCGGTGCATATCCCACAGCTTGTCAAATAAGGTCGCCACTAATCCCTCAAACTCAATAGATATATCTTTTGATATGGGCGCACAAATGCAATCTGAAAGGGTCCCTTGTCAAACCCCATTGCGCCGCACCCGGCGGTTGAGATGTCGCGCCGCATGGCCCTTGCGCGGCGCATTCTGGCGTAGCTGCGCCGCAACCCCGCCGCCATTCAGCTATGTAAGATGCCCGAAAGGACGGTCAGCGTTGGCCGGTTTCAGATGGATCACACAGGCCCCGGCACGGATAAGGCCTCGCCGGACGGCGGTGGCGGGTGACGCCTGGTCCGGGCCATTGCGGCGAACATTTCTTCGCCCTTCGGGGGCATCCGGGAAGGGCGCCGGGCAAGCGAGATGAAAAAAGGCCGGAACCATCCGGCCTCCTCGGGAATTAACATCGGTAAGCCGTGCGCCCCATCAGTCAGATCAAAGGAAACGTCCATGAAACTCAGCGGACGGAAAATCGCCATTCTCATCGCGCCCAGAGGATCAGAAGACTCTGAATTCACTGAGCCCCGTAAAGCCGTCGAGGCCGAAGGCGCAGAAACCGTCATCATCAGCACGCAGCTCGGCAAAGCCGAGACGATGAAGGGCGACCTTGACCCCGCAGGCCAGTATGATGTGGACGCGGTATTCAGCCAGGTCCACGTCGACGACTTTGACGCCCTCATCATCCCCGGCGGAACAGTCGGATCAGACAAACTCCGCGCCAGCCTCGATGCCGTCGCCTTCGTCAGCGCCTTCTTCCGCCAGTCAAAGCCCGTCGCCGCCATCTGCCATGGCCCGTGGCTGATCGTCGAGGCCGGCGCCGCAAAGGGCAGAAAGCTGACATCCTACAGCAGTCTGCGCACGGACATCCAGAACGCGGGCGGAGACTGGGTGGACGAGGAGGTCGTCGTCGACAATGGCCTGATCACCAGCCGCTCTCCAGATGACCTTCCTGCCTTCACCGCCCGGATCATTGAAGAATTTTCCGCTTGAATTTCCTGCCCGCGGTGTATGCTAATCCATCTCGAGATTGCATTTTGTTGACTGATCCCACCCCTGCCAGGAGGACCTTCCCGTATGTCCGGAAGCCCTAATCTTTCAGGCTTTACCGCCCGCCTTGTGCTCGTGCTGTTTATCGGCGGCATTGCGCTGGCGGCATGGGTTGTGCGCGACGCATTCCTGTTGATGTTTGCCGCCACGCTGCTGGCCATCGCCGTTCACGGAATCGCTGACGCGCTCACCCGCGCCGCGCCGCTGCCAAGGCAAGGCGCTTTGGCCGCCGCCGCGCTGCTCATGACCGGCAGCGTCGCCGCCATCCTCTGGATATTCGGCGCCCAGCTTGCCAGCGAGCTTTCAGGCGTCACTGACCGGCTCCCCGGCGCCTGGCAGCGCGCAAAAGAAACCCTGGAGGCCCATCCCGCCGGGTCCGCCCTCGTCGCGGAAATCGAAGCGGTTGCAGCAGGCGACTCGGGCGGCTCTTTACGCGGTATGCTGACGGATGCCGGCGGCTACGCCCTGCCCTTTGCTTCGGGGCTCACCTCTGCGCTTCTGGTCATCTTCATTGCAGCCTTCCTGACCACCTCTGCGGTTTCCACCCGTAACGGCGTCCTGCTCGTGTTGCCCAAGGGCGTCGACGAAAAAGTCGGCAAGGCGCTCAACGCATCCGGGCGCGCCCTGAAAAGATGGCTGCTCGGTATTTCCATCGACATGGTGATCATCACCGCCGTGATGGCGCTGACGCTCTGGCTGCTCGGTGTTCCGGCCTTCCTCGGCCTGGCGCTGATTGCGGGCCTGGCGCAGTTCGTGCCCACCGTCGGCCCGCTTCTGGCTGCCGTCCCCGGCGTACTGCTGGCCTTCACCGTCAGCCCGATGACCGCCCTGTGGACCGCCATTGCCTATTTCACGGTGTCCCAGCTGGAGGCAAACCTCGTCTATCCCCTGATCCAGAAGGAAACGACCTCCATCTCCCCGGCGCTGAACCTGTTTGCCATTCTGGCCTTTGGCATGCTGCTCGGCCCGCTCGGCGTCCTGCTGGCAACGCCCATCCTCGTCGTTCTCTCGGTCTTCGTCATCCAGCTCTATGTGCAGGATACGCTCGGCAAGGAGGCAGACATCCCCGGCGCCTGACCCCGCCCCACACTCACAACAAGATCGGCCCCCCATTTTGCGCTTATTTCTCAAAATAGTTTGCGCGCGCCCCCGCCAGTCCCGCGCCTTGGTTCAGGGGCCGGCTCACCTGTCCGATTTCCGCTTCCAGCCGCCTTCTGCTACACTTGATTTGAGACATTTACCCATCCCGGCCCCCCGCAGGTTTCCGGTTCGCATGGGCGCATTAAAGTACCAAACGGCGGCGCACGCACACCAGCCGCACGGATTCCGCCACGCACCCCGCAGAGGAGAGGCCCCCCATGAATTCCGAAGACAGTATCAAGCCCTCGCGGCGCGATGTTATGGTCGTCGGCGCGGCAAGTTCCGCCCTGCTCGTCAATGCCTGCCAGTCCGCCACGCCCACCACCTATGCTGAAGAGGGACCCCCTGTCGTGAACGAGACCACCTCTACCGTCACACTTGAAGTCAATGGCACGCCCCACCGGCTCACGATCGACAACCGGGTCACGCTCCTCGATGCCCTGCGCGAACACCTTCGCCTGACCGGCACCAAGAAGGGCTGCGACCACGGCCAGTGCGGCGCCTGCACCGTCATCGTCAACGGCCGGCGGATCAATTCCTGCCTCAGCCTCGCCGTCATGCACGCAGGCGACGAGATCAAGACCGTTGAAGGGTTCGGCACGCCAGACGCGCCCGGCCCGATGCAGGCCGCCTTCATCCGGGAAGATGCCTACCAGTGCGGCTACTGCACACCCGGCCAGATCTGCGCCGCCATCGGCGTGCTGGAAGAAATCCGCGCCGGCGTGCCCAGCCATGTGACGCCCTCGCTGACCGGCCCCGTCGAGGCGAGCCCAGAGGAAATCCGGGAACGGATGAGTGGCAATATCTGCCGCTGCGGCGCCTATTCCAACATCCTGTCAGCCATTCAAAGCGTTTCGGGAGCCGTCTGATGCAATCTTTCAGCTATCTGCTCGCCAGAACACCCCAGGAAGCCGCCGCCCTGGCCGCCGCCACCCCCGGCGCCAAATTCATCGCCGGTGGCACCAACCTGCTGGACCTGATGAAGCTCGAGATCGAAACGCCCTCCGTGCTGATCGACATCAACGGGCTGGACCTCGACACCATCACCTCCACGCCGGAAGGCGGCCTGCGCATCGGCGCCCTTGTCCTGAACACGGATCTGGCCGCCAACCCGACCGTACGCTCAGACTATGCCGTCCTCTCCCGCGCGCTGCTGGCGGGCGCCTCCGGGCAGCTCCGCAATATGGCCACCACGGCCGGCAATCTGCTTCAACGCACCCGCTGCCCCTATTTCTACGACACCAACATGGCCTGCAACAAACGCAGCGCCGGTTCGGGGTGCAGCGCGCAGGACGGCGTCAGCCGCCAGCTCGCCGTTGTCGGCGCCAGCCCGGCCTGCATCGCCACCCATCCCAGCGACATGGCTGTTGCGATGCAGCTCCTCGACGCTGAAATCCACACCGTCCTGCAGGATGGCTCCGAGCGGGTCATCCCTATCGAAGACTTCTACACCGACCCGGCCGCCAATCCCGGTATCGAAACCGTCCTCCAGCCCGGCGAGCTGATCACAGCAGTTCACCTGCCCGCGCCCCTCGGCGGGCGGCATTATTATCAGAAGGTCAGAGACCGGGCGTCCTATGCCTTCGCCCTCGTCTCTGTTGCGTTGGTTCTTGATGGCAAGGGCGGCGGGCGCGTGGCGCTCGGCGGCGTCGCCCACAAACCCTGGCGCAGCCGGGAGGCCGACGCCCTTCTGCCCAGCGGCGCCGGGGCGGTCATGTCCCGCCTGCTCGCAGGCGCCCAGCCCACCCATGAGAATGAATTCAAGATCCTGCTCGCCGAGCGCACGCTCGCAGGGCTCCTTTCAGCCAGTGCGGAGTAAGCCATGAAGTTCGACAAACCCGTAGAAGGCGATTTCAAGGACGCCCTGACAATCGTCGGCAAGGCCATCCCCCGCATCGACGGCCCGGCCAAGACAACCGGCACCGCGAAATACGCCTATGAACGTCACGACGTATCCGGCCCGCAACTCGTCGGCTATCCGGTCACTTCATCGATTGCCCGTGGACGGATCGTTTCCATCGACACATCGCGCGCCACATCCGCGCCCGGCGTCGTCACCGTTCTGACAACCCTCGAACACCTGCCGCTGCCCAAGACATCCTACCACACGGCCACCCTGTTCGGCGGCGATCAGGTCGAGCATTACCATCAGGCCATCGCCGTCGTCGTAGCAAAATCCTTTGAAGAAGCCCGCAGCGCCGCCAACCTCGTAAGCGTCACATACGAAAAAGCTGACGGGGATTTCGATCTTCGCAAGGCGTTGGAAAAGGGTTCGGACGAAGACCGCGAAGTGGTCTCCAGCGCCGGTGATTTCGAAACCGCCTACGCCGCCGCAGATGTAAAACTCGACGCCGTCTACACCACGCCCGGCCAAAGCCACGCCATGATGGAGCCCCATGCCAGCATCGCCGAATGGGAGGGTGAACGGCTGACGCTGTGGACCTCCAACCAGATGATCAAATGGAATGTCGACGCCCTCGCCCTGGCGCTCGACATGCCGGCTGAAAACATCCGCGTGGACTCCCCCTATATCGGCGGCGGATTCGGCTCAAAGCTGTTCCTGCGGGCAGATGGCGTCCTCGCGGCGCTCGCCGCCCGCAAAACCGGCAAGCCCGTCAAGGTCATGCTGCCCCGCCCGATCATCGCAAACAACACCACCCACCGGGCCGCCACCATCCAGACCATCCGGATCGGTGCCACGCGCGCGGGCCGCATCACGGCGCTCTACCATGAAGGCCTCTCCGGAAACCTCCCAGGGGGCGACCCCGAAGACGCCACCGCCCAAACGCCAAAGTTCTACGCCATGGATACCCATCTGGTTGTCCGGCGCCTGGCCACGGTCCACCTGCCCGAAGGCAATGCCATGCGCGCGCCCGGCGAAACCTCCGGCCTGATGGCGCTTGAAATCGCGATGGATGAAATGGCCGAAAAACTCGGCATGGACCCCGTCGAATTCAGGGTACTGAACGATACGCAGACCGCCCCTCACCCGCCCAACAAACCCTTCTCCCGGCGCAACTACACCCAATGCCTGCGCACCGGCGCCGAAAAGTTCGGCTGGGCAGACCGCAACCCCGCGCCCGGCAGCCGGCGCGAGGGGCAATGGCTGATCGGTCACGGCATGGCGGGCGCCTATCGCGGCGGCCCGATCACCGCGTCCGGCGCCCGCGCCAAACTGCTTCAGAATGGCCGTATCCGGATCGAAACCGACATGACCGACATCGGCACCGGATCCTACACAATCATCGCACAGACCGCCGCTGAAATGATGGGCGTGCCCATGAGCCAGGTCGAGGTCAATCTGGGCGACTCCAGCCATCCCGCCTCCGCAGGCTCTGGCGGCCAGTGGGGCGCGTCCAGCTCCACAGCCGGCGCCCTCGCCGCCTGCCTGGCCTTGCAGCGTGCCATCGCCGAGCGGATCGAGGAGCCCTATGAAAGCATCAGCTTCCGGGAGGGGCAGGTCCACTTTGCCAATTCCTCCCTCCCCCTGACGCGCATTGCCCAGGCCGGCGAGTTGCAGGCCGATGGCGCCCTTGAAGTCGGCGATTTCCGGAAGAAAGTCGTCGTCTCCACCTTCGCCGCCCACTTCGTCGAAGTCGGCGTAAACGCCGCCACCGGTGAAACCAGGGTCCGCCGGATGCTGGCCGTGTGCGATGCCGGCCGCATCCTCAACCCCATGACCGCCCGCAGCCAGGTCATCGGCGCCATGACGATGGGCGTCGGCGCTGCCCTGATGGAAGAACTCGCGCCCGATACGCGCCACGGCTTCTTCGCCAACCATGATCTGGCCGGTTACGAAGTGCCCGTCCACGCCGACATCCCCGAACAGGAAGTCATCTTCATCGATGACCTCGACCCCTATGCCAGCCCGATGCAGGCAAAAGGCGTCGGCGAGCTTGGCCTGTGCGGGGTCAGCGCCGCGGTCGCCAACGCCGTTTATAATGCAACCGGCGTCCGGGTGCGTGACTATCCGGTAACTCTCAGTAAGCTGCTCTCCGGGCTTCCGGCGCTGGCGTGACCGGCCAGAAAGGATCACGGGTGCAAACGCTATCTTCCCCAGCAGGTGCCGGGCGGTATCTGGAACATCCCGAGGATGTTCTGGCCAAATGGCTCGACTGGCGCGCGAGCGGGCCCGTTGCCCTGGTCGTCGTCGTCGAAACAACCGGCGGCGCAGTCCGCCGGCCCGGCGCCCTCATGGCCGTTGCCCAAGACGGGCGGACAGCCGGCTACATCTCCGGCGGATGTATTGATGCAGACGCCATCCTTCAGGCCCAGCGCAGCCTCGCAGGCAGGCAGCCGGTAACCCTGCTCTATGGCGCGGGCTCCCCGTTTATCGACCTGCCGCTCCCCTGTGGCGGGTCCATCCTCATCAACATCCTTCCGGATGCGGACGAATCCGAGGTGAAAGCCTGCCACGCGCAACTGGCATCCCGCGCCCCCGCGACGCTCTTTCTGGCGGCCATCGGAAAAAGCTTCTCCTATGTTCCCAAACTGCGCCTGCGCATCGCCGGGCGGGGCGCTGACCCGCTGGCACTGGCCCGCCTTGCCCGGTCAAGCGGGATCGAAACCACCCTCTATCTTCCCGGCGGCCCCGATGTCCGCCTCGCAGAAGAAGAGGGGCACACCGACCTCGTTGTCCTGGGCTCCGCCAGCGACCTGCCACCCGTCCGGGGCGACGCCTGGTCCGCCTTCGTCATCATGTTCCATGATGGCGACCGGGAAGACGCCCTCCTCGCCGATGCCCTCGCCGGAGACGCCTTCTTCATCGGCGCCGTTGGCAGCCGCCACACCCACGCCCTGCGCTGCGAGCGCTTGCGCAAACGGGGCGTCCCCGAGGCAGACATCGCCAGAATTCACGGCCCCGTCGGCCTCATCCCGTCCATGCGCGACGCCTCCATGCTGGCCGTCTCCGTGCTCAGCCAGATCGTCGCCGAATACCACAAACGCCACGCCTCCCCCTTTGCGCGCACAGCCCTCGTCCTCCTCGCTGCCGGAAGCTCCAGCCGCTTTGCCGCGGGCGACAAGCTCCTCAGCGACTTTGACGGGCGCCCTCTCCTCGATCACGCCGCCGCCTTCCTGCGGGGCGAACCCGTCGCGGCCCGGCTCGCCGTCGTGCCAGACCCGCCAGGCGAGCGCGCCACCCGCCTTCAGTCCGCCGGCTGGTCGGTCCTCCCAAACCCCGAAGCGGCAACCGGCCTTGCCAGTTCCGTCAGATGCGGGGTTCAGGCGGCAAGCGACACGCCCTATGTTGAGCATGTCATGATCCTGCTCGCCGACATGCCCGCAATTCCCGCGCAGCACCTGCTCAAACTGCAGCAGGCGATCAATGCCGGCCACCCTGCCGCCATGACCGAGTCCGGCGGCCGGCTCAGCCCCCCGGCCATCTTCAACCGGGCCGCCTTTACAAGGCTGCTCGCGGTTGGCGGCGATTCAGGCGCACGAGACATCTTTCATTCTCTGCCGGGCGGCGTCACAGTCTCTCTGGATACGGCCCACGCCTTTGACATAGACACGACGGATGATCTTCGGCTTGCACAGGAATTAGCCAATGGCTGACGGACTGGGACGCGCCCCGCCCCCACCCCTCACAGACGCTTTCGGGCGCAACGTCACCTATCTGCGCCTCTCGGTGACAGACCGCTGCGATCTGCGGTGCACCTACTGCATGGCCGAACAGATGACCTTCCTGCCGAAAAAGGATCTTCTGACGCTGGAAGAACTCGAAAGCGTCGCCGATGCCTTCATCCGCCGGGGCGTCACCAAAATCCGCATCACCGGCGGCGAGCCCCTCGTGCGCCGCGACATCGGAACCCTGTTTGACCGTCTGGGCAGCCGCCTCGGCCACGGCCTGGACGAACTCACCCTCACCACAAACGCCACCCTGCTCACCACCCACGCCGCCCGCCTCTACGCCGCCGGCGTCCGCCGCGTGAACATCTCGCTGGACACGCTCGACGCCGACACCTTCAAAGCCATCACCCGGCGCGGTGATCTTGCCCAGACCCTCGCCGGCATCGCCGCTGCAAAAGCCGCCGGCCTCAAGGTCAAGATCAACACCGTCGCCCTCAAACACCAGAATGCCGAGGAAATCCCCGGCATGATCGCCTGGGCACATGATCAGGGCTTTGACATCACCCTCATCGAAGTCATGCCCCTCGGGCTGACCGGCGAAGACCGGTATGACCAGTACATTCCCCTGTTCGAGATCCGCGACCGGCTGGAACAGAAATGGACGCTCACGGACGATACCGCGCGCGCCGCCGATGCCGGCCCGTCCCGCTATGCCAGGGTTGCCGAAACCGGCGGCCGGGTCGGCTTCATCACCCCGCTGACCAATAATTTCTGCGCCGGCTGCAACCGCGTCCGCGTCACCTGCACCGGCCGCATCTACATGTGCCTCGGCCATGACGATCACGTCGATCTGCGCAGCGCCCTTCGCGATACCGCAGACCCCGCCGCCGCCCTCAACGCCGCGCTGGACCGCGCCCTGCGCGGCAAGCCGGAAAAACACGCCTTCGGCATCCGCGCCCGCGCCGAAACCCCGGCCCTGCCCCGTCACATGTCGGTCACGGGCGGCTGACCCATGGCTCAGCTTCTGTTCTTCGGCCGCCTGGCCGATCTCGTCGATCCGCCCAGCCAGGCCGTCCAGCTGCCCGGCGACATCCAGGACACCCTCGCCCTGCGCGCCTGGCTCGATACGCGCCACGCAACCGGCGGCGCCTTGCAGGAAAAAACCGTCCGCATCGCCATCAACAGCGAGATTGTGGTTGATCCCGCCCCGATCACCAACGCCGACGAGATCGCCTTCATGCCGCCTGTCGGAGGGGGATGATCCCTTGATACGCCTGACAGACACCCCCTTCGATCCCGGAGACGAACTCACCCGTTTTACCGCCACCGCCGCCGGCAGCGGCGCCATCGTCAGCTTCACCGGCCTGGTGCGCGGCCAGTCCAAAGGCGGCGCCGTCCAGTCCCTGTTCCTGCAAGCCTATTCCCCCCTCACCGAGCGCGGCATCGCGCAGGCCGCAGAGGAAGCCCGCACGCGCTGGGCGCTCACAGGTCTCTCCATACTCCATCGAACCGGAAAAATGGCACCGGAAGACGCCATCGTCTTCGTCGCCACCGCCGCCCCCCACCGGCGCAGCGCCTTCGAGGCCGCCGACTTCCTGATGGACTATCTGAAGACGCAGGCGGTATTCTGGAAAAAAGAAGTGACCGAGGCGGGCGACCAATGGATCGAACCGCGCCCCGAAGATTACACCGACGCTGCCCGCTGGGCAGGTCCGCAGGAGAGTTGAACACGCATGCACGGCATCAATGAAAGCCTTCCCTTCAAGCCGGTCCGGATCTCCATCCTGATCGTCAGCGATACGCGCACGGAAGAAACCGACACCTCCGGCCACACCCTGTCAGAGCGCATCCGCGCCGCCGGTCACGAGGTCGCTCACCACCTCATCGTGCCCGACGACAAAGCCGCCATCCGCAACACCGTGTCAGCCTGGATCGCCGCGCCGGATGTCGATGTCGTCATCACCAGCGGCGGCACCGGCCTCACAGGCCGTGACGTGACGCCCGAAGCCGTCATGCCCCTGTTCGAGAAAACCATCGAAGGCTTCTCCGTCATCTTCCACATGGTCAGCTATCAGAGCGTCGGCCTCTCAACGCTTCAATCGCGCGCCGTCGCGGGCCTTGCCAACTCCACCTTCATCTTCTGCCTGCCCGGCTCCACCGGCGCGGTGAAAGATGGCTGGGATAAAGTCATCTCCTTCCAGCTCGACAGCCGCCACAAGCCCTGCAACCTGGTCGAGCTGATGCCCCGCCTGGCGGAGATCTGAGCTGATGGCAGACCTCACCCATATCGGCCCCGATGGCCGCGCCCGTATGGTGGACATCTCCGCCAAGGCCGACACCGAACGTGAAGCGATCGCAACCGGCCGCATACGGATGGCCCCGGAAACCCTGGCGCGCGCCCTCTCGCGCGACACCAAAAAGGGCGACCCCCTCGCCATTGCCGAGCTTGCCGGCATCATGGGCGCCAAGCGCACGGCAGACCTCATCCCGCTCTGCCACCCCCTCCCGCTGACGGGCCTGAAGGTGGAGATCACAGAGGCGCCCGAAGGCGGCGCCCTCCGCGTCATCGCCACCGCCCGCACCACCGGCAAGACCGGCGTTGAAATGGAGGCCCTCACCGCCGTCTCCGCCGCCTGCCTCACCCTCTACGACATGCTGAAAGCCATCGATAAATCCATGGTCATCGAAGGCATCGAACTGCTGGAAAAATCCGGCGGCGCATCGGGCAGCTACCGGAAACCCGCCAGCGCATGAGCCTCGGGCTCGGCCTTCTCTTCTTCATAACCGCCGCCCTCTACGCCTCAGTCGGCTTCGGCGGCGGCTCCACCTACAATGCCCTTCTCGTTCTTCACGGTACGGACTACCGCATCCTTCCGGCCATCGCGCTGGTCTGCAACATACTTGTCGTCACCGGCGGCGTCATCCGCTTCCATCTGACGAAACAGCTCAGCCTCCGGCGGCTGATGCCCTTCCTTATCACCTCCATCCCCGCCGCCTGGCTGGGCGGGCGCCTGCCCGTTCCGGAAACGGTGTTCGTCGGCCTGCTCGGCGCCGCGCTGCTGGTCTCGGGCCTCTACCTCGCCTTCGAGCGCGCGCCCCCCGAAACCGCGCCCCCCACCGGCGCCCCGCCGCCCGGCCTCATCAGCTACGCCACCGGCGCCGCCATCGGGCTTCTCTCAGGGCTCGTCGGCATTGGCGGGGGCATCTTCCTGGCGCCGGTCCTCTATTTTCTCGGATGGGGCACGCCCCGCCAGATCGCGGCAGCCAGCAGCCTGTTCATCCTCGTCAACTCAGTCTCGGGTCTTGCCGGCCAGGTAACGAAACTTCAGGATACGGATGTCCTGCACCTCGCCATGCCCTACTGGCCGCTCCTTCCCCTCGTCGTGATCGGCGGACAGATCGGCAGCTGGATGGCCAGCCAGAAACTCCAGCCCCGGATCGTCAAACGCCTCACGGCCGTCCTGCTGCTCTATGTGGCAGCAAGGCTCCTGTTCACACTGGCAGGCCAGCTCACGCCCTGATACCTCCGGGCACCAGACGGCATCCAGGTGTCGCCGGAATGGCCCCGAAAGGGGGTGCCGGCCTCTTCAGCGCTGAGCGAAAATCCTGAAACCATACTGGTGCGGTCGAGAAGACTCGAACTTCCACGGGTTGCCCCACAGCGACCTCAACGCTGCGCGTCTACCAATTCCGCCACGACCGCACACTGGTATGTCGAGACAGACGGGCCGTATAAGGCGGTCATTCGCCTTTGTGAAGCCCTGAAAACACCCTATATCGCACCGGCAATGCAGAATTTTCCCCCCGTCGAATGGGCCGTGTCAGATGCCCCCGTGCCCTATGAGGCGGCGCTCGCCGTCATGGAGGCCCGCGCCCGCGCGATTCGCGAGGACGGCGCCCCGGAGCTGGTGTGGTTTCTGGAACATCCCCCCCTCTACACCGCCGGCACCTCCGCCCGCATCGAAGACCTGAAAGACCCCGCCCGCTTCCCCGTCTTTGAAGCCGGGCGCGGCGGCCAGTACACCTATCACGGCCCCGGCCAGCGGGTGGCCTATGTCATGCTCGATGTCGCCGCCCGCGGCCGCGATGTGCGCGCCTTCGTGGCCCATCTGGAAGCCTGGATCATCCAGGCGCTGGCCGCGTTCAATGTCGAAGGCGGCATGCGCGACGGCCGTGTCGGGGTCTGGGTCGACCGCACAGAGCCCGGCGGCCCGCCCCGCGAAGACAAGATCGCCGCCATCGGCGTGCGCCTGAAGCGCTGGGTGTCCTTCCACGGCATCTCGCTGAACGTCGAGCCGGAGCTCGACCATTTCACCGGCATCACCCCCTGCGGCATCGCAGACCCCCGCTACGGCGTCACCAGCCTGGCCGACCTCGGCCGTATAATCTCGATGGAAGAAGCCGACATCGCCCTCAAGGCGGCCTTCCAGCAGGTCTTCGCCAGCCCCCTGGTCCGCGTTGACCCACCCGTGACAGGATCTGTCCCGGCCTGACCGGATCTGTCCCGGAAGTGTCCGGACTTGTCCTGAACTGTCCGGATCTGACCTCACCGCGCAACGCAACAGGCCCCCTCCCCATGACTATGGGGGCTGTGAGGATAAGCAATCGCACTGCGATTGCCCGATCAGCGGGTGGGGCAGCTCTCAATAGAAATACAACAGCCGCCAAACCCAGCAGCGCCCAAAAGCCCTCAAACCCCGCGCGCAATCTCCTCAGGCGTCATGTGACTGCCCGTGCGAAACTGCCCCTGCCCGCCATTGGGCAGGCGCGCGACATACATCAGCGACCACAGCATCGCCCCGAACGAGGCCAGCCACCAGATCGGAAACGCCAGCCCCATCCCGGCCTGCATCGCCAGCTCCCGCTCACTCATTTCCATCATCGCGGCCCGGCGCGGATCACGCGCCGGCGGCCCGGCTGCCGCCTGCCCATCTTTGGAGGCGGCGTCTTCGCCCTCGTCCCCGGCTTCGGTCTCTTTCTTGGCTTCCACCGCTTCGGTGTTGGCAGGCGTATGCATCTGGCGATACTGCGCCGCCCCGCCCTGTGTGCCCAGCGCGTAGGCAATCAGCCCCAGCACCAGCGGCACCAGCACGATCACCGCCATGAACGCCGAGCGTCCCGCCTCTGTCAGGCGGCGCATATGCACCACAAAGGAGGTGTATTCGGTCACCAGCGTAAACACGGCAAACGGCAACAGCACCGCCGGCACAGAGAACAGCAAAAGGTTGACCGGCGCGTTCAGGCCATCGGTGCTCACCCCCGCAATGCCCGCAATCATCGCGATGAAGCTCGGCACGATATAGAGCAACACCCGGCCCAGGAACATGAACGTCCAGGCCCGCGTGAAGTGCAGCTTGTAGGTCTTGCCAAAGGGATTGAGCAGCGTGTTGCGCCAGTTCATCTCGGCAGGCGCGTCGCGCTCATCGCGAATCCAGGGGCGGGCGGGGTCAATGGCGCCGGCTGTATAGTCCATGGCGTATCCTCGTCGTGTCAGGGGCGGGCGTCAGGACGGTTCCCGCGCAGTGTCGGCGGTCCGTGGCGATTGGGTTGGGGGTCAGAGCGCAGGCGGTAGGCCACAAAGCCCACGATCGCGCTGGCGATCAGCAACACGATCACATTCACCAGCGCGGAAGATTGCGCGATCTCGGGCGCGCGCCGGGCCAGCTCCTCCATCCCGGCATTGAGGCCGTTGGCCTCCATCACCTTCTGCACTTCCAGCTGGATGGCCTGCGTCTCCGGCGCCAGGATCGGCACCAGAATGGCCGAGGCGACCACATTGATCAGGAAATAGCCCAGCAGGAACACCAGCCACAGCCAGGCGCTCAGGCCCGCGTCATGCAGGCGTTTGCCGAACAGGCAGATATACGGAAACACCAGCGCATATTGCAGGATACCCGCCCCCGGCGAGGCGATCAGCGACAACACCGTCACCACCAGCATCGCCCCCGTCAGCAGCACATAGCCCTGCCCGAACGTGCGCGGCCCGATACGGCCTTTGGGATCAAAGAAAACGTGACGGAAATCCATGGGGTAGCGCTGGGGCTCTTTCTGGGTCGGGTCTAAGGAAAACGTAGGTCGGCCTTATCAATAAACGATAAAGGTGTGCAACTAAAAAAGCCGGGCACCCACGCCCGGCTTTCTGAGGTGATTATGCACTGATCCTTGAAATCAGGCAAAGATGTCGGCGCTGCCCGCACCCGGATTCTTCGGATCGGGGCCGTATTTGTTGGGGCCAGCGGTGCCCGGAATGCACGCAATCACGATCTGCGCGATCGAGGCGACAAAGTTGATCAGCGGAATGAAGCCCGCAATCACCAGCCCCAGATAAATCCAGCCGGTCTGGTTGATGTCATGCAGCCGGCGCACAAACAGAGCGATGCTCGGAATGACAATGGCCAGCCCGTAGAGGATCATGATGCCGATGAAGACAAAGCCCAGCGGTCCCATCTCGCCCGTATCCGGGTTGAGGCCGCCCAGCGCCATCAGCAGGATGACCAGAACGCCAATGACGATCAGGTTGAACAGGGCGACCCACCAGTATTCCGACCGGCGCGAACGCCCCTGAAAGTCGACATAGCGGGCGAAAAACATTTTTACGGCGTCAGGAAAGCTTACCATGGAGAGTGTCCCTTTTGGCTCCGGCGGCAGATATTGCCCCCGTCAGATGTGACAGCTGATCCATGGGTGCATCCCCCTTGCCGCCACGCGGCAGGATTACCAGACCAATCCGGTTTAGGGAACGTTAAGTTCGGCTCAGTTGCCGCCCGCCCCTCAGGCGAACTCCACCATGATCTCGTCAGCGGCAACGCTTTCGCCCGCCTTGACGTTGATCGCCTTCACCGTCCCGGTTGCGCCCGCGCGGATGATGTTCTGCATCTTCATCGCTTCCACGATACAGACCGCCTCACCTTCCTGCACTTCCTGGCCCAGCTCGACATCCATCGAAACCACCAGCCCCGGCATCGGCGAAATCACCAGCTTGGACGTGTCCGCCTTCGGCTTCTCCGGCAGGCGGCCATGCAGGTCAGCCACAAACGGCGTACACACCAGCGCGCGCAGCGCCACGCCGCGATGGCGGAACAGATAGCCCTCGGTCCGGTCGGCAAACTTCACGGCAAACGGCTTGCCATCCAGCACGCCCTCAACCAGATGCTGGCCCGGCTGCCACCGCGTAACAAAGCTGTGCGCCTTGCCGCCATTGACCGTGATCTGAGCTTCCCCATCCTTGCCGATGTCGATGGTGACGGGGTGATGCTTGTCACCCAGGATCACCACCCATTCCTTGCGGATGGCGGCAGCGGGGTTCGACATCTGATCGGAAATCTGCGCGGCCCGCCGCGAGAAGAACGCATGCACATAAGCGGCCGAACAGATCAGCTGCGCTTCCTGCTCCGGCGTCGGCTCGGTGCCCTGGAAGCCTTCGGGGAACTCGTCCTTGATATACGCCGTCGTGATGTTGCCGGAGCGGAACCGCTTCTCGTCTACCACTGCGGCAATGAACGGAATGTTGTCCTGAATGCCCTCGATGTGGAACCGGTCCAGCGCCTCGCCATGGGCGTCCAGCGCCGCGTCCCGGTCTTTCCCGTGCGTGATCAGCTTGGCGATCATCGGGTCATAGAACATCGAGATTTCGTCGCCCTCACGCACGCCGGAATCCAGGCGCACAGTCCCGCGGGCCACTTTGCCTTCCGCAGGCGGATGGAACCGCTTCAGACGGCCAATCGACGGCAGGAAGTTGCGATACGGGTCTTCGGCATAGACGCGGCTCTCCACCGCCCAGCCATTGATCTTCACGTCCGACTGCTTGATCTTCAGCTTTTCGCCATAGGCCGACAGCAGCATCTGCTCGACCAGGTCCACGCCCGTGATCATCTCGGTCACCGGGTGCTCCACCTGAAGCCGGGTATTCATTTCAAGGAAGTAGAAGCCCTTGTCCTTGCCCGAGGCGACGAATTCCACAGTGCCGGCGCTGTCATAATTCACAGCCTTGGCCAGCGCCACAGCCTGCTCGCCCATCTTCTTGCGCGTCTCGGCGTCAAGCAGCGGCGAGGGCGCTTCCTCGATCACCTTCTGGTTCCGGCGCTGGATCGAGCATTCGCGCTCGTTGAGGTAAATACAGTTGCCATGCTTGTCGCCCAGCACCTGGATTTCGATGTGGCGCGGCTCAAGAATGAACTTCTCGATGAAGATCCGGTCGTCGCCGAAAGAGGCGGTCGCTTCGGCTTTCACGGCCGGGAAGCCTTCTTCGACTTCCTTGTCATTGGCCGCCACGCGGATGCCCTTGCCGCCGCCGCCCGCAGACGCCTTGATCATCACCGGATAGCCGATCTCGCGGCTGATCTCGACGGCGTGCTTGGTGTCCTTGATGAGGTCCATATGCCCCGGAACGGTCGAAACACCGGCTTCAGCGGCCAGCTTCTTCGACGAAATCTTGTCGCCCATCGCGTCGATGGCGTGCGCATTCGGGCCGATCCAGCCGATGCCCTCTTTTTCGAGGCGTTTGGCGAATCCCGCATTCTCGGACAGGAAACCAAAGCCCGGATGGATCGCCTCGGCGCCGGTCTGGCGCACTGCGTCGATGATCTTGTCCTGAACGAGATACGACTGCGCCGCCGGCGAAGGCCCGATATATACGGTCTCGTCGGCCATCTCGACCGCCATCGAACCCGCATCCGCATCCGAATAAACCACGACCGTTTTGACGCCGAGCCTGCGGCAGGTCTTGATGACACGAACGGCGATTTCACCGCGATTGGCGATCAGGATCTTCTTGAACATGCGTCCTCGGCCCTCGAAACTGTAACAAACCCGTCTCCGTTAAGCCGCCCCTGCCCCCTTGTCCATGCTTGCCCCTCCGGCAATTTGCTGCACCGCCCCTTGCCGCCAAACCGCGCGCAACTAAAGCTGACGCCCGATAAAAAATGACGGGAGGGTCAGGTTTATGAGCGGCACACAGAAATGGGTCCGGCGCATCGGGATTGTCGGGGTTGTCCTCGTCCTTGTCCTGGGCGCCACATGGACGCTGATCGGCCCGGATTGGCGCGCCCTCCTCGCCCATCCGCCCTCTGGCCGCGACATCCTCTTCTGGTCAAATCCCCAGCGCGACGCGGCCTTCCGGATGATGGACCGCCTGCCGCTCATCATCGAATCGCGCCCCATCCCGAAGGGCAGCGCCACCCGCCCCCTTCCCGAAGGCGCCCCGCTGGACCTCTCCGCCCAGCTCGACCTTGAAAGCTATCTTGCCACCCAGAACACCGCCGCCCTCGTCATCCTGCAGGACGGCAAAATCCGCCTCGAGCGCTATGGCAATGCGTTCACCCCCGAAGGCCGCTGGACCAGCTTCTCCGTCGCCAAATCCCTCACCTCCACCCTCGTCGGCGCCGCCATCGTGGATGGCCATATCGACAGCCTCAACGACCCCGTCACGAAATACATCCCCGATCTGGCCGGCTCCCCCTATGACGACGTTACCATCGCCCAGCTCCTCACCATGACCTCCGGCGTCGCCTGGAACGAAGATTATGAAGACCCGAATTCCGACGTCGCCCGCTTCGACAGCGCCGAGCCCGAGCCGGGCAAGAGCAGCATCGTCACCTATATGCGCGGCCTCACGCGCGCCCATCCCCCCGGCGACGTCTGGAACTACTCGACCGGCGAGACCAACCTCATCGGCGTCCTCGTCAGCGAGGCCACCGGCAAGCCGCTCTCAAACTATCTCTCCGAAAAGATCTGGGCGCCCTATGGCATGGAGCAGGACGCCACCTGGCTGCTGGGCTCGGACGGCCATGAAATCTCCGGCTGCTGCATTCAGGCTTCCACGCGCGACTTTGCCCGCTTCGGCCAGTTCATCCTCGACGGCGCAATGACGGACGCCGGCCCCATCGTCCCCGCAGACTGGCTCCCCGCCGCCACCGTCAAACAGGCCGACATCGGCGAGCCGGGCTATGGCTACGGCTTCCAGTGGTGGACCTGGGACGAGGGCGCCTTCATGGCCGACGGCATCTTCGGCCAGGGCATCTTCATCGACCCCGCCCGCAACCTCGTCATCGCCTCAAACGCCAACTGGACCAGCGCGCTCGGCCTGCGCGACGGCGAATGGCCCGCCCGCGCCGACTTCTACCGCAAGGTCCAGGCCGCCATAGACGCCGAAGCGGCCGAATAGGGCCCACAAGCACAACGCCACTTACCCCTTGTATGTCATCTTTTGCCCGGCCTGCTATATTTCCGCGGTCGGCAGCGGATGAGAGCACCCCACCCCTGAGGGACACCAAGCCCGTGGGAGAGCGTGTCGCCTCATCCGCCTTGGTCATCAACCCGGACAGTCGCTTGGGCCGGCGAAAGCGAAGCCCGCATGCGCAAGGTCGGGACATGAGCGAGAGATTTGTTGGAATTGATGTGTCGAAGGAGACATTGGACGTCCATGTATTGCCGGAGGGGCGTGCCTTTGCCGTCGCGCGCACAGACAGCCTTCTGGCCGCGTTGTCGGAGCTGGGCGCGGACCTGGTGGTGCTGGAGGCCACCGGCGGGCTGGAACGGGTGGTCACCGCCGCCCTGGCCGGGGCGCAGATCCCGGTTGTTGCGGTCAATCCCCGTCAGATCCGGGACTTTGCCCGCGCCACCGGGCAGCTGGCCAAGACGGATGCGATCGATGCGGCGGTAATCGCCCGGTTCGGACAGGCGATCCGGCCGGCCCCGCGAGCCCTTCCGGACGCCGCGGCCCAACAGTTGGCAGAGCTGGTCACCCGGCGGCGGCAGGTCATCGACATGGCGGTGGCCGAACGCAACCGCCGCCGCCTGGTGACGGCCAGGCCGGCCCTGCGCAGCATCGACCGGGTGCTGAAGGTTCTGGAAGCCCAGCTGGCAGACATCGACAGGGAGATCGGGGACCGCATCCATGCCAGCCCGGCCTGGCGGGAGGCAGAGGACCTGCTCAAATCCGTACCCGGCGTTGGCGACCAGACGGCCCGCACCCTGATTGCGGCCCTCCCGGAACTAGGCACCCTTAGCCGCCGTCAGATCGCGGCCCTCGCGGGGCTTGCCCCCTTCAACCGCGACAGTGGCCAGTGGCGCGGCCGCCGCTCCATAACCGGCGGCCGCGCCGATGTGCGCAGCGTCCTCTACATGGCTGCCCTGGCCGGCATCAGGTTCAACCCAGCCCTGAAAGCCTGCTACCAGCGCCTCCGGACAGCCGGAAAGCCCGCCAAGGTCGCCCTCGTGGCCGTCATGCGAAAACTTCTCACAATCCTCAATGCAATCCTCAGAGACAAATCCCCATGGCAAACACAAAACGCTTGAAAGCGAACACAGTCGCTCTCCCGCTTGCGGGAGAGGAGGGGCCCATTGCGGCGCAATGGGAGGTGAGGGCTGAAACGCACGCCCTATCCCCCATCCCAACCCCCAAAAACCCCAACCCAATCAGCCCCCTCCCAAAAAAACACCCCCAACTTATCCACCCCCTCGCGGCCCATGGCATTCTCTACGCCATGGATACCGCCCCTCAGCCCACGGATGACACCGAAGCGCTCGACGAGCTCGACACCCTGCTCGAGCGCGCGCGTCTCTTCATCCTGGATCTGATGATCTTCGTCGATGGCATCTTCGAACGCCTCGGCAGCGTGCCGCTGAGCGCCAAGCTCGCCCGCCGCCTCACCCGCCACGCCCTTCTCCCGGCTGAAACCGCCCTGCGCCGCGCCATCCTCATTCTCGCCGCAGGCCTGCCCATGCCGGTCCTGCGCGCACCCCGCGCCGCGCCGGACACGGCACCCCCGCGGGCCAGCACCGTCTCTCCCCAAGCCACTAAGCCCCGCCCACCCGCCTTCCGCATGAGCGAGCCCCCGCCGCGCGCCCGGAACGACGACACCACCCGTCCGGACACGGCCTATCTCCCCGAAGACCAGCTCCCGCGCATCCTCGCGCTGACAGACGCCGTGCTCTACGCCCCGCCGGCGCCGCCAAAACCGCTCCCCGGCCCCCGCGACCCCACCGCCATCTTCTGCCGCCGCTACGCCGCCCTGCAAGCCGCCTTCCACGACGCACAGGGAGAAGCCCGCCGCTGGGCCCGCCGCCGCGCCCGCGCCATGGCCCGCGCCGGCGCCGGCACCCGCGCCCTCCCCCTCCCGCTGGCACTTCCCCGCCCGCGAAAATCCGCCAAACCCACCGAAACCAATCTCCTCCGTGACCTGACAGACTCCACCAACACCTGCTTCGGCCACAACACCTCCTGACGGCGGCCCGATCCGCCCTCCCCACCTCCCCCGCACCGCTGGGGAGGATAAGGGCGTTGCCCCAAACAAAAACCCCTCCGTCACCGGAGGGGTTTCTTCGTTGCACATATAGCTTCAGATCAGCCCTTGCGCACAATCGCCGTATTGCCATCCGTAGCGCTGACCGTGACCGTATCGCCCGCCAGGATCGGCGGCTCGCCGGGCACAGCTTCAGCGCCCCAGACCGTATCGCCGATCTGCACCTGCCCGGACCCGGCCACGAAATCCTTCGTCGCCTGCCCATGCTGGCCAACAAGGCCGGCCATCCGCTTGTTCAGCGTCGGATGCTCCGGCGGCGGACCCCGCCGGGAAAGGAACATCCGCCCACCGGCCACCAGCACCACTGCCGCAATGCCGAACACCGCCATCTGGCCCTGCCATCCGGCCAGCCCGTCAGGCGCCAGCCCGGCAAACAGCGCCGTCAGTATCGCCGCAATCGAGATCATCAACAGGTCAAATGTCCCTGTCATCATCTCGATCCCGAACAGCACCAGTCCCAGGGCAACCCAGTGCCACCAAGTCAGTTCACTCAGCAGAATTTCCATCCGGAGCCTCCTTCGCGCGCTCGGGTCTAATCCTCACGCCGGGTCGGCGGCACAGCGCCTTGCGGGCGCGGCGGGGCGGTCGTGTTCTTCGCGGCGTCCGTCAGTCCACGGATACCCTCGATGGTGCCGAGGATGGACGAGAACTCCGCCGGGATGATGACCGTGCGCTGCTGCGGCGAGGTCGCCAGCTTCTCGAACGCGGCCACATAGGCCTGGCCAAGGAAGTAGTTGATCGCGTTGACGTCGCCCCGCGCGATGGCTTCAGACACCATCGCGGTCGCCTTCGCCTCGGCCTCAGCTTCCCGCTCGCGCGCTTCAGCGTCGCGGAACGCCGCTTCCTTGCGGCCCTCGGCCTGAAGGATCTGCGCCTGCTTCTGGCCCTCGGCCTTGAGGATGGCCGACTGTTTCTCGCCCTCGGCGGTCAGAATTTCCGCCCGTTTCAGGCGCTCGGCCTTCATCTGCCGGGCCATCGCCTCGGTGATGTCGGCGGGGGGCGTGAGATCCTTGATCTCGATCCGCGTCACCTTGATCCCCCACGGATGGGTCGCCGCATCAATCGTGCCCAGGAGGCGCGCATTGATCTCGTCGCGGTTCGACAGCACCTGGTCGAGGTCCATCGAACCGACCACGGTGCGGATATTGGTCATCGACAGGTTGGAGATGGCATGGGTGAGATTGTTCACCTCATACGCCGCCTGCACGGCATCGATGACCTGAATGAACACGATGGCATCGCACGACACCATGGCGTTGTCCTTGGTGATCACCTCCTGCTGGGGCACCTCCATGACGGTTTCCATCATGTTCATCTTCCGCCCGATCCGGTCGATGAAGGGCGTGATGACCGAGACCCCAGGGGTCAGCGTGCGCGTGTACCGGCCAAACCGCTCGACCGTCCAGTTATGGCCCTGCGGCACGAATTTGAATGCCGAGACGATGCCGATCAGGCCGACCACCCCGATCAGCAGAAATACAGCCAGAAAGATGTCCATGGGTCCCTCTCCACAGTGACGATACTTTTGAGTTGGGGCGAGTTTGCCGTTTTTCAATAAATCTGCAACGAAAATCGGCCCACCGCGTCCCCGCAGCAGGCCGATCATGGCTGTATTCGGTAAAGGGCGCTTAACGCCCCCTTCTATCGGCTCAGAGTTGGCCGAGAAGGTAGTCGGCGGCCGACACCTTGAATTCGCCGCCCTGCTCAACGTTGAGTTCGGCCACAACGCCGTCCTTCACCAGCATGGAATAGCGCTGCGAGCGCTTGCCCATGCCAAAGCCCGATGCGTCGAGTTCCAGGCCAAGCGACTGGGCAAACGCGCCATTGCCATCTGCCAGCATCCGCACGGCTTCCTCGGCTTTGGAGGATTTGCCCCAGGCGCCCATGACGAACACGTCATTGACCGAGGTGCAGACGATCTCGTCCACGCCCTTGGCTTTGAAATCGCCCGCCTTGTCGACATAGCCCGGCAGGTGGCGCGCCGAACAGGTCGGCGTATAGGCGCCCGGCACGGCGAACAGCGCGACCGTCTTGCCGCCGAACACCTGCGCGGTGGTGACGGGCTTTGGCCCATCCACGGTCATTTCCATAAAAGTCGCTTCCGGCAGCTTGTCGCCCACTTTGATCGCCATGGCAGTTTTCTCCTTGCTTGCTCCTGCGGAGATAGGCCGCTCTTGCCTCGCCCGCAATGCTTTCCCCGAAGACGGATGCCGGACTGGCGGGCGCGAGCGTTGGCAGGGCGCGGCTGCGGCTGGCCGTCGATGTGTCCTCGCGGTCACGCCGGCCTGCGATGTGCTGCAACTACGCCAAAAGTATTTGCAAATGATTTTCATTATCGCGTATGGCAGTCCCGTTTTGAACAGTCAGTCCATATCCAGGAGCCGCCCATGAAGAACTTGTATGGCATCAGTGCCGCCGCCCTGCTGGCGATGTCCGCACCGGCCCATGCGCAGGAAAACAGCGCGGAGCCTGCAGACGATACCCGGATCGAGGAGACAGTCGTCGTCACTGCCACCCGGTCCAGCCTGCCCCCGTCGGCCCTGCCCAACACCATCCAGCTTATCCAGAACGACGCCCTGTCCCTGCAAGCCCAGCTGACCGGATCGGCCATCGAAGTCGTCTCGACCCTCGTGCCGTCTTTCTCGCCCACACGCGAAAAACTCTCGGGCGCCGGCGAGACGCTGCGCGGCCGCAGCCCGCTCTACCTGATTGATGGCGTGCCCCAGTCAAACCCGCTGCGCGATGGCAGCCGCGACGGCTACACTATTGATCCCTTCTTCATTGAGCGGGTCGAGGTGATCTTCGGTTCCAACGCCATCCAGGGCATCGGCGCCACCGGCGGCGTCGTGAACTACGTCACAGCCGCAGCCCCGGAAGAAGGCGAAGGCTGGACCGGCAAGCTGCTGGCACAGATCGGCGCAGGCTCCGGCTTCAAGGGCGACGGGTACGACTATCGGGGCGGCGCCCTGGCTGGCCGCGATTTCGGCGCGCTGGACCTGACCCTCGGCGTGGCTACCCAGAAGCGCGGCGCCTTCTACAGCGGCAACGGCCGGCGCATCGGCATCGACGGCGCTCAGGGCGAAGTGCAGGATTCCGACAGCCTGTCTTTCTTCGGCAAGGCTGGTTTTGACCTTAGTCCAACCCGCCGGCTGGAGCTGATGGCCCAGCGGTTTGAGCTTGAGGGCGACGGCGACTATGTCCTCGTCAACGGCTCCCGCGCCACGGATACACCCACCACCACCATCCGCGGCGACCAGCCCGGCGTCATCCCCACCAACACGGTTCTCACCACCTCGCTGACCTATACCGATGAAGACCTGCTGGGCGGCACGCTGACCAGCCAGGCCTTTTATCAGGACTTCGAATCCGTTTTCGGCGGCGGCAGCTTCGCCACCTTCCAGGACCCGGCCATTGCACCTGTGGGCACGCTGTTTGATCAGTCATCGAACAATTCAGAGAAAATGGGCGTGCGCATTTCGTATGAACGCACACTGGACGCTGTGCCCGGTCTGAACGTGCGCGGCGGGCTCGATGCCCTCAACGACCAGACCTATCAGGAGCTGATCGTGACGGGCCGCAACTGGGTGCCGGAAACCGAGTTCACCTCCTTTGCCCCCTTCCTGCAACTCAACCAGGCCCTCTTCGGCGAGCGTGTGTACATCTCGGGCGGCCTGCGCCACGAGATGGCGAAGCTGAAGGTCGACGATTTTGAAACGCTGTATGCCTATGGCCCACAGCAGGTCGAAGGCGGTGAACCGGAGTTTGAGAAAACCCTGTTCAATGTCGGCGCCACGGCGGAAATCGTTGACGGCCTCACCGTCTACACCTCCTATGCACAGGGCTTCACTATGGCCGATGTAGGCCGCATCCTGCGGGCCGTCAGCACCCCTGACCAGGATGTGGACACCTTCCTCAACATCGAGCCTGTCGTCTCCGACAATACCGAAATCGGCCTGGAATGGCGCCAGGGTCCGCTCTCGGCTTCAGCTGCCTATTTCTGGAGCACATCGGATCTCGGCGCGCTGCTGGTATTGCGCAATGATGTCTTTGAAGTGGAACGTCAGCGCACGGAAATTGACGGCATGGAACTGACCGGCGCGTGGGATACGCCCGTTACCGGGCTGAAGCTCTCCGGCGGGGTTGCCGTGCTTAACGGGCGCACCGACAGCGATGGCGACGACAAGGTGGATATTGACCTCGACGGCGCCAATATCAGCCCCGACCGCGTCAACCTTGCCGCTGACTATGAAACCGGCCCGTTCACCCTGCGCGTCCAGGCACGGTCTTATCTTGATCGCGCCTTCGAAGGCCTGCCGCTGAACACAGACTTTGACGGCCACACCCTCGCCGATGCCTTCCTGCGCTACTCGGCCGGGTTTGGAGACATCACCCTCTCCGCGTCAAACCTCTTTGACAAACAGTATGTCACCTATGACAGCCAGACCGTTCAGCCGACCAGCAATACGCGGTATTTTGCAGGCCGTGGCCGGATGATCACCCTCGCCTTCGAGAAATCCTTTTGAGGCTGATGCTGCTCCTGAGGACAGCGCATGCCTGGGCGGGCGCTGTCCTCTCCTTCCTGATTGCCGTGCTGGGCCTTTCCGGGGCGCTTCTGGTGTTCAGGAAGGATTATCTACGGCTGGTGTTTCCTCAGGCGCGCGAGGGTGTCTCGCTCGCCCCCGAAACACTTGGCCCGGTGATCGGCCGCATCGATGCGGAACACACGTCCCAGGGCCTGCAATACATCTCTCTGGCCGGGCCGGATTTCGGCCTGCACAAGGCCGTCTTCAAGGATGGCGGCGGCGCCTATCTCGACGCGCAGGGAAACACGCTGGCGCGCTGGGCCAAGAACGGCCGGCCGGAAGACTGGCTGTTTGACCTGCACCACTATCTGCTGGCGGGAGATACCGGAAAGCTGATCGCGGGCGTCGCCGGGGGCGCGGCCATTCTGCTCTGCCTCACAGGGCTCATCATAGTGTGGCCAAGCCTGCGGATGTTCGCCTGGCGCGTCTGGCCCAAAACAGCGATGCGCCGCGACCTGCTGGCCCAGCACCGCGACCTGGGCGTGATCTTCGCCCTGCCGATCCTGCTGATTGTGTTCACAGGATTCTCGATGGTCTATTCCGGGCCGGTGCGCGCCACGCTCAACGTGCTGACCGCTTCGCGGCCTGCGCCGCCACCCGAGCGGCCCCTGGCCGGCGCGGGAACCACAGACTGGACGCAGGTGCTCACTGTCGCCGCAGAGCGTTTTCCGGGCGCCATCCCGCGCCTTGCCAGCCCGCCACGCAGCGAAGGCGCCCCGGCCTCCCTGCGCCTGCGCCAGCCCGCAGAATGGCACCAGAACGGGCGTACCTATGTTTTCATGGACCCCGCCACGAACCTGCCCACCGGCACCTCTGACGGCATGTCCGCCACCCGCGCGGACCGGATTTTCAATGCCCTCTACCCCCTCCACTCGGCCGGTATCGGCGGGCGCCTCTATGATCTGCTGTCGCTGTTCACGGGCCTCGCCCTCACGATTCTGGGGCTGGCGGGCACATGGACCTTCCTGCGCAAGCCAAGGCGCAAAAAGAGGAAGCGCGCTGTAACCGCCGCCTGAAATGCTCCGATTTTCACTTGCAAATGCCGCGCGCCTGCCCCAGCCTTGGCCCCCGGAGCACGAGATGCAGATTGAAACGGACCTCACCGGCAAGCTGCTGATTGCCATGCCGGGCATCGGCGACCCGCGCTTCGAGCGATCGGTCATCCTTGTGTGCGCGCATACGCCGGATTTCGCGATGGGCATCATCCTGAACAAGCCGATGGACGGGATCGACCTGCAGGAAATCATCGACCAGATGGACATTCCCCAGGATGTCGATCTTGAAGGCGTGGCCATCCTCGAAGGCGGCCCGGTCGCCACCGAGCGGGGCTTCGTTCTGCATACCGATGATGTGATCTGCGACGGCGCCACGATGGAAGTCGAGGATGAGCTGTGCATGACAGCCACGCGGGAAATCCTCGCCAGCATCGCTTCGGCCGCGCCGCCGCGCAAATTCGTCATGGCGCTGGGCTATGCCGGCTGGGGCGCTGGCCAGCTCGAACAGGAACTGGCCCAGAATGCCTGGCTCATCGGCGCGCCGGATTCCGATCTCGTTTTCGGCGATGCGTATGAGCACAAATGGCGCCATGCGATGACGCGGATGGGCGTGGACCTCTCGCGGCTTCAGTCGAACGCCGGCAACGCCTGAGGCGCCTTACACCACCGGCGCGCGCAGCAGATCAAATACATCGGCGCCCGAGGATTCCAGCTTTTCTTCCAGAACTTCAACGCCTTCCTCTTCGGCAAGGCGGAATTCGGAATCCGAGATCGGAATGATCTGTAGCCAGACAGTCTTCCGGCCGTCCTGCTCGAACATGCCAAAGTCTTCATCCCAGTAGAACGGATGCACCAGCAGCAGGTGCTGCATCTGGGTGCCGGGAAAATAGGGCTGGATCACATCCGGCAGGATCGTGTTCAGCCCAATGGTCCACTCGCCCGCCTGCACTTCATGGGCAATATCGGCCAGCATCTCCACAAACGGTGTCTCGTCGCCATAAAGCGCCCCGCACAGCTCGATGCCAAAGCCCATCGGTTCCTCGTCCAGCACCAGCTCCCGGTCGCTGAGGCCAATCGTGGAGCAGGAGAGATATGTCCCCTCCGGCGCGCCGGAGGAAACAAGCACGTTCACGGACAACCCGTCATGATAGCCCTGCCCCATCACCCTGATCTCGCCGCCAAACGCATCGGTCAGGTAGGCGGCAATCGCGCGGTGTTCAGCTGTGGCCTGGCTCATTCTGGTTATCCCTTCAGGAAGGCAAGCGCCTTGGCCCCGTCCATCGGCCGGGCAAAGGCATAGCCCTGTGCGTGATCAAAGCCCAGCGCGCGCAGGCGGCTGGCGTCTTCGCGCTTCTCCACGCCCTCGGCGGTCGAGGACATGCCCAGCCGGCTCGCCAGCAGCGTGATGGTGGAGAGGATCGTGTCATTGCGCTGCTGGCCAAGGCGGCTGGTCAGGCCATGATCGATCTTGAGGCTGTCAAATGGCAGGTCCGCCAGCCAGGCAAAGGAAGAATGCCCCGTGCCGAAATCGTCCAGCACCAGCCCCGCGCCCACGGCTTTCAGCGCCATTGCAGCGGCCAGAGACTGGGTTTCGTCGCGCAGGGCCGCCTGCTCGGTCAGCTCCATCCGCAGCGCCCGCTCGGGCAGATTATAGCCATTCATCAACGCCTCGATCAGCGCCGGCAGCGTGCTCTTGGTCAGCTCCCGCGCGGTGAGGTTCACATGCATGAAGATGTCGTCGCGCTTGGCCCCTTCGCGCAGGTTCGACAGGGTCTCGGCCGAGCGGATCAGCATGTTGGAGGCCAGCGCCTGATCCTCATACCGGCTCGGCGGAGCGTTCACTTCCATCCCGTCCCAGCGCGCGAGCGCCTCAAAGCCAACGACGCTGCCGTCGCGCAGAGAGATGATCGGTTGATAGACCGGCATCAGGTCCGGGCCGGGCCGCATGTCGCTCGGGTCGATCTCCGGGAAGGTCTCGCCCGACAGCAGCATGCCGCGTGCTTCACTGTCCGTCACGAAGGCGCCGACGAAGTGGATGTCGCGGCCATTGGAGAGGCGCAGGCCGCAGCGCACCGGGCCGCCCTCGCCGGTCGACAGCGCCTTGGCCAGCCGGCCACGGCTCAGCCCCTCGACCATCTTCTCCAGCGCGTCGAGCGACCAGTCCCCCGAAAGGTCTGATAGCAGCGTGCCGGTGGGCGCCTCGATGACGAGGCGGCCTGCCTCGCCGCGCCAGTGCCAGCTGCCCTGGGGCTCATTAGGGGTGCGTTTTGCCATATATCTCGTTACCTAGCGGCGAATATCCGCCCTGACGAGAGCGAAAAGGATGTGGTCGCGGCGCTGTCCGGCAATCTCCAGATACGCGCTTGCCCGTCCCTCTTCAGCAAATCCCGTGCCTTCCAGCACACCGCGGGAGCGATCATTCTCCGGAACGATACCGGCTTCTATGCGCACAAGGTTAAGCATCGGAAACGCCCATGCGCACAGGCTTTCGACCGCTTCCTTCATATAGCCCTGCCCGGCATGGGGCGCGCCCATCCAGTAACCAAGGCTGGCACTGTTGGCCGGCCAGGGGCGCACCTGTGTCAGAGAGGCACCGCCAATCAGCGCATTGTCGCTCAGGCGCCGGATCAGGAACACATAGCCGCTGCCCGCTTTCCAGGCCTTGGTCCAGACCTGGACACGCCGCTGCCAGTCCTTGCGGCTCAGCGCGTCGCTGGGCCAGCTCGGCTCCCATGGCTCAAGGTAATCGCGGCTCACCGTGCGAAGGGCCGCCCATTCTTCATAGTCGGATTTCCGCGCCGCCAGCAGCGCCACCCGCTTGCCCGCAATCACCGTATCGAGCGGAACAAACGCCATGGCAGACGCCCTAGCCAGCGAAGGCGGCGATTCGGGCGCGGACGGCTGCCGGATCGGAAGCAAACCGCTCGAACACCTCCCCGCGATCAACCAGCTCGGCGCAGCGGCTGGGCAGCGGCGCATCCTCCCCGGTCGCTTCCTTGACCGTCTCAGGGAATTTCGTGGCAGCTGCCGTGGCCAGAACGATTGTGGCGACAGCGTCAGACGGCTTCAGGCGGCGCGCAATCTGCGTGCCCACCGCCGTGTGCGGACAGATCAGCCAGCCGGTCTCCTGCCGGAAACGCTCCATCTCGGCGAGGGTATCGGCATTGCCCACCGACGCCGCCGACAGCCCCGTGCAGGAGAGGCGCGCCCTGGCCGCCTCGGGAATGTCCACCTCGCCCTGCTGGGCATAGGTCTCGTAAGTGCGGCGCACCGCGTCGGCGTCCCGGCCGGTCACTTCAAACAGCAGGCGCTCGAAATTAGACGGCACGGAGATGTCCATCGCCGGGCTGGGCGTGGCCACAGCCGCCTGGCGGGTCATCTTGCCGGTGTTGAACACGCGGGCCAGCGTGTCGTTCTCGTTCACCGCGCAGTGGATTTCGAGGCCACCCGGAAGGAGGCCGCAGCGGGCGGCAACATAGCCTGCCAGCGCGTCGCCCATATTGCCGCTGGGCACCACAAAGCGCAGCGGGCGGTGGCCCAGCTGGGCGCTGGCGGTGGCGTAGTAGACGGACTGGGCAGCAATGCGCGCCCAGTTGATCGAGTTGACACCTGAGAGGCCAACACTGGCTGAGAATGCCTTGTCCGCGAACATCGATTTGACCATCGACTGGCAGTCGTCAAAATCCCCATCGACCGAGATATTGAGGACGTTCTCAGCCCCGGTGGTGGTCATGAACAGGCGCTGGACCGGCGAGACCCGCTCATGCGGATGCAGGATCACGAGGCGCACATTCTCCGCGCCCGCAAACGCGCCGGCGGCGGCCCCGCCGGTATCGCCGGACGTGGCGCAGGTTACGGTCATCCGCTGGCCGGAAAGGCCGAGGAGATAGTCATAGATCTGGCCGATGATCTGCATCGCCACATCCTTGAAGGCGAGCGTTGGCCCGTGGTGCAGCTCCATCAGCCAGAGACCCGGCCCGGCCTGCGTCAGCGGGGCAACCGAGCGGTGGGCAAAGCGGTCATAGGCCTGCGTGCAGAGGCGGCGCATCACGTCGGTGGGAATCGCGTCGCCGGCAAAGGCGGAGAGGATGCGCGCGGCGGTCTCGGCGTAGGGTTCACCCGGCGTGGCGGGGGCAATCTGCGGCCAGCTCTCGGGCACGTAGAGGCCGCCGTCCGTGGCAAGGCCCGCCAGGCAAGCGCCTGCAAAATCAACAGGTTCCGCCTGACCTCTGGTCGAAATATACTTCACTGGATGTTCTCCCGCCTGAAACGCAGCCGCCCGCGCTGGTGATGGAAGGCCAGATACACACCGATCAGCGCCATGGCGAGGCCCCACCAGGTGATTGCATAGCCAAAATGCCGTTCGGGCGGCAGGCGGGCGCTGTCACCGGGCTGAAGGAGGGGATTGGGAACGGGCTGAGGGGCCGGATAGTCCGTGCGCATCAGGGTTTCGGGCTCGAACACACGGGGGATAACCCGCGCGGCCTGATCGGCCGGCAGGGCCGCAGCAAGGGTCGCCGGATCGAGGGTGTAGTAGAGGCCCTTCTCCGGTTCATCCGGGGTGGTGAAGGCGTTGCGGCGCTGGGGCGGATGCCACAGGCCGCGCAAAGTGAGCGTCTCGGAAACTGTTGCAACCGCTACAGGAGGCGCCTCGATCGAATAGTGGATGGAGACCGGCAGGAAGAGGATGCCCTCGGCCGTTTCAAAGGCGGTGACCTGACGCCAGGCGGCATCGCCATCGGCATAGGCGTAGACAATCCGCTCGGTGCCGGGGAGCGTTTTCCCTGTGGTTTCAGCCCATTCGGGCACCGCATCCTTGAGCGCCATCTTCTGCTCGTAGCGGGCCCATTGCCAGTTTCCGAACAGGATGAGGATGGCGAACGCGATCACGCTCAGCACGGTCATGACGGGTAAAGGGCGGAACATCATGGGTCAGATCCAGGACAAATTCGGACAGATCAGGACAAACTAGGACAAACGGGACCGCCAGAAAGACAAAGCCCGCCAGCGTGGAAACACCGGCGGGCCAGATTGTGTCATCCATCACCGCCAGGGGGCGGCAGCGGACCTAGTGGCCCCCGCCATGCACCAGATGCGGCGCGACATAGACGAAGGCGAAGAGGAAGAGCCACACCACGTCCACGAAGTGCCAGTACCAGGCGGCAAATTCAAAGCCGAGGTGCTTCTTCGGGGTCATGTTGCCGGCATACATGCGGATCAGGCAGACGATCAGGAAGATCGTGCCGATGACGACGTGGGCGCCGTGGAAGCCGGTGGCCATGTAGAAGGCCGAGCCATAGAGCGTGCCATCAAACGAGAAGCCGGCATGGCTGTATTCGAGGACCTGAAGCGCGGTGAAGCCGAGGCCGAGCAGGATCGTGAGGATCAGGCCGAGCTTGGCGCTTTTCATGTCGCCATGGGCCAGCGCGTGGTGGGCCCAGGTGACCGTGGTACCCGAGAGCAGCAGGACGAGGGTGTTCATCAGCGGCAGATGGAAGGGGTCAAACGTGGTCACGTCTGCCGGGGGCCACTGAGCGAAACGGTTCAGGCCATCGGCGAACAGGGCGTTGGCCGAATCCCAGGTGGCGCCAACGCGGGCGTCCCAGAAGATGGAGAATTCGAAGAAGGACCAGAACCAGGCCACGAAGAACATGATCTCCGAGGCAATGAACAGGATCATGCCATAGCGCAGGCCGATTTCCACCACGGGGGTGTGATCGCCGATGCGGCCTTCCTTGATGACCGTCGCCCACCAGCCGAACATGACCCACAGGACCATGGCAAAGCCGATGGCCATGAGCCACCAGGAGCCTTCAGCCAGGCCAAAGAGGCCTTTCATGTAGGTTACGCCGCCAATGGCGAGAACGGTGACCGCCAGCGAGCCGAGAAGCGGCCACGGCGAGGGGTTCACCAGGTGATAATCGTGTTTGACGTCGCTGCCGGCCATAATCTCAATCCCCTCCGGAATCGCATGCATTTCTCTGGCGCTGTTTATCGCCAGCGCGCGCTATTTCGCAACTGTTTCAGCCGGGCGTGGCCGGATTTGCCGCACCCCCGCCCGGAACGGCGGCGGGCGCGACACCCGGCGCCGTGCCCGACACTTCCGTGCGTGGCCCATTATAGGTGCCACTGTCAAAGAAAGTGTAGCTGAGCGTGATGGTTTCGAGGTTCTTCGCCACCCGGTCTTCGATCATGTTGGGCGAGATGAAATAGACCACCGGCAGCTTGCGCGTTTCGCCTGCCGCGATGACGCGTTCGGAGAAGCAGAAGCATTCCAGCTTGTTGAAGTACGGGCCCGCCATATGCGGGGTCACGTTATAGCTGGCGATGACGCGGATTTCCGAATCGGTCGGGTTGGTCACCTCATAGAAGGCCAGGCCATGCTGACCGATCTGGACGGTCTGGGGCCCCTGAAGCGGGCGGAATTCCAGCGGCGTATCAGCGACGTTTGCGTCGAAGCGGACTTCAACCGTCTGCTCCAGCATTTCCTTGGGGCCTTCGGTGGCGACACGGGTGGTGCCGCCAAAGCCGGTGACTTCGCAGAAGGCCGAATAGAGCGGCTCTGCCGCGAAAGCGAGGGTGAGCATTCCGGCGGCAAAGCCCCCGGCGATCAGGCCGATTTTCGCGTTTGAAAGACCCATTACATCCGCCCCGAAATACCGGTGCCGGTCGCCAGCCGGATAACGGTGGTGATCATCACCAGCACGACAAACCCGCCCAGCGCCAGGCCGAGCCAGACATTGCGCTTCTTGCGGGCGGCCAGTTCTTCCGGCGTGAACCGGCGGACATCCGGCTTCAGCGTGGGGTCTTCCATATCAGGCTCCAAAGACCGGGAAGTGCAGCCCGGCAGCATGCTCCACCAGCACTGCGCCAAATAGGGCGAAGAGGTAGAGAATCGAGAAGAGGAACGCAGTGCGGGCGAGTTTCATGTCGCCCGCCGGGGCGCCGTCATCGCCCGCCTTCGAGCGCAGGATGGCGACCGCATAAGCCAGGAAGACCAGTCCCAGACCGCCGGCGACTGCGCCATAGATCCAGCCGCCCAGACCGGTGGCCAGAGGGGCAAGCGAGACCGGGATCAGCACCAGCGTATAGACGAGGATCTGGAACCGCGTGGCCTTGGCGCCGTGGGTGACCGGCAGCATGGGCACGGAGACCTTGGCGTATTCCTTGTGCGCCAGCAGCGACAGCGCCCAGAAATGCGGGGGCGTCCAGAAGAAGATGATGGCGAAGAGAATCCAGGCGTCGAGCGGCGTATTGCCGGTGACGGCGGCCCAGCCGATGACCGGAGGGAACGCGCCTGCCCCGCCGCCGATGACGATATTCTGCGGCGTCGCCCGCTTCAGCCACATCGTATAGATGACGCCATAGTAGAAGATCGAGAAGGCCAGCAGCGCGGCGGCGAGCCAGTTGGACGCCAGCCACATCAGCATCACCGAGACGCCCGACATGATGAGGCCCATTGTGAGGGCCTCTTCCTTGGGCACGGCGCCCGACGGGATGGGGCGCGTCGAGGTGCGGCTCATGATGGCGTCGATGTCGGCGTCATACCACATGTTGATGGCGCCGGCCGCGCCCGAGCCGAGCGCAACGGCCAGCACGGCAATTGCCGCCATGGCCGGGTGCATGGTGATGCCGGTCATACCGCTGGCAGCGGCGAGACCTGCTACGGCCGTGAACACCACCAGCATCATGATGCGGGGCTTCATCAGGTTCACATAGTCAGTCGCCGTAGCGGGGCGCTTGGTGGGGGTTGCGGCGGTCAGCTCTGTCATCTCCGGGCCTCTCTCAGGCCGTTTTAAACGAAGCGGCCCGCACGCTGATGCGCGAGGGCCGCCCCGGTTGGTTCAATTCTCCAGCCCGGTGCGGCGGGCCTGATCGGTGCCTAGTGGCCGCCCTTGGTGTTGACCACCGGCAGTTCGTTATACTGGTGGAAGGGTGGCGGCGACGGCAGGGTCCATTCCAGCGTCGTGGCGCCTTCGCCCCAGGGGTTGCCGCTTTCATCCGCCTTGCGGCGCTGGATGAAGGCAACGGCCAGCGAGAAGAAGAAGATCAGGGTGGCAACGAGGGTGACCGCGTAGCCGATCGACGACCAGTGGTGCCAGGTGGCGAAGCCGTCTGCATAGTCGATGTAACGGCGCGGCATGCCCTGCAGACCCAGGAAGTGCTGCGGGAAGAACAGGAGGTTCGAGCCGATGAACATCAGCCAGAAGTGCAGGCCGCCCAGGAAGCTGTTGTACTTGATGCCGAACATCTTCTCGAACCAGTAGTACCAGCCCGCGAAGAGGCCGAACACGGCGCCGAGCGACAGCACGTAGTGGAAGTGGGCCACCACGTAATAGGTGTCGTGGAGGGCATGGTCGACACCGGCGTTGGCCAGAACCACACCTGTGACACCGCCCAGTGTGAACAGGAAGATGAAGCCGATGGCCCAGAGCATGGGCAGTTTGAAGTCGATCGAGCCGCCCCACATCGTCGCGATCCAGGAGAAGATCTTGATGCCGGTGGGGACCGCGATGACCATGGTGGCCGCCACGAAGTAGGCTTTCAGGTCAACGTTCATGCCGACGGTGTACATGTGGTGGGCCCACACGACGAAGCCGATGACGCCGATCGACACCATGGCGTAGGCCATGCCGAGATAACCGAAGATCGGCTTTTTCGAGAAGGTCGACACGATGTGGCTGACGATGCCGAAGGCCGGCAGGATCATGATGTACACTTCGGGGTGGCCGAAGAACCAGAAGAGATGCTGGAACATCACGGGGTCGCCGCCGCCCGCTGGCACGAAGAATTGCGAGCCGAAGTTACGGTCGGTCAGCAGCATGGTGAGCGCGCCGGCGAGCACTGGCAGAGCCAGAAGCAGCAGGACGGCAGTGATCAGCATGCCCCAGGCGAACAGCGGCATCTTATGCAGCGTCATGCCGGGTGCGCGCATGTTCAGGATGGTGACGATGAAGTTGATGGCGCCGAGGATGGACGCGATACCGGCGGTGTGCAGCGACAGGATCAAGAGGTCCATCGACGGGCCGGGGTGGCCGGTCGAGCCGGAAAGCGGCGGATAGAGGGTCCAGCCGCCACCGAAGCCGTTGCCGGCGGAGCCGCCCGGAACCGTCATCGACAGCACCGCGAGGATGAAGGCCGCAACCGTGAGCCAGAACGAGATGTTGTTCATCCGCGGGAAGGCCATGTCCGGCGCGCCGATCATCAGCGGCACGAACCAGTTGCCGAAACCGCCGATCAGCGCGGGCATCACCATGAAGAAGATCATGACGAGGCCGTGATAGGTGATCACGACGTTGTAGAAGTGTTTGGCAGCCGCGACGGCGGCATCGCCCTCAAGGCCGAAGAAGGTGGTCTGAATCCACAGCATCGGGCCAATGCCGGGAGCGGCAAGCTCCCAACGGATGAGGCCGGACAGCGAATAACCGACGACACCCGCGATGAGCGCGAAGATCAGGTACAGCGTACCGATGTCCTTGTGGTTCGTTGAGAAGAACCAGCGGGTAAAAAAGCCGGGTTTGTGATCGTGGCTGTCGTGGCCGTGATCGAGGGCGACTTCGTCCATAGGCATGGGAAAGGCTCTTTCTCTCGGAACTAGTTAGAAGCGAATTTAGCGCCGGCGTCAGCCGAGGCAATCTGGCGGACCGACGCGGCAGCGCCGTCAAAGTCTCCGGCCTTCATCATCTCGGCCCAGGCGTCAAACTGTGCCTGTGAAACGACGCGGACCTCGATCGGCATGAAGGCGTGGTCGACACCGCAAAGCTCGGAACACTGACCGTAATAGACGCCCGGCTCCTTGACGAGGAACCAGCCCTCGTTGAGGCGGCCGGGGATGGCATCGACCTTCACGGCGAAGGACGGGACGGCCCAGGAGTGGATCACGTCAGCGGCGGCGGTGTAGAAGCGGACATAGCGGTCTTCGGGCACGACCATCGGATAGTCGGTGGCCAGGAGGCGCAGGGCGCCGGCCGGAGCATCGGCGTCGCGCGAGGTGCCTTTGTGGAGACCGTTGGACACGAACTCGACCGGGATGCCGGCGTCATCGACGATGTCGGCATAGGTGTAGGTCCAGTTCCACTGGTTGCCCTGGATCTTGACGTTGATGAAGCCTTCTTCGGCCGCATCAGGGAAGTAGTTCTGGGTGTAGGCCTGATGCTCGGCGGATTTGCCGTCTGCCAGCAGCTGTTTGGAGGTGGCGACGATCTGGCCGAGATTCGGCGTGACGTTCTGATAGTAGAGGTTCGGGAAGGACAGGCCCGCAATGCCGACCAGGATCAGCGCCGGCACAACCGTCCACACCACTTCGATCATGGTGTTGTGGCTGAACTTGCGGGAGACCTTGTTGGCCTTCTGGTTGTAGCGCACCACGATCCAGATGATCAGCGCCAGTACCAGCAGCGTGATGGCCGTGATGATCACCAGCAGCACATTGTGGAAGTCATGCACACGCTCAGCGATTCGGGTCGCAGCGGGTTGCATATTGATCGCGCCATCTACGGGCTCGGCCGCAAAGGCAGGTCCGGCCAGCAAGGCAGCGGAGAGGGCGGCAAGAATGTGTCGCACGGATTCAACCCCAATTCGTCTCAATTTGGCCTCTAACTATACCAGCCGCGCCGGGAACCCCAGCGTTTTCCGCGCTCAAAATTGTCGCAGCGCATCGCCCGGCCGGGGGGCGCGTGCTATACTTGCCTTATAACGAAATATGGGAGGTAAACATGATCCGTACAGTTGTATTTGCGGCGGTTCTGGTCGCCCTGACCCCCGCAGCCACCGCGCAAGTGACCGTCCTGGGCGGGGGGCTCGCCAAGGATTGTTACGAGGCGGCGAAATACAGCCTGCTTTCCGGCCCCGCCGCCGAGGAGCTGTGCAGCCGGGCGCTGGCGCATGAGGCCCTCAACCTGTCCAACCGCGCCGCCACCTTCACGAATCGCGGCGTGCTGCGAATGCGGCAGGGCAAGCTGGACTCAGCGCTGAGCGACTACGCCTCCTCCAAGCGCATATCGCCCGATTCCGGGCCGACCTGGCTGAACGAAGGCGCCGCCTATATCCTTCAGCAGGACTATAACTCGGCCCTCGTGTCGCTCGACAGGGCGATCGAGCTGGAGTCCAGCGACCTCTATGCCGCCTACTACAACCGGGCCCTGGCCCGCGAACGCACCGGCGATGTGGAGGGGGCCTATTACGACTTCGTGAAGTCCAAGGAGCTGAACCCGGAATACACCCCCACCGATGACCAGCTCGCCCGGTTCACGGTGGAGACGAATTGAATCAGATTGGGCTGAAACAGATCTGGCTGAAACAGATCGGGGCGGATGTTGGCCACCCGCCCCGAATCCCGACTCGAATATTGCGCCCGCTATCGCTCAGGCGAGGAAACCGCCGGAGATGTCCAGAACACCCGCCGCGATGTAGCCCGCATCCGGACCGGCGAGGAAGGTGACCGCGGCGGCGACCTCTTCCACCGTCGCGATCCGCTGGATGGCATGGGCTTCCATCAATCCCGGAGGCAGCTGGTCGGCAACGGCCGCGTTCATATCCGTCCGCATGATGCCTGGCTGGACGACATTGACGGTGATGTTGCGCGGACCAAGATCGCGCTGAACGCCCCTGGCATAGCCGGCGATGGCGGCCTTCGTGCCCGAATAGTCGGCGACGCCAGCGAACGGCACCTTGCTGCCAAGACCTGACCCGATGAAGATGATGCGCCCGCCATCCGTCAGCTTGCGGGACGCGGCGCGTGTGGTTGCCACAGCGCCCAGCACATTGACCTGCCACTGGCGGTCATAGGCTTCGGTCTCCAGTTCAGGATCATCAACCGTTCTGCCCTGCACCGCGATGGCCGCGTTGTTGACCAGAATGTCGAGCTTTCCGAAATGCGCCATAACGGCATCCACCAGCGGCCCGGCGGCGGCCGTATCGGCCTGATCACTGCGGACGGCGAGCGCGCGGACGCCTTTGGCTTTCAGCTTTTCGACAACCGCCTCGGCCTTTTCCGCCGACGCGACATAGCTGATCGCAACATCGGCGCCCTGATCTGCCAGCGCCTCAGCAATGGCCGCGCCGAGACCGCGCGAGCCCCCGGTGACGAGGGCCACCTGGCCCTTCAATTTGGTCGACATGGAAATCCTTTCCGTGATCTCTGAAACGCTGCTTTCCTGAAGGATTGCAGCAGCTTTGTTTTTTCATAACGATTGTTATTATAACGTCAGTTATGGTATCGGAAGCGAAGTTCAAGATATTTCGTAACGGTTGTTACAAAAAAGGAAACGCTGATGGGACGCCATCGCGAATTTGATGTGGAGAAGGCGCTGGATGCGGCGCTGTGTGTCTTCTGGCGGAAGGGCTATGAAGGCGCGACCTATTCGGACCTGACCGAAGCCACCGGCGTGGAGCGGCCAGCCCTCTATTCCGCCTTCGGCAACAAGGAAGCGTTCTTCCGGAAGGCGCTGGATCGCTATCAGGACCGGTATCTCGATTACTTCCCCGAAGCGATGAACCTGCCGACCGCGCGGGAAGCGGCGGCGCGGGTCTTCTGCGCGGCCATCGACCTGAACACAGCGTTTCCGGAAAACCCCGGATGCCTGATGGTCAACAGCGCGCAGGCGGGGTCTGATGACGCGGAACCGGTGAGGCAGGCGTTGATCGATGCGCGGGCGACGGGCGAGGCGATGCTGCGGGACCGCTTCATGCAAGCCCGGAAAGACGGCGATCTGCCCGAAACATCCAACCCCGAAGCGCTCGCCGCATTCGTGATGGCTGTGCTGCACGGGATGGCCGTGCAGGCGAAGGCGGGCTTCAGCCGCGAGGCGCTGAGGGCCGTTGCCGAACAGGCGCTGAGCGCATTTCCGCCGGGCAAACCCGCAGGCTGAGGCTTGTAGAGAAGGCCTTGTATGGGGGCGCGGAAGCCCGCATCTTGGGAACATGACCCAATCTCCCCTGCCCTTTGACCTGACAGCCGCTTCCGCCATCCTGGCCGAAGCCACCCGCGGCGCCGATGATGGCGACCTTTATGTGGAGCGGTCGCGCTCCGAGAGCTTCGTTTTTGACGATGGCCGGCTGAAATCGGCCGCCTATGACACCGATCAGGGCTTTGGCCTGCGGGTTGTGGCGGGCGAAGCGCAGGGCTCGGGCTATGCCTCGCAGCTGACCCTCGACGCCATTCGCCGCGCAGGCGACACCGCCGCGCAGGCCAAACGCGGCCATTCCGGGACACTGGCGACCGGCCCGCAGCCAACCAACCGCCGCCTTTACGCCCCCATCGACCCGACGCTGGCGCCGGCCTTTACCGACAAGACAAACCTTCTGGCCGAGATCGACGCCTTTGCCCGCGCCAGCGACCCGCGCGTGGTGCAGGTGTCTGTGTCCCTCTCCGGCAGCCATAAGGAAATCGACATCCTGCGGCCCGACGGCGCGCATTTTCATGAAGTGCGCCCGCTGGTGCGTCTCAATGTTTCCGTGACGCTGGAAGAGAACGGCCGGCGCGAATCGGCCGGCGCAGGCGCAGGCGGACGCGCGGCCTATGATGAGTGGATTGCGCCCGAGCGCTGGAAGGCGATGGCGCGGCGCGCGATTGAGAAGGCGTCTGTGAACCTCAAATCCATCCCCGCCCCGGCCGGCGAGATGGAAGTGGTGCTTGGCCCTGGCTGGCCCGCTGTGCTGTTGCACGAGGCGGTTGGCCATGGCCTTGAAGGCGACTTCAACCGTAAGGGCACGAGCGTCTATTCCGGCCAGATCGGCCAGCAGGTTGCCGCCAGGGGCGTGACTGTAATTGATGACGGCTCGATCGAGGCGCGGCGCGGATCGCTGTCGTTTGATGACGAGGGCACGCCGACGCAGCGCACCGTGCTGATCGAAGACGGCATCCTCAAAGGCTATATGCAGGACCGGATGAACGCCCGCCTGATGGGCATGGCGCCCACGGGCAATGGCCGGCGCGAAAGCTATGAAGCCCAGACCATGCCGCGGATGACCAACACCGTGATGCTGGGCGGGGATAAAGACCCCGGCGAGATTGTCGCCTCGATCAAGCGCGGGCTTTGGGCCGTGGATTTTGGCGGCGGACAGGTGGACATTACCTCCGGCAACTTCGTCTTTCAGTGCACGGAGGCTTACCTCGTCGAGAATGGCAAGGTGGTTGCCCCGGTGAAGAATGCGACGCTGATCGGCCATGGGCCGACCGTGCTGCGCGATGTGACGATGATCGGCAATGACTTTGCCATGGATGACGGCGTGGGTGTGTGCGGCAAGGCCGGGCAGTCCATCCCCGTGGGCGTGGGCCAGCCGACGCTGAAAGTCGGTTCCCTGACGGTTGGCGGGGCCGGGTAAGCCAGGGCGATGAACATCCAGTCCATCCTCGCGTCGATGTTTTCCCTGAAGGCGGAGACCCGCGCCGCGCCGCCCGTGCAGCGCCTTTCGGCGCGCGAGGCTTATGACAAGCTGCGCGCGGGCGAGATTACGCTGATCGACGTGCGCACGCCCGAAGAGTGGCGCCAGACCGGCGTGCCGGAAGGCGCGAAGCGCGCAACCCTTCAGGACAAGGACTTTCTTAAACAGGTGATGGCGCATGCCGGGGCGTTTGAAGCGCCGGTCGCGTTCATCTGCCGCTCGGGCCAGCGCTCTGGCCAGGCTGCCGCGCAGGCACGCGCCGTTGGCTTTACGCAGGTTTATAATGTGGTGGGCGGGGTTGAAGGCCCCGATGGCTGGCTCGCCGAGCGCTTGCCCGTGACATTTGCCTGATGCGCCACCGGCCCCGCACGCGCAGCGGGCTGGCCGCTTGATGTCCAAGCCGTTTTTCATTCTGATCGGTCTTGTTTTTACAGGCCTTGCCATCCTTGGCGCGATCCTGCCGGGGATGCCGACGACGGTGTTTCTGATCGTGGCGCTGTGGGCGTTTTCGCGCTCCTCCGAGCGGATGACGCGCTGGCTGGAGAGTATCCCCATTCTGCGCACGGCGCTGAAGGAAGCGCGCCGGTTTGAGGAACGCCGCGCCGTGCGCCCGGCCGTGAAGCGGATCGCGGTGGGGTTTGCCTGGGGGTCGGCAGGGATGACCGCGCTGGTGACGCAGTCTGTTTCTCAGCCGCTTGTGATCGGCGTTGCGCTGGCGGCCGTGGCGGCGACGGTGTTCATGGTCCTTATACCAACAGACCGGGCGCCGCCGCCGGGCGACCTTTAGCGCACCCAGGACCCCGGCGCGTTGGTGCGGTAGCCGAGCGCCTGATAGGCCGCGTCGATGAGGCTCTGACCGCGCTCATTCAGCAGGAGGCCGCCGCCCATCTGGTTCATGGTGTAGCTGAAAGCGAGGCCCGCTTCGGGGTCTGCAAAGCCGATGGAGCCGCCGGCGCCAACATGGCCGAAGGCCGCCTCGCCCATGATGGCGCTGGTGCCGGGACCAAGGTTCAGGCCGCGATTGTCCATGGATTTCATATAGCCCGAGGCAAAGCGCGAGGGGATGAGCAGGGTTGCGTCGCGCTGGGTGGCGGTAGTGACGCGGCCCATGGCGGCCAGGCGGTCTGCCGAGACGAGTTTGCCACTGTTTGTGGCAAGCTCCGTATACCACTTGACCTGTCCGCGCGCATTGGAGAGCCCGCCGCCGCCGCCGACTTCAGCGGCCTGGTTCTGGCGGTTGTTCCAGTCCCACCCGCCGGTGTTGAGGAAGGATTTGTGCTGGATAGAGTTGGGGTCGCCCATCAGCGCGATGGTGAATTCCGTAGGCTGATCGGTGGGCTTTGGCTCATACATGCGGATGGGGGCGATGTGGACGTTTTCGCTTTCCGGCAGGCCGATCCAGAATTTTGCGCCGGTTTTTTCCGCCACTTCCTCGCGGAAGAACGTGCCGAGCGATTTGCCCGAGACGCGGCGGACAAGTTCGCCGACCGTCCAGCCGAAATTGACCATGTGATAGCCGTTGCGCGTGCCCGGCTCCCAGAAGGCTTCCTCGTCTTCCATCCGTTTGATCATGTAATCCCAGTCGCCAAAGCCGCCGGGCTTTACCTGGTCGCGCAGGGTGGGCAGCGCGCTCTCATGGTTGAGCATCATCTGGACGGTGGTTTTCTCTTTGCCGGCCTTGGCGAATTCCGGCCAGTAATCCTTCACCAGCGCGCTCGGATTGAGCTTGCCCTGATCGATCAGGATGTGGGCGCAGGTGGCGACGGCGGCCTTGGTGCAGGAGAAGACGATGGAGACCGTGTCTTCCTGCCAGGGATCGCTGGTCTCCGGATTGGCCATGCCGCCCCAGAGATCGACCGCGACCTGACCGTCTACCGAGAGGCAGACCGAGGCGCCGACTTCTCCGCGCGCGGCGAAGTTGCGCTCGAACTCTTCACGGACTTTTGCGAATTTGGGGTCGCACTTTCCCTGTACGCTGGCGGCCATCTGATTTCCTCCCGAGGTTCTTTTGCGGCGAGGTTAGCGGGTTTGGAAGGATTGGGGAGTGGTTACGGTGGGGAAAGCAAAAGGGCCGCCCCGGATGGGACGGCCCTTGATGATTATCGTGCTGGAAGAAGATCAGTTCGCCGGTTCTTCGGTGGCGTCCTTGGTGGGTTTCTTCTTCTTGGGCGGTTCGGCGATGTATTTGAAGGTGAGTTCTTCGCCGGCCTTGTTGAGGTCGATCTTGACGACGCCGCCCTTCTGGAGCTGGCCGAAGAGGAGTTCTTCCGCCATCGGCTTCTTGACGAATTCCTGGATCGTGCGGGACAGAGGCCGCGCGCCCATTTCAGCGTCAAAGCCGCGCTTAGCCAGCCATTCGCGCGCTGGTTTCGACACTTCGATGGAGACGTTGCGGTCTTCCAGCTGAACTTCCAGCTGAAGGATGAACTTCTCGACGACGCGGTCGATGATCTGCGGGGTGAGGCCACCGAAGGTGACGATGGCGTCGAGGCGGTTGCGGAACTCGGGCGTGAACATGCGCTTGAGCGCCTCTTCCTGCTCTTCGTCCTTCTTGCCACGGCCAAAGCCGATGGAGTTTTTCGCCGCGTCCGACGCGCCCGCATTCGTCGTCATGATGACGATGACATTGCGGAAGTCGACCTTGCGGCCGTTGGCATCGGTCAGCGCGCCATTGTCCATCACCTGCAACAGGATGTTGAAGAGGTCCGGGTGGGCCTTCTCGATCTCGTCGAGCAGGAGGACGCAGTGGGGGTGTTGGTCCACACCGTCCGTAAGCAGACCGCCTTCATCATAACCGACATAGCCCGGAGGCGCGCCGATCAGACGGCTGACGGTATGACGCTCCATGTATTCGGACATGTCGAAGCGCAGCATCTCGACGCCCATGATGGAGGCAAGCTGTTTGGCAACTTCTGTTTTACCAACGCCCGTGGGGCCGGTGAACAGGTAGGAGCCGATGGGCTTGTTGGGCTCGCGCAGGCCGGCGCGGGCGAGCTTGATCGAGGCCGCGAGGGCTTCGATGGCTTCGTCCTGGCCGAACACGACGCGCTTGAGGTCGGCGTCGAGCGATTTCAGCGCCGCGGCGTCGTCAGACGTAACCTGCTTGGGCGGAATGCGCGCGATCTTGGCGACGACGGCTTCGATGTCGCGGATGCCGACGGTTTTCTTGCGCTTCGAAGCGGGGAGCAGCCATTGGGCGGCGCCGGCCTCGTCAACGACATCAATCGCCTTGTCGGGCAGCTTGCGGTCGGTGATGTAGCGGTCTGACAGCTCGACGGCCGCCTTGATGGCGTCGTTGGTGTATTTCAGGCCGTGGAAATCCTCGAACTTCGATTTCAGACCCGTGAGGATCTTGATCGTGTCCGGAACGGTTGGCTCCACCACATCAATCTTGCGGAAGCGGCGGGAAAGCGCGCGGTCCTTCTCGAAGTGCTGTTTGTATTCCTTGAAGGTGGTCGAGCCCATGCAGCGCAGGCCGCCGGACTGGAGCGCAGGCTTCAGCAGGTTGGAGGCATCCATCGCGCCGCCGGACGTAGCGCCGGCGCCGATGATGGTGTGGATCTCGTCGATGAACAGGATGGCTTTTTCCTGCTGCTCGAGTTCCTTCATCACCGATTTGAGGCGCTCTTCAAAGTCACCGCGATAGCGGGTGCCGGCCAGCAGGGCGCCCATGTCGAGCGACCAGATGATCGCGTCGTCCAGGATTTCGGGCGCTTCGCCATCGACGATGCGCTTGGCAAGGCCTTCGGCAATGGCCGTTTTGCCCACCCCGGGATCGCCGACGAGGATGGGGTTGTTCTTGTTGCGGCGGCAGAGAACCTCAATGCAGCGGTTCACTTCCATGTCGCGGCCGATCAGCGGGTCGATCTTGCCGGCCCGCGCCTTGGCGTTGAGGTTCACGCAATAGGTGTCGAGTGCCTCATGGCCCTGCTTCACCGGTTCTTCCTCTGAGGCTTCTGCGCCGCGCGGGGTAGACGGGCGTGACATGCCCGGCTGCTTGGCGACGCCGTGAGAGATGAAATTCACCGCGTCATACCGGGTCATGTCCTGCTCTTGCAGGAAGTAGGCGGCATGGCTTTCGCGCTCGGAGAAGATCGAGACGAGGACGTTGGCGCCCGTCACTTCTTCGCGGCCCGAGCTTTCGACGTGCAGGATGGCGCGCTGAACGACGCGTTGGAAGGCAGCCGTCGGCTGGACCCGGCCTTCGCTGTCATCAACGATGAGGCTGGAAAGCTCCTCGTCAATGTAGCGGGTCAGGTCTCCGCGGAGGGCCTCGATATCTACCTTGCAGGCCCCCATGACTTCACGGGCGTGCTCATCTTCGGTGAGCGCCAGAAGGAGATGCTCGAGCGTGGCGTATTCATGATCGCGTTCGGACGCGAGCATGAGGGCCTTTTCGAGGGCGGTTTCGAGAGACGGTGAGAGACGTGGCAAAGGAGGTAGCCTTCCGGGGGTGTGTGTGAACGGGGCTTATGATGAGTATATAGTGGCTTAGTCTTCTTTCTCCATGACGCATTGGAGAGGATGTTCATGGCGGCGGGCAAGGTCGAGCACCTGGGCTACCTTCGTCTCGGCAACCTCGTATGTATAGACCCCGCACAGCCCAACACCCTTCTGGTGGACGTGAAGCATGATCCGGGTCGCCTGCTCGCGGGAGCGATTAAAGAAACGCTCGAGGATGAACACGACGAATTCCATCGGCGTGTAATCATCATTGAGAAGCAGAACCCGGTAGAGCGACGGCTTCTTGGTTTTGATCCGCGTTTCGGTGGCCAGGTCAAACCCTGTGCCATCATCGTCCCCCGTCTGGCCGCCCCCTGGGCTACCGGAGTTCGATGATCCGTTCATGCGGACCTGATCGAAATCGCTGCTCATGGTGTTCAAGATATACGTTCCTGTGCGAGATTGAAGATGCATTTACCGCTTATATCCAGCTCTGCACGCTTTCACGGCAGACTGAGCGCAGCGGAAAGGCCGTCAAGACGCTTCCGATTGGTTCCAAGATCTGAATAGCCGACACGCGAACGCGAATAGGCAGCGAATGTCGATTGGCTCGGCGCGCCATCGACGGGCAATATGGTAACGTCCACATCATCTTTAAACCGCAGCAGCTTCGTTACAGCGATAAAACGCAGCCGTCCTGTCGCGCCATCAGCAGCAACCAGCTTCCAGCCGGGCTCGGCCTCGATCATGGCAAGCAGGCGCGCGAAGGTTTCCGCGGGCGGAAAGGGCAGCACGGGCGGGGCGCCGTCCGGCGTCTCCAGCGGCGTGAACCCTTCAGGCGCAATCAGGGCCGTGTTCGGCTTGGGCGGGCGCTTCAGGGTCTGAAAGTCGAGAAAGTCCGTCACGGCGTTGTCGCCTCCTGCTTAAAAACCCGCCACATCAATGCTCGCGCCGGGCGCGCGCGGCAAAGGCCCGGTTCACGCGGCTGCCGGGACGCAGCGACAAGCGCTCGGCAATCAGCGAATCGGCCAGCCCGTGCAGGCGGCCGCGAATGGCCGCTTCTGTCAGTGTCCAGTCGATCACGTCGCGCTGCGCATGGCTACCGCCAAAGCTGGCATAAATCTGGCGCGCAGGAAAAAGCAGCTCGGCGGCATCGGCATATTTGCCCTTCCCGAACGCAACCAGCCCTTCGATGACCGGGCGTCCGGTATGGGCCATCCAGTCGCGCATCTCGCCGGGATCAGCGCCTTCGGCGGCGACCAGCAGGTCCAGCGCGTCATTGCGGCGGCCTGCGCCAATGAAGGCCATGGCGGCGTGCATGTCGTTGAAGGGATAGCAGCGGCCATCGGCATGCTGGGTCCAGGCGTCGGCCAGTTCCTCCCAGCGCTCGCCGAGGTCAACGCCGATGACATGCAGCCGCCAGAGCAGCGCGGCGGCGTCGGCGAGGTTCATCGCGATGCCGCTTTCGCCGGCCCGAATTTCATCGTCATAGAGTTGCAGCGCGGCCTCGAACTCGCCCAGTTCCAGATGGCAGAGCGCCAGATGCCACCAGTTGTGGATTTTCAGGAAGCTGTCGGGCTGGGCCCAGTGTTCGCGGCGGCGGCGGATGAAATCGCGGCCCTCTTCGGCGCGGCCCTGCATTTCCAGCACATGCACCACGGCATGGTGGGCCCAGCTGTCGGTCGGCTCGCGCTCCAGCGCCTCGCGGCCTGCGGCCTCGGCGCGGGGATAGTCGCCCGCCTCCTCAAGGCCGAAGGCGAGCATGCCGAGGAGAAATGACCGCTCGGGCAGCTTGTCCCAGGCGGGCAAGGCCCTGGCGATCCGGTCGCGCAGGTTTCGGGCATTGGCGGTGAGAAAGTCGATCTGATGGCCGATGAGGAGGGCGAGATAATCGCGCGGATGGGAGGCCGACCAGAGATCCAGCGTGCGGCCGGCTTCAGTCCAGTTGCCCAGCGTGGCGGCCTGCAACCCCTTCACATGGGCGATCTCGCGCTCCGTGCCGGGCGGGGTTTCCTTCTCGATGTCGCGCAGCAGGCGCCGCGCGCCGGCCGTCGCACCAGGCTCGGTCGAGGTGACATAGAGCCAGGCCTTGGCAATCTTCGCCATGCCGAAGTCGGGCGAGTCAGCGATGGCTTCGTCCAGCGGCTCGACCGGATCGCCCCGGAAGCGGGCAAAGCGCCGGCACGAGAGATCAAACAGCTCCGCCGCCTTCGGGCTGGCGCCCGCCAGCGGATTACCCTGACGATCCTGTATCATTGCGACTTCCCCCACGAGGCCGATCTGGACCGATCATAGATCGGTTCGCGGCGGGGGCGAACCCGGTTTGACGTTTCTGCGACAGTGGACGCAGCGTCAGCTGCAAGGGCGGGCGGCATGTCCCGGAAATGACAGAGGCCGGACCAACCGGCCCGGCCTCTAAAATCTACACTTTCACTCTACGTCCGGAGGCGGGGAGGAACGCCGGAGCCCGAAACCCAGAGGTTTGAAACTTACTTCGCGAAGCGCGACATGAACGGCTTGGCCGCTTCGCGCCAGGCGCCCATGCAGAGCTCGGACTGGGCGGTGAACTCGGCGGTGTAGGCCGAGAACATCGACTTGGCGTAGCCCGACTGGATCTGGAACATTTCGCGGGGGTCGCGGGCCGAAGCCAGCGCCTGGGTCAGCTCAACGCCCTGTTCCATGGCCTGGGTCATGAAGTTCATGTTGCGGCTGCCGATTTCGCGCATCGTCTCGGTGGAGAGCGCAGCGCTGTCTTTCAGCGCTTTCACGCCGTCTTCGGTGTAACCGGAAAATTTCGAGGCGATGCCCGCCATGGTGTCCATGCCAGACTCGATGGTCTTGGTAGCGGCCTCGGTCGGACGGGCTTCAGCCTTCGCGCGAGGAGCAGTTTTGGTGGTTTTAGCCATGGGAACATCCTTTTTGTACGGGATTTCGATTTCCCCTAAAATAGCACATTCCCTTCGCGGTCGCAATATTTATTGTGCGCCGCAACATTAATCATTTTGCACGGGATTTGCATGGCATCTGGAGATTACAAAACATTGACCAGTCATCCTGCGTTAAGCTGTGGTCAATAGAATTAGCGGAATCTAGGGTGAGCCTGGAAAGTCCGGGGGGCGTGTTAAGTTCTGGAGGGTGCAGCCAATGGCAGCAAAAGTCTGGTCTCGTGCGTTTCGCGGGTCGGCCATCGCAGCCTCAGTATCGATCACCGCCGCCGTCATGGCGCCGTCTGCGCATGCTGAGAAATACGCCGCAATCGTTGTGGATGCTGATAGCGGAGAGGTTCTTCACGCCCGCAATCAGGATGACCCGCGCTACCCGGCCTCGCTGACCAAAGTGATGACGCTCTACCTGCTGTTCGATGCCATCGACGCGGGCGATGTGAGCCTCAAGGACAAGATCAAGGTTTCGCGCAATGCTGCGGCCCAGCCGCCCTCGAACCTGCGTCTGAGAGCGGGCGATACGATTACCGTCGAGGATGCGATCTACGCCCTCACCACCAAATCCGCCAATGACGTGGCCGCTGCCGTTGCCGAGTTCCTCGGCGGGTCGGAGCGCAAGTTCGCCGCGATGATGACCGACAAGGCCCGCGATCTCGGCCTGTCCAACACCACGTTCCGCAATGCGTCGGGCCTGCCGGACACCGCGCAGCTGTCGACGGCGCGCGATCTGGCGATCCTGGCTGACGCCCTGCTCGACAATCACGAGCCCTATTACCACTACTTCCAGAACCAGCGCTTCAGCTGGGGCGGGATGACCTACAAGAGCCACAACAACCTCATCGGCAGCGTCGATGGCGTGGACGGCATCAAGACCGGCTACACCCGCGCATCGGGCTTCAACCTGATGACCTCGGCTGAGCGCGATGGCCGCCGCGTGATCGCGATCGTGCTGGGCGGAGCTTCGGCGAAGTCGCGCGACGCGCATGTGACCGAGCTCGTCGAGTCCGCTTTCGTCTCGATTGGACAGACGCCGGACCTGATCGATCCGAACACGAAGCTGATGTCGTTTGCGGCGCTCGATACGCCGCTCAACCCCAATGCCGCCGCAGAGCCAATGCTCAATGGCCGGCCCCTGAGCGCGATCCTTGCCGAACAGGCCGGCACACAGCCTGCCGAAGTTCTGCAAGAGGCGGAAATCGCCGAAGGCGACGCGGCCGAGCAGGCTCCGACCCTGGAAGTGGTGCCGGAAATTGCCAACACGCCCAAGACTGTCGCTCCAGAGCCCAAGGCCCCGGAATCCAAAGTGGCAGAGTATAAGGCCCCTGATTACAAGGTGCCCGACTCGCTGACCGTTTCGGGCTATCAGCAGGCACAGACCGGCGCCGCCGCCAAAGCGCCGCAAGCCCTCCCGGCTGCTGCCGCTGCCGCGGACACCATCTCGGTCTCTGAATATGAGGCGAGCCAGGCTGCGAAAGCTGCGGCTGCCAAGGCGGTCATGGACTACACCCGCCGTCAGCTGCGCCGCCGCTGACGGCGCTGACGGGCTAACGGCCAGCTTGGGGCCCGGCCTGGGCTCTGGCCGGCAGGGCTTGATGCCGCCTTCTAATTCTAGGACAAGGCACCAGCGCCAGCCTGGCGTGCGGAGTATCACTGTCTTGACCTCACAATCCGATCTCGACCTCGCCCGGAATGTCATCCGCACAGAGCGGAATGCGCTGGAAAAGCTGGAGCAGACGCTCGGCCCCTCTCTGGAGGAGGCGGTCAGCACCATCCTGGCGACCGACCGGCATGTGATCGTCGCGGGCGTCGGCAAGTCAGGCCATATCGGCCAGAAGATTGCCGCCAGCCTCGCCTCGACCGGTACGCCTTCATTCTTCCTGCACCCGACCGAAGCCAGCCATGGCGATCTCGGCATGATCGTGCCGGGCTCGGTTGTGATTGCGATTTCCTATTCGGGCGAAAGCCGCGAGCTGATCGACCTGCTGCGCTACTGCAAGAGCAATGCGATCCCGCTGATCGCGATGACGCGGGCGCGCGAATCGACCCTCGGGCGCTACGCTGATGTGCTGCTGGAGCTGCCGACCGTTCCCGAAGCCTGCCCCAATGGGCTGGCGCCCACCTCATCGACCACCATGGCGCTGGCGCTCGGCGACGCGCTGACCATCGTGCTGATGGCGCGCCGGGGCTTTTCGACCGAAGATTTCGGCTTCCGCCATCCCGGCGGAAAGCTCGGCCGGACATTGCAGACGGCGGGCGATTACATCCGCGACCACAAAGATCCCCTGCCGCTGGCCAGCGCCGGGGCGAGCTTTGAGGAGCTGGTGATCGCCGTATCCGAAGGCCGCAAAGGCTGTGTCGGGATTATCGACGAAACGCGCAAGCTGATCGGCATGGTCACCGATGGCGACCTGCGCCGGGCGATTCTGGCGGGACGCACAAACGCCAGCGCGCGCGAAGTGATGACGCCGGGCCCGCGCACGATCGATCCGGACGCCCGCATGATGAGCGTGATCAAGAGCTTCAGCGAAAACCGGATTTCGAACGCCTTCGTGGTCGATGAGACCGGCGCGCCGGCCGGCCTCATCGACATGAAAGACCTTCTCGCAGAAGGCTACGTGTAGGCGCTTACTTCGTCAGCTCGAACAGCACGCTGACATTCGCCGTGACGCCAACTTCACCGCCCGCAACCGGGGTGGATTCCATCATGTCCGACGCCATTGCCATACGGGCCATCGGCATCGGCTGGGGCGTGTGCTCATAACCTTCGCTGATGGTCACGATTCGCGCGACGCGCAGGCCTGATGCCGACGCGTAAAGCTCGGCCTTGGCGATGGCATCCTTCATCGCCTTGCTGCGGGCTTCGTTGCGCACTTCCTTGTCGTCATCGATCGCGAAGTTGACGCCCGAAAGCGTGTTGCCGCCCGAGGAGACGAGGCTGTCGAGCGTATCGCCCAGACGGGCCAGATCGCGCACGCGCACCGTCACCTGATTCGACGCGACATAGCCGGCCAGCTTCTGCACGCCGCGCTTCACGCCTTCGCGGTCAGCGGTTTCGACATAATCATAGCGGGGCTGAAGGCTGAGGCCCGAGGTCTGCATGTCGCGGTCGGCGATGCCGGCGGCGCGCAGCGCTTCGAATACACCGTTCATGGCAGCCGATTGCGCCGCCATCGCTTCGGAGGCGGTGGCGCGTTCTTCGGTGACACCGGCGGTAACGAAGGCAATGTCAGGGGCCCGGTCGACCCGCGCTTCAGCGGAGATCTGAAGGGTGGTTTCCGGCTGGATCGAGTTTGGATGGGCCATCGGCGAGCTCCCGGCAGGTGCAGTGTAGGCGGAGGCGCCCTGGGCGCAGGCAGCCGGCGCCAGGGCCATGACCAGCGCGACGGCAGACAGGGTGAGATGTTTCATGGGCAATGTCCTCATTGTTCCCGAGAATTGGGTGCGTCAGTCATCAATGCCGAAGAAGGCCGTTGCGTGGCAAGCCTGCGGCCCTTAAACGACATCCCGTGTGGGGCCTGTAGCTCAGTTGGTTAGAGCGGACCGCTCATAACGGTTTGGTCGGGGGTTCAAGTCCCTCCGGGCCCACCACAGAATTCCACAGGCCGAATGCCTGCAACCACTACAGTATCCGGGACTGCCCCAAATTTGCCACGGAGTTGCTCTATTTCTGCGCCAAAGAATTGCGCTTTGAAATAGGGTTGCAGGCTTTGCTTTTTGTGACCCAAAGTGGCACTACACGGGTGGTTCGTTCTGTACGAACGAGTGTGAGGGAGTACCAGACGTGACACCCAGAGACGCCGCACGGCGTGCCATGGCCCTGACACTCACGTTTGACATCGCCATGGCGGGCGTGGCGATGACGGCGGCCCATCTTGATACACATCTGAGCCAGGAATCTGGCGAGCTGTTCAACTATCAGAGCTGGTTGCTTGCGAGCGGCGCCTTCATGGTTGCAGCCGCAGTGGCGCTGGTACTGGGCGGCATCCACCGTCAGGTGTGGCGCCATATGGGCGCGCCCGACGCCTGGCGCCTTGTACAGATCATCGCGCTGACCGTTCTGTTTTATCTGCCGGTGATGGTGACGTTGAACGGCGCCCTGTCCTCTCCGGTTCCGACCCTTCTGCTCGCCATCGGCTTCTGGACCGTGGCGCTATATGGTGGCCGGATGGTGGCGCGCTGGCGCTCGACCCAGCGCCCGATGCAGATTTTCCAGCAATTGCCCAAGGATGGCCAACCGATCCTGCTGCTCGGCGACCAGCTGAGCTGGATCGATGTGCTGCGCCGCCTTGAGGGCCGCGATTCGGGCCAGGCGGTCCGCGTACTCGGTCTGGTTGAAATGGACGCGCACCAGCCCGGCCGCGCGGTTCGCGGCGTGCCGATTCTCGGCAGCCTCAAGGAACTCAGCGACATCATCGAAATCATGGTGCTGCGCTATGGCGAGACGCCCTGGATCGCGCTGACCGGCCCGGCCCGAACGCCCGCCGTGATGCTGCAGGTTCTGGAAGTCACCTCCCGCCACGGCGCCGAGATCATGGCGCTGGGCCATGACGCGGCCGCGCAGGTGCTCGAGCGGCTGCGCCCGGCCGATCTGCTGGCCCGGCCCGAACGCCACCTCGATATGGAGCCTGTGCGCAAGATCCTGACCGGCGCGCGGGTGCTGGTTACCGGCGGCGGCGGGTCCATCGGGTCCGAACTCGTGCGCCAGGTCGCCCAGGAAAGCCCGGCCGAGCTGACGATCATCGATTTCTCCGAATACAATCTCTACCAGATCGAGATGGAGCTGAAGCGCGACTGGCCCGCGCTCAAGATCAGCTGCCATCTGGGCGACATTCGCGATGAAGCGCGGATGCTGGACATCTTCACCGGCGCCCGGCCCGATACCGTGATCCACGCCGCGGCCCTGAAACATGTGCCCCTGATGGAGCGCCATGCCTGCGAGGCGATCCTCACCAATGTGTCCGGCGCGCGGATTGCGGCCCAGTCCGCGGTAGCGGCGGGCGCCAAATGCTTCGTGTTCATCTCAACCGACAAGGCCGTCGATCCTGACAATGTCATGGGCGCCACCAAACGCCTCGCCGAGCTGTGCATTGGCCGCATCCTGGCCGATTCCGGCATGGCCGGCGCCATGGTGCGCTTCGGTAATGTGCTCGGCTCGTCCGGCTCGGTTGTGCCCTTGTTCGAGCGCCAGATTGCGCAGGGCGGCCCGGTGACCATTACCGATCCCGACGCAACGCGCTTCTTCATGACCATCGAGGAAGCCTCGGCGCTGGTCCTTCAGGCCGCCTCGCTGCAACAGACGCGCGGCGAAGCGGGGCTCTATGTGCTCGACATGGGCGACCCGATCCCGATCCGCCAGCTGGCCGAAACGATGATCCGCCTCAAGGGCAAGGTGCCCTATGTCGACATCGCCATCGAGACGATGGGCCTGCGCGAAGGCGAAAAGCTGCACGAAGAACTGACCTATCCGCATGAGGCCCTGCAGACGACGCCGATCAGCGGTGTCCACCGGGTCAGCTATGAGCCGATCCAGAACGAGCTTTTCCAGAAGCAGCTGATGCAACTGATCGAGACCGCCCGGAACCATCAGCCTGCGGAGGCTGTGCGCCTGCTCGGCGTGCTGGTTCCCGAATATGGCTCAGAGCGCGCCGAGATGCTCAACCGCCGCCTGGCCTGAGGCTGCCCCAACAGACCCGCATAAAAAAGGGCGCCCGCGAAGGCGCCCTTTTCATTGCTGCGGAAGACCGGATCAGAACTTGCGGTTCAGGGCGATCCGGGCCGACTGGCCTCTGTTTTCAAAGCCGTACACAGCCGCAAAGCCTGGCGCGCTGGTCGAGGTGGCGCCGACATGTGTTTCGCCCAGATCATAATAGAGATACTCGGCTTTCAGCGTCATGTTGTCGGTGAAGGCGAATTCGCCGCCTGCGCCGGCTGTCCAGCCACCCTTCCAGTCGTCCTTGCGGCCGGAGAAGCTGTTTGAACGATCAAGCGGGCCAACCAGTGTGCCGCCCGTCGCCGTGAGGCCGGCAGAAAAGTCCACCTGATGCTCAGGGTTGCCGACGGCTGCGCCGCCGGTGCCGTAGACCAGGAAACGGTCGGTCACGACGCCCGCCCGCAGACGGGTTGTGGCCAGATAGTCCATGCTGGAGCGAACGCGCAGATCGGTCCCGAACACGGCGTCACCGAATGCGGGGTTGGAGGCGGTAAGGCCCTGCACGGCGCCATCATCGCCGCCATTGCTGCCGAGGCCGGTAAAGTCTGCCTCAAAGCCGAGGGCAAACCGGCCATACTGCTGGTTGTAACCGGCCTGAACGCCGCCCGACATGCCGACTTTTTCGGACGAGCCGAACTCGGACGGGAAGATCGCCGCAAGCGGGCTGCCCTCGGCAACGCCGCCGCTGGGGCCGCCTTCGTTGAGATTGGCGTCATAGTCGAAATCAGGCGCAACGCTGCCCGTAACAAGGCCGCGCTCCGCGCTGCGATCCTGCCATGTCGGGCCAGCATGCACGCCGGCATAGAAGCCTGTCCAGCTATAGGCGCCCGGCGCAGCGGCTGTCGAAAGATCGTCGGCGAATGCCGGAGCGCCCGCGCTGAGAAGCACGGCCGAAGTAAGGAGAAACTTCTTCATAAAATATATTCCTGATACGAATTAATTTTGTTGAAAGATGCCATCTAATTGCCAGTTGCGGTTTATGAAAAAGAATTGTCAGCAATAATGCGCATTTATTCAAATGCATTACCAGCCCATTAATCGGGCTGCGTCCGCGTTAATATGTCCGCATCCGGAATTTTCGCGCGCCTTCCCGGCCGCCGACACTTTCCGAAAAAAAAGGGGCGCCCGCAAAGGCGCCCCAAGGCAGAGTTCACGGAAAGATGCCCGGCTGGCGTTCAGACATCCACAAGGGGAACAAAGCTGCCGAAGATCATGCGGCCCATGTCGGCCCCGACCGTATGCGGACCAAACTCCTGCATGCGCGGGTCTTCCATGATCTTTTCCCAGCCCGCATCGCGCGTGGCCTTGTCCTTCCAGTTGATCCAGGAGAACACCACCGCTTCTTCGGGCTTGCGCAGGGTGGCAGTGTGGAAATCATTGACCTTGCCCTCAGGCAGGTTATCCCCCCAGGCATCGACGACCGAAATGGCGCCAAACTCCTGGAACAGCTCCGCCATCTTGTGTGAGGCGGCGGTATAGGCGCCCCGCTTGTCCGCCGGCACCGGGATAACCGTCCCGTCGATATAGCCGGTCTTGACCGTTGCATCGCCCACGATGGTTTCAAAGCCGCCGACAATCATCCGCTTGCCATCAAACGGCATTTCTGGAAATTCCTTGCCCTCCATGTCGGCCATCATCTTCTGCTCGGCTTCATCGCTGGTCTTCTTGTCCGGCCAGACCACCCATGAGAACATGGCGGTCTCGTCCGGCTTCCGCTTCACGGCCGAGTTGATGCAGTTGACCTTGCCCTGGGGCACGTCATCCCCCCAGCCTTCCACCATAGCCACCGCGCCATAGCCCTTGAACATCGGCCAGGCCTCTTCGGCCTGCTTGCGATAGGCGTCCTTGTTGGCCGTCGGCACGGCCAGAAGAAATCCACTTACATATGTCACTACCATCACTCCTTTTATGATTGCGCCATCTGCGCCATGGCGGCCTTGGCCGCCGCTTCCATTTCCTCGGGCGATTTGGGCGGCCAGACAGGCGCCGCAATCGACCAGTGATGGCCGAACGGATCTTCCACCACGCCGTACCGGTCGCCCCAGAACTGATTCTCAACCGGCATCACGATCTTTGCGCCCGCCTTCACCGCGCGGGCCGCCACGGCGTCGGCATCATCCACCATCAGGTGTATCGTCACCGGCGTTCCGCCCAGCGTCTTCGGAGAATGGCCATTCATATCCTGGTACAGATCATTCAACATGATCATGCTGCCATTGAGACGGATCGCCGCGTGCAGCAGCCGGCCATCCGGCCCCGGCAGGCGCATCATCTCCTCGGCGCCGAACGCAGCCTTGTAGAAATCAATCGCCGCCGCTGCGCCCTCACAGGTGAGGTGTGGAGTTACGAGCCCGATACCCATTTCAGCGGCAATCTCTGCCACAGGCTTCTTCTCAGTCATGTGCGAATAGTCCTTCTTCCGTACAGAGTTATCTTGCTGCGGCCTTGTGCGCGGCCACCAGCGCGTTGGCGTGACCATGGCCCAGCCCGTGCGCGCCCTTCAGCGCGGCGACGATGTCCATATGCTTCTGGCCCGCCATGCCGTCGATCACTTCCATCCAGTGGCTGATCGGCTTGCCATAGGTCTTCTCGATCGAGGGAAAATAGGAGGCCGGCCCCTTCACCTTGTTCTCGCTCATTGCACAGCCTCCCCGGCAAAGGCCGCCTTGATCGCGGCAATATCGATCTTGCGCATCTGCATCATCGCCTGCTGCGCCCGGCGCCCTGCCGCCTGGTCTTCATCACAGATCAGCCGGGGAAGGATTTCCGGCACGATCTGCCAGGCCACGCCGTACCGGTCTTCCAGCCAGCCACACATGCTCTCCTGCCCACCGCCTTCCAGCAGCGCGGCCCAGAGCTTATCGGTCTCCGCCTGGTCTTTCGTCAGCACAGAGATGGAAGCCGCAGGGGTCAGCTTGTACATGTCCCCGCCCGTCAGGATCATCATCGGCGCGCCGCCAAGGGTGAACTCCACCACCATCGGGTCATCCGCATTGCCATGCTCAAACACCGCGTCGATCCGGCTGTCGGGCAGCAGTGTCACGTAGAACTCCGCCGCCTTCACGCCCCCTTTCTGAAACCACAGACAGGTGCGCACTTTCTTCTCTAACCCGCTCATTTTCTTCCCTCTCTAGCTTGCCGGATCATACTGGAACTCGCGCAATTCCTGCGCACACCGGCAGGCAACCGCGATCTTCCTTGCCCATTCCACAGCCTGCTCGCGCGTGGGCACTTCCAGTACCGTAAAGCCGCCCTTGAGCTGGCTGCCGGGATAAAGCTCGGGCGACACCGCGCCATCGGAGGAGACCTGCACGGGCTCGACCTGCTCGTTTATCCCGCCGCCGAACACATAGACCCCGGCCGCCTTGGCTTCCTCGATCACCGCATGGGAGTCAGCAACGACCGCTGGAAAGTCGTCTTCGGCGACCACCATGGCTTCACTCGGAAATGAAATCAGATACTTCGTCATATGCTGCCTCCTCAGACGCCAGCCGGCACTTCGGCTTTGGCGAAAACGGCGAGCTGCGCCTCCAGCGCCCGCCTGAATGCGGGACGGGAAAGACACTGCTGACAATACGCCTCCAGCTCCGGAAAATGCCCGAGCGTTCCATCCCGTTCCAGTTCCCGCAGAACACTGGCCATCAGGAGATCCGCGGCTGTAAACCGCCCGGCTTCCAGATAGTCCTGCCCTTTCAGCCAGCCTGAAAGCTGGTTCAGGCGCATGTCGAGCATGCCGCGCGCGCTTGCCAGATACCCCTCCGCCCACGGCGCATCTGCATGGAAAAGCTGCGTGCCCGTTACATTCATCACGTAAGGCTCAATGGAGTTGAGCGCCGCAAAGCACCAGCTCGTCACCCGCGCCCGCGCCGCAGCGTCTTTCGGCATGAGCGCGTCGGACCCCTGCGCGATATGCAGCACGATGGCGGCGGATTCGAACATCTCCACCCCGTCATCCTTGTAAACCGGCACCTGCGCAAAAGGCTGGCGCGCCATGTGTTCGGGCTGCAGCTTCTGCTCATGGTCGATCAGGCGCTCCGTATAGGTGAGGCCCGCCTCTTCCAGAGCCCAGCGCACGCGCAGATCCTTTACAAACCCCTGCGCAAAATCCGGCACCCAGTTATACGCCGTCACTTCCCGCATCGCGGTCCTCCATCACTCATCAGCGGCGCTGCGCGCCTGCCTTATCCATGGCTCAACCCCGCCTCTCCGGCGGGCTGTGCATGTTTTTCCTTGACCAAAACGTTGATGTCAACATATTATATTTGTCATGAAAACAGATCTGCCTTTCGAGACGACTCTGGAAGTTTACGGGCGGTGCCTGTGTTTTGGCATGCACCGCGCAGCCCGCACGCTGGCGCGCCGGTTCGATGCCGCCTTCGCCCCGCTCGGCATCAGTCACGGGCAGTATTCGCTGATGATGTCGCTCAACCGGCCAGACCCACCACGCCTGGGCGAAGCTGCCACTTTCCTGGCGATGGACCGGACGACACTGACAGCCAACCTCAAGCCGCTGGAGCGGCTGGGCTATGTCGAAATTGTTCCGGATAAGGACGACAAACGCTCCCGCCGCCTGATCCTGACAGCCGCCGGCCGCAAGGTCCTCGCCGCCGCCGTGCCCATCTGGCGCGCCACGCACAGCGAAGTGGACACCCACATCTCCGGCAATCCCGGCGCCTTGCGCGACCAGCTGATGGAGGTCGCAACGGCATACTGAGCCTAAAGGGCCCAGCAACACCGCCGAACGATCACATCAAGTCACCGATCCGTATACCGCGCCCGTTCCCTTGAACCAGCGCTGCCAGAACGCCTTCACCTCGCCCAGCGGCAACGCATACTCCTGACGCGGAACAACGCGCGCGACGACTTCAACGCCCTCCAGGCCGGGCCGCATATCCATCAACGGCGATCCTTCGAACGCCTCCCAGGCCGTGCCGGTCTTGTACATCGAAAATTCTTTCGAATGCTGCATCAGGTCAGACACCAGAATAAGCCGGCGCGCGGGCACATTGCCTTGAAAATCAGGCCGGTCACCCAGCGTGAACATTGCCTCCATCAACGGCGAGTTGGGCGCTACATTGTCAATGAGCACCGTCTCGGCGCCGGCCATAAGCGGCTTGTGAAACTTCGCCTGCCAGGCCTGCTCGATCATCTTAGGGTTCTGGAATATGGGATTGGCCGCCGCTGCGCTGCCCGGAGAACAGCCGGTCCACACCGTCACCGGGTCGTAGGAGGAAGCGGCATTCGGCACGCTCAGCGTCAGCCGCCCGAACTTGGGCAACGCCCGCGCCTCATCTTCCAGCAGCGCCCGCACCCACGCCACATCCGTGGCATTGAACGGGTCGGACTGGTCGACCAGCACGATCGTATGCGACGGGTCCTGCCGGTCCAGACGGCAGCCGGTCTCCTCATCCGTTGCCGGGGGTTGGTTCATGGCGGCAGCCGCGAACAATCCGAATACGGATGTCAGCATCAGCGCAATCGCGCCGCGCCAGAACCAGGGGCCTCTTTCCTTGCGTCGTGGCATCGGTCAGCCTCCTCAGCCAGCCTTCTTGGCGTCGCCGGTCTTGGCGTCACGCACCTTGGCAATCTCCTCAACCACCTTCTTCTCGACCGAAGAAAGCCCCTGCTGCACATGCTGGATATGCGTCTCCAGCCATTCACGCGTCAGGTTCAAGGCCGTGATATTCTGCTCGATGGTCTTGATCGCAGCGTTCGCCTGCGTGCGCTCCTTGGCCAGATCGAACGGGGGCAATTGCGGTGTCAGGATCTCGTCGAAGTAGACCGGGCACGCGGCCTGCTCGCCCAGCTTGTCGCGCAGCTGATTGCGCTGACGTCGGTGGGCCTGGCGATAGGCCACTTTCAGCCCGCGCTCCTGATCGGCCGCCTTGGCGGCAACCGCCACAGCAATGTCCCGCCGCGCCTCGATCACATTCATTGCCTTCTCGATCTCGCGCTTGGCCTGGCCATGGCGCGAAAGCTGCGTCTCGAACCACAACCGGCTGGCGGAGAAATAATCCGAAAGGTCACTGCGCAGATCCTCGCGCAGCTGCTGGCGGCGCTCATACGCTTTGCGTTCCTTGCGCCACACGCGGCCATAGCCCGGATATTTGTCGGATATACGGTCATAGCCCTCATAAACGGCGACGGCAAAAACCGTCAGCCCAAGGATAAGCAATGCCAACGCCACGAAACTGTCGAGCCCGAAAATATTGGGAAACATGCCCCCGATGACACTGCCCGGCGGGATTTCGAACATCGAGAATTCCGCCATCCGCCCGGCCGCTTCGGCCTGCACCAGCCCATGCTCCACCGCGTCGCGGTAGTGGGCGACGAAGAAGTTGAGGAAGATGCCGCAAAGGATCGAGATCCCGGCGACCACGCCGCCCATGATCTTCGCCGCCAGCGCCGGATGGTTGAGGTATCGCAGACCAAAGAAGCCCGCGATAACACCAAACAGCACATTCACCGCCGACACGCCGAACGCGATCATCAGCCCGCCCAGAAGGCCAGACGCCTGCGCGTCCTTGAACAGCAACGCGTTGAACGCGCCCTCCACCAGCATCACGAACATCAGGATGGCCACGGCCTGTTCGACATTCTTCTTGATGTCAGGCGTGCGCTCACCAATCTGCGCGCCATGCGTCTGGCGGAAACTCTGCAACTCGATAATCGCGGCCGAATGGCTTGTGCGCGCATCCTCGGTGTCATCCACCTCATAATGGCGGAACTCATGCTCCTCCGCCTTGATCGCTTCGCGCAGCTGGTCCGGGTGAATGTCCGAGGGCGTCTGATCCTGAATATAGTTGCGCACACCTGCCGCCGTGGACGACATCCACGTGCTCAGGCCCCGGCGTACCTCTTCGGCGCGCTCGGCAATCAGCTGTTCGCGCTCGCTCCACTGGTCCTGCGTCATTGCTTCGGAGACCGGGATTGCGTCGGCCGCGTCGCGGCGCGCCTCCTTGCGGGTCATGCCACGGCTCAGCCCCAGATCGCCCTTGGCGCGCTTTCCTCTCAGTCCGTGAGCGGAAAGTTCGTTGCGGTCGTCAAAGGATTTCACCTTCTTCTCGAAGCCGGTGTCCGTGCCCCAGCGCACAGTTTTCTTGTTCATCGCGAACCTCTCGCCTGCGAAAGTTTCAATTGTTCAGCCCACACCGATGGTGTGCGGGGAGGCTTAACAAGGTTCTAAGCTTAACGCCGCCTCGCCAATTCGTAATGTTTGTTAACGGACAAATTCCGGATGCACCAACCTCTTGCATTCTCAAGGCATTAGAACGGTGAGGTGATGTTAAGTGTGGCAGTGGCGCAACAGAGGCGCGCTAACACCCCGCTAACACTTTCGCCAACCCGGCTGTCAGGCGGCAACCTTCGTCTTCAGCAGTGTGAGAAGCTCCGTCCCCGATTGATAGGGAACAAGGATGTCACCGCTGGAAAGATACGAGACCGGAATGCCCAGACGGTTGGCCTCCGCCTCAAAGCCGGTTTTCCAGGTCTCCGTCGTCTCCAGGCCGGAAATCGCCAGGCAGGGCACAGAGGAAAACAGCCCGTCTCTCAGGAAGGGATCTCCCTTCAGCGAGGGGTAAAGTTCCTGCTGATAGGTTTCGGTGCTGATGGCACTCGCCACTTCCCAGGCTTCGGCCATCTCGCGCGGGAAGGTCTTCACGTAAGACACATCGCCGGGGCTTTTCTGGAAACAGGTCTGGTAAAACCATTGGCTGCCGAACTGACGCCCGGCCTGCCGGATGGCGCCCAGAGAAATACGCGCGCCCGCCCGGCTCTCCGTCGTCTGCGACAGGAGCCGCCCAAACCAGGCGGGGCGGAACTCGCCCATCACATCGCGGTTGAACACGCAGTTGGCAAACACGCTGAACGTCACCCGCCGGGACTTCAGGGCGAGCCGCGCACCGACCGGGTTGGCCGATCCGACCGCCACGAGCGTGATATTCTCGAGGCCGCCTTCATCAAAGAAGGCTTCGATCACGGCGGCCTGCTGGTCTACGCTGGTCACGGTGTCCGACGCGCCAAAGCCCGGCCTGCGAATGCTGAACACGCCAAATCCCGCATTCGCCGCATCAATGCAGAAGCCCCAGGGCGGCGCGACCGGGTATTCGATGGAGGTCAGAAAAACGAGCGGGCGGAGATGGTCGCCGCCAAACTGCATGTATTCCAGCGCGTGGCCATTCTCGCCAATCTTCGCCGTCTGCCAGAAACGCAGCACGCGTTTCTTGTCCCCGACCTGGTCGAGGTGATTTGCCCGCGCAGGCCGAGATTGGTTACCAGGCAAACCCATTGGCGTTTTACATACCGGAAGCACGTTTGGAGTGGAATGCTTGAGTCCCCCCCGAAACGCAATAATTTCTCACGAAACTATTTGTCCCGGCACTGAATGACGCATCCCTCTACTATTCCGGGTACAATCGTTCACCAATACTCGCGGCGGCCGCTCCTCGAGAACTGCAGCAGTTGCTACAGAGTCACGGGAGACTCCCAGCCATCATACTGCCCGCCGGCCTCGCGCGCCTGGCGCCCGATAGCGAGAGAATGGCCAGAGATGTCCTCCAACCTCAGTGTGCCTTGATGGGACATCCGCACCCGCCATAGGGGTGGGCCATCCTCCGCAGGCGGTGTGACCGCTATATTCTGATACTTATTTTCCTCCGCCCAGCCGGCGAATCGCTGCGCCGGCGCCTCGTCGCGGAAATATATCCAGTGCCCGATCTGGCGAGATTTCTCCGGCAGATCGCCTCGCTCGCGCAGCACGGCCTGCACTTCCATATCTACCATCACCTGCCGGTCATCCTCGGAAGGATAAAGATCCTGCCAATAGATAGCCTTCGCCGGGTCCTGCTCGACATGGATTTCCGGTGCATAACCTTCCGCGGCGGCGGCCGCGTGCAGGGCCGCTTCCAATTCCTGCGGATAGGGCGGGATCAGGGCCAGCAGCCAGCGCGCGCCATTATTTGTCACGCGTCCAAGATATTCTCCGCCACACCCGGTGATGATGCCGGCAAGCTGCTCGTCCAGCCTTCCGAGCAATCCGGCCTCCTCTTTCGTGTTCAGGCCATCGGCGCGCGGCGCCTTCAGCGGCACGCGGATCTTCATCGCATGGACCAACGCCAGATCGTTCACGCGCCCGGCAATGCCGTCGTTGAATACGATCGCCGCAGGCTGTCCGCCCATATCTGCGAAATAGGCTCTCCAGACGTCTTCAGACATGGTCCCCGTCTCCTCCGTGATGCAGCCTAGACTAATCGGCAGATGATGGCGGCGTCACGGCCGGAATTTCAGTGAAAGGCCGGATGCCGAAATAGGGATAGATCTCGCTGGGGAAATAGACCGTGTCACCCTTTGAAACGAGGCTGATGGTCTTGATCGCCTTGAAGTCTTCCACAGGATTGCCGGGCACGAGCAGGAAATCTGCCTTCTTGCCTGGCTCGATCGAGCCCAGTTCTTCATCCAGCCCCATATACTCGGCTGCTTCCAGCGTGGCGCGGGCGAGGATTTCGGCCGGGGTGAAGCCGACATTCTGATAGAGCTCCAGTTCCCGGTGCAGCGTCAGCGCGCCGCCAAGGTCTGTGCCCATGACGATGAAGATGCCGCGCTCCTTCATCCGCTGGATCGTGCCCGTGATCTGGTCGAAAGCGCCCCTATAGGCGGCGTCTTCTTCCGGGCTGCCGATGGCCGACCAGGCAGCCCGCGCCTCGCGCTGCACGGCGATGGGCATGTGGTCGACATAATCGGCCATGCCTGCCTGCACCTCACCATTGCGGGACAGCAGCAGCGCCTCATGGATCGCGTAAGTGGGGTCAATCGCGACGTCATTCTCAGCCATCAGGTCCAGCGTGCGGGTCACGGCTGCGCCATCAAGGTCCACCTTCGGGAGCCGCTGAAGCGCAGTCAGGCGCAGCAGGGTTCTTGTGTCTTCCTCCGGCGCCAGCACCCAGCCCAGCATCAGCTGGTTAATATGGGTCATCTCGTCATAGCCCGCCTCGATCATGGCGTCGGCATTGGTGAAGGCGGGCACATGGCCACTGACCTTCAGGCCGCGTTCCTTGGCACGCTCCACAATAGCGGGCACCCAGGCAGGCGTCATCGAATTGTAGACCTTGATCTGCCAGAAATCGCCCTCGTCCGCATACCAATCAACTGCGGCGAGGGCCTCTTCCTCACTGTTCACAAGGATGCCGTTGTTCGAGCTGAACGGGCTCTTGCCCTCAATGAAACCGGAGCGGACGACACGTGGCCCGGCGAGCGTGCCCGCTTCGATCTTGCCGATCAGCTCACTGAACACACCGTTATCGTTGCCCATATCGCGCACCAGCGTGACGCCCGCCGCAATATTCTTCAGCGCCGCGTCCTGCCCCAAATGGCCATGCATTTCCGTGAGGCCCGGCACGAGCGATCCGCCCTGCCCGTCCACCACATAGGCGCCAGCGGTGTCCGCATCGCCCGCCGTAACCGCGGTAATCACACCGTCTTCAACCATCACGGTAGACAGCGCCGACATCGCCTTCGCCTTGGGATCAAAGACGCGGACATTTGTAATCGCCAGCGGCGCATCAAACCTGTGCGCGGTTTCTGCCTGGATCGCCTCCAGCCGCTCAGTCGATAGCCGCGTGGCAAGCTCCTTGAGCTGATCATCGGCCTCTTCATAGCCCTCCCGCACGACGACAAGGCGCGGCGAGATCAGCGCGAACAGATCGCCCGCTTCATCCGTGAGGAAATAAGTCGGGTCCACATCATCGCCGACAAGGGCATAGGCCGTCGTCGCCACGGGGCCGCCCGCGCCTTCGATCCGCAACTTGTCCTGCGAACTCATCGTCAGGCTGCCCGCCGGCCAGGCCGGCAGCGTCATGTCATCATCGGCCAGCAGCGCCCTGGCATAAATGGCGAGGGTATAAGGCGAGGCATTCTGCGGAATATAGATGGCAGGCTCTGTCTGCTCGGCGGTTGCCGAACCGGTCGTGTCGGTCCAGCTGGCAACGCCGTCGGCCAGCGCAAAGGTTTCGTGGATTTCATTGCCGAAGGTCGTCGCGCCATCAATGGTCCAGCCAGTCGGCAAGCTGTCATCGCCCAGTGTGATCGTCTCCGCCAGCGTCGGCCCGCGCCCATTATTGCGGTATTCGTAATCCACCTTGACGGTGTTGCCCTCAGTCGTGGCAACCAGCTGGCCGAGGGTCTGATCGAACAGCCGAACGGACCATGTCTCGGTCACGGGCGCAGGTGGGGGCGCCATTTCGGCGGCTTCCAGTGCGGGCGCCTCCACTTCATGCGCGCACGCGCCCAGCACCAACAGTGCCGCCAGCGACGCGCCTCCAAAACGGTTCAACATCCCAATTCCTCCCTGCTGCCGCTACACCATAAGGGCGCGGCCTGTTTAGAGGCATTGGTGGCACATTGGGGCGGAGGTGGGAAGGTCTGCCGTAAATCGCAGGGTGGGTCTCGCTCCGCTCAACCCACCCTACTCTCACCATTTCCTAAAGCGGAATATTATCGTGCTTTTTCCACGGATTGCTGAGAGATTTGTTCTTCAGCGTACGGAGGGAGTTGGCGATCCGCTTGCGGGTGTTGTGGGGCATGATGATGTCGTCGATATAGCCCCGCTTCGCAGCCACATAGGGGTTGGCGAAGTTGGTTTCGTATTCCTTGGTGCGCGCGGCCAGCTTTTCCGGGTCGCCGGCTTCCTTGCGGAAGATGATCTCGACCGCGCCCTTGGCACCCATCACGGCGATCTCTGCCGTTGGCCAGGCATAGTTCACGTCGCCGCGCAAATGCTTGGAGCTCATCACGTCATACGCGCCGCCATAGGCCTTCCGTGTAATGACGGTCACTTTCGGAACAGTCGCCTCGGCATACGCAAACAGCAGCTTCGCGCCGTGCTTGATGAGACCGCCATACTCCTGCTTCGTGCCCGGCATGAAGCCCGGCACGTCCACGAAGGTGACCAGGGGAATATTGAAACAGTCGCAGAAGCGCACAAACCGCGCCGCCTTGCGGCTGGCGTCAATGTCCAGAACGCCCGCCAGCGTCATCGGCTGGTTTGCCACCACGCCCACGGTCGAGCCTTCGATGCGGCCAAAGCCGCAGAGGATGTTGCCGCCAAATTGCGGGCTGATCTCAAAGAAATCGCCCTCATCGACCACCTTGGTGATCAGCTCTTTCATGTCATAGGGCGTGTTCGGATTGGGCGGCACCAGCGTGTCAAGGCTCGCCTCGGCGCGGTCAAACGCGTCATGCACAGGCCGAATGGGCGGCTTGTCGCGATTGGAGGCGGGCAGATAGTCGATCAGGCGGCGGATCTGGGTCAGCGCCTCGATGTCGTTCTCGAAGGCGCCGTCCACAACGCCGGACTTCTTGGCATGCACAGATGCGCCGCCGAGGGTCTCGTGGGTCACTTCTTCGTTCGTCACGGTCTTCACAACGTCCGGACCCGTCACATACATGTAGGAGGTGTCCTTCACCATGAAGATGAAGTCGGTCATCGCGGGGGAATAAACGTCGCCGCCGGCGCAGGGGCCCATGATGACGGAGATCTGCGGGATCACGCCGGAGGAGAGCACGTTTTCCATGAAGATGTCGGCATAGCCGGCGAGCGAATCAACGCCCTCCTGAATGCGCGCGCCGCCCGCATCAAAGAGACCGATCACGGGGGCGCCATTGCGCACGGCGGCCTGCTGAACCTTGACGATCTTCTCGGCATGGGCGCGGGAGAGCGAGCCGCCAAACACGGTGAAGTCCTTGGAGAACACATAAACGAGGCGGCCATTGATCGTGCCATGGCCGGTGACGACGCCGTCGCCGGGAATCTTCTGTTCTTCCATGCCGAAATCGGCGCAACGATGCTCAACGAACATGTCGTATTCTTCAAAGCTGCCCTCATCGAGCAACACCTGGATACGCTCACGCGCGGTCAGCTTGCCCTTGGCATGCTGGCTGTCGATGCGGGCCTGGCCGCCGCCAATGCGGGCGTCGGCCCGTTTCTGCTCCAGAGCCTCGATAAGATCGTGCATGCCGCGCTGCTCCTTCAATCCGTCAGATTTTGCTGTTTCCGCGTGACTGAATAGCCCCTCCGCGCCGCTTGGCAAGCTCGCGCAAGGTCAACAAAGCTATGCGCCCCGGAGGGTCCATGTCCGGGGCGCGCTGCTGAAGGGATGGGTTACGCTGCGTTACCAGCGGCGGCCCGGCGGCGGGCCCCTGCGGAAATCACGGTTTTGCGGAATGCCCGAGACGCTCGCCAGGCGCCCCTGACGCACTTCACAGCTCACCCGCGTTTCAATGTCACGCCGCCTGTTTTCAAACTCCACCTCATTGAAGGTGACGTGGAAACCGTTCGGGCCAAGCTGGCGCGCCCAATGGTCATTGTCGATGTCGACTTCATGGAAACCGGCGCGGCGGCCTTCCGTGCGGATCGCAGCCCGGCAGGCCTGCACCGCGTCGCGGGTCAGCTGGTTCACCTGCCGCTCGGTCTGGCCCCATTCATTGCGGCCATTATAGCGGGGCCCGCGGAAGTCATCGCGGTGATCATAGCGCGACCCCGTGCTGAGTGTCACCTGAGCGCCGAGCAGCGGCGTCTCGATCTTGGCAATTGTCCCGCGCGGGCCATCAGCGGCTGCCGGGAGGGCGAAGAGTGCCGGCGCAGCAAGCGCAACGACGGCAGCTCCTAGAGTTCTGATGGGCTTCATCATGGAAACAGATAACCACGCCCCGGCCAAACCGGCCCTGAAGCGCGCGTTCATTCCCGGTTCCACCCCGGTTCATCTGGCGGTCAGTTTCGCAAGCGTCAGCCCTGCAGGCCGTCCAGCCAGCGGCCAATCGCGTCAGCCTCGATTTCCTTGGCATCGGCGGCAGCCTTGGCTTCTTCGTCCTGGCCCCATTTCTGGGCCTGCCAGTCCTCATCGACGCGCGAGAGATGGAAGGCGGACTCAGCCGTCAGCGCCCCCTCAACCAGCGCCATCGCCAGCACAGCAGAGCCGAACACACCGCACGCAAACACCAGCGCCGTCAGCCGGAAATCATCCAGCCCCAGGGCATAGTCCCGCGCTGCCTGCAAAGACGCGCCCGGTTGCGGGGCAGCAATGATGCCCTCGGTCGTCATCAGGATCACGCCCAGCTTTTCCCCCGCCCAGTCGAGCACCGGCCGCCAGCGCGCTTCTTCCAGCGCCGCCAGCTCAAACGGTTCCTCGGCGATGTGGCACAGCAGGTCGGTCTCGCAATAACGCGCGACTTCCTCAGCCATTTCCTCACGGATTTCCGGCGTGCGGTCGATGGCAACATTGGCCAGCCGCGTCAGATGCATACCGATCAGGTGGATGTAGGTCTGCTGTTCAGCCCATTCCTCGGCCACTTCCTGCGCCAGCGCCTCAGTCGGCAGGCGCAGCAGCGCGCGCCCCGGCGTCTTCACGCTGCGGCCATCCAGCAGGATTTGCCAGCCTCCCCCCTCGGCGGGTTCGGCGGTCACGTCTGTGTAAAAACGTTTGGGATGCTCAAAGGCGGAAGGTTTGTCGCTCATGCGCAGCCTTTACGACGAACAGCGCGTGCTTCCAAGCCCGCCCCGCTGACCTCAAGGCTGGCGTCAGTTAACCGCCGTCTTGCGCGCCTTTTCAAAGGTCGGCGCAGACAGGTCCAGCACGTCCTGCACATAGCGGCTTTGCGGCTCGACCAGCGCAAGCGACCGGCCAAACCGCACCGTGCGCAGGCTTTCCGATTTCAGCTCGGTGAACAGGATCACGCGGAACTCGGCGCCCACCATCGGCACATCCGCCGGCAGGGTCATGCCCGGCATCAGGATGCCCTCAACCGGGGAGCCGCCAAAACAGATGCGATCGCGCTCCAGGCCCACCTTGCAGGTGGCCCCGTCCATCTCGAAATTGCGATTGAATGCGGCATAGTCCGCCTGGGTGAACTGCGTCAGACCCGAAGTCTGCACCGCTTCGGCCTCCTGGGGCCGCGTAGCCATGAAAGCGCCCAGCGCGAAGAGGGCAGCCCCGGCAATTGCCAACTCTATCTTCAAGGTCTTCATGATACGATCAATTACGCTTTGCCCACCGCGGCCCACCATCTGGCGACCGTCTTTCCCACAACGCGCCGATTGCGCCTGTTGTTCCTAAGAATGTGTAAAAATGTTCAGGTCGCCGCTCAAAACAGCGGGCCGCCTGTTCAGCCTGTGGCTTCGTTCACGCCGGGCGCTTTTACCGGCCGGATTTCCGCAAATGCCTTCAGACTCTGCGTCAGTGTCCGGAAATCATGGTGGATTTCGTCCGCCCCTGCCGACGCCAGTTCGTCAGCCCGGCCAAAGCCCCAGCTGACCCCCAGCGCCCGCACGCCCGCCGCCTTGCCCATCGCCATGTCGTGGATGGCGTCGCCAATCATCAGGCTCTCCTGCGGCGCGCATCCCAGCGCCCCCATCGCCTGCTCCACCATGAAGGGATGGGGCTTGCCCGGCCCGTCATCGGCGCACCATACGGTGTCGAAATAGCTGCGCAGATTGTGCTTCTCGAACAGCGCGTCGACGCCCCGGTGAGACTTGCCCGTCGCCACCGCCATCAGCCAGCCATCGGCTTTCAGCTGATCCAGCAGCTCAATCGCCCCGTCATACAGCGGCTCATGATAGCCCGGCGCCGTGCGGTGCGTCACGAAGGACTGCTTATACGCCTCCACCAGCGCCGCCAGCTGGTCTGCGCCAATATCGGGCGGGGCCAGCGTGCCCAGAGCCTCACCCAGGCTCAGCCCCACAATCCGCCGCGTCGCATCATATTCCGGCGGCGGAAGGCCCGCGCCGCGAAACGCCGTTTCCATACACGCCTGGATCACGTCGCGGCTGTCCACCAGCGTTCCGTCCACGTCCCAGATGGCAAGGCGCAGCTCCGTCATCGTCAGATAAAGGGCGCCAGCGGATCTTTGCCCGCTTCCTGCTCGAGGAAGCCCAGCGTCTCGAACGTCTCTTTCATATGCGGGGGCAGCGGCGCGACAATCTTGATAGGCTTGCCATGCTCGCGCGGAATGATCAGCGCGCGGGCGTGCAGGTGCAGCCCTTCGGCGAGCCCCTGTGGCACTTCGCGGCGAGACTTGTATTTATAGTCGCCCAGGATGGAGGTGTTCATCTCCAGCATGTGAAAGCGCAGCTGGTGCATCCGGCCGGTTTCGGGCCGCATCGCCACCCAGGCAGCCTTCGGGCCAGCGGTCGATACCACCACATAATCCGTGATCGAATGGCGCGCGCCCTCAACGCCCTGCGCCGAACGGATCATCCGTTCACGGTCACCATCCCGGCGCTTTGTGGCGTAAGGGTCCACCGGGCGATAGCCCGAAGGCTCGTTGATGTCGGGCACGCCCTTCACCATCCAGCAGCGGATCTGACCCGCCTGCGGGCTCGGCACGCCGACCGTCACCGCCCAGTAAACCTTGTCCATCTCCCGGCTGCGAAACAGCTCGGTCAGCCGCGCCGCTGCCGCCGGATGCTTGGCCAGCAGCAGAACGCCGGACGTGTCCTTGTCCAGCCTGTGCACCAGCACGGGCCGGTGCCCGTCCACATCCATGCCCGCAATCAGCCCGTCCACATGCCGCCCCTGTCCGGAGCCACCCTGTACGGCGAGGCCGGCGGGCTTGTTGATCGCCAGCATGTCATCATCCTCATGGATGATGATCGAGCGGAGAAACTCGCGGTCTTCCTCGGAAATCTGCTTGGCGTTTGCCGCCTTGCGCGCCCCGGCATCCTCGGCCGCAAAGATCGGGAAGCGCACTTCATCGGCCGTCACCAGCCGCGTGTTGGCTTTTGCCCGGCTGCCATTGACGCGGATCTGCCCGGTGCGGAGCAGTTTCTCCACCTGACCCTGCGTCGCGTTCATGCGCCGCTTGATCCAACGGTCAAGGCGCGCGCCGGTTTCCTTGTCCGACACGGTTTCGGTAATAATCTGTCCGCTCATGCGAATATCCTGCGGGCCATCCAGAGGCCGATAAAGAGGGCCGAAACGCCAAGCAGAACCGAAACCCCGGCATAAAGCCCGGCCTTCAAGGTCTCGCCCGAGCGCAGCATAGTGGCGACCTCAAGTGAAAATGCCGAAAACGTCGTGAACCCGCCCAGCACGCCGGTGGCGAGGAAAAGCCGCGCCTCCTGGCTCGCCCCTTCCGCCTTCAGCGCCAGCCATCCGGCCAGCAGGCCCATCGCCAGGCTGCCCGCGATATTCACAAAACTCGTCCCCCACGGCCAGCCGAGCGGCAGATGGCGCACAGCCACCAGCCCCACGCCATGGCGCAGGCTCGCGCCAATGGCGCCGCCCAGAGCAACGAGAAGAAATCCGTTCATGCGCGGCCTTTTACGCGGAGGCAGCAAAATACGCCAGCCTAGTTGCCATAACGGCAGAACGCCCCCTTGCGCGCCACCGCGTTAGCCGTCAAATACACCCCGCGCGCGGGTGTAGCTCAATGGTAGAGCAGAAGCTTCCCAAGCTTACGACGAGGGTTCGATTCCCTTCACCCGCTCCAAGGTTTTCAGCCCCTTAGATGGTAAATCCGCCCCCCGGCGCCCCCGCCGCCGGAACCATCCGCGCCCCGCAACGTTCAAGCGCTATTCGAGTATCCCGCCGATTATCCGTCCGCGCAGCGCCAATCGCAGGCAAACGAGAGCGAAGGCCATTCCAATGTTGAAAACAGTAATTGCCGGTTGGGCAGGGATCGCGGTCGCCTTTGCCATTATCGATCTTATCTGGCTCGGGCGGGTCGCCGATGGCTTTTATCGCAGCCAGATGGGCGCCCTGCGTGCAGACACCGTCAACATTCCCGCAGCCATTGCTTTCTATCTGATCATGGTAACAGGCATTCTCGTATTCGCCGTCCTGCCTGCGGTTCGGGCCGAAAGCGTCTGGGCCGCGCTCGGCGCAGGCGCCTTCCTCGGTTTTCTCTGCTACGCGACCTATGATCTGACCAATCTCGCGACCCTGCGCAATTGGCCGCTCATGATGACATTGGTGGATCTCGTCTGGGGCACGGTGCTCACCGGCATTGCCTCCGTAGCCGGATATTACGCAGCCCGCGCAGCCGCTGGCGCCTGAACCACGGTCCCTCGACAGGCTTGCGACCCCCACCAAAACACAGTACACGCCGCCCTGTTGCGCCGCAGCATGAAGGGCATTTGCCCGCATCGGCGCCCGATCTTTCAGCGCCGGCTTGGAGTCGCCTGCGAGGCCCGGACCTCGCAGTAGGAGCCCGCCGCTCATTCCGGATGTGAATTCAAATGTCAGCACTCAGCTTCCAGTCTTTCAAAGAGACATGGTTCTTCAACATTCGCGCCGACCTGCTGGCCGGTCTCGTTGTGGCCCTCGCGCTCATTCCAGAGGCCATCGCCTTCTCGATCATTGCGGGCGTTGACCCTCGGGTCGGCCTCTACGCCTCCTTCTCCATCGCCGTCATCACCGCCATCGTCGGCGGGCGCCCCGGCATGATCTCCGCCGCCACCGCCGCCACAGCCGTCCTGATGGTCACGCTGGTGCGCGATTACGGCCTCGAATATCTCCTCGCCACCACAGTCCTCGCAGGCCTCCTTCAGATCGCTGCGGGCTTCCTGAAGCTCGGCCAATACATGCGCTTTGTCTCGCGCTCAGTGCTCACGGGCTTCGTCAACGCCCTCGCCATCCTCATCTTCATGGCCCAGATTCCCGAGCTTATCGGCGTGCCGATGCTGACCTATCCTCTGGTCGCGCTTGGCCTGGCGATCATTTACCTCTTCCCGATGGTCACCCGCGCCATCCCCTCGCCGCTCATCTGCATCCTCGCCCTCTCCGCCATTGCCATCGGCTTTGGCCTCGACATCCGCACGGTCGGCGATATGGGCGAGCTCCCCTCCACCTTGCCGATGTTCCTTCTCCCGGACATCCCGCTCACCTTCGAAACCCTGCAGATCATCTTCCCCTACGCGCTCGCCGTTGCGGTCGTCGGTCTTCTCGAATCCCTGATGACCGCCACCATCGTCGATGAACTCACCGACACGCCCAGCGACCGCAATCGCGAATGCGTCGGCCAGGGCGTTGCCAACACAGTGACAGGCTTCTTCGGCGGCATGGCCGGTTGCGCCATGATCGGCCAGTCGATCATCAACATCAAATCCGGCGGCCGGGGCCGCCTCTCCACGCTGTCTGCGGGCCTATTCCTGATGCTGATGATTCTCCTGGTCAGCGATTGGGTCAGCCGCATCCCGATGGCCGCCCTCGTCGCCATCATGATCATGGTGTCCATCGGCACATTCAGCTGGTCGTCGCTGAAAAACCTGCGCGTCCACCCGCGCAGCTCCTCCCTCGTCATGCTCGCCACCGTCGCGGGCGTCATCCTCAGCCACAACCTCGCCATCGGTGTGCTGATCGGCGTGCTCCTCTCCGGCGTGTTCTTTGCGGGCAAGATCTCGCAGATCTTCAAGGTCACCTCGACCGTGTCTGAAGATGGCCGCATCCGCCGCTACAAGGTCGAAGGCCAGGTCTTCTTTGCCTCGGTGGAAGCCTTCAACGCCTCCTTTGATCTCAAGGAAGCCCTCGACGAAGTGATCATTGATGTCAGCGAGGCCCATATCTGGGACATTTCCAGCGTGGCCGCGCTCGACATGATCGTGCTGAAATTCCGCCGTGAAGGTGCTAAAGTCGAGATCATAGGCCTCAACGAAGCCAGCGAAACCATCGTCGACAAGCTCGCCATCCACGACAAACCCGGCGCGCTCGACAAGCTGATGTCGCACTAGGGAGGAACAGACATGACCCATATTCTCGCGCTCATCGACGGCTCGGTTTACACCCACAGCGTCTGCGATCACGCCGCCTGGGCCGCCCGCCAGTATGGCGGCGACATCGAGCTGCTCCATGTCCTCAACACGCGCCGCAGCAGCTCCTTCCCCGCCGATCTCTCCGGCTCCATCGGCCTCGGTGCCCGCTCCACGCTGCTGGACGAACTCGCCGCCCATGACGCGCGCGCAGCCGAACTCGCCAAGGAACGCGGCCGCGCCATTCTGGACGCTGCGCATGAGCGGCTTCAAAGTCAGGGCATTGAGAATGCCAGCCTCGCCCTGCGCACCGGCGAGATCGCCGACTCTCTCGTCAAACGCGCCGGGGATCTCATCATCATGGGCAAGCGCGGCGAAGGCGCAGACTTTGAAAAGCTCCACCTCGGCTCAAATCTTGAGCGTGTCGTGCGCGCCGTCCACAAGCCTGTCCTCATTGCCAGCCGCGCCTTCAAGCCGATCAGCCACGCCGTGTTCGCGTTTGACGACGGCGTCAGCGCCCGCAAGGCCCTCGACAGCCTCGTCCAGACCCCGCTGGCAGACCGCCCGCACATCACCGTCTTCAGCGTCACAGACCCCGGCTCAGACCTCGCCAAAGCGGGCACTGCCGCCGCCGCCCGCCTCACGCAGGCAGGCTATGAGGCCACAGCAAAAGCCGCCCCCGGCCATGCCGAAAAACTCATCGCCGAAGAAACCGAACGCGACGGCGCAGACCTCCTGATCATGGGCGCCTACGGCCATTCCCGCATCCGCAACCTGATCATCGGCTCCACCACCACATCGCTCATCCGCTCCTGCCCCATCCCGCTCCTGCTGTTCAGGTAAGCGGCGCCTTGTGCCGCAGGATGATATCCTTGTACGGAATATATCCGGTCTGACCTGCCCGGCCAGACGCAGCTTGGCTCATATCACAGACTCGCCTTCAGGCGCTGTCCGGGCGAGATACACGGTCTGCACAATTTCCGAATGGTCATAGGGATTCCGAAATACGACCGGCTGCGCCCACGCCTCTGGGAACACCTCCTTCAGTATGTCCGTAAACGCATCACTCGGCGCCACATTGGACCATAGCCCAAAGACGCCACCCGGCCGCAGATGCCCCGCCATCGCCTTCAGCCCTTCGGGACGGTAAAATCCGGTGCTGCGGCTGTCGAGCAGCATCTCCGGCGAATGATCAATATCCAGCAAGATCGCATCATAGGTCATGTGAGGATTATCAGGATCAAATCCGGTTGGCGCGCACGCCAGCTCAAAAAAATCACCGTGCACAAGCCGCACCCGGCGATCGGTATGCAGCACGTCCCCGATCGGCAGAATGCCCCGCCTGTGCCAGTCGATCACCGGCTCCAGCAACTCCACCACCGATATTTCCGCAACGCGCGCATCCTTCAACGCTGCCAGCGCCGTATACCCCATGCCGAGACCGCCCACGACCACACGCAAGTCACTCCCGGCCAAAGCGTTGAGCCCCAGATCCGCCAGCGCAATTTCCGAAACCGTAAAAACATCCGACATCAGATGCTCATCCCCGAGCTTGATTTCGTAGACATCTTTGCTCAGCCGCGGTTCCCAGCGCCGGCGCAGCGACAGGATGCCGATCTCTGTCGGGCTGTAATCAAGTTCTTCAAACAGCGCGCTCATGTGGTTTCCTTGCTCGTTTCAGGTGCGCCAGCGCAGCGTCGCGGGCGCAATGGGATTGCAGAATGTCTCAGGGCACCCTCCGGCCTCCGCCCAGGCTTTCTTCAGTTGCAGATACCAGAGAAACTGCCGGTCGGAATCGCCCACCAGCATGCCTTTACCCCCATATTGGCTGTTTTCACCGCGCAGCGCCATGATGTCTACATCCTGCTGAAGAAACGGGCGGGCGATCAGGCTTAAGGTTCAGGCATATTTATCTGCCTGCGGAGCACTTCCTTGGCCGCCACGGCCAGCAGAAAACTCGCCAGCAAACACCAGACCGCCATCACCAACAGCTGCACCGGCAAATCAATGCCGCGGTCGATCAACAGCCCCGTTATACCCGGCCCCAGCGCTGTCGACAGCACCATCGCCGATACAATCACCGCCCGGATGCTGCCCAGATGCCGCGTCCCGTATACCTCCGGCCACAGCGCCCCCAGCAGCGTAGACGTAAACCCATAGCTGACGCCAAACAGGACCATGAAAATGTAGACGCCCTGAATGCCGCTCAGCAAAGCTGCCGCCAGTGTCGCAATCATCAGCGGCGCCAGAAAAAACGGCAACACCCGCAACGCCCCGAACCGGTCCACCAGATAGCCGCAGATCAGCCCGACACCCACCGTCGTCACCGCCATCAGCGGAAACGCCCCGGCAAAGGCGAGCGGCGAATACCCTCTCAGCTCCACCAGATGGCCCTGATGGAAAAAGATCGTCGTCCCGATGAAAGGCGGCGCCAGAATGCCCGTCAGCAGCACATAGAAAACCGGGTCGCGCAGCACCTCGCCCCGCGTCCAGTGCCGGCCCGCCACCTCCAGCGCTGTCTGCCCCGGCGTCAGCGCGGGCGCCCGCTCCACCCGCATCAACGCGATCACCGCCGGTGTGGCCACCAGCAGGATGACGAGCGCCGCCGCCACCCAACTCGCCTGCCAGCCGAGCGCCGCAGACACCAGAACAAAACTGACCGGCAACACCGCTTCGCCTACCTGATGCCCCGGCACCACCAGCGAAATCGCCCGCCCCCGATTGGCTTCAAACCACCGTCCGGTCTCGGTCAGTGCGATATGCGTCATCATCCCCTGCCCGAACAGGCGCAGCAGCCAGATCGCCAGGAACAGGAAAAACACATGCGGCGCGAACGCCGTCAGCAGGCACGCCCCCGCCAGCGCCGGCATCGTGAACCGCGCCACCTTCCATCCCGGCATCTGGTCAAGGGTCCGCCCCAGCCAGGGCAGCGTCAGCAGAAAACCCGCCGCCAGCCATCTGGCATTGTCGCGAATGAACAAAAGCATCCACCTTCACTAGGGCGTCGGATGCGCCAAAGAAAGAGCACGGGCCAAGGGCCATCGGTCGCGCAGCCTGTTGCAAAAGGGCGGTTGCCTCCCTCCATATTTCCTGTATTCATGAAATATGGAATCAATTATCGCAATAGACCAGCTTTCCGCCCTCGCCCATGCAGGGCGCCTCGCCGTGTTCCGGCTTCTGGTGAAGGCGGCCCCCGATGGCCTGCCCGCCGGAGAGATCGCCCGCGCGCTCGCCATCCCGCCCAACACCCTCTCGGCCCAGCTCACCATCCTCAACCATGCCGGCCTCGTCCATAACCGGCGCGAGGGCCGCTCCATCATCCATTCGGCAGATACCAACGCCATCAGCGGTCTCATCCTCTATCTGATGGAAGACTGCTGCAGCGGCCGCGCAGAAATCTGCGCCCCGGTCCTCAAGGCCGCCAATGACGCCACCTGCTGCTGAGCCCGCGCTCCCGTATCATTCTTTCTACTGACAACTCCCTGAACCCCACACTCTCCGGAAAAGCGCTCCCATGGGTCTGTTTGAAAAATACCTCTCGGTCTGGGTTGGCCTCTGCATCCTGGCGGGCCTGGGCCTCGGCCTGCTGGCGCCTGGCGCGTTCCAGGCCCTCGCCGCGCTGGAATATGCCAACGTAAACTTCGCCGTTGCCGTGCTCATCTGGGCGATGGTCTGGCCCATGATGATCGGCGTGGATTTCTCCGCCATGCGCCGCGTCGGCGACCGGCCCAAGGGCCTCGTCATCACGCTGGTCGTCAACTGGCTGATCAAGCCCTTCACAATGGCCCTCCTCGGCGTCGTCTTCTTCCGATACGTCTTCGCCGGACTGATCCCGCCGGAGGATGCCGAAGGCTACATCGCCGGCCTCATCCTCCTGGGCGCCGCCCCCTGCACCGCCATGGTCTTCGTCTGGTCCCAGCTGACGCGCGGCGATCCCAACTACACCCTTGTCCAGGTCAGCGTGAACGACGCCGTGATGGTCTTCGCCTTCGCGCCGATTGTCGCCCTGCTGCTGGGCGTAACGGACATCTTCGTGCCCTGGGAAACGCTGCTCCTGTCGGTCCTGCTCTATGTCGTCATCCCGCTCATCGCCGGCATCGCGATGCGCACCTGGCTGATGCGGCGCGGCGGGGCCCCCGCAGTCGACGCCTTCACCCATAAGATCAAGCCGCTCTCCGTAATCGGACTGCTCGCCACCGTCCTCCTCCTCTTCGGCTTCCAGAGCGAAACCATCATCGCCTCCCCGCTGGTCATCGCCCTCATCGCCGTGCCCATCCTCATCCAGTCCTACGGCATCTTCGCCATCGCCTATGCCGCCGCCTGGGCCTGGAAGGTTCCCCACAAGGTCGCCGCCCCCTGCGCGCTGATCGGCACCTCAAACTTCTTCGAACTCGCCGTCGCCGTCGCCATCAGCCTCTTCGGCCTGAACTCCGGCGCGGCGCTCGCCACCGTCGTCGGCGTCCTCGTGGAAGTCCCCGTCATGCTCACCCTCGTCGCCTTCGCCAACCGCACACGCGATGCCTTCCCGGTTGAAGACTGAAAGGATCAGAAAGATGATCGTCATCCACCACAATCCGGACTGCGGCACCTCCCGCAACGTCCTCGCCATCATCAAGGCCAGCGGCGCCGAGCCGGTCGTAATCGACTATCTCAAGGAAGGCTGGACCCGGCCCCAGCTCCTCGGCCTCTTCGCCGCAGCCGGCCTCACGCCCCGCGCCGCCCTGCGCGAAAGCAAATCCCCCGCCAAGGAGCTTGGCCTGCTGGAGCCCGGCATCAGTGATGAGGCGATCCTCGCCGCCATGCTGGAACACCCCATCCTCGTCAACCGCCCCCTCGTCTGCTCCCCCAAGGGCGTGCGCCTCTGCCGCCCCAGCGAAGCGGTGCTCGATCTTCTCGAATCCCTGCCGCCCGGCCCTCTTTACAAGGAAGATGGCGAGATGATCATCGACGAGAAAGGACAGCGCATTGGCTGACCCCGAAACCACCCTGCCCGCGCTCGACGAAGCCAGCTTCCACCCGATAGACCGCGACGCGCTCCTCACGCCCCCGCCAAAAACCCATCCCCCGCGCATACTGCTGCTGCACGGATCGCTGCGCGAACGCTCCTTCTCCCGCTTCGCCAATGAGGAAGCCGCCCGCATCCTTCAGCGGCTTGGCTGCGAAACCCGCCACTTCGATCCCACAGGCCTCCCCCTCGCCGATGGCGCGCCCGACGATCATCCGAAAGTCCGGGAGCTGAGGGATCTCGTCATCTGGTCAGAAGGCATGGTCTGGTGCTCGCCGGAGCGTCACGGCGCGATGAGCGGCCTGATGAAAACCCAGATCGACTGGATACCCCTCGCCCTTGGCGGCGTGCGGCCCACGCAGGGAAAAACCCTCGCCGTCATGCAGGTCTGCGGCGGCTCGCAAAGCTTCAACGCCGTCAACCAGCTGCGCATTCTCGGCCGCTGGATGCGCCTCATCACCATCCCGAACCAGTCATCGGTCGCCAAAGCCTTCATGGAATTTGATGAGGCCGGCCGGATGAACCCCTCCCCCTATTACGACCGCATTGTGGACGTGATGGAAGAACTGGTGAAATTCACCCTGCTCACCCGCGACCGCGCCGATTATCTCGTCGACCGCTATTCAGAGCGCAAGGAAAGCCCCGCCGCCCTCTCCGCCCGCGTCAACCAAAAAAGCATCTGACCACGGATCACCCCGCCCGCCTGCGCCGTCAGGCGGGCAACTGGTGCACATACACCTCATTGTGCGTGATCTCGCCATCTTTCAGGAGTACGAGATCAAATCCGCGCAGCTTGCCGCCCGCCCCATCCGGGCCAACCGTACAGATCCACCGGCCACAGAAGCCGCCTTCAATGACCCACACGGCCTCGGGCACATACACCATCTCCGGCGTCGCCCCGAACAGGCCTTGCAGATACGTACGCAACGCGCCGCGCCCTTTCAGGCCGCCCGCCGTCTGCGGGTCCATGTAGACGGTGTCTTCCGAATAGAATGACACAAGCCGCTCGGTGTCCTTGTCCGACCAGGCCTTCAGCCAGTCCGCATTGAACGCTTCAATATCCACAACACTCATGATCTCAGCCCGCCTCAAGCACGCGTTGGCGATGGTCTTCGGTAAAGAATTCCGGCGGCACCATTTCCGGCCCCGCCAGCACGGCCACGCCGTGCATCCCGATCGTGGGATCGTTCAATCGCCGATGGTGATAGGCATGGCGCCGCGCCCGCGCCGTCTCGCCAAATTCCATATCCAGCGCCGCCTGCAACTGCCCCGCAAAGCGCAGCCGCCGCATCCGCTCGGCGCGTTCTTCCGCATACGGCGCAAAGTCCGGATTGCCGCCCGGCCCGGCCGCTTTCAGAATATCCGAAACCATCCGCACGTCGCGATAGGTGATCGACAGGCCCAGCCCATTGATCGGATCATTCCACCCCGCCGCATCGCCGATCAGCACGGCGCCCTGCGCAAAGGGTTCATCGGTCCAGCTGTCATTGTTGAAATACGCAAACAGCGGCCCCACAGGCGTGCCCGCCGCAATCGCTTCGTTTGCCGGCACGGAGTCAAACCGGAACGCCTCCAGAAACCGCTGCTCGCGGTCCTCCCCGGCAAACCGGCGCTTGTCCTCCAGCGCATAGCCACCATAAACGCGCACCTTGGTGCCGCCCTGCGGGAACGCCAGAAACCCGAAATTCCGCTCCGTCCCGATGGACTGGCGCGTATCATCAATCCCCTTCACATTATCGACCAGCAGCCCGGCAAACCAGTGATGCGGCTTGTCCTGATGCAGACCGATCCCCGCCGCGCTGCGCACTTCCGATTGCCGCCCTTCGGCCCCCACAATCAGCGGTGCGCTGGCCGTATGGCTGGCCCCTTCATGCGTATACGTCACGCCCGGCGCCGCCCCCAGCGTCACGCTCTCGATCACTACGGGGCGCAGCGCCGTCGCGCCCGCGCGCACCGCTTCGCCAAACAGCGTCTCGCAATGATGGGGATGGCCAATGCACAGCGGCCCGGCAATATCCGGCAACAGACCCAGCGGAACCGCCGCCTGCTCACACAGCTCCGGCGGCAGGCTCTCATCATAGGTCACATGCGAGGTGATGTGATGCCCGCCCGCGCCTTTCAGCAGGTCATACAGCCCTACGCGCTTGGTCTCGGCCACGCCCCAGGGCGCAATCCATTCTCCGCGCACACGGTCCTCATACTGAGCTTGCTTCTCCAGCAGCAGCACGCTCCAGCCCGCTTTTGCCATCACCGCCGCCAGGGCCGAGCCGCCAATGCCGCCGCCCACGATGATCAGATCATATTTCATGAGGCTCCCCTGTCGTCTGTTATCTGTTTTCGCCAATCATCATTCCCCGGCGCAGGCTGTCAAACTTGACCACGCGGCACTCAAGGCCATCGGTTGACGTTTATCCGCTTTGCCCCGAGGTAAGCCGTATGGCCCTTTCTGCCGGAGGAATGCCTGAATGCGCCCGCCTGCCCCGATCGAATTCTGGTTCGATTTTTCTTCCGGCTATGCCTATTTCGCCGCTCAGGAAATTGACGCGCTCGGCGCCCGTGTCGGCCGCCCCATCCTCTGGCGCCCCTATATGCTGGGCACGGCGTTCAAGGTCACCGGCATGCGCGGCCTCTCTGCCACACCGGTAAAGGGCGGCTATGCCCGCCACGACTGGCAGCGCGCGGCCCGTAAGCTCGGGGTCCCCTTCGCCCCGCCTGCCGATCACCCGAAAATCGCCCTGCCCGCCACCCGCGCCTTCTACTGGATAGAGGCCCACCATCCCGGCCAGGAACGCCCCTTCGCCCGCGAGATCTTCGCCCGCTACTATTCCGGCGCGCTCGATAGCAGCGACCCCGATGCCATCGCCGCCCTCGCCGGCCCGCTCGGGCTGGACGCAGCCGCCCTGCGCGAAGGCCTCGAAACCCCCGCCATCAAGGACCATGCCCGCGCCACCAGCGAAGCGGCCATCGCGCGCGGCATCTTCGGCTCGCCCTTCTTCGTGATTGATGAGGAACCCTTCTGGGGCTGGGACCGTCTGCCCATGCTCGAGGACTGGGCCCGCACGGGCGGCTGGTAAGCCTATGGACCCCGCCGCCGCCATCCTCTCCTTCTCCGTCGCCGCCCTGCTGCTGACGCTGACGCCCGGCCTCGATACCGCGCTCGTCCTGCGCACAGCCACCGTCGAAAGCCCCCGCCGGGGCATGATCGCAGGCGCCGGCGTCACGCTCGGCGTCCTCGTCTGGGGCATTGCGGCCGCCGCCGGTGTCGGCTCCCTCGCCGCCGCCTCCCCGCTCGCCTACCAGGCCCTGCGCATCGCGGGCGCTCTCTATGTCCTCTGGCTCGGCGGCCAGATGATCTGGTCAGCATACCAGACGCTCCGCCACCACAAAGCAGCAGATAAAGTCAGCGCGCAAACCGCCCGCCAGCCCAACTGGTTCCTCCGGGGTCTGACGACTAATCTGCTCAATCCCAAAGTTGGCCTCTTCTACGCAAGCTTCCTGCCGCAATTCCTCCCGAGAGACCATTTCGGCCCAGCCGGCCTCGTCGCCTTCGGCGCCGGCCTCGCCCTCATCCATTGCGCCTTTGGCCTCGCCTTCTTTGCCCTCATCACCAGCGCCGCCGCCCGCGCCAGCCGCTTCCTCGCCCGCCCCGGCGTGCGCGGGGGCATCGAGGGGCTCACCGGCCTCGTCCTCTGCGCCGCCGCCCTCCTGCTGCTGATTGCGCATTAGGCGCCGGCTCAGGAGCCTCAAAAAAAATCCTGTTGCCCCCCGCCTGAAGAAGTGGCACGAATAATGCCAATACCTGAAATGCCAAGGCTGGGGGCAAGAGAAAAAAATGAAGGTCATGCGGACACCGGACGCACGGTTTGAAAACCTGCCGGATTACCCCTTCGCCCCGCATTATCACAACGTGACAGCCCCAGACGGCACACCCCTGCGGATGCATTATCTCGACGAAGGCCCGCGTGACGGCGAGATCCTCCTCTGCCTCCACGGCCAGCCCTCCTGGAGCTATCTTTACCGCAAGATGATCCCCCTGCTGACGGCCGCCGGATACCGCGTCCTGGCGCCAGACCTCATCGGCTTCGGCAAATCCGACAAGCCAGGGGCCATCGAGGACTATTCCTATTCCGGCCATGCCGCCTGGCTGGAAGAGTGGATGCTGGCCCTGGACCTCACCGGTCTCACCCTCGTCTGTCAGGACTGGGGCGGCCTCCTCGGCCTGCGCCTGGCGGGTATGCACCCGGATCGCTTCAAACGCCTCGTCGTGGCCAATACCGGCCTGCCCGATTCCAGACAACTCGCCCCGCAGATGTCGGAAATGCTCGGCATGCTCTATCCGCAGGTGCCCGTGCCCAGCGCCAGCGATGTGGGCGATGCCTTCCGCTCTGGCGCGCCCGGCGCTTTTCTCTTCTGGGTCAAATACGCCGCCGAGGCACCGGACTTTGCCGTCCGCGATGTCTTTGGTCTTCTGTCGGACATTTCCGACGACGCCGTTCTGAATGGTTATGAGGCTCCGTTCCCGGACGAAACCTATCTCGCCGGCGCCCGCCGTTTTCCCTCCCTCGTACCCCTCCTGCCCAATGGCGCGGAGGAGCGCGCCAAGAACGACGCCGCCTGGGCCGTTCTGGAAAAGTTCGAGAAGCCTGTCCTCACCGCCTTCGCTGATGACGATCCCGTCACCAAGGGCGGCGAAGCGGCTTTCCAGACCCGTATCCCCGGCGCCAAGGGCCAGAACCACGTCACCATCTCTGGCGGCGGCCACTTCCTGCAAGAACACCGCCCCGAAGCCTTCAGCCAGGCCATCATCACCTTCATGCGCGCCAACCCCTGAAGCCCTCTCAGATTTAGTACACACCCCCGCCGCCCCTTCCCCTGCGTCGGGGCTCCCAAGACGGCTTACCGCACGTTAAACGAAGCGCAGACCTGTTTAAACTTGAGGAGCGCGGGCAATGGCAAAAGGTGATTTTCCGGTCCTGATCGGCGTAGGCCAGGCGATGAGCCAGTGGGACGGCAAGAACGGCGCAGACGGCGCCCCCTCGCCCCTCTCCCTGATGGCAGACGCCTCCAACGCCGCCCTTGTGGACACCGGCGTCTCCGGCATGGCCGCCGCCATTGACGCCCTCGCCGTGGTGCGCATCTTTGAGGACTCCGTCCCCGGCGACCGCCACCCCCACGGCCACAACACAAACCTCCCCGGAACCCTCGCCCGCGAGACGAACACCAATCCCGGCTACCTCGTCTACGAAACCGTCGGCGGCCAGAGCCCCCAGGCCCTCGTCAACGAGTTCGCCCGCCGCATTCATGACGGCGAGTTTGATGCCGTCCTCATCTCCGGCTCGGAAGCCAACCGCGCCTCAAAAGGCGCCCGCAAGAACGGCGTCGAGATCAACTGGGCCGATCAGGACGCGCGCGACTATGAAGACCGGGGCCTCGGCCCGATGATGCTCTCGCGCGGCGAAATCAAGCACGGCCTCGTCACGCCCGCTTACTTCTACGGCCTGTTCGAAAACGCCATCGCCGCCCGCGAAGGCCGGGGCCGCGCAGGCCAGCGCAAGGCCATGGCCGAGCTGTTCCAGCCCTTCTCCGCTACGGCCGCGAAAAACCCCTGGTCGCAATTCCCGCAGGAACATTCGGTGGAGTTCCTCTCCACCCCCTCGCGCGAAAACTATGAGTATGCAGACCCCTTCCTGAAATGGTTCATCGCCCAGGACGCCGTCAATCAGGGCGCCGCCGCGATCATCGTCTCCTCCTCGAAGGCCGACGAACTCGGCGTGCCGGAAGGAAAGCGCGTCTATCTCCATGGCGGCGGCGAGGCAGGCGACGATCACATCTCCGTCCGCCCGGTTCTGGACCGCTCCTGGGCCATGGACACCGCCGTCTCCCGCGCCCTTGCTCAAGCGGGCAAGACCACGGCAGACATCCACCATTTCGATCTCTACTCCTGCTTCCCCTGCGCCGTCTTCTCCGGCGCGGCGGCCCTCGGTATCGACTGGAAAACGGACAAACGCCCCCTCACGCTCACAGGCGGGCTTCCCTTCTTCGGTGGCCCGGGAAACAACTACTCCCTGCACGGAATAGCCGAGATGGTCGCCCTGCTGCGTGAAAACCCCGGCAATACCGGCCTCGTCCTCGCCAATGGCGGCTGGATGACCAAGGAAGCCGCCGGCGTCTACTCCGCCGCCAAACCGGCCAAATTCACCCCCGCCGAAAAAGGCGCCAAACCGGCAGAACAAGTCGAAATCGCCACTGAATCCTGCGAAGGCACGCTCGAAACCTTCACCGTTACCCACGGCAAGGAAGGCCCCGAACGCGGCATCATCTTCGCCCGCCTTGCCGACGGCCGCCGCGCCATCGCCAACAACGCGGACGCCGCCACGCTGGCCGTGCTGCGCGAAGACGCCAGCCCCGTCGGCCGCAAAGTCGCCATCACAGTCGACGGCGAAACCGGCAGCTTTCAGTTCAAATAGACGGGGCCGTGCGCGGGGCGCTTCTCCACCTGACCCGGATAAGCCAGAAGATCATCAGCAACAGGATCAAAGGTTCAGGCAGGGAGAGAACGCCGCTCTCCCTGACACTTTGCGGAAACGCTGACGCGCCGGGGCCGGTAAACAGCGACCCTGCCGCGATGAAGAAACCAAATGACATACGCCATAAATGGCGTGAGAGCCGGTCGGCTGGCCCAAGGGTCCGGGCAATCAGTGTCCGGACATCCCCCAGCGTGGCGATCAGACAGATGGCCCCGAGAAAGATATAAGGTCCGGGCCCGTATCCCAGCATCGTCCCCGCCTCCGCACGGGAAGCTTCCCAGGCGAGCCAGAACATCGCCCCAGTCAGGGTCGATGCGATGGCAAACATCGCAAGATGGCTTCGCTGCCCGGCCCGTCCGGCGGCGGCCAGCACACCGGACCCGACAAGATACACCGTCAGTACGCCCGCGAGGAACGCAAGGAACTGATCGTCAACAATAAGGGCCAGGCAACACCCGGCCACTGACGAAAGAACGAGCGAAACCGCAAACACCCGGCCCGAGAGCCTGTGGAGTTTTGCACCCTTTTTCAAAACCATCGCAGAAGCGCCTGCGACGATTGAAATCGTTCCGAATAGAATATGAATGACCGTCAAGGCTAACATTTGCGGTCCCCGCTTCTGTTGCCCTCGTCTCCCACCTGACATTGCAGGTATTGCCGTTTGCGCAGCGTCCGTCAATCGGGCCGCTTGCCCCCCGCCCCGGCTTCGGCCAAAACCGGCCCATGACACAGCACTTCAAGACATTCGGCGTCATCGGCGCGGGCGCCTGGGGCACAGCCATCGCGCAGATGCTGGCCCGCGAAGGCCAGACCGTGCATCTCTGGGCGCTCGAGCCCGAGGTCGCCGCCGCCATCAACACCGCCCGCGAGAACACCGCCTTCCTCAAAGGCGTGCCCCTGAAGCCGGAAATCCGCGCCACCAACAAGCTGGAAGACCTTGGCCTCGCCGACGCCATCTTCGCCGTCGCCCCCGCCCAGCACACCCGCACAACCCTGCGCGCCCTGCGCGCCAGCCTGCGTCCCGGCACGCCCGTCGTCCTCTGCTCCAAGGGCATCGAACTCGCCACCGGCGAATTCATGACCCAGGTTCTGAAGGATGAGCTTCCCGAAGCCATCCCCGCCGTCATGTCCGGCCCCAGCTTCGCCATCGACGTCGCCAAGGGCCTGCCCACCGCGGTCACCCTCGCCATCGAAGATACCCGCCTCGGCACAGAGCTGATCCAGGCCATCTCCACGCCCACCTTCCGGCCCTATCTGGGTACGGACCTTCTGGGGGCGGAAGTCGGCGGCTCGGTGAAAAACGTCCTCGCCATCGCCTGCGGCATCGCGCTCGGCAAGGGCCTCGGCCGCTCCGCCCATGCCGCCCTCATCGCACGCGGCTATGCCGAGATGACCCGCCTCGCCCTGACGCTGGGCGCAGAGGCGGAAACCCTCACCGGCCTCTCCGGCCTCGGCGATCTCGTGCTCACCTGCTCGTCGGAAACCAGCCGCAACATGTCCCTCGGCCTCGCGCTCGGCAAAGGCGAAACCCTCGCCAGCATCCTCGCCGCCCGCAACGCCGTGACCGAAGGCGTTGCCACCGCCCCGGTCCTGCGCCGCCTCGCCCGCAGCCAGGGCATCGAAATGCCCATCTGCGAAGCCGTCGCCGCCGTCATCGAAGGCGAAATCACCGTGGATGACGCCATCACCGCCCTCCTGATGCGCCCGGTAAAAGCCGAAGCGGTAAAGCCTTAGCGCCGCGTCACCCCTCGCCGCGCCGCGTCTGCCTGCTACACTCCTCCCCAACCGGAGGAGACACCCCATGCTGAAAGACACATACGAAGCCTTCAAGGTGACCATCGAAGACAAGGTCGCCCACATCCAGATGTCGCGCCCCGAGGCGATGAACACGATGAACAAGGCGTTCTGGAACGAACTGCCCGAAATCGTCCGCACCATCGACAATAACGCGCTGGCCCGCGTCATCGTCATTTCCTCCACCGGCAAGCATTTCTCTGCTGGGATGGATACGTCCGTCTTCACCACGCCCCGCCCCGCCGCCGATCATGACCGCTTCGTGATGGCCGAGGCCTTCCGACTGAACGTGAAGGCCATCCAGTCCTCCTTCAACTGCATGGAAGAAGCCCGCGTGCCGGTCCTCTTCGCCTGCCACGGCGCAGTCATCGGCGGCGCCATCGACATGATCACCGCCGGCGACATCCGCTGGTGCACCAAAGACGCCTATTTCTGCATCATGGAAATCAACATCGCGATGACCGCCGATGTCGGCACCTTCCCGCGCCTCCAGCGCTACATCCCCGAAGGCTGGGTGAAAGAACTCGCCTATACCGGCCGCAAGATCGATGCTGCCAAGGCCAAGGAAATCGGCCTGGTGAACGACATCTACGACACCCATGAAGAGCTCATCGCCGGCGTCATGGCCACGGCCCGCGAGATCGCCTCGAAAAACCCCCTCGCCGTCACCGGCTCCAAGGTCCTCATCAATTACGGCCGCGACCACACCACCGCCGAAACGCTCGACTATATCGGCCTCTGGAACACCGCCATGTTCCCCCCGCCGCACATGGCCGAAGCCTTTGCCGCCCGCGCCGAAAAACGCGAGCCGGTCTTCCCCGACCTCGCCCCCGTCCGTACAGAGCCTATGTAACAAAAAAAGCCCCCTCCTCGGAGGGGGCTTTTTCTTTTCTGGCGAAAGGATCAGCCCTTCACCACCTCAAAATCCGTCCAGTCCGGCGTGCGCGTCTCTTTCTTGTAATCGGTCGTCTTGCCATACCAGTTATTGGTCACCTTGCCGGCCTCGTTCTTGTACCAGCTGTGGCAGTCCGACGCCCAGACCGTCTTGGCAATCTCGCTCTGTACACGCACGTTATAAGCGGTCATCGCTGAGGGCGTCACGTCAATCGCCGCCACGCCCTTCTCGGCAATCTTGTCGATACACTGGATCATGTAGTGGATCTGGTGCTCCACCATCAGGATGATGGAGTTGTGGCCAAGATTGGTATTGGGTCCATACAGCAGGAAGAGGTTCGGGAAGCCCGAGACCGCCATCCCCTTGAACGCCTCGGCGCCATCCTTCCAGGCCTGGTTCAGGCTGAGGCCATTGCGGCCATACACCTGCATCGGCGTCAGGAACTCGGTCGACTGGAACCCCGTCGCCCAGATGATCGCGTCACATTTATATTCCTGCCCGTCCTCGCCGATCACCCCGTCCGGCGTCACCGCCTTGATGCCCTGGCGCAGCACGTCGACATTCGGCTTGGCCAGCGCGGGATAATAATCATCCGAGATCAGAATACGTTTGCACCCCGGCTCGAAATCCGGCGTCAGCTTCTCGCGCAGCACAGGGTCCTGCACCTGATCTTCCAGATGCTTCTGGCACATCTTCTTCATGGAATCGGCCAGCCCCAGCGGAGACTTCTGCAAGAACGCGCCAAAGCCGAAATCGGCAAACGCCCGGATGCGCCACCGATACCAGTTGATCCGCCAGTCTGCGCCCGCAAAGTATTTCTTCGCTTTGGCGTCATACGCCCGCTGCCCGCGCGGACGGCACCAGGCCGGCGAGCGCTGAAAGCTCAGCATCTTGCCGACGACCTTCTGAATCTCCGGCACAAACTGCACCGCGCTCGGACCATTTCCGATCACCGCAACCGTCTTGCCTTTCAGACCCACCGAATGGTCCCACCGCGCCGAATGGAACGCCCCGCCCTTGAACGTGTCGAGGCCGGGGAAGTTGGGCGTATGCGGAATGTTCAGCTGCCCCAGACCGGAAATCAGCACATCGGCCGTATACGTCTTCCCCGCCCGGTCGGTCAGCGTCCAGCTGTTGGCCGCGTCATCCCACCGGCACTCGGTAATCTCGGTGTTGAACCGGCAATGCCGGCGCACATCATACTTGTCGGCAAAATCCTCGAAATATTTGAGGATCTGCGGCTGGAGCGACCATTTGTAATCCCAGTCCGGATTAAGCTCGAACGAATAGGAATAAAGATGGCTGGGCACATCACATCCGCATCCCGGATAGGTGTTGTCCCGCCAGGTGCCGCCTACCCCGCCAGACTTCTCGAAAATGTCGATGACGCTGTAGCCAGCTTCCTTGAGCTTGGCCGCCGCGCCCAGCCCGCTCATCCCGGCGCCGAGAATGGCAATCCGTGTCGTCGCCTTGTTGACCGCCTGGTCCATTAGCCGCTTGCCTCCCTGATAGGTATCTTTCCGTCAGGATTGCTAAGTGCTGCCCGGCGCGTCAACCGGTGCCCGAGGGGCAGGGCTTACGGGCGCCGGGCGTAGATCTGGCGGAACTCATGGTCGCGCAGTTCCATCTCCCCGGTCTCGTCAAACGAGATCGCCGTCACCTGCCGCAGCGCGTCCTGAAAGGCCTGCTCCTGCTCCATGATGTCCGGCTCACACGCCATCTCGGTCGTGGTCACGTCGCCCACGCTCAGCCCCTCGCCCGAAATCGTGTAATCGGCGCCATAGCCGTTACAGCCAGACTTGCCGCTCACGCGTCCCGTATCGGGCACAAACTGTCCCGGTGTGTCCGGTTCTGTCCTGGCATTGGCTTCGAATGTCATCGTAAGGACCGCCCCCGGCATCACCGGCGCCCCGTTCACCTCGATCACGTCCCACGCGCCGGTCAGCAGGTCCTGCGTATCCCCGCCACAGCCCTGCACGCGCGCATCTTCCATCTGCACCGTCACCGTCTTGGGATAGGGCATGCCCGACATGTCATCGGCGCACACCTTGTCCAGCACCGTCACCGCCAGATTGCCGTCAGCCGTGGCATAGCGCTTCCCGCCATCGACCGTTTCGGCCGCCGGCTGGGGCGCCTCATACCGGCCCTCGCCATAGGCATACACATAGGTCAGCGTCGTCCCGTCCAGCGTCACCGTCCAGCCCGGCTCATTGCCGCGCGCGGTAAACGTCTCGGCCGCCGTCTCCAGCTCCGCCGTGTCAATCGCCCCGGCCGGCTCACCATAGCCACCCACCTGCGAGCAATCGGCATATTCCACGCCTTCCAGCACCAGCGTTCCGCCCTCGCCCTTGTTCCAGAACGAGGTTTCCGGCTCGCCCTCAGCGGCATATTTGGCGCCTGAAGCGGTCTTCACCGGCGCCATCCGGTATTCTTTCCCGTTGGCGCGCAGCACCGTCTCCTCGTCCAGAATGCCGACCGATATGTCCATCCCGCTGCACGAATAGTCCGTGCCAAACGCCAGCGACGCGCTCGCGTCCCCGGCCGGTTCCGGCGCCGGCGCGCCACAGGCAGCCATGACCAGCGGCGCCGCCGCCACCATCAGAAGACGGGAAAGTTTCATGGCGTGTTCCTCCAGTGGGCGGGCCGATCCCGCATGCCGCGTGCGCAATTATAGCGTGCCCTACGCGGCGCGTGCGTCAAGCATGGTACAAAACCAAGGCAAAAACACGTCAACCAGGGAAGGAAAATGGTGGGCGATGACGGGCTCGAACCGCCGACATCCTGCGTGTAAAGCAGGCGCTCTACCAACTGAGCTAATCGCCCCACCGCCGCCCTCTTAACCGGGCGAGTGGCAGGAAGGCAAGTGTGGTTTGCTGCTGTCACCCCCCAAACAAAAAAGCCCCCTCATCGAGGGGGCTTTTCCAAAAGTTTCAGCGTCGCTGGCAGATCAGTGCGTGCGCACCGCATCGCCGTCCGTTGCCGGGGCCGGTCCGCCGCCCAGGCTCGCCTGCAGGCGCGCCTCATCGGCTTCAGACCATTCGATCGCCGTCAGAGGCCCGGTCAGCGCCAGTTTCAGCACTTCCTGGATGTCCGACACCGGAATGATCTTCATGCCGGTTTTGACGTTATCGGGGATCTCATCGAGGTCCTTCTCGTTTTCCTTCGGGATCAGCACCGTCTTGATGCCGCCGCGCAGGGCCGCGAGCAGTTTCTCCTTGAGGCCGCCAATCGGCAGCACCCGTCCACGCAAGGATATCTCGCCTGTCATCGCCACTTCGCGGTTCACCGGAATGCCGGTCAGCAGCGAAACGATGGCCGTGGTCATGGCCGCGCCCGCAGACGGGCCATCCTTGGGCGTTGCGCCATCTGGCACGTGCACGTGGATGTCGGTCGTGTTGAACACGGTCGGCTTGATGCCGAGGTCCACAGAGCGGGCCCGCACGAGCGAGCTGGCCGCCGAAATCGACTCCTTCATCACATCGCGCAGGTTACCCGTCACCTTCATCGCGCCCCGGCCGGGCATTTTCACCGCCTCGATGGTCAGCAGGTCGCCGCCCACTTCCGTCCAGGCAAGGCCGGTGACAGCGCCCACCTGATCGGTTTCGTCGGCAAGGCCGTAGCGATGCTTCCGGACGCCCGCATATTTGGCGAGATTGTCCGAATCGATGGTCAGGCTCGTATGCTCGCCCGTTGCAATCTCACGCACAGCCTTGCGGGCAAGGCGCGAAACTTCACGCTTCAGGCTCCGCACGCCCGCTTCACGCGAATAGTAGCGGATCAGGTCGCGGATGGCCTCGTCGGTCACGATCCATTCGTCATCCCTGAGACCATGATCCTCGCGCACCTGCGGAATGAGGTGGCGCTTGGTGATCTCCAGCTTCTCTTCTTCGGTGTAGCCCGCGATACGGATGATCTCCATCCGGTCCAGCAGCGGCTGAGGCATGTTGAGCGAGTTCGCCGTCGTCACGAACATCACGTCGGAGAGGTCATAGTCGACCTCCAGATAATGGTCGTTGAACGTCGAGTTCTGCTCAGGGTCGAGCACTTCGAGCAGCGCCGAAGCCGGATCGCCGCGATGGTCCATGCCCATCTTGTCGATCTCGTCGAGCAGGAACAGCGGGTTGCCGCTCTTGGTCTTCTTCAGGCTCTGGATCACCCGGCCCGGCATCGAGCCGATATAGGTCCGGCGGTGACCGCGGATCTCGCTCTCATCGCGCACGCCGCCCAGCGACACACGCACAAAGTCGCGTCCCGTGGCTTCGGCAATCGAGCGGCCCAGCGAGGTCTTACCCACGCCCGGAGGCCCGACGAGACAGAGGATCGGGCCTTTGAGGCGCCCGGTCCGCTTCTGCACGGCGAGGTATTCGAGAATACGCTCTTTCACCTTGTCGAGGCCGTAATGGTCGTCATCGAGCTGCTTCTCGGCTTTGAGAAGGTCAGTTTCGATGTCCTTCCGCTTGCCCCAGGGCAGCGACAGAATCCAGTCGAGATAGTTCCGCACAACCGTCGATTCCGCCGACATCGGCGACATCTGACGCAGCTTCTTCATCTCGGCTTCGGCCTTGGTGCGCGCTTCCTGGCTCAGCGGCGTGTCGGCAATCTTCTGGTCAAGCTCGGCCAGCTCATCGCGCTCGCCGCCCTCGCCGCCAGAATCGCCCAGCTCGCGCTGGATCGCCTTCATCTGCTCGTTGAGATAATATTCGCGCTGGGTCTTCTCCATCTGCCGCTTGACGCGGTTTTTGATCTTCCGCTCCATCTGCAGCATGCCCATCTCGCCTTCCATCAGCGAGAAGACCTTCTCCAGCCGGTCTTTAACCTCCGGCATCTCCAGCAATTCCTGCTTGTCGGAAAGCTTCACAGAGAGGTTTGACGCCACCTGATCGGCAAGCCGGCCCGGATCAGTCAGCTGGCTGATCGTGGTCACCGCCTCAGGCGGGATCTTGCGGTTAAGCTTCACATAGTTCTCGAACTGCTCCTGCACGGCGCGCATCAGCGCCTGCACATCAGCGCCCGACGCATCGGCTTCCGGAATGGCCTCAACCTCAGCCTCGAAATACTCGGCCCGGTCATGCAGCGCCACCAGGCGCGCGCGCGAGCGGCCCTCGACCAGCACCTTCACGGTGCCATCGGGCAGCTTCAAGAGTTGCAGGATGGTCGCCAGCGTGCCCGTCGCATGCAGGTCACTGGTCACAGGGTTGTCGACGGCCGCATCCTTCTGGGCCACCAGCATGATCTCATTGTCGGACTCGTCGATCATCTCGAGCGCCCGGACGGACTTGTCGCGGCCCACAAAGAGGGGGGCGACCATGTCAGGAAAAACAACGATGTCCCGAAGCGGCAACACCGGCACTGTTTTTGTCTTTGGCATCTGAAGTGCCTCCTTTGATTCGGGTCCCGCTGAGCAGCAACCCTTATACCCTGTCATGCCACACTAGGACATTAATTGGGCGACAGTGGGAATGTGGAAACCCCAGCTTAACCCTTCAAGCTGAACGCTGCTCAACAATCCTGTGAATTGCGCTTACGCAACCGTGGCCCCCTTGCCCCACCCGGCAAACCCCGCCAGATGTCCTGCTATCTGGCAGAAAGCCGAAGGTTAATGCGCCGTTAAGGCTTTAACCTCCTATCTGCCACGACAGTTCCGCCGGGTCATCGGCGGCTTTCAGTGACGGAGAAGCAGTCCATGTCCTCAGCGCGGCAGATGAAGCAAGACGACCTGCTGGCGGGCACAGCGGGCTATTCCGCCAAGGACATCGAGGTCCTCGAAGGCCTTGAGCCCGTCCGCAAGCGCCCCGGCATGTATATCGGCGGCACCGATGAGCGCGCCTGGCACCACCTCTTCGCTGAAGTCCTCGACAACGCCATGGACGAAGCCGTTGCCGGCTATGCCAACCGCATCGACATCAAGCTCGACGCTGACGGCTTCCTCACCGTGGTCGACAATGGCCGCGGCATCCCGATCGACCCGCACCCGAAATTCCCCAAGAAATCAGCGCTCGAAGTCATCATGACGACGCTCCATTCGGGCGGCAAATTCTCCGACAAAGCCTACTCCACCGCCGGAGGCCTCCACGGCGTCGGCATCTCGGTCGTCAACGCCCTGTCTGAACTCGTCGAAGTCGAAGTCGCCCGCGACCGCACGCTCTACCGCCAGGATTTCTCGCGCGGCCTGCCGCTCGGCAAGCTCCAGAAGGTCGGCGCTGCGCCCAACCGGCGCGGCACCTCCGTGCGCTTCAAGCCCGACTTCCAGATCTTCGGCGACAAGCTCCGCTGGCGCCCCCAGCGCCTCTTCCAGATGGCGCGCTCGAAGGCTTACCTCTTCCGCGGCGTCGAAGTGCGCTGGTCCTGCGATCCCGAGCTTCTTCCCGAGGACTCCAAAGTCCCCGCCGAAGCCGTCCTCTCCTATCCCAATGGCCTGGCCGACCAGCTCACCGAAGTCTTCGGCGACAAGTCCACCATCACCGAGACCCCCTTCACCGGCCTCGTTGACATGGGCGCCGAGGGTAAGGTCGAATGGGCCATCGCCTGGACCCAGGCCGGCTTTGGCGAGGCAGACGGCTTCGCCCGCTCCTATTGTAACACCATCCCGACGCCCGAAGGCGGCACCCACGAAGCCGGCTTCCGCTCGGCCATCACCAAGGGCATCCGCAATTTCGGAGACCTGACCGGCAACAAGAAAGCCGCCGAAGTCACCGCCGAGGATGTCATGGGCCATTCCGGCCTCCTCCTCTCGGTCTTCATCCGTGGCCCTGAATTCGTCGGCCAGACCAAGGACAAGCTCTCCTCCACCCACGCCTTCCGCTTGGTGGAAAACGCGGTACGGGACCACTTCGACCATTGGCTCGCCGGCTCCCCCAAGGAAGCAAACAAGCTGCTCGGCTGGGCCATCGACCGCGCCGATGAACGCGCCAAGCGCCGCAAGGCCAAGGAAATCAGCCGAAAGTCTGCCACCAAGAAACTCCGCCTCCCCGGCAAACTCGCCGATTGCTCGGCTAAAGGCCCGGAAGGCACCGAACTCTTCCTCGTCGAAGGCGACTCGGCCGGCGGCTCCGCCAAACAGGCCCGCAACCGCGAGACGCAGGCGATCCTCCCCCTGCGCGGCAAGATCCTCAACGTCGAAAGCGCTTCAGACGACAAGCTGATGGGCAACCAGGAACTGGCCGACCTCTCCCTCGCCCTCGGCACAGAACTCGGTCGCAAGTTCAACATCGACGATCTGCGCTATGAGCGCATCATCATCATGACCGATGCGGACGTCGACGGGGCCCACATCGCCGCCCTGCTCATCACCTTCTTCTACCGGCTCACCCCCGGCCTGATCGAAAGCGGGCGGCTCTATCTCGCCCTGCCGCCCCTGTTCAAACTCTCGAACAAGGGCAACATCCATTACGCCATGGATGACGCCGACCGGGCCCGGATCATGAAGGAACACTTCAAGGGCAACCAGAAGGTCGAGATGACGCGCTTCAAGGGTCTGGGCGAAATGAACCCCGCCCAGCTCAAAGAAACCACCATGAACCCGTCCAGCCGCACGCTGGCGCGCGTCACGCTCCCGGCGGCAATGGATGATCTCGAAATCAATCCCGCCGACCTCATCAACACCCTGATGGGCAAAAAAGCCGAACTCCGCTTCCGCTTCATCCAGGAAAACGCCGCCTTCGTCGAAGAGCTCGACATCTAGGCTCAGGCTCACCGCGCCCTCTCCCCACAGCGTTTGCGCGTGGCTGCGGCAAGCACCAACCCAGTCAGCGAACGCGCCGTCAGGTCTGCCGGATGAATTTCGAGAAAGCGTAGATCAGGTCCCGCGGCACATGCGCCGGCATCAGGCTGTCGATCGGGTCGTCCCGGCGCACCAGCATCCAGCCATTGCCCCCGCCCTGGTCGACGCGGAAATAATTCATCGACCAGTCGGGAAAAACCCGGCGGTCGGCCTGCTCGGCCAGAATGCGCACCACGCCGCCATGGCGGTCATCCTCAAGGATGCGGCCAAAGATTGTGGCAACTTCTGGGCGCGGCCCTTCAAGAAGCTGCATGAAGTTGTCGCCATTGTGCACCAGATAGCCGGTGATCCGGCGCTCATCGTTATTGGACTGGGACGTGTTGAGAATGCTCAACATATCCTCCTCCGACAGGCCGGGGCGGGCTGTGCTTACATAGATCAGGCGGAACAGGTCGTTGCTCATGCAGGTAGAACGAATGGGCAGCAGGTGGGTTCCCATTTATCAAGCTTCTCCGCCCGGTTGCAGACAAGTCCTCCACCCGCTCGCGCGTCACGGGCGGCGCCATGGCTTGACTTACCTTCCCGCCCCCAGACCATTGAAGCCGCAGGTAAAAAATCCAGAAAAGGGAGACCCCGGATGACCCCTCGTGACCTTGAAGGCCGCACCGCCCTCGTAACCGGCTCCGCCAACGGCCTTGGCCGCTCGATCGCCCTGAAACTCGCAGAACGCGGCGCCAGCGTGATTATCAACTGCACAAAATCCATCGCCGATGGCGAAGCCACCGTTGCAGACTGCCAGAAGGCTGGCGCTCAGGCCCGTCTCGTCGTCGCCGATGTCTCCACCGATGAGGGCTGTTCAAAGCTGGCCGAAGCCGCCGCCCAGGCTGGCCGCCTCGATATTCTCGTCAACAATGCCGGCATCACCAAACATGCCCGCGACCATTCCGATCTCGACGCGCTCAGCCGCGACGATTTCCTCAACCTCTATTCGGTCAACGTCGCCGGCCCCTTCATCATGATGCAGAAAACCAGATCCCTGCTGGTGGAGGCACATAAACAGACCGGCCGGGCCTCGACGGTCCTCAACGTCTCCTCGATTGCCGGAGTTGCCGGCGTCGGCTCCTCAGTGGCCTATGCCGCCTCCAAGGGCGCCTTCAACACCATGACGATCAGCCTCGCCCGCGCCCTCGCCCCGGCCATCCGCGTCAACGCCATCTGCCCCGGCTTCATCGGCACCCGCTGGTTCAAGGACACGATGAGCGAGGAGCAATACATGAAGATGGAGGCCGGGGTCGCCGCCTCCGTACCCCTGAACGTCGCCTCGGGGCCTGACGACATCGCGGATTCGGCGCTGTTCCTGCTCAGTGACGCGTCCCGTCATATAACTGGCGAAACCCTGCTCGTGGATGCCGGCATGCACCTTGGCTATGCCCCGCTGAAGGCACGCTGACTCGGCCTCTGCCTGTTTTCTGGACGCTGCGGCGCACAATTGAGAGGCAGAGGCCCGCCCATCTGCCTAAAACAGGTGCGTTCGCACCGGTCTCCCGGCAGTTCGCGTGACGGCAGCATCGGCAAGGCCGGGAAAGACCGGCACTTTCGTTCGTGGCGCTCAAGCGGGAGCGTGATCACAAGACGGGGTTAACACGCATGCGTATGAAGTTTTATCAGGCAGGTGTCGCACTTGCCGCCATGCTGGCAGCGGCCGGCACGGCGACCGCCCAGGGAGAGTTCTCGGGTAACGTCGCTCTGTCGTCCGACTATGTCTGGCGCGGCGTTTCGCAGACCGACAGCGACCCGGCCATTTCGGGTGGTTTCGACTACGCGAACGGCCTGTTCTATGCCGGCACCTGGGCATCGAACGTCGATTTCGGCGACGATTCCGACACCAATATGGAAATCGACTTCTACGGCGGTCTCGCCGGTGAACTCGAAAGCGGCATCAGCTGGGATGTGGGCGTCATCTACTACGCCTACCCGGACGCTGAAGAATCCGACCTCGACTTCGTCGAGCTCAAAGGCGCCCTCGGCTATGGCTTCGACAGCGGCCTCTCCATCGGCGGCGAAGCCTATTACGATGTCGACAATGAAAACCTCTACCTGAACGCAACGGCGGGCTTCGCCCTCTCCGACGCCTTCAGCGTGGACGGCAGCGTCGGCTCCTACCAGTTCGATGCCGGTGACGACTACACCAACTGGTCGCTTGGCGGCACCTACTCCGCCCTCGGTTTCGGCTTTGACGTGCGCTACTGGGATACCGATCTCGACGGCACCGATCTGGCCGACGAGCGCGTCGTGTTCACCATTTCGCGGTCCATGTAATCTGCCAGCAGGCCCTGGCTTCAGGGCCTGAAATCTCAAACCGCGTGTGGGGCAATCCTGTTTCCCGCACGCGGTTTTCTTTTTCCCGCTTTCGTGGCGGGGGTGGAACCGCCTCAAAAGGCGGTTTATAGGCATGATCTTTCCCTAAGGAGAGGCGCATGCGAATTGGTGTTCCAACTGAAATCAAAAAGCAGGAATCCCGTGTCGGTCTGACACCTGAGAGCGCTGGCGAACTGGTACGCGCCGGCCATCAGGTGAACATCCAGGCCGGTGCGGGAATTGCGTCCGGCTTTGCCGATGAAACCTACACCGCCATTGGCGCCGCCATCCTGCCGGACGCCGAGGCCCTCTTCGCCCAAAGCGACCTGATCGTGAAGGTGAAGGAGCCCCAGCCGGAAGAAACCGCGCGCCTCACCAAAGACCACACCCTCTTCACCTATCTCCATCTCGCGCCAGACCCTGTGCAGGCCAAAGGCCTTATGAACTCCGGTTGCCTCGCCATCGCCTATGAAACCGTCACCGACGCCCATGGCGGCCTCCCCCTCCTGCGCCCGATGAGCCAGGTCGCCGGGCGCATGTCGATGCAGGTCGCCGCCGGCGCCCTGATGCGCACCAAGGGCCGGGGCCGGGGCATCCTGCTCGGCGGCGTGCCGGGCGTTGCGCCCGCCAAGGTCGTCATCATCGGCGGCGGTGTCTCCGGCACCCATGCCGCCGAGATCGCGGTCGGCATGCGCGCCGATGTCTGGGTCTTCGACCGCAACAATGAGCGCCTCGGCGAACTCGACGAACAGTTCCGCGGCACCATCAACACGATGTATTCGACCGCCCATTCCCTCGCCGAAGCCATCAAGGACGCTGACCTCGTGATCGGCGCCGTGCTGATCCCCGGCGCCTCAGCGCCCAAGCTCGTCAGCCGCGCCCAGCTCTCGACCATGCAACCGGGCTCGGTGCTCGTTGACATCGCCATCGACCAGGGCGGCTGCTTCGAGACAAGCCGTCCGACCACGCATGATGATCCGATCTATGAGGTGGATGGTATCCTGCACTATTGCGTCGCCAACATGCCCGGCGCCGTACCGCGCACCTCCACCTACGCGCTGAACAACGCCACCCTGCCCTTCGTCATGCAGATCGCCAATCTCGGCGCCCGCAACGCCATCAATGCCAACAAGCATCTCGCCAATGGCCTGACGGCCGACCAGGGCACCATCGCCCACAAACTCGTCGCGCGGGATCTGGGCGAAAAGTATGTGCGCCCGGACTGGCTGACGGTCGTGTAATATAATCCGCTGGCGGATAGCGGCCCACGCCGCTGCCCTTGAACCCCTCTCCTCCTCCGGGGGAGAGGGCCAGGGGTGAGGGGGCGAGGCCGGATAAGACGCTCGCCCTTTCTCTAAAGCCCCTACTCCTTCACCACCTCACCGCGCGCCATCACGAAGCTCACCGACTTCAGCAGCTTCACATCGGCAATCGGGTCGCCCTTCACGGCGATGATGTCGGCGCTCTTGCCCGGCTCCAGCGTGCCGGCCACATCGGTGATGCCGAGCAGGTCTGCCGCATTCACCGTCGCCGCCTTGATGGCCTCCATCGGCGACATGCCAAAGCGCACCATCAGCTCGAACTCATCGGCATTGCGGCCATGTTTGGAAACGCCCGCATCGGTGCCAAAGGCAATCGGAACGCCTTTGGGATAGAGAATCTCAAGGCTCTTGCCCGTGATGCCGATGCGCCACTCGATCTTGGCGCGCACATCCGGCTCATAGGCATCGGGATTGGCTTCCATCCGCTCGATATATCCGTTCACGGTCGAAAGCGTCGGCACGTAATAGGCGCCCGAAGCCACAAACGCCTCGATGGTTTCCGGGTCGAGGATCGTGCCATGCTCGATGGAATCAACGCCCGCCTCCAGCGCCAGCCGGATACCGTCGCCGCCATGGGCATGGGCGGCCACCTTTTTGCCGAACAGCTTTGCCGTTTCGACAATGGCAACCGCTTCATCCTCGAACATCTGCTTGCCCAGGCCCGCGCCGATCCGGCTGTTGACGCCGCCCGTGGTCGCCAGCTTGATCAGGTCAGCCCCGCGCGAGACTTGCAGGCGCACGGCCCGGCGGCAGTCTTCGGCGCCGTCACATGTATTGCCCGCCGCCTTGAAATAGGGCCGCAGCTCATCGCGGTATCCCAGCGAGCTGTCCATATGGCCGGAGGAAACAGAGATGGAGTTTGCCGCGTCCAGAATCCGCGGCCCCTGCACCTGCCCGTCATTGACCGCGTCGCGCAGCGCCAGCACCGCGCCGTCGCCATCGCCCAGATTGCGGACGGTGGTAAAGCCCGCGCGCAGGGTCTTCATGCCATTGTCCCAGGCATCAAACGCCTGCGCCGCCGGCGACAGGGTGATCTCTTCCAGCTGCCAGACGATCCCGCCGGAATCCGAGGTCAGGTGCACATGGCTGTCGATCAGGCCCGGCAGCACAAAGCTGTCCTTCAGGTCGATCACCCGCACGTCACTGCCGCTTGCCCTCTTGTGCCCGTTCTCAAGCGATACGATCTTGCCATCGGTCACCGTAATCGTGGTGGCCCCACGCGGCGCATTGCCCGGCACATCGAGCACTTTACCCGCATGGATCAGAACGGTTTCGGAAACCGCCGGCAACGCGCCAGCCATCAGAATCGCCGCCATCGCAGCGGTGCGCAGAACGCGCCTGGAAATAGACATTGGGTGAAGCCTCCCGGATAAACAGATTTGGCATAACTCTTATAGAAGGCTGGCGGCGAGAAAACCCTCATCATCGCGCCCATCTGGCGTAAAGTGATCGCAGACAAGGAGAGACCCCCATGATCGAACTCATCATCGACAAGCGCACACGCGATCTTGGCGGCGGCTTTGAAGTCGGCCGCGTCCTGCCTTTTGCCAAGCGGCGAATGGTTGGCCCCTTCATCTTCTTCGACCAGATGGGCCCTGTGGATTTCGCCCCCGGCATTCCGCGGGAACTCGACGTGCGCCCCCATCCGCATATCGGGCTCTCTACCGTCACCTATCTCTATTCCGGCGCGATGACCCACCGCGACAGCCTCGGCTTCAAACAGGAAATCCAGCCGGGCGCCGTCAACTGGATGACCGCAGGCAAAGGCATCACCCATTCCGAACGCCTCGAATACGCCCGCATGAACGGCGCGCATATGCACGGCATCCAGGCCTGGGTCGCCCTGCCCAATGAAGACGAGGAAATCGACCCCGGCTTCTGGCACCATCCGGCAGACAGCCTCCCGACCTGGACCGAAGCCGGCCTCAAAGGCCGCCTGATCGCCGGCGCGACCGAAGGCATGGACGCCGGCGTGAAAGTCCGCTCGCCGATGTTCTATATGCATTGGGAAATGGAGAAAGGCGCCCGCCGCAAAGTGCCCGATGAACATTCCGAACGCGCCGTATATGTGACCCGTGGCACCGCAGACGTGGCCGGTCAGAAAGTCGGCGCGGGCCAGATGGCCGTACTGGGCAAGGGCGATGTTCTGGTGGTGGCCGAAGAAGCCTCAACCGTCATGGTGCTGGGCGGCGAACCCATCGGCGAACGCTTCATCTTCTGGAATTTCGTGTCCTCGTCAAAGGACCGCCTTGAACAGGCCAAGGAAGACTGGAAACAGGGCCGGATGAAACTGCCCGATGGCGACGATCAGGAATTCACGCCCCTCCCGGAAAACTGAACCGGAAGGCTGAAGGCAGCTTAAGCGGCGCGTCCCGAATGCGGGCGCGCCAGCGCCTCGGCATCGCCCAACTTGGTCGACGTGGCGTTGGTGTTGAACTTCAGGATGTAGACGATGGACCCGTTGCGCGCTTCGCGCATTTCGATCTGTCCACCGATGGTCTGCATCAGCGCGCGCCACACAAGCCGGTTCTCTGAGCTTTCGGCGAGATAGTCCTCAGTCAGCTCCGACTGCATCTTGCCATTGGCGAGCTTTGCCGCCTCGACCGAGACCCAGCCCTGTTCACCGCGCACACCGCAGCGCACACGCAGGGACCCGCCGCCCCGGCACACCTGGCCAAGCTCAAGCAGCACCGCCGAGAACACGCGCGAGAGAACACGCGCCGCCTTGGCACTGTCGATCATCGCGTCCTGGCCGCTGGGCTCATCAATGTCGACGCCAAGCGTCGTGATGGCCGAATGCTTCTGGGTGATGACCTGCGCCAGCGTCGATTTCAACGATACATCGGCGCCGTCGACAATGCTGTCGCCGCCCTGCGTGATCGAGAGCACTTCGTCCACGAGGCTGAGCGCCTGGTCGGCAAAGCTGACCATCTTGTCGCTGGAGAGGCGCACTTCATTATCGTCGAACGGGATCTGGCTGCGCGTTTCAAAGCGCGAGGCAATCGTGCGCAGGGTGCGCAGCGGCAGGCGCAGTTCGCGCGTCACCGAGCCGACGAAACGCTCCACAGCCAGGCGCGCTTCTTCGGCGTCGCGGCGGGACTCGTCAGCTTCCTGACGCAGCTCTTCCATCTTGGAAACGTCCGTATGGATAATAACCCGCCCACCCGAACTCGTCGGCACACAGGAGCGCATCACGCCGCCAACATCGGCAACTTTCTGCATCTCCGTACCGGGACGGAAATCTGTCTTCTCCATCCCCTTGGGGAACCAGCGCTGGTGAACGGCGTTCTGGATGATGACATTCCCGGCCGCGTCATAAATAGCGAAGGCTTCGGGAATAGCGGTCACAGCATCGAGCAGCTGTTCATGGTTCTGAGCGGCCAGGCGTTTGGCTTCCATCTCCATCAGCAGGTTGCGATAAGCGTTGAGGCTGGCAAACGCCGAGGCAAGCGTCAGCACCAGGCCCAGCATGACGATGGTGGCGGGCAAGCCCACCGGCGCGAGGAAAAATCCGATCGTCGCCGTGGTCGCCGCGCCCAGCAGGAAGCGGGCCGCCACGTTGGCAACCGGCGAGACAACCGCCACCACACCGGCGCACATGCCGAACACGATGGCAAACATCGAAACCTTGAGGCCGACATCGCCCACCGGCGCGAGCATCACGCACAGACCCCACCAGGCGCCGACAACGCCGGTGGCAACTTCTGCCTTGCGCAGGAAGCGTCCCCGGACCGGACGGGTGGGCGAACGGTCCCAGCGGCTGCGGCTCCAGGCGATCTGCGAGATCGCAAAAACCCAGATCGGGATCATCCATCCAAACAGCAGCGCAGTATTGGTGGTGCCAAACAGAGTGAACACAACTGCGGCAGAATTGACGAGGTTGATGAAGCCCATCACCGTAAGTAGTGACACCAGACGATGGTGCATATAGGCAGGGATGTCAGGCGTCTCACGGCGCTTGAATCTCCCGACCCCAACGATCGGGAAAAGTACAACGTCTGACAGGCCTATCGACATCTTCATGCGACCGTTACTAACAGGACATGATGAAGATGGGTTTTTACCGAACCGTGTGACCTTCACGGTCGCGTTAACCAAAGAATAACTCTCTATGAGCCCGACAAACCGGACTTCCCTGGCAATTGTCGGCGCTGGCCCGGCGGGCCTGACGCTCACCCAGTATCTCAAGCTCACAGGCTATTCACAGGTCACCCTGATCGAACAGGCCGCGCGCATCGGCGGAAAATCAGACAGCATGGACCTTGGCGACCTGATCGCCGAGATGGGAACGTGCTATGCAACCGGCGCCTACAAGGACGTGCTGAAATGGATGCGCCGCCAGCGCAAACCCTTCCGTATGCTCCGGCGCACCACGGTCGATGGCGCCGGCATGCGCGACTATGTCAACGCCGCGCCCGGCCCGTCCCTGCCCCAGCAGGTGATGACGTATCTGGCAAAGCGCCAGGCCCTGCTCGGCCGTCTGAAGAAGAACCCGGATGATCCGCGCGCCCTCGCCGAAGCCGCCATGTCGGCCGAGGCCTGGCTGAGCGAGAACAAGCTGCCGAAGATCATGCGGATGATGTACCGCGCGGTCACGGCGCTGGGCTATGGATACCTGCATGAAGTGTCGATCTATCAGGCGATGCTTTGGGTGGACCATCACGCCATCATCAGCGGCGCCACCGGCAAGCTGATCATGCCGTCTCAGGGGTGGTCGAATTTCTGGGAAGTTCTGGCGGAAGATTTCGATATCCGCCTCTCTCATCAGATCACGAAGATCGAACGCGCGCCGAAAGAAACGCTTCTGCATTTCGAGGATGGTCAGCACCTGTCTGCAAAGGCGGTGGCCTGCACCATTCCGATGGATGACTGGTCACGCCTCGTCACTGATCCGACAACGGATGAACGCGCTGTTGCCGATGCCGTCACATGGAAAGGCTATGCCACCTCGCTGATCGTGGTGGAGAACTGGTTTACCGAAGAAGACATCCGCTCCTTCTCCAAGGCGTTCCTGCCGGGCTCCTATCCCGGCCAGCTGATCTCGGCGCGCTATGAGGGGCACAGCCCGGACTTTGGCGGCCACCTCTATGTCACCGGCCAGATCCCCGGCGACTATACCGTGCCGGAACTGCGCATCTTTCTGGAACGCGATCTCGCCGATCTCGGCGCCCGGCTGGTCAACGTGGTGAACGTCAAGAACTGGCGCTATTTCCCCCACCTCAATCTCAAGGCCCTCGAAAACGGCCTGATCGGCCGGATGCAGGCGATGCAGGGGCAGAGCCAGTCCTGGTATTCCGGCGCGATCTTCTCCCATGAATCGGTCGCCAACATCTCCCGCTTCAACAAGGCGCTCACCCCGCAATTGCTGGCCAGCCTGAAGCGCTGAGCCCTCAGGCCCTGCATAACTGCCCGCCATGGCGGCGCTTTCATTGCATCTTTGCATAAATGTTATTGCCGGATCCCCGGATCAATAACGCCCCCGGCCACCCCAGATCTCCGGCGTTGAACACCACGCCATGGAGGCATCCTATGTCCAATCTTCTCGTTCTCAATTCCAGCGCCAATACCGGCGAATCTGTTTCCCGCATCCTGATCGACGAAGCGGTAAACCAGATCCTCACAGCTGCGCCCGGCACAGATGTTGTGCGCCGCGACCTTGGCGCCAATCCTGTCCCCCACCTCACCACGGCAAACCTTGCCGGCGTGCGCGGCACCCCGTCCACGTCTGAGGAGCTCGCTGCCCGCGCGCTGTCTGATGAGCTGATCGCCGAGCTGAAAGCTGCCGGCACCGTCATCATCGCCGCGCCGATGTACAACTTCTCCGTCCCTACCAGCCTGCGGTCCTGGTTCGACTTCGTGCTGCGCGCCGGTGAAACCTTCAAATACTCCGAGGCCGGCCCCGAAGGTCTGCTGAAAGGCAAGAAGGTCGTCGTGCTCACCTCGCGCGGCGGTCTCTATTCGGAAGGCCCTGCCGCCGCCGCTGACTTCCAGGAGCCTTACCTGCGCCACCTGCTCGGCTTTGTCGGCATCACGGACGTCACCTTCATCCACGCCGAAAAGATCGGCTTTGGCCCCGAGGCCCGCGCCGCCGCCATCACCGGCGCGAAGGGCCAGATTGCCAAAGTCGCCCAGACCTTCTCCACGGTCGCTGCCTGATCTCCCCCTGACCGGCGCACCCCCCGCCGGTGGCAGCGATCCAGCGCCCGCGCTCAGCCCTCCTAAAGGCTTGAGCGCGGGCGTTTTGCATTTCCACCAATCAGGCCGGAGACCAGAGCGGAATTCGCGCGAGGGCTTCCAGGAGGTCCGAGCGGGTGACGATGCCGGTGAGCTTGCCGTTGTCGAGGACGGGAGCAGCCTGTTTGCCGCCATCGGCGAGGAGGCGGACAAGGATACCGATGCCCTGCTCTGGCAAGACCGTTTCGCCTGGCGGGCTCATAATATCGCGGGCCAGCGCCGGCGTATCGCGGCGGCGCGCAAGAAGCTGGGCAAGCGCGGCGCCGAACGGGGCGTGATGCGCGAGCGCCTCGCCCTGGGCGCGCTGGATCAGGTCGTTCTGGGTGATGATGCCAAGAAGCTCTCCTTCCGGGCCGGTGACCGGGAGGGTTTTGAAGCGGTGGCGGCGGAACAGGTCTGCCACCTCGCTGAGGGCCGTATCCGGCCGGACGGTGGCGAGATCGCGGGACATGATGTCGGCGCAGGTGAGCCCGTCAAAGCGCAGGCGGGCGGCTTCCGCCTCGGCCTCTGCCAGGAGACGGCCGAAATCTTCGGTGCCGATATTGGCGGAGAGCCGATAGCGCTGGAGAATATCGGCCAGCGCTTCGGCAGGCAGGCCGAGGCGCTGGTTGGCGGGCCGGTCCCGCGTGCCGTGGGGGTTTGAATCGCTGGGCTGGCGGAAGGGATACTTCCGGCCCGTGAGGCGGTTCCAGGCAATGGCCAGAGCGACAAGCAGGGCCGTATCGAGCAGCACCGGCGTCAGCACGAAGCGGTAGCCGAGATCATGCACCATTGGCGCGCCGAGTACGGTGGCCAGGGCAACTGCCGCGCCGGGCGGATGCATCGCCCGCAGCAGCGCCATCGCCAGGACGGAGCCGCCGATGGCCACGCCGATGGCGGGAATTTCCGGCAGCCCGCTGAGCACGGCGCTGACCGCAACGAGGGCGGAGACCGTGTTGCCCGCCAGCGCCGACCAGGGCTGGGCGAGCGGCGAATTGGGTACGGCAAACAGAAGGAATGCAGACGCGCCAAGCGGGGCGATCAGCAGGAAGCCCGATACGCCGTGACTGGCAGAGGTATCCGGCACGGCGAGCAGCAGGAGGCCGGAGAGGGCGAGCGCAAGCCCGGCGCCAAGCCCCGCGCGCAGGGCTTCCAGCGTGCGTGGACGCGCCATGGCAGGACCGAACCAGTGAGTGAGGTTGGTCAGGAGGCGGCCGAGGCTTCGGGGGTGGCTCAACTATCTGCTCCGCTGGGTCGTTGCCGGGTGTTGGCTGGGTAGAGGTTTGGCGCCGGAGAGTCACGGGGTGACAATTTCCCAGAAGCTTCGTAAGTGCTGAGGCTCTGCCAGGGTGCCGGCGTGGTGAAACGGTAGACACAGGGGACTTAAAATCCCTAGGCCCAACGGCCGTGCCGGTTCGATTCCGGCCGCCGGCACCAATTGCCCTCCCGCGAAAAATCGTTAGCGTCCCCGGAGAGAAAATTGCGGGGTATAAGATATGTCCAATGGAGACCGGCAGACTGCCGTGTCGCGACCCGGTTTGGCTGCCAGACTCGGTCTCGTCATCGGCCCGGCGCTGGCCATCCTGATCGCAGTCCTTCCGGCACCTGAGGGTCTTGAGCGCGGCGGTATGCTGGTCGCGGCAGTCCTGGTCCTGATGGCCGTCTGGTGGGCGACCGAAGCGATCCCCATTGCGGCAACCTCTCTTCTCCCCCTTGGCCTCCTGCCCCTGACGGGCGTTGCCAGTCTCGGCGCCATCGCCGCGCCGTATGCCGACTCGGTCGTGCTGCTGCTGCTGGGCGGGTTCATCATGGCCATCGGCATCGAGAAATGGCACCTCCACCGGCGTATTGCGCTGAATGTGCTGCTGCTCTCCGGGGCGCGCCTGAAGCTGCTCGCGGGCGGGTTCATGCTCGCCACCGCCCTGCTCTCGATGTGGATCTCCAACACTGCCACCAGCCTGATGATGGCGCCGATTGCCCTCTCGGTGGCGGTTGCCGCCGGCGGCGGGCCCCGCCTTGCCAGCGCCCTGCTGCTGGGCATTGCCTACTCAGCCTCCATCGGCGGCCTCGCCACCCCCGTCGGCACGCCCACCAACCTCATCGCCATGGGCTGGCTGCGCGAGAATACCGACATCGAGATCAGCTTCCGCGAATGGATGAGCTTTGGCCTGCCGGTCGTGCTGATCATGCTGCCGATGGCGTGGCTGATCCTGACCTGGGGGCTGAAGTCTGACGCCGCAGCCGCCAAGGCCGCCGAAGCCACGATACGCGGCCAGCGCAACGCGCTGGGGCGGATGACCATTCCGGAAAGCCGCGTCGCCATCGTGTTCGGCGTCATCGCGCTCGCCTGGATCACGCGCGAACAGCTGGTCCAGATCCCGCTCTTTGCCGGGCTCACCGATATGGGCATCGCCATCCTGGGCGCGATCCTCATGTTCCTCGTGCCCCATGGCAGCCGCGAACCGGAACACCAGCCCGGTGGCTGGGCGCTGCTCAACTGGGACGACGCCAAGGCAGTGCCCTGGGATGTGGTGCTGCTGTTCGGCGGGGGGCTGTCGCTGGCCGCTGCCGTTCAGGCGTCCGGGCTCGCCGGGTATCTGGGCAATTCCCTGGCCGAACTCGCCGCCGTGCCGCCGATTGTGCTGATCTTCATGGTGGTCACCATCATCATCTTCCTGACCGAAATCATGTCGAATGTGGCGGCAATGACGACATTCCTGCCCATCCTCGGCGCGCTCGCCACGGCGACGGGTGTGGATGTACGCAGCCTGATCATTCCCTGCGCCATGGCCGCGTCCTGCGCCTTCATGCTGCCGATTGCGACGGGGCCGAATGCGGTGGTGTTCGGGATGCGGCAATTCTCCATCGGGCGGATGATGAAGTCCGGCTTCTGGCTGAACGTGGCCTGCGTCATCATCGTGACGCTGTATTTCGGCCTCTGAAGGGACGGCGCCGAAGCGGCTAAACATAAATGTCATAAAACTGAGATTGACGTGTAGGTATCCCCCGCCTACGCCGCGCGCTTCCTGTCAGTATTGTGTCAGATTTGTTGGGTTACACGCCGCGCATGCAACGTATATCTCTCTCCCTCATGGCGCTCGCCTGCGCCCTGGTCCCGGCTGCTGCGGCCGAGAACCAGATCTGGACCGCGGCCGGCGTCAGCGTCGAGCCGTTCGCCAACAAGGCCATCGACCTCGATCTGGATGCCGATCTTCGCTACCAGCCCGACGGTGACCTCGACACGATCGAGTTCAAGCCCGGCATCGGTTACCGGATCAATGACCGGTTCAAGGTGAGCGGCGGCTATCTGTGGGGCAGCACGCGCCAACAGGGGCCAGACCGGATCGAGCACCGCCTCTGGCAACAGGTGAGCTATGATTTCACCGAGGCCTGGAGCCTGGAATTTGACGGGCGGACCCGCCTGGAACAACGCCGCCGTGAAGGCTGGGACGATACCGGCCTGCGCCTGCGCCAGGAATTCGGCGTCAAGCGCCCGCTGGAAGGCACACCTTTCGAGCTGTCGCTGAGCACGGATCTCTATTTCGAGCTGAACGATACCGACTGGGGCCAGAGTGATGGTTTCACCGAGGCGCGCACCGAAGCCAAGATCGAATGGGACGCCAGCGAAACGGTCAGCTGGGATTTCGGGTATCTCAACCAGTTCGAATACGAACGGAATGGCCCGGACGAGACCAACCATCACATCATGATTGGCGTCTCCAAGGATTTCTGATCCCCGGAATTGAAAAGCGCGCCCCCCGTCAGGAAGGCGCGCCTAAAATTCTGGTCATCTGTGCGGGCGTGCCTCAGGCACCAGCCCGCAGGAGAGATCAGGCCAGTTCGATCGCGCTGACTGCCGACTTGCCCGAACGCTTGTCGATAGCAGTGTCGAACGAAACCTTTTGGCCTTCGTTCAGGTGGGCGATACCCGAACGCTCAAGCGTCGAGATATGGACGAACACGTCATTGCCGCCATTGGTGGGCGAAATGAAGCCGAAGCCCTTCTGGCTGTTGAAGAACTTCACGATACCATTTGTCATTTATATAAGTCTCATAGTCATTGGTGGGCGGACAATGTGTCAGCCCTTGCATATCGAATTTTGGAGAGTTTCTGAAACCGCAACTCACTTTGGTGAGCGCATGCGCCTGATCGTCCGGCCAATGTCGATGCGAGCCATATGCGCTATCCACAGGCCGAATGCAAGTTTAATTTACTGTCAGGCTCCGGGATCGCCGGAGCCTGAGCAGATGTCAGTTAACGCGCTCGAACACCGCAGCCAGGCCCTGCCCGCCGCCAATGCACATGGTTTCAACGCCGTACCGCGCCTCGCGGCGGTCCATTTCACGCAGCAGCGTGGCCAGAATACGCCCGCCGGTCGCGCCGACCGGATGGCCCAGTGAAATGCCCGATCCGTGCACATTGAGGCGCGCATAGTCTTCCTTGGCGAAGCCCATCGCCTTGGTGCAGGCAAGCACCTGCGCGGCAAACGCTTCGTTGAGTTCGATCAGGTCAATGTCTTTCAGCGTCAGGCCCGCGCGCGCCAGCGCCTTTTCCGTGGACGGAACAGGGCCGATGCCCATCACCGCCGGGCCAACCCCGGCCACCGACCAGGAGACCAGCCGGGCGAGCGGCTTGAGGCCATTGGCCTCTGCCATTTCGCGCGTCATCACGAGACAAGCCGAGCCGCCATCATTCTGGCCGCTGGCATTGCCGGCGGTGACGGTGGCTTCAGCGTCCTGTTTCTGGCGGATGGGTTTCAGTTTGGAGAGCACTTCAAGGGTTGAGTCCGGACGGGGGTGTTCGTCCTTCGTCACTACGGTATCGCCCTTGCGGCCCTTGACCGTGAACGGAATGATTTCCTCATCGAACACGCCGGAGTTCTGCGCGGCAACCGCCTTGGCATGAGAAGCGGCGGCGAATTCGTCCTGCGCCTGGCGGGTGATCTGGTAATCGCGGCGAAGGTTTTCGGCCGTCTCCAGCATGCCGCCGGGTACGGGGAAGTTCTTGCCACCCGCTGTCAGACGGCCATTCACGAGGCCATCATGCACCGTCATGTTGCCCTGACCGAGACCCCAGCGCCAGTTGGTGGAATAGAACGGCGCATTGCTCATCGACTCGGCGCCGCCGGCGATCACGCAGTCCATCGCGCCGGTGGCCACCTGCATCGTGGCGTTAATGATCGCCTGAAGGCCAGAGCCGCAGCGCCGGTCGATCTGCATGCCGGTGACTTCTACCGGGAGCCCGGCATCGAGCGCCACAACCCGGCCCAGCGCGGGCGCGTCCATCGAAGGGTAGCACTGGGCGAAGATCACATCATCGACCTTGTCTTTCGCCAGGCCCGTGCGCGCCATCAGCCCTTCGACCACCGCCGCGCCCAGCTCATGCGCGTGCACGCCCTTGAACGCGCCGCCAAAGCCACCCACCGCCGTCCGCACCGGCTCCACAATCACAACGTCGCGCATTCAATTTCTCCCGGGAACTCTTCAAAACTTCGCCCCTGTTAAGCCCGGCCTGCGGCTCAGCGCAACCCGGGGCCTTTCATGCAAGCTCAGCATAACTGTCAGCCCGGCACGGGCCTGTCATTGGCAGGTGACCGCTCTTACCTTGGGGGAAGCAATACTGAAGGAGGCATCCCCGCATGACCCCGCCCATTTTCGTGTCCCATGGATCGCCCACGCTCATTTTTGATGACGTGCCCGCTCGCGACTTCCTCACCCAGCTTGGCAAGACATTGCCGCGCCCGAAGGCCATTCTGGTAGCGTCTGCGCATTGGGAAACGATTGCGCCCCGCATCACCGCGTCGCCTGCCCCGCCGACGATCCATGATTATGGCGGCTTTCCCGAGGTGATGTACCAGCAGCAATACCCCGCGCCGGGCGACCCGGCGCTAGCCGCGCGCATCAAGGCTCTGCTGGATGGGGCGGGCATTTCCGCCACGCTGGACCCGGCCCGCGGTCTTGACCATGGCGCCTGGGTGCCGCTGAAGCTCGCCTGGCCGGAGGCGGATATTCCGGTGCTCCAGCTCTCGCTGCAAACGCATCTGGGGCCGGCGCATCATCTGAAGCTGGGCGAGGCCTTGCGCCCGCTGGCCGAAGAGGGTGTGCTGATCCTGGGCAGTGGCAGCCTCACCCATGACCTGCGCAGCGTCAGCTGGCGCGGGCCAAATGCGGAGCCTGACTGGGTGAAATCCTTCGGGGACTGGGTGAACACGGCGCTGGCGGAGGGGCGCGTGGACGATCTGGTCAACTATCGCCGCCTCGCCCCCAACGCCGCCCGCAACCATCCGAGCGAGGAGCATTTCCTGCCCCTCTTCGTGGCGCTCGGCGCGGCAGGCGCCGGGGCAAAGATGGAGCGGCTGCACACATCGGTTACGTTCAGCGTGCTGAGGATGGATACGTTCGCGTTTGCGGGGTAGGCCCTAAAGCCTCCTCTCCCAAGAGAGAGGGGTTCTGGGCAAGACTTATCCCTGCTGGTCCCGCCCGCGCGCGGTCACCTGCTTGCGGGCTTCTTCCACAGCCGAAGCCGAAACCGATTTGGAATGGTCGATCGAGCGTTTGATCTCTTCCTTCATCGAGGCGGCGAAATTCATGCCGAAGCCATCGTCGATCAGCGCCTTGTATTTGCGCAGGAGGTCAGGATTGGTGGAGGTCATTTCGGTGGCCATCTGCAGCGCGGCCGGCACGAGATCGGCGGCCGGATAGACGCGGTTGACGAGGCCCCATTTCTCGGAGGTTTCCGCGTCGATGAAGTTGCCGGTGAAGGAGAGTTCCTTGGCGCGGCTGATGCCGATGAGGCGGGAGAGTTTCTGCGAGAGGCCCCAGCCCGGCACGATGCCAACGCGGGCATGAGTATCGGCAAAGCGGGTATGCTCGGAGGCGAGCAGCACGTCGCACATCAGCGCCAGCTCAAAGCCGCCGGTAATGGCAAAGCCATTGATCGCGCCGATGATGGGCCAGGGATAAGCTTCGAGGGCGGCGAGCATGTTGATCGATTTGGAATCCTCGTCGGCGCCGAGGGCAAAACCGGTCTGGCCCGCTTCCTTGAGGTCGATCCCTGCGCTGAAGGCGCGGCCCGCGCCGGTCAGCACGACAGCGCGGATTTCGGGGTCGTCTTTCAGCTCGGTGAACACGCGCACGATCTCGGCGCGCAGGGCGCGGTTGAGCGCGTTGAGGGCGTCAGGCCGGTTCAGCGTAACCAGGCAGACGGCGCCGTGGCGTTCGGTCAGGACAATGGGTTCGGACATGGGGCGTTCCTCCGGAAATGTTCAGCAGTGGTGTTAAGCCGCGCGCGTGAGCCCGCCAAGCCTGACGCCGCGTCGCTTGCCTACGCCTTGCGGCGGGTGGCGAGCCGGTAGATGCCGATCAGCGCGGCGATGAGGGCAATGGCGGCGGCGAGCCAGAACAGGCCGAATTTCAGCGGTGTCAGCCAGGCCTTGGCGTCCAGCGCGTCGGCCGTTCCCGAGAGCGCGAGGGCCTGCACCGTGTTCTCGGTGAGATCAAAGATGATGACCGCAAAGCCCGGCAGCGCGGCGAGCTTCCCCCATCTGCCGAAGAAGCGCAGCGCCATTCCGGCAAAGAGCAGGCCGAAGCTAAGCGGGAACAGCGTGTCGACCAGAACCGTCACCCAGAAATGGGCGGTCTTCTGCTCCGGGCTCAGCCCCTCAAACAGGGCGCGGACTTCGCCGGGGTCGGCCACCATATCGAGATAGGCACCGCCGACCTGCGGCGCGAATATCTGAAACGCGGCGCCGGCAAGGATCATCAGCAGAAAGAGCGCCCACAAGATGGGCGCGCGTGTCAGGAACTGCATGTGTTTGTCTCCCCCCAGGAGTTTTGTTGGAGTTTTATAGCGCGTGGTTGGAGGAATGGTTTGAGTTTTTTTCACCCCCTTATCCACGCTTTTTTGCGTCAGGCGGGATCCAGCACAGGCTCCACACCCAGGCTGCGCATCAGCGCTTCAAGCTCGCCCTGCACGGTGGCGAGGAGGCCGGTATCGGTGGCGCGGGCGACCAGCGCGACGCCATTGTCGCCCATGCCCAGATACCAGGGATAGGAGCCGATGGAGACGCTGGGATACGTCTTGGCAATCGCGCCAAGCCGCTCGGCAATGTCGCCTTCGCGCAGACCGGTTCCGCGCAGCTGAACCTTGTGAACCCGCTCCCCGCCTTCAAGGCGCGGGCCGATGTCTTCCAGCATCGCGCGAGCGATCTGGGGCACGCCCGCCAGCGTGAACACGTTCTCCATCTGGAAGCCCGGCGCGCCCGAAACGGGGTTCTGCACGATCTTTGCGCCATGCGGGATGCGCGCCATGCGGCGGCGGGCGGGGGTGAATTCGGTGTTCATGGCCTCATAGCGTTTGGCCATGTCGGCGATCACCTCGGGATGTTCGGAAATACCGGTGTTGAACGCCGCCGCAATCGCATCCGCCGTGATGTCGTCATGCGTCGGGCCGATGCCGCCGGTGGTGAAGACGTAGGTGTATTTTGCCCGCAGGGCGTTCACCGCCGCGACGATTTCCTCCTGCACATCCGAAACCGTCCGGCACTCGCGCACGGGAATGCCGATCGGCTCCAGATATTGGGCGATCTGCTGGAGATTGATGTCGCGGGTGCGCCCTGAGAGGAGTTCATCTCCGATCAGCAGGACGGCGGCGGTGGGCTGGGTCATTCAGGATCCTCAAGGGCTTCATAGACGAGACGGGCAGACTCGGCGCGGGCATCAAAACCGGGGCCTGCCCCGCCGAAATGCTGCACCATGCCGATGAAGTATAGATCGTTTTCCGGGTCTACCCAGAACCACGTTCCGGCGGCCCCGCCCCACATATAGGCACCCTTGGGGTAAGCACGGCCCGACGCTGGTTCCAGTATCACCGCAACGTTGAGGCCAAAGCCAACCCCGGTGGCCGTGTCAGCCGATGTGCCGTCATGGCCGATGAAGACGCCCTCGGGCAGATGATCTGTCGCCATCAGACGCACTGTTTCCGGCTTCAGGATCTGGACGCCATCCAGCGTACCTTCATTGGCGAGCATTTCAGCAAAGCGGGCATAGTCATCCATGGTCGAGACAAGGCCGTGGCCACCGCCCTCAAAGGCGATGGTTTCCCGGCGAAACAGGAAGCTGGCCGCATCGGCCGGGGCGAAACCAGCCCCGTCGGGCGCGGAGACATAGACATCGGCAAAGCGGTCATACTGGTCTTCGGGGACGAAGAAGGCGGTGTCGTCCATGCCCAGCGGCGCAAAGATGCGGGACGCGAAGAAGTCTCCCAGCGTCTGGCCGGACAGCTTCTCCACAAGATAGCCCTGGATGTCGACCGAGATGGAATAATCCCAGGTCGTGCCCGGCTCATGCAGCAGCGGAATGGAAGACACCCGCTCCATGAAGGCGTCCATATCCGGCGCGGCGAAGACCTGAAGCTCGCGGAACGTGTCATTCACATAGTCGCCCCCGCGCAGGCCATAGCCGAAGCCGGCGGTATGGCTCATCAGCTCCTGCATGGTGGGCGACCGGCTGACCGGCGCAAGGATCGGTTGGCCCGCCTCGTCCATGCCCTTATACACCTGAAGCCCTTCAAGTTCGGGGATGTATTTGGTTACCGGATCATCCAGCTGGAACTTTCCCTCTTCCCACAGCATCAGCAGGGCGACGCCCGTGACGGGTTTCGACATGGAATAGATGCGATAGATCGTATCTTCGGTGACCGGCGCCTGATCGGCCTCGCGGCGGATGCCGGCCTGTATGTCCGAGACGATCTCCCCATCCTTTACCAGACGCGTCGCGATGCCCTTCACCTGGCCATCGGCCACATATTGCGCCATCCGGTCTTCCAGCGCGCGCACACCGGCCTCGCTGAAACCGGCTTCTGGCGCGTCCGCCGGAACCACATTGGCAGCGGGCGCCGCCTCTGACCGGGCGGAGTCGGGCGCGCTGCCGCAGGCACTTACAATCGCTGTGAGCGACACCCCAAGGGCTCCAAACAGAAACTTCCTGAACTGCGCCATCACCCTGCCCTTCCTGTTTTCCGTGCTGCGCCTTTAACTGGCAGCGCCTGCGATCTTCGGCAAGGCAGCAGTTGATTAGGTGTGGAAAACCGGCCCTTCCCCTGCCATATTGGGGGACATGAACGACACAAACCTCCTCCTGCCCATGCGCACCGGCGAAATCCGCATTCACGACGCCGAAGGCTTCGAAGGCATGCGCCGCGCTGGCCGCCTTGTCGCCGAATGTCTCGACATGCTGGTGCCGGAAGTGAAACCCGGTGTCACAACCGAGCATCTGGACAATCTGGTCCGCGAGTTCGTGCAGGATCATGGCGCCGTATCCGCCACCATCGGCTATCGCGGCTACCGCCACGCATCCTGTATCTCGGTGAATCACGTGATCTGCCACGGCATTCCGGGTGGCAAGGCCCTCAAGGAAGGCGACATCGCCAATATCGATGTGACGCTGATCATCGACGGCTGGCATGGCGATCATAGCCGGATGTATGGCGTGGGCGAGGTGAAGCGCAAAGCCGAACGCCTGATGGAAGTGACCTATGAGGCCATGATGGCCGGCATAGCGGCGGTGAAGCCGGGCGGACGATTTGGCGACATCGGCGGCGCGATCAGCGAGATTGCGCGCCTCAACCGCTATTCGGTGGTTGATGATTTCTGCGGGCACGGGCTCGGGCGCCTCTTCCATGACGAGCCCAATGTGGTTCACTCTGCCAAGGCAGGCACCGGGCCGGAGCTGAAGCCCGGCATGTTCTTCACCATCGAACCGATGCTGAACCTCGGCCGCCGCGACGCCGCGATCCTGCCAGATGGCTGGACCGCCGTGACACGGGACCGCCAGCTCTCGGCGCAGTTCGAGCATTCGGTGGGCGTGACCGAGACGGGCGTGGAGATTTTCTCCGCCTCGCCCAAGGGCTGGCATGAGCCTTACAAGGTGAAGCTCTGAGCTCTTGTCTTCCCGGCGAAAGCCGGGACCCAGACTTTGCTTTGCAACCGCTTGACGAACGCGAATGTTCGTGGAATGTTCCGGCATGCTTTCGGCGCCGGTTTACCTCCCTGCTAATCACTTCATGGGCCGCGGCTTTCGCCGGGATGACCTGATCTCATGAGTTCGGGAAAAACATCCGCTCACGGCGCCCAGGAAGCCGGCTATCAGTTTACGTTGCCTGCGGCTTCGGAGGCGCCCCGCTGGCAGGGGCATCGGACCGGCTGCGCAGCAAACTCCTGAAGCCTGGCGCGGGGGCACTCGATGATTACGAGATCCTGGAAGTGCTGCTGATGGCGTTCATTCCAATGTGAAGCCGATTGCCAAGGCGCTGCAGGCGAAGTTTGGAAGCCTCTCGGCCATCCTCGCGGCGCCCGGTGAGGAGCTTGTGAAAGTACCGGGCGTGGGCGAGACGGTTGCCGCCTATCTCAAAGCCATCGCTGAGCTTCACTCCCGCGCTGGCCGCGAGGAGATCAAATCCAAGGAAGTCATCTCTTCGTGGAGCGCGCTGGTGGCCTATGTGCGCCGCGAACTCCAGCATGAGAAGCGCGAGCAGTTCCGCGTCATGTTCCTGGACCGAAAGAACCAGTTGATCACAGACGAGATCATGGGGCGAGGCACGGTGGATCATGCGCCGGTCTATCCGCGCGAGATTGCCCGGCGCGCGCTGGAGCTACAGGCGTCCAGCCTGATCCTCGTCCACAACCACCCCTCGGGAGACCCCAAGCCCTCTCGCGCCGACATCGAGATCACACGCGAGATCATTGATGTGCCTGGGCCATTTGACATTACCGTACACGATCATCTGGTGGTCGGCACCTCCGGCGTTGTCAGCTTTCGCACCTCGGGCCTTATCTGAGGCTGATCCGGCGTGTGATGCCGATGCGCCCCAGGAACGCTTCGTCGTGGCTGACAATCAACAGGGCGCCATCATAGGCATTGAGGCCAGCCTCTACCGTTTCCAGTGATGCAATGTCCAGGTGGTTGGTCGGCTCGTCCAGAATGAGCAGTTGAGGCGGTGTGCCCCCACCCAAAACGCAGGCGAGCCCCGCACGCAGACGCTCCCCGCCGCTGAGCGTGGACACAACCTGTAACGCAGCGTCCGCCCGGAATCGGAAGCGCGCCAACGCGGCACGGCACGCATTTTCATCCGCCTCCGGATTGAGTCTCTGGAAGTTTTCCAGGATTGTGTGTGCGCCCTCCAGGATGCTGACCTCTTGGTCGAGCATCACACTGGGAACCTGAATCTGCGCCTCTCCCGCCAGCGGCGGCAACGCCCCGGTGAGCGTTGCCAGCAGCGTGGATTTGCCAGAGCCGTTGGGGCCTACGATCGCCACACGCTCTGGCCCGCGCAGCTCAAAAGACAGGTCGCGCAGGAGCGGCGCTTCGGGGTCATATCCTGCGCAAAGCTGCGCGGCGGTCAGCACGGCCTTGCCTGCCGGAAGGCGGGATGGCGGTATCCTGACAATGAAGGGCTGAAGCACTTCGAGCTTGGTTCGGGCGGTTGCGGCGGCCTCTTCGGCCTCGGCCTTCTGCTTTTCGGCCAGGCGGTTCAGCGCGCCGGAAGACTCTTCTGCCCGGCCCTTCAGTGTACCGAGCAATATGCGCGGCGCGCCGCCCTTTGCCGCCTGCCGGCTGCCGGCGCCGTCGCGCCTTGCCTTGCGCTCTGAGGCGGCCTGCGCCTTCTCGCCGGCCTCCTCAACGCGGCGCTGGGCCTGCGCCAGATCCTGCTCGGCCGCCGCCAGCTCGAGCGCTTTTTGCGCCTCATAGCTGCTCCAGCCCCCGCCATAGCGTGCCGCGCCCAATGACGTCAGCTCGACAATCGCGTCCATGTTTTCCAGCAGTTCCCGGTCGTGGCTGACAACCACCGCCCCGCCGCGCCAGGTAGACAGGAGCCGCGCGACCGCGGCGCGCCCCTCCCGGTCGAGATTGTTGGTGGGTTCATCCAGCAGCAGGAAATCCGGCTCGGCAAAGATCAGCGCTGCAAGGCTCGCCCGCGTGCGCTGCCCGCCCGATAGCGTGGCCAGCGATGTGCTGAGGGAAACATCCGCCAGCCCCGCCCGCGCCAACGCTTCAGCCAGGCGCGCCTCCAGGGTCCAGTCCGCGTCATCAAAATCAGTTTCGGTTCCCGCCCCTGCCTCTATGCGGGCCAGCCGCTCAAGCGCGGCGCCCACGCCGAACAGGCTGGCGAGGGTTTCGCCCGGCTCCGGCGCGAACGACTGGTGCAGGGTTCCGAGCGTGCCGCTCACCCGGATGGCTCCGGACGTGGGCCGCTGCGCGCCGGCGATCAACGCCAGCAGGCTAGACTTGCCGATGCCGTTCCGCCCGATGAGGCCGATACGTTCCTGATTGAAACTGAAGTTAAGGTCTGAAAAAAGAACCCGGCCGTCAGGCAGGGCAAATGTCAGCGAGGAGAGGGTAATGGCAGCAGGCATGGTTTGAACTCATCTGGTAAACTGATCCGAGGGCGGTCATTTTCCGGATATTGTTCATGACAAAGGCGCCTTATGCTTACGGGTATAATTTTCTGCCAGCTGGAGAAATAGGCTGGCCTCACGAAAAATTCAACTCGCCGCCCAAGCGAAACAAACCGCCGCTCTGCGCCCTTCCCTGACGATAAGACTTGCAGGCGGCGGCGGGACCGTTACCGTCGAGACATGATACAGCGCCGACAGAAGCGCGTTTTCCTGGGAGGCGAGCTGACATGACGGCAACCGCAGACGCGGCTGAAACTGGCAACGGGCACATTACCGGTTTCGGCTCCAAGCCGTACCGCTCCTATGTCCTGCTTGCCCTGACGCTGATTTACACGCTGAACTTTATCGACCGCACCGTCATTACGGTTGTCGCCCAGCCGATCATCAACACGTTTTCACTGAGCGATGCGCAATGGGGTCTGCTGACCGGCCCACCCTTTGCGCTGTTCTACGCACTCATGGGCATTCCGATCGCCATGTGGGCGGACCGGGGCAACCGCGTCTTCATCATCTCTCTGTGCGTCATCATCTGGTCGATCATGACGGTGTTCTGCGGCCTGGCGGCCAGCTTTATCTGGCTGTTGCTGTTCCGGGTTGGCGTGGCGATTGGCGAGGCAGGCTGCACCCCGCCCGCCAACTCGATCATCACCGATTATTACCCGCCCAAGAGCCGGGCGAACGCCATCGGCATCTACTCCATGGGTGTTACGGTGGGCGGCGTCATGGCGCAGCTGTTCGGCGGCGCGCTGGCAGGCTTGCAGGGCGCCGACTTTGGCAACTTCCTGTCCTCGATTGGCCTGGGCTGGCTGTTTTCGGGCATCAATTGGGAAGAGGTGGAAGGCTGGCGCCTGGTCTTCGTGATCGTGGGCGCGCCGGGCATCCTCGTCGCCCTGATACTCTGGCTGACGACGCGCGAACCGCCCCGTGGCTATTCAGATCCGAAGGGAAAGACACCGCTTGAAAAAGCCGGCTTCTTCGAAGCCTTCCGGGAGTTTGGCGCAAAGCCGACCTTCTGGTCACTCTCTCTCGGCGCCGCGTTCGTCGCCTTTGTCGGCTATGGGCTGATCAGCTTTCAGGCGCCGTTCCTGATGCGCGTACATGGCGTCAGCGTTTCGGAAGCGGCGATCCGTTATGGCGCGCCCCTGGCCGCGGTCGCGGCCTTCGGCACTTTTCTGGGCGGTTTCCTGTCAGAAAAATTCACGCCGCGCTTTCCAGCGATCGTTGCCTGGCTGCCCGGTGTGGGCCTGCTGATTGCCATTCCGGCCTATATTGCCGCCTTCCTGACGCCTTCCCTGACGATGGCGTTCTGGATGTGGGTCATCGCCGCCATCGCGCACTACGCCTATCTCGGCGCGCAATACACCGTGTCGACCGCCATCGTCAGCCCGCGCTCGCGCGCCACGACGGTTTCGGTGCTGCTGCTGATCGTCAGCCTGATCGGGAACGGCCTCGGCCCGATGTTCACCGGCATGATGAGCAGCGCCTTCATGGGCGGCATCATCAGGAAGAACGGGCTGGAGGAAGCCTTCGCGACCTTCAATCCGGGCCTCTGCGCCGGTCGGATGGCCGAAATCGGCGAAATGGGACCGGCGCTCTGCTCGGCCTATGCCGAGGGCCTGCGCCAGTCGATGGTCGCCACGGTTGTCTTCCTCGTTATTGCCGCCGCGTTCTATTTCCTCGCCTCCCGCACCTTCCTGAAGGATCGCTGGAGCCCCGCCGCGGATTGAATTTCGCAATTCTTGCCTGACTGTCGTGGAGACCCGCATGACCGACGCCGCCACCCCTAGCCAGACAACCACCGAAGCCGTTCCGGGTTACAAAACCGGATTCGGAACCCCGCTTTACCGCGGCTATGTTTTGTCTTCGCTGCTTGTTGTTTACATCTTCAATTTCATCGACCGCTCGATTTTCGGTATCCTGACCGAGCCGATGAAACTCTCCCTCCAGCTCGAAGACTGGCATATGGGATTGCTCGGCGGCCTCGCCTTTGCGATTTTCTACACGACGCTGGGTATCCCGATTGCGCGCGTTGCCGAACGCCGCAGCCGGATGATGATCATTGTGATCTCGCTGACCCTGTGGAGCCTGATGACGGTGCTCTGCGGCTTTGCGACGAGCTTCATGACGCTGTTCATTTTCCGCCTGCTCGTAGGCGTAGGCGAGGCGGGGTGTACGCCGCCGGCACAGTCTGTGATCGCCGATTATTTCAAGCCGACAAGCCGCGCGACGGCCGCTTCAATCTATGCGCTCGGCGTTCCGCTGGGCGGGATGCTGGCCGGTCTCGCCGCAGGCCCGATCAATGATTATGTGACCGGCGAGAACGTCTACAATCTCTTCGGCTCATGGGGCTGGACCTGGGCGCAGGGGCTGGTGGACTGGAATAGCCTGGAAGGCTGGCGCATCGCGTTTATCGCCGTTGGCCTGCCGGGCGTTCTGTTTGCCCTCATCCTATTCTTCACCGTGAAAGAGCCACCCCGCGGATATTCTGATCCTCCGGGCGCGCCGCGCAAAGCGGTACCTGATGGCTTCGGCACAGTGCTGAAGGATCTGATGAAGAAGCCGACCTATGTGCATGTTGTGGCCGGCGCGGCGATCGCCTCCTTTGCCGGTTACGGCGTTGCGGCTTTCTCCACCTCCTTTCTGCTGCGCACCCACGGGCTGACGCTGACCGAAGCGGCGTTGATCTTCTCGCTGGTTCTGGGCGTGATGGCGGCGATTGGCGTGTTCCTCTCGGGCTTCCTCGCGGACAGGCTGTCCGTGCGGTATCCCACAGCGCTGTCCTGGATGCCGGCGCTGGGCATGGGGCTTTCCGTGCCGCTTTACTGGCTCGGCTATCTCAGCCCCACCGTGCCGTTGATGATTCCGCCGCTGATGCTGGCGGCCACGCTGCACTACTTCTATCTCGGCCCAATGTATGCGGTCTCGGCAGGGGTTGTGGACAGCCGCACACGCGCAACGGCCGTGGCGATCACTCTGTTTGCGGTGAACCTGATCGGCATCGGCCTTGGCCCCACGCTGATCGGCTTCCTCTCCACCGGCCTCAAGACGATGATGTTGGATGGCAATACGATCGGCCTCACCCTGCAGATGTGTAAGGACGTCACCGTGCTCGCCGCTGACCAGGCCGCTGCCTGTCGCGACGCCGATGCCCGCGGCCTGCAATGGTCGATCATCATCTTTGCTTCGCTCTATGGCTGGGCGGCGATCCACTACCTGCTCGCCGGCAAGACACTTAGCCGTGACATGCTCTCCAAAACTGCGTAAGGGCGCCGCCTATGGCGGTATATACGCAAGTTTCTGATGAAGCCCTCGCAGGGTTCCTCGCCGGGTATGATCTCGGCGAGGCGCTTGCGTTCAAGGGCATTGCCGAGGGCGTTGAGAACTCGAATTACTATCTCGAGACCCGCAAGGGCAGGTACATTCTCACCCTGTTTGAAAAGCGGGTGAACGCGGCAGACCTCCCGTATTTCATTGGTCTGAAGCAGCATCTCTCGTCAAAGGGCTATCCCTGCCCCGAGCCGGTCATGGGGCTTGACGGACAGGCGCTGCGCACGCTGGAAGACCGCCCGGCCGTCATCGTGACGTTCCTCGATGGCCTCTCGCCGCGCCGCCCTACGGCGAAGCAGTGCCGCTCGCTGGGCGAAGGTCTGGCGCGGATGCATCTGGCGCTGGCGGATTTCAAAGGCCACCGCGAGAACGCCCTCGGGCCATCTTCCTGGCGCCGCATGTGGGACGGGCGCGGGGCAGATGCCGAGGCGATCCAGCCGGGACTGGAAGCCGAAGTGAACGCCTGCTTCGAGCGCATCAATGCGGCGCGAGCTTTTTCGGCGAACCTTCCGCGCGGGACCATCCATGCCGATCTCTTCCCGGACAACGCCTTCTTCCTGGGCGAGGCGTTCTCTGGCGCCATCGACTTCTATTTCGCCTGCACCGACGCGCTGGCTTACGATCTCGCTGTCTGTCTCAATTCCTGGGCCTTCGAAGAAGGCAACGCGACGGATGCTTCGCGGCTGGAATACAATTTCTCCAAAGGCTCCGCACTGATCGCGGGCTACCAATCGGTCCGACCGCTTGAAGCGGCTGAGCGGGAGGCGCTGCCTGCGCTGTGCCTCGGATCGGCGATGCGGTTTTTCCTCACGCGCCTCTCTGATTGGTCGTCCACGCCGGCGGGCGCCCTCGTAAAGCCCAAAAACCCTCTTGAATACGCCGCTCGGCTGGCTTTCCATCGCAAGATCGAAAGCGCCGAAGGCTATGGGGCATGAGCGACAACGCAGGGCCTGAACCACACGTACCTCCTTCCGCACCCGACAGCCCGCTGCCCGGCTATGCTATGGCCGCGCGCCCGCGCCGGGTGAAGCGGGTCAAGCTTGCCCTTTTCCTCTCCTCCATGGCGGCGTGTGTCGTGGTTGCCATTGTCGGCTTTCTGATGATGGCGCTCAGCTTCACAGTCATCGGTCTGGCGGGCCAGGCACCGGGGCTGGCCGTCGGCGCCGGAGATTTCCGGGGCGGCGCGCTGCTGGCCACCCAGTTGGCGGCGATGAACTTCATCCTGTTCTTCATCACGGTGCCGGCAGCCGCGCTGGCGCTCGGCCTGTCGATCGGCCGGTTTCCCTATCGGGGCATCACGGCGCCGGCATCCTATGTGCGCTGGGGCGCGGTGTGGGGCGCGGTGCTGGTGGGTGGCACGACATTTGGCTTTGGCTGGTTTGGCGGAGCGGCCTCTGCGCTGGGGGCGTTGATGTGTGGCGGATGCATCGGCGCCATCGCAGGCGCATTCTGCGGCTTCCTGTTTCACGCCATCGTACAGCCGGCCCGCCAGCTTACACAGATGGATGTGAGTGTCTTCTGAAGGGCGCTTGACGCGGGCGCCAAAGCCCCGCACCCCGCTGATCATGACCGACAAAGACATGATTGAAATCTGGACTGATGGCGCGTGTAGCGGAAATCCCGGCCCCGGCGGCTGGGGCGCGCTGATCCGCTGGAATGGCCACGAAAAGGAACTCTATGGCGGCGATCCGGCCACCACCAACAACCGGATGGAAATGACCGCCGTGATCGAGGCGCTGAACGCGCTCAACCGCCCCTCAAAGATCACGCTGAACGTGGATTCCACCTATGTGAAGGACGGCCTGACCAAATGGATCAAGGGCTGGAAGCGCAATGGCTGGAAAACCGCCGACAAGAAGCCTGTGAAAAACCAGGAGCTGTGGATGGCGATGGAAGAAGCCTGCAAACGGCACGAGATCACCTGGGTCTGGGTGAAGGGCCATGCGGGCGATGAGGGTAACGAGCGGGCCGACGGCCTCGCCCGCAAGGGCACGGATGAAGTCCGCGGGCGGAAATAGGCGCGCTTCAAATCCGCAATGAAAAACGCCCGGAGAGTCTGGCTCTCCGGGCGTAAATTTTTGACGGGTCTCAGAAAGCTCACTCTCAGATAATTCAGGCGGCTTCTTCGATCTCGCTGGATTTCTGGGATGGGCGCGGATCGCGCAGCACATAGCCCCGTCCCCAGACGGTTTCGATATAGTGATTGCCGCCCGTGGCCTGCTGCAGTTTTTTGCGCAGCTTACAGATGAAGACGTCGATGATCTTCAGCTCGGGTTCGTCGAGGCCACCATAGAGGTGGTTGAGGAACATTTCCTTGGTGAGCGTCGTGCCCTTGCGCAGGGAAAGCAGCTCGAACATGGCGTATTCCTTGCCGGTGAGGTGGACACGCTCGCCGTCGACTTCGACGGTTTTTGCGTCCAGGTTCACCAGGATGTCGCCGGTGCGGATCACGCTCTCGGCATGGCCTTTGGAGCGGCGCACAATGGCGGTGATCCGGGCGATCAGCTCGTCCTTGTTGAACGGCTTGGTGAGGTAATCGTCAGCGCCGTAGCCAAGGGTTTTCACCTTCGCTTCGATGTCCGGATTGCCCGAGAGGATCATGACAGGCGTGTTCACACGGCTCATGCGGAGCTGTTTGAGCACCTCAAAACCGGTGATGTCCGGCAGCGACAGATCCAGGAGGATCATGTCGAACTCGTAGACTTTGCCGATATCAACGCCGTCTTCACCGAGGTCGGTGAGGTAGACGTTGAAGCCAGCGGCTTTGAGCATCAGCTCGATTGAGCGGGCCAGCGCCCGGTCATCTTCAATTAGCAGGACGCGCATCGCTCGTCTCCCGAATCATCTTAAGTTAGTCGTAGCGGCTTTGGTTAACATTGTGAATCCTAACGCACCTTTATTAACAGGTATTAAAAAAGCGTTGGAACACAGACGAAATGATTCATTTTCTCTGAACGGATCAGTTGCCAAGCTCCGCTGAGGCTTGCCCCATCATCACCTGGGCCACCGCTATGACATCCTGAACAGGCTGGGCCTGTGGATCGATGGACATAAGTGTTTTCTGACAACGGATTGCGTCGCGCACCTTGGGATCGCGCATCACCGTTCCAGCCAGGCGCGGGCGGAAACCCAGGAAAGTCTGGCAGGCGCGGGCGATGGCTTCATAGGTGCGCTGGCCCGCAGCGCGGGTATCGGCCTGGTTTATGCAGATCAGCGGTTCTACCGATGGCGCGTAACCACGAAGCACCTTGATGAAGGCGTAAGCGTCCGTCATCGAGGAGGGATCATCCGTAATCACGATCAGCGCCTTGTCGCCCGAACGGGCCAGGCGCATGCAGTTGGCCTCGATACCGGCGCCGAGATCGATGACGACATGATCATATTGCAGCGCCAGCGCCGAAAGACCGGCAGCCAGGCGCGCAACTTCTTCCGTAGGCAGTTCAGCCAGAGCGCCAGAGCCCGAACGGCCCGGCAGCACATCAAATCCGCCATGACCCGCGCCGCCATCAACCGGCGTCACGGCATCTTCAAGCTCGACCCAGCCGGCCACAACAGCGGCCAGATCCGTCTCAGGGGCAATACCGAGCTGAACGTCGACGTTGGCGAGGCCAAGATCGCCGTCCACCAGCAGAACGCGGCGGCCGGCCTGGGCCAATGAGGAGGCCAGAGAGATTGAAACAAACGTCTTTCCGACGCCGCCCTTGCCACTGGCAACGGTGATGACGGAGGCCGGCGCGACCCGCGGGGGCGGGCGAACGGGGGGACGGTCCTGGGATCTGCGAAGGGCAAAGCTCATGGGATCATGCAGCTCCTCTGAGGGCAATCACGTCACCGCGGGCGTCTTCCATCAGAAGCGCGGCGAGGCGTGAAGGGGCAGCCGGAACGAGTCCGCCGCCAATGAAGGGGGTGATTGCCAGGTGCGAAAAGGCGATGCCGGAGGATGTCAGGGCGGCGATGGCCCCGCCCCTGCGGCGCACAACATCGAGTTTGGTGAGGATGGCGCGGCGCACGCCGGCCCTGTGGAAAGCACGGGCGGACTCGGCCAGATCGTCCGGGTGCCCCTCGGCAGAGAGCACCAGAACCGGCTCGGCGCGGATCGCAGCGACGAGATCGCCAAGGCTGGCCAGATCATCGCCCTCGAACGGGTTGATCGCTGGCAGATCGATCACACAGCGGCGGCTTTCATTGCGTAGGGCGCGCAGTTCGCTGAACAGGGCGTCTGGCGTTTCGGCCACGCGGATCTGGGCACGTTCGCGCTCCAGATAGGCGGCGAGCTGTTCGCCCCCGGCAGAACCGTCCAGATCGGCGGCCAGCGGGGTGATCTCGGTGCGCGCGACAGAGGCGCGGCGGGTCAGTTTGGCAGCGGTGGAGGTGCGGCCTGCGCCGGGTGGACCCACCAGGAGAATGTCACGGTCAAGACGCGCCGGTATGGGATCGCAGGTCACCATGCGGGACAAGCCCTCGGCCATCGCCTCTTCGGGTGTGGAAAACTCACCCGGACGGCGGCCCGCGCCTTCATTGGCCACACGCTCGGCAAAGCGCTGCGGCGCGCCATGCCAGAGCAGCGCGTCGCGCACGCGGGCAAAGACCGGATTGTCGGCGCCGCGGCCATGGCCGAGATTGCGGGCCTCGCGCAGGAAGAAAGGTTCGTTACCTTTTGCGGCGGCCCCTGCCCGGTCGGTTGCGGCGCGCACTTCGACGCCGCCATCAACTTCGCGCTCGGAGAGGATGACGGCATCCTCGCCCATCTCCGCAAAGATCATCGCCTTGGCAGCTTCCATCGATTCTGCGGCGAACATCTTCATGCGCATGGGCGTCTTGTCCTCAAGTTACGCTGTGCGGCGAGAGTGTGGAGTGAATCTCAGGGGCGCCGCTGAACTCGATTTGATCAAGCCGCCCAAAGGTTAATTTTTTCCGAAACTGCGTTAGGGTTTACAGGAAATTCAGAGATTCCCTGCAGTTGTAATGTTGGCGGGAACAGGCTGGGCAATCGCCCGCCGCGCCCTATCCTGATGGATCAGAGGAGCCCGGAAACGCCATGCCGCTAACAGAAATTCTTGCGATTACAGGGCTCGGCTTCGGCGCCGCGTTAGGTCTGGGCGCGCTGATTGCGCCCGAATGGGCCTCGGGCGTGGTGCGCCTCAAGGCAGATCCTGCCAAAGGCGGGGGATATTCGGAATTCCGTGCCACTTATGGCGGCCTGCTGCTGATGGTTCACGGCGCCGCGCTGGTGATCGTCGTAATAACGCCGCCTGCGGGCTCAACGCTGGTTGTGCTGCCCATCGCGGCGGGCTGGTTTGGCGCTGCCATCGGGCGGGCGGTTGCGCTCGTTTTTGACCGCGCCAAGCTCGGCGACACGCGGATAATTCCCATCTGGATGGCGACTGAGGTGGCCCTTGGCCTTGCTATTGGCGCGCCAGTCCTGCAATTCCTCGGCTGAAACAAGTCACAGAAAGACATTGCCATGACGGAGCGTCGCGAGACGGGCCGCCCAGCCCGAAAGCCTTCCAGCCCCAAACGGGCACCTGGCCCCAAAAGCAAATCGACCGCCACCCCGGCTGACTGGAGCGAGGGCGAGCGGATTGCCAAATACCTCGCCCGCGCCGGGGTTGCCTCCCGCCGCGAGGTGGAGCGCCTGATCGAAGCGGGCGAAGTAACGGTCAATGGCCAGAAGCTGACCTCGCCCGCCTTCAAGGTAACCGGCCGGGAAGCGATAAAGGTTGGCCGCAAGGTCATCCAGGCGCCCGATGCCAGCCGTCTCTGGCGCTATCACAAGCCCTCCGGCCTGATCACGACCACCAACGACCCCGCCGGGCGCCGGACAATCTTTGACGAGCTTCCAAAATCCCTCCCCCGCACTGTGACGGTCGGACGGCTCGACCTGACGACAGAGGGCCTGCTGCTGCTGACGAACGATGGCGAGCTGGCCCGCTTCCTGGAACTGCCCAAATCGGCGCTGGAGCGCACCTATCGGGTCCGCGCCAAAGGCACCGTGACCCAGCTGAAGATCGACGAACTGGCCAGCGGCATCACCGTTGAAGGCGTGAAGTATCAGCCTATCAAGGCCGTCTTCGATCGGGAGATGGGCGCCAACTCCTGGCTGACCGTGACGCTGACTGAGGGCAAGAACCGCGAAGTTCGTAAAGCGCTGGAGTCGGTCGGCCTCACCGTGAACCGCCTCATCCGGGTAAGTTACGGTCCGTTCCTGCTGGCAGACCTCAAGCCCGGACAGGTGGATGAAGTGCCGCCTGACCTGCTGGAAACGGCGCTGGCCCTGTTGGGACATGAGGTGGATACGGCGCCCGAGAAGCCTGCGCCTGCCGCTAAGTCACGCCTTGGCAGACGGGGGCCTTCGGCTAGAGTGAAGGGGAAGCGGTCGTAGACGCCGCAAACCCCTACTCTGGAGGAATTTCCCATGTCCGATTCAGCTGTGCTGGCGGTTCCGCCGGACACAAAGAAAGACCCTGCCCGCCGTATGAGCGAGGCCGCCGCCGCAACCTGCGACCAGATCGTAACTCCGGCCGTCTATGCCGACCCGCCCACGCTGGACGCCGCCTTCAAGCGCCTCCGCGCCGAAGACCCGCTCGCCTGGTGTGAGCCGGAGGGTTTCCGTCCCTTCTGGGCCGTCACCAAGCATGCCGACATCATGGACGTGTCGCGCCAGAACCAGCTGTTCACGAACGGCCAGCGCGAGATGCTGTCCTATCATGAGGCGGAGAAAGGCGTTTACGCCAAGTTTGGCCAGCCCCACCTGCTCAAGACCCTCGTTCAGCTCGACGACCCGTCCCACTACAAGCTGCGCCACCTGACCCAGGAATGGTTCATGCCGCAGAACGTGAAAAAGCGGGATGACGCCGTCCGCAGCATTGCCAAGCAATATGTCGACCGGATGGAAGACCTTGGCGGCGAATGCGACTTCCAGCGTGATATCGCGCTCTATTATCCTCTGCGCGTGATCATGCAGATCCTGGGTGTTCCGGAATCGGACGAGCCGATGATGCTGAAGCTGACGCAGGAAATCTTCGGCGCGCAGGATGAAGACCTGATGCGCGACAAATCCCTGGCTGAGGAGCGCGATGTCGAAAAAGGCCTCGCCTCGATCCAGGCGACGCTGGCCGAATTCTTCATGTACTTCACCAACATCACAGCCGACCGCCGCGCCAACCCGAAGGATGACGTGTCCACCGTGATTGCCAATGGCATGATTGACGGTGAGCCTATCGGTCAGCTCGAAGCGATGAGCTATTACATCATCACGGCAGCCGCCGGACACGACACAACCAGCGCCTCAACCGGCGGTGGCGTGCTGGCGATGCTGCAGAGCCCGTCTGAACTCAAGAAAATGATGGATGATCCAAAGGGCATGTCACGCACCGCCGTGGACGAAGCCATCCGCTGGACCACGCCGGTGAAGCATTTCATGCGCACGGCGCAGGATGACTACACCCTCCGTGGCAAGAACATCCTGAAAGGCGAAAGCCTGCTGCTCTGCTATCCGTCTGGCAACCGCGATGAGGAAGTCTTTGACGACCCTTACAGCTTCAAGGCCGACCGGTCGCCCAACAAGCTGATCTCGTTTGGCTATGGCGGGCATATGTGCCTGGGCATGCACCTGGCACGCCTTGAAATGCAGGCGATCTATGAAGAACTCTTCAGCCGCGTGAAGTCGATTGAACTCGCCGGCGAGCCAAGCTTCATCAAGGCCAATTTCGTGGGCGGCCCGAAATCCATCCCGGTACGGTACAGGTTCTGATACTTGGGGGCGCTTCCGGGCGCCCCACCCTGCCCCTGCCCTCCCGAACAGATATTGTGAGCTACGCCCATGACCTTCATGAATGTCACTGAAACCTATCAGGTCGAGAGCCCTCCCAAGGAGCCAAAATTCGGCAAGGCTTACGCCCTGACACCCCCACTGGATCTTACCCAGCCCACCGTTTTCTCCGAACATGGCGGCTATACGTACGCCGATTTCGCGAAGATGCGGGAGAAGGCGCCCGTGATGTGGCACCCGGAAGAATATGGCGCGGGCTTCTGGGCCGTTACCTCATATGATCTCGTCAAAAAGGTCGAACTGACACCGGAAACGTTCTCGTCGCAAAAAGGCGGCATCCTGATGAATTACGGCATGGAGGGCGTTCCACGCCATCCGCTGCTGCATTCTTCGTCGCTGAACTCGCTGATCAACCTCGACCGGCCCTATCACACGCCCCTGCGCATGGAGCATATGGCTTATTTCCGCGCCGATTTTGTTGCGGAACTGAGAAAGCGGGTGGATGTGGAAGTAAACCGCCTGCTCGACACGATGGAGGCCCAAGGCCCCGTTGTAGACATGGTGGAAATGTTCTCGGCGGAACTACCCCTCTTTACATTGTGTGAAATCCTGGGTGTTCCACCGGCTGACCGCCCGAAGCTGGTCCATTGGATGCACTTCCTCGAGACTTCGCAATACCAGGCCCAGCAGGAAGGCCTCGGGAATGTATCCCAAGAGCAGATCATGGCATTCCTGAACGAGATTCAGGCCATGTTTGAATATGGCCGCTACCTGCTAGAGGAGCGCCGCAAAAATCCGCAGCCGGATCTTCTCTCGGCCATTGCCAATGTGCAGGTTGATGGCAAGCCGCTGTCGCCGGAATTCCTTGATGGCTCTTGGCTGCTCATTGTCTTCGCGGGCAACGATACGACGCGTAACTCGCTCTCAGGGACGATGCGCCTGCTGACGGAAAATCCCGAGCTGCGCGAACAGTTGAAAGAAAAGCCCGAGCGCTTTCCTAACTTCGTGCACGAAGCCATCCGCATGGTGACGCCGGTGACCTATATGCGCCGCACGGCCACTCAGGACACAGAGCTGGGCGACCAGAAGATTGCCGAAGGCGAAAAGGTGATCATGTATTACGCGGCCGCCAACCGCGATCCGTCGAAATTCGAGAACCCGGACCGTTTCGATATCGACCGCTCCAACGCCAAGGAACATCTCGCCTTTGGTCACGGGCCGCATGTGTGCCTCGGCCAGCGGGTCGCCAACATGCAGCTGGAGTCTGCTTACCGGCAAATCCTGTCGCGTTTCCCGAATGTGCGCTGGACCGGCGAGCAGACGATTGCGCCCAACAACTTCGTTCACGCGATCTCGTCCCTGATGGTGGATCTGGGCAAATGAGCGTTGTTCTGCGCGAAGACCGGGACGGCCTGGCCATCCTGACGCTCAACCGGCCGGACAAGCTGAACTCGCTGACCGTCGGCATGTTCGAAGAACTGCGCGGGCATGTGAGCGATCTTTACAAGGATGAGTCCATCGGCTGCGTTGTCCTGCGCGGGGCGGGGCGATGTTTCTCTGCCGGCCATGATCTGGCCGACATTGCCGAGGGCGAGAAAGTGCCCTCGCGCGGCTGGCATTCGGAAACCCTGCGCCTGCTGGAGCGCCTGCCCAAGCCTGTCATCGCGGCGGTGCATGGTCATTGCTATACCGGCGCACTGGAAGTGGCGCTTGCGGCAGATTTCATCATTGCCGCCGAAAGCGCGAAGTTTGGCGACACGCATGCCAAATGGGCGCTTACCCCGATCTGGGGGATGAGCCAGCGCCTGCCCCGGCGCGTGGGCATCGCCACCGCCAAGCGCCTGATGTTTACCGCCGAAATGTTCGGCGCAGCAGAGGCGCTGCGCATCGGCCTGGCAGAACACGTTGTTCCCGATGCGGAATTTGACGCCGCCATCGACAAAATGGCAGGCCAGATCCTCGCCAATTCGCCGTTCAGCCACGCGGCCAACAAGCGCCTGCTGGAAGCGACTGACGCGCGGGATATGGACAGCGGCCTGCAATGGGAAATACTTAACAATGAGGGCGTAGGCCCTGACATGCAGGCTCGCATCGGCGCATTCATGGGGAAAGGCCGAAGCTGAGCCCGAACAAGGGGACTGAACTTGGCTGACTTTCTGATCCGGCGCAGCAATCTGCGCGACACTTCCTGGGTAAACACGCCGCTGCCGCCACTGGCAGATGGACAGGCGCGGCTGAAGGTGGACGCCTTCGCGCTGACGGCAAACAACGTCACCTATGCCAGCTTTGGCGAGGCGATGGGCTATTGGAACTTCTTCCCGGCGGCTGATCCGGCCTTCGGCCGCGTGCCTGTCTGGGGTTTTGCCACCGTTACCGCGTCCAAGGCTGAAGGCGTTGCGCCCGGTGCGCGCGTCTATGGATACCTGCCGATCTCGGATGAGTTCGACATCCAGCCCGTGCGTGTCAGCGCGGCGAGCTTTATGGACGGCGCCGCCCATCGCCAGGGGCTCGCACCCATTTACAACACCTACATCTTCAACGCGGCAGACCCGTCTTACGATCCGGCTTTCGAAGCCCAGCAGATGCTGTTCCGCCCCCTGTTCACCACCGGCTGGATGATTGATGACTGCCTGATGGAGACGGGCACGGAGATCCCGGAAACGGTTGTGATTTCGTCGGCCTCGTCCAAGACCGCGCTCGCCCTCGCCCATTGCCTGAAACAGCGCGGCGCCGTGGAAGCCATCGGCCTCACCTCACCGGCCAACAAGGACTATGTCGAAGCCTCCGGCCTCTATGCGCGCACCACAACCTATGACGATGTGGACCGGCTGCACGCGCGGGGGCTTTCGGCCTATGTCGACTTTGTGGGGCGCCCGGCACTCACCGCCGATGTCCATCATGCGCTGAAGGACCGGCTGGTCCGCAGCCTTGTGATCGGTGTGACGGATTGGGAAGGTAATCGCGCGCCGGTTGACGCGCCGGGTCCACAGCCGGAATTCTTCTTTGTGCCGACATATGCCGCCGAGCGCGCAAAAGCGCTGGGCGCGGATGAACTGAACGCCAGAACCAGCAAGGCGCTGGCAGGCTTCTATTCGGCCTCAGCCAAATATCTCACGCCCCTCAAACAGAGCGGTCAGGACGCCATCAAGACCGCCTGGCAACAAACGCTCGACGCGAAGATCCCGCCCTCAAAAGGGCTGATCCTCAGCTTCTGAGCTTCAGCGCTGCTTAACCGTGAACACGGTGCGGCGGTTGCGGGCATGCGCCTCAGCCGTCGACCCGGTGTCGATGGGCTGGGTTTCGCCATAGCCCACAGCCGTCAGCGTTTCCTCGGCAAGCTCTTTGCCGAGGAGATAGGCACGGATCGCATCAGCGCGTTCCTGGGAGACGCGTTGATTATAGTCGTCGGCGCCGCGCGTGTCGGTGTGCGCGCCGATCTCGATTTCAAAGGCGCGGCAGAGGGCTGCAATGCCGCCCAACGCATCGATCAGCGGCAGGCTGACCGGTGAAATATTGGCATTGCCGGCGCCGAACTGGATGACACGGTCCTTCGAGGTGACATCAAACGCCGCCTGGCAGCTCTCGATCGTGGTCAATTGGCCGGTCAGATTGGCAAGCGGAACGCCGATACCTTCTTCGCCGCCCTCAATCGAAATCCCGTCCACGATGATCAGGTTTGCCTCGCCCGCGCGCGGGTGGCCTTCAATGGCGGCCCGGCCCGTGGAGAAACCCTGCGCTTTCGCCTCAGCGTCCGGCGCGGTTCCCGTCACGACGGCTACCTGATCCCGGATCACCACACCCAGCCAGCCGATCCCGGCGCCCTGAAGGCCTGCCTTGATTTCTTGTGCCCAGAGGGCGGGATTGCTGGCGGCAAGTTCCGGCGGCAGGGATGTCGCCAGCAGGCGGCCGTCCCGCATTTCATACATGCCGTCCGCAATCGGCACACATTCTTCACTGCTTACGGTCTGCGCCTGGACGGAGGGCCGGACCTCCGGCGGCGCCTCTCCGCCACAGGCGGCAAGGGCCAGAACGGCGACAGATAGGGACAGGCAGGAACGGATAGCCATGACTTTCCTCATAGGGGCTCACGGTGGCGCGGCCCGGCGGGCGGGATTTACCAACTTGAATTGCATAAGCGGCGCAGCCTCCGCCGTCAAAGCGACAGGCCGCGCCTCCCCTGCCCCTGCAAATTACTTGCCGGACTTGTAGACCTCTCCGCCCTTCATGACAAAGCTGACTGCCTCAAGCGCCCGGATGTCCTTGAGAGGATCGGCCGTCACCGCGATAAGGTCGGCATATTTGCCAGCCTCCAGAGTGCCTATATCCTGCGACATTTCCAGATGTTCTGACGCCACCACCGTGGCCGAACGGATTGCTTCTTCCGGCGTGAATCCGGCCTCGACCATCAAGGCAAATTCCTTGGCATTGTCACCATGGCGGGAGACGCCGGTGTCGGTCCCGAACGCTACAGTGACCCCGCCCTCATGCGCCCGGCGAAGCATTTCAAGCATCAGCGGGCCAACCTGCGCAGCCTTCGCTCGCGAGGCAGCCGGCAGCCAGGGTTCATTGGTCCATCCGGTTACAGTCGCGCCGGCGAGAACCGTCGGCACCAGCGTTGCACCATTTTCCTTGAACAGGGCAATCGACTCCCCGTCGAGATAGGTGCCGTGCTCGATCGAGTCGATACCGGCGCGAAGGGCGGCGTCCACACCGCTCTTGCCATGCGCGTGGGCAGTAACCTTCCTGCCCATCGAGTGCGCGGCATCTACGATAGCTTCGAGTTCTTCTTCCGTGAACTGTTGTTCCAGGCCCGCGGACGTATTGGAAAGTACGCCGCCTGTTGCCGTGATCTTGATCAGATCGGCGCCTTCCTTGATCTGTTGACGCACAGCCCGGCGGCAATCGTCCGCCCCGTTGCAGATATTGGCGCCCGTGAATTCTGCCATCACGCGGGCCGAATAGCCGTTTATATCACCATGCCCGCCCGTAACGGCCACACTACCGCCCGATGCGCGCAGACGCGGGCCCGGCACAGCCCCCCGCGCGATGGCATCCCGCAGCCCGAAGATGGAATCATTGGGCGCCCCGACATCCTGAACGGTCGTGAAGCCTGCCTCCAGCGTGGTCAACGCAAACGCAGCGCCATCAAACGCTGTATCGACATCCGAGTTCTCAAATTCCTTGATACGGCCTTCCGGGCCATTCTCGCCGGTAATGTGCACATGGCTGTCGATCAGGCCGGGCAGAACATATGCGTCACGCAGATTGATCACCGCATAGTCTTTCGGCGTTGAGTAGCCAGACGTGACTGAAACAACCCGGCCATCCTCCACGAGGATTGTCTGACGGGTGAGATAGCCTTCGCCCGGCTTGGCCAGAACATAGCCAGCATGGATGATTGCATCTTCAGCCATGGCGGGCGCGGAAAGCAGCATCGCGCAAATGGCAGCGGCAGTGAGTTTTTTCATAGGTATAACCTCCCCGGAACAAGCCAGTACGGTAGCGTTTCCTGCCATCTGTTCAACAATTTAGAGCAAGGAACCGCCATCAAATGGCGGCAGGGCAGATTGAAGCTTTTTCGTAAGTTTCGAACGCACGATGGCATAGGCCTGGGTGAGGCGCATCTGCAGCTCCTCGGGGGGCATGGCCGCGGGGCTCACCTGCACCCATTTGGCCCGCGCCAGATAAGGGGCAGGCTCTCCAACGCCCGACTCCACCAGCACATGAAACGCCTCATCGCTGCATTTGAACGAAACACGGGTGCAGGCGCTGTCAGTGGCGGCGAACATCTTGCCAGCGATCTTGTAGATCTGGTCGTCCCCCCACTGCACAACGCAGTCTGCCCCCGGAAGAGACAGACAATGCTTGCGCAGCCGGGCGGGCGTCATGCCAGCTTTTCTTTCGGATAGGCCGGATAGCTGGCCTTCATCACGCCGTGATTGAGCAGCATTTCAGCGACCTGCTTCTGGCCGGAGGCATCAAAGATGCGCGTTCGTATCCAGTAGTTCTCCGCCCGGCGGGATTCAGACAGCGCCACCACTTCACGGCGCAGCACATATTCCTCGCCGACGAAAAGCGGGCCTTCGATCATCCGGATTTCAAGATCGGCAAACAGGCCAATGCTGGGATGCTTCACGGGGAAGCGCGCGCCATGGCTGGAATAGTTTGCAAGTACACTGACCATCTCAAGCGGCACCACGGCCCGGCCCCAGGGCGAGGCCGAGGCATCGGAATACATCGGATGGTTCTCGGTGATCTTGCCGAGCTTTTCTTCCAAGGAGAATGGGTAGAGATCGCCCATATTCTGGTCCGCGCCCATGCGCACGCGCTCCTCTGAAGCGCCCTGCATCCCGACCTTCAAATCCGCCAGAATAACCAGGTCATTCGCCGGGCGCAGCGATTTCATACGCGCTTCGAGCAGGGTCTCGCCATGATCGGGCCCCAGCGTTGCGCTGGCTTCGAGAACAGGTGTGCCATCTTCCTTGAAGGCACGGCACAGCGTGTGGGTAGCGCCGGGAGCTGGCCGGTCGATTTCGGCGTGAACCTTCTCTCCATCAAACACCATGTTCAGGAAATGGCAGGAGAAGCAGCCCCGCTCGTACCACGCATTGCCCCAGACCTCGGCCAGCAGCGGCACGAATTGCTGGAAATGCGTTGGCCCTTCGATTGGCCCGGCCTTGATGCCGAGGCGCGCGGCTTCAGCGTCATCGTGCAGGGATTTGTGGCCACCATATTTCTGCTCGGTGAGCATGTTGACGGGGCTGCGCAGCGGGCCTTTGAGAATGTCGGTCATGGTTCCTCCGTTTCACATGATCCTGCCATGTTCAGGACGGCGCGTCACGTCTTGCTGCGCCCGGCATCCTTCCCGAAAATCACAAGGCTCAGGAATGACAGCATCACCAGCAAGGCCGAGAGCACAAGCGTCAGCTTGGTTGTGGCTGCCCAGCCGCCCTGCTCATACACAAAGGTTGCCGCCCAGCTGGCAACACCCCCGCCAATGAACATCAGCACGATATAAGCCGTCATCAGGCGCGTGCGCACGCCGGGCGGCTGGCTGAGAAAGGTCATCCGGCCTGTCACATCGATCAGCGGACCAACCACATTCATCATCGTCAGCGGGATCATCAACAGCCATAGGCTGTGGCCGAACACCCCCAGCAGGCAGACGCCGGAAAACTGGACAATGGAAATGATAAGACGTGCCTTTCTCGGACCCGTCCGGTCTGCCCAGGCCCCGAGCGGCGCCGTCGTCAGAAGGTTTAACAAAGCCAGCCCGGCGAGATAGCCAACTGTATCGGCGCCATACCCCATCTCGGGGCTGGTCAGATGCAGACCAAGGGTCAGCCAGACCGAGAGAAACACCCCAAAGCCGATGCCCTGGATCGTGCCGGAGATCAGCACTTCGGGGTGACGCCGCACAATCGGGAACATCGAAAGCACAAGGCCGAAATAGCTGCCCGCGGGCGCCTGGTCTTCAGATTTTTCTCGCCCGTCCATGATCCGGGGCAGGAGCAATGTGATCACGAGCATGACGCCCGCCGCAATGTAGTAAACCGTGCGCCAGCCAAGATGCTCGCCCACCCATCCCGCACCCACGCGCGCCAGCAGGATGCCCGCAATCACGCCCGTCGTCAGGGTCGCCGTGACGCGGCCCAGATCCCCCGGCGCCACCCTTTTGGAGGCATAGGCAGGCAGAAGGTAAGGCGTGATCGTTGAAAAGCCGAGGAAGGTGGAGCCTGCAACGAACAGCCAGAAACTGCCTCCGAACGCCATCATCAGCAGGCCGACGAACTGGCCGGCGGCAAACACGATGGCAAGCTGCCGGTTACTGAACCGGTCACCCAGCGGAAGAAGAAAGAAAATGCCGAGCGCCAGCGCAATCTGGTTCAGCGCAGGCACCAGGCCGATGGCAGACGCCGACACGCCAAAATCCTTCGCCACAAGGGCGATGATCGGATGGATATAATATGCGTTGGCCGTAACCACCGCGCCCGCAAGCGTCAGCAGCAACAGGTCCCGGCGCGTCAACAGCCGCCGGCCGCTCTCCGGCGCCGGCGGACTGGTGGGAGCAACGCTCACCCCGGCATGCCGGCGCGGCGCGCGTATTCAGCGGCGAATTTGGCCAGCGGCACAACGCGCGCGGCGTTGGATTCGGCGTTCGCGCTGTTGGCGGTGCCGGCGCGCACGCGGCCGATAATGCCCTGCAGAATACCCGCGAGGCGGAAGGCGTTGTACGCGAAGTAGTAGTCCAGTTCCGGAAGGCCCTTGCGGCCGGTATGCGCGCAATACATCGCCACATACTCTTCCATCGTGGGAATGCCCCAGGCTTTCAGGTCGTCAATCGCCATGATCGATCCGCGCGCGCTATCGCCCGGCGGCATCACCCAGTTCATCAGGTGGTAGGAAAAGTCCGCAATCGGATCACCCAGTGTCGAGAGTTCCCAGTCCAGCACCGCAATGACTTTGGACTCGGTGGGATGCAGGACCATATTGTCGAGGCGATAGTCGCCATGCACAATGGTCGTGGTCTCGCCTGGCGGGATATTCTTGGGCAGCCATTCGATCAGCTGCTCCATCTCCGGAATATGCATCGTCTCGGAGGCTTTATACTGCTTCGTCCAGCGGTGGATCTGGCGGGCGATATAATCGCCCTCCTTGCCGAAGCCCTCAAGGCCCGCTTTCTTCCAGTCGACATTGTGCAGGTCTGCAAACGTCTTGACCTTCGCTTCGTAGATCGCGCGGCGTTCGGCAGGTGTTGAATCGGGCAGCGTGCCGTCCCAGAGAATCCGGCCTTCCACCATATCCATCACGTAGAATATAGTGCCCACGACCTCTTCATCCATGCAGAGCCCGTAAGGCCGCGCCACCGGATAGCCGAGGGGGTAAAGCGCATTGATGATGCGGAATTCACGGTCAACCGCATGCGCGCTGGGCAGCAGGGTGCCCGGCGGCTTGCGGCGCATCACGTATTTCTTCTTGGGCGTGACGAGCTGGTAGGTCGGGTTGGATTGGCCGCCCTTGAACTGGCGGACGACCAGCGGGCCCTCATAGCCCTCAACATTCGCCTCCATCCAGGCGGCAAGCTTTGTCTCATCGAACTGATGGGATTCGGCCACTTCCTTGGTGCCCGAATAAAGATCCTGTGCGTTTGCCGCCTCTGCCATTTTAGGTCTCTCTCAATTCTGCCGGATTTTAGCTGTTACCATACCGATTGAAGACGCTGCGCCAAGACCTGCCGCGAGGTACAGGGGCGTGCGCCTTGTTGAGAGAGGCCGACTGTGAAACGCGCGTTCACCCTGTTTCTTCTGCTCTTTCTCTCATGGGCGCCTGCCTCTCTCGCTGTGGTCCTCGATCCGGAACAGGTGATCCGGCCAGAATTGCTGACCCAGGCGTTGAATGCCCTTCAAGATGAGGGCGGGGAGGCGGGCGAGACCGGCCGGGTCGTCATTGTGGATTATTCCCGCCATTCGAGGGAAGAACGCCTCTATGTGGTCAACCTCGAAACCGGGACCGTGACTGCTTACCGCGCAGCCCACGGCCTTGGCTCAGACCCCGATCATGACGGCTATCTGGACAGTTTTTCCAGCGTACCGGAATCTCAGGCCAGCCCGCAGGGCGCCTTTCGTATTGCCGAGGCATATCACGGCAAGCACGGCCGATCCGTGCGCCTCGATGGGCTGGATGACACCAACCAGACCGCGCGCAGCCGGGCTATCGTCATCCATGCGGCCAGCTATGCCGAGCCTGACCACCTCGCGCGCTATGGCAAGCTTGGGCGCTCCAATGGCTGTATCGTCTTTTCAGAGGCCGATCTGGCCACGTTTCTGGAGGATGTCCCGGAAGGAACCTTCCTGTTCATTGGCAAATGACGCCGCCTATTCCTCTTGATTATTCCCGCGCGGGAAGGCTAAACCGCCGCCCATGACCGATACACCGCCCGACCGCCTGTCCATCTATCCCGATAGCCCGTTCTACGACTATGACGTGCTCGCGCGCGGCATCGGCGTGCGCTTTCGCGGCGAAGAGAAAACGACCGTCGAGGAGTATTGCATCTCCGAGGGCTGGATAAAGGTCTCAGCCGGCAAGGCCGTAGACCGCAAAGGCCGCCCGCTTCAGCTCACGCTGAAAGGCCCCGTAGAGGTCTGGTACAAGGAAGACCCGGCGGCCTGAGCCTCAGCTTGGGTTTTTGGCCGGCCCCAGCATCTCTTCGCAATGCACCACATGCTGGGCGCGCACCTGATCCAGCGCGCGGTGGATCATTGCCCGGCCCTTGTCATACATCAGTTCCAGCGTGATGCCCCGCAGCGTCAGGATCAGCACGCGTGCATGCACGGCGCAGGCCTCCACATCCTTCACGCCCGCCGCCAGCGCAGTCGCGCGCATGTCATCGTCAATCTCCGCCTCAACCCGCATGGCAACCGGGCGCATGGCCTCGGCGAGCGCTTCGTCCCAGCGCGAGGCCAACAGGGCCTCCGTCACGGCGGCGCCTTCGGGAATTTTCTGCGTTTCCCAAAAGACATCACACATCGCGCGATAGCGGGCTTCCGCGTCGGGCAGATCGCGCATGCGCTCGCGCGTATGGGCCATCATGATTTCCATCGCCGCCTCGATCGCGCCAGCGATCAGCGCCGTCCGGGTCGGGAACTGATGCAGCACCGAGCCACGACTGACACCGGCGCGCTCCATCACAGCCTCAATTGAGGTTGCCGCATAGCCGCGCTCGCACAGACACTCGACCGCTGCCTGGATCAGTTGCCGCCGCGTTTCCTCGCCGCGCCGGGTTGTCCGGCGCCGCGCAGAGACATCGCGGCCAATGGTTTCTGTTCGATTCTGCATAACAGACAAAATAAGGCCCCTACAAAAGCGGAACGTCAACCGGACTCGCCAAATAGTCAACATTGACTATTCGTTGACGCATGGTACGCCTTGATCAAATCGCTGCTCCGCCGGGCGCAGCGCCGGAGGCGCGCAAAGCGCCCCAGTACAGGAAAACCGGCTGGGAGGAACCCGATCATGACAAACGCTGCCACCAGAGACCCGTCCGCCAGCGCCGGCCCCGGCATGGAAATCTTCCGTTTTGCCTCTTCGCCTACGCTCGACGAGACCGGGCATATGGAAGTCGCTGATCTCAACGAGGATATGCAGGCCGGCATCAGCGGCGCGCTGGAGGCTGGCTTTGCCGAAGGCAATGCCGTCAAGACGCTCTTCTCCCGCCCCGGTTTCAGCCTCACCCATGCCTGGTTCAAGAGTGGCTTTCCGCTCCCTCTGCATACGCACAATGCGGACTGCCTTTACTACATCGTCGCCGGCACGCTCCAGCTTGGCACCGAAACACTCGGGGCAGGCGATGGTTTCTTCATCGGCGCAGGCAAGGCCTATCGCTACACGCCCGGCCCCGAGGGCGTCGAGGTGCTGGAGTTCCGCGGCGAGGAATCCTTCGACATCAAATTCATGGCAAAAACCCTGCCCGCCTGGGCCAAGATCACCGATGTGATCAAGGAACGCCGCCCGGCCTGGGCCACCGAAACCCCGCCCAGCGCCGCGCGCTGAAGCGAGCTTTCCCATGACCCGCAAGAGATTTGAAAACAAAGTCGCCGTCATCACCGGCGCCGCCTCCGGCATCGGCGCGGCGACCGCCCGCCTTCTAGCCCGCGAAGGCGCTCATGTTGTCCTCGCAGACGTAAACGACAATGGCGGCAAATCCATCGCCGCAGACCTTGGCCCCACGGCCATGGCGGTCAAGTGCGATGTGTCCAGCGCTGCCGAGGTTGAAGCCCTCGTCAAGGCGGCTGTGGAGCGCCATGGGCGCATCGACATCCTCTTCAACAATGCCGGCATCGGCAGCTTTGGCACCAGCGTGGAAATTCAGCCCGCGGAATGGGAACGCGTCATCGCGATTGATCTGCACAGTGTCTATTATGCCTGCCACTTCGCCATTCCCCACATGCCGCGCGGGAGCGCCATCGTGAACACCGCCTCCATCTCCGGCCTGGGCGGAGACTATCGCTTCGCCGCCTATAACGCCGCCAAGGGCGCCGTAGTGAATTACACCCGCGCCCTCGCCGTCGATCATGGCCGGGACGGTATCCGTGTCAACGCGCTCTGCCCCGGCCTTGTCGAAACGCCGATCACGGCGGGCGTGCAGCAAATGCCCGGCCTTCGGGAAGACTGGCTCAAACGCATCCCCATGGAGCGGGCGGCTCAGCCTGAAGAGATGGCCAGTGTCGTGGCCTTCCTCGCCTCGGATGATGCCTCCTATGTCACCGGCACCATCATGGTCGCCGATGGCGGACGCACCGCCCATACCGGCCAGCCGGAAGTCGCCCAGTTCGCCCTGCCGCCCGAGAACTGAAACTTCCAGGAAATCAGGATTAGAGATCATGCGCGCCGCTGTGCTTCAGGGCAATTCCATCCGCATCCGCCAGATGCCGGACCCGTCACCGCTGGCGGGACAGCTCCTCGTCCGCCCGATCTTCACCGGCATCTGCGGCAGCGACCTCAGCGCCCGCAAGCAGATGGCCGCGATGGCCGATACCCTGCCGCCCGAGGCGCAAGGCCAGATGCCCGCCATCATTCCCGGCCACGAATTTTCCGCCGAAATCATCGGTATCGCGCCGGGAACCGATACCAGATTGAAGGCAGGGGACATCATTACAGGCCTTCCCTTCACGCACACGCATGAAGGCCCCCAGACCATCGGGCTTTCCCCCGCCCATGGCGGCGGCCTGGCGGAACTCTCATGTATCGACGCTTCCCGCAGCTTCCGTATTCCAGACGGCGTGCCCCACGACCTTGCCGCCCTCACCGAGCCGCTCGCCGTGGGCCTTCATGCTGCCAATCTGGCAAGCCGCAACCGGGCGCCCAATGTTGTCATCGGCTGCGGGCCGGTGGGTCTTGCCGTGATCCTCTCCCTCAGCCTGCAGGGGCGCGGGCCGATCCTGGCGGCGGACTTTTCTGCTGAGCGCCGCCACGCCGCAAGTCTTCTGGGGGCGGATATTGTCATAGATCCGCGTGCAGACTCCGCCTTCACGCATTGGGGCGATCTCGGGCTCCAGCCATTTCCAATGTCGCCCCTGCTGGAACGGGATTTCCGCGGCCTGCCGCCGGGCGCGAACATCTTCGAATGCACGGGCGCGCAAGGCCTGATCGATCAGGTCATCAAAGGCGCCCCGCCGCACAGCCACATCATCGTCGCCGGGGTCTGCCCGCATGAGGAAAAGCTGACCCCGCTCGACGGTATCCTGCGCGAACTGACGCTCGAATTCAGCTTTGCCTACCGCCCTGAAGAGTTCGCCGCCGCCCTCGCCATGATCGAGGCCCACCCGGATAAAGCCGCCCGCCTCATCACCAGCCGTCAACCGCTGGCGAACACCGAAGCCGCCTTCGACAGCCTCGCCAGCAGCCCCAGCGAAATCAAGATACTGATTGATCCGAACGCTTAAGGCTTCAGCGCCCGCCAGCCAATGTCCCGGCGGCAGAAACCGCCCGGCCAGTCAATGGCGTCCACGCCCGCATAGGCACGGTCGATCGCTTCGCGCAAGGTGGACCCGCTGGCAGTGACGTTCAACACGCGCCCGCCTTTGGCGACGAGCTTTCCGCCTTCGGTAACATCCGTGCCCGCATGAAAAACGGTGACGCCTTCGAGCGCGCTTGCCTCCTTGACGCCCTCAATGACGCTGCCTTTTTCATAGCTGCCCGGATAGCCGTTAGCGGCGAGCACGACGGTGGCGGCCGGCTGGAAGTTGTCCAGGTCCAGCAGCGCTTCAAACGCCTCTTCGGCGCCCTTCAGGCCGCCGGTTGCCGCCACGAGGATCGCCGGAACAATGTCGCCCGTCAGGCCCTTCATCAGCACCTGGCATTCAGGGTCTCCGAAGCGCGCATTGAACTCGACAACCTTGGGGCCTTCGGGCGTGACCATGACGCCGATATAGAGCACGCCCTGATAGGGCATGCCGTCTTTCGCCATGCCCTTCAGCATCGGCGCGGCAATCTCGCACTTTACGCGCGCCATGATCTCTTCACTGACGACCGGGGCGGGGGCATAGGCGCCCATGCCGCCGGTGTTGGGGCCGGTGTCGCCACCGCCGACGCGCTTATGGTCCTGCGCGGCGGGCAGATAGATCGCGCCTTCGCCATCGGTGATGACGAACACGCTGGCTTCCTCGCCCTCCATGAACTCTTCGATCACCAGAGTGGCAGAGGCCGAGCCGAACTTGCCCGACAGCATCTCGTCGATTTCGGCGTCTGCCTCTTCCAGCGTCTGCGCGATCACCACGCCTTTGCCGGCAGCGAGGCCATCGGCTTTCAGCACATAAGGCGCGCGCATCTTGCGCAGGAAGGCCTTGGCGGGGGCGGCAGCGGTAAACTCATCATAGGCCGCTGTTGGGACGCCGTATTTCGTCATCCGCGCCTTGGAGAAGGCCTTAGAGGCTTCCAGCTGGGCGGCCTCTCTGGAGGGGCCGAAGACGTCAAAGCCACGGGCGCGCAGGATGTCTGACAGGCCGAGCGCGAGGGGGGCCTCGGGGCCAATCACGATCAGGTCCGGCTCGATCTGGAGGGCGAGCTTTACGAGGCCGTCCACATCATCGGCGGCCACGTCAAAACAGGGGCCAATCTCGTCCATGCCGGGATTGCCGGGCGCGCAATGCACCACGTCTACCAGCGGCGATTGCGCCATCTTCCAGGCCAGGGCGTGTTCACGGCCGCCCGATCCGATCAGGAGTATGTTCATGGGGCGGCTTGTTGCGCGGGAGCGCCGCCAAGATCAAGAGCAACTCGCCGATCTGCGCCGTTATGGCCTCACACCTTCACCGTAACTTTAAGAAATGTCGCCGGGATGACCGTCCGATCAGGCGCCTTGCTGGAGTTCTGCTGAAGGAAAAGCGCCTCCAGCTCCTGTTGGAGGCCATCGGCCTTTCCGGCAGCCGCCGCAGCCGCAAACGCGTTCATGGTTGGGCCGTAGAAGTCGCGGAAGACGCCGACGAATTCGGTCGGGGTGCCTGCAAAATCAAACGTGTAGGTCTGAGGCTCACAGCTTATCTGGTCAGGCGGGGCGCCTGCCGTAACAAAGCGGTTTGTGGCCTCGGCGGCGACGCCCCAGAGAACCGGGCTGACAGAGCCTTCCGGCGGCAGGGGCGAATAGGCCGCGCTGATCCTGAGAATCTGCGCCACGAGCGTGGGATCGCCCGGTATCCAGTTGCCCATCACGATCTGCCCGCCGGGCCGGGTGACGCGCACCATTTCCTTGGCAACATCCTGAGGGCGGGGGGCGAACATGGCGCCGAAGATGCTGACGACTTGGTCAAACGTGGCATCTTCTATACCGCTGAGATGGCTGGCATCACCCTGCTGGAAGCGGCACGTCTTTAGGCCTTCCTCTGCCGCGCGGCGGTTGCCCGCGGCCACAAGGTTGCTGGCAATATCAACGCCCAGAACCTCTGCGCCCAGGCGCGCCGCCGGGAGCGCCGTAGTGCCGTCTCCGCAGCCAAGGTCGAGCACCTTATGGCCCTTCTGGATGCCGAGGGATTGGACCAGCGCTTCGCCGCTGGCGCGCATGGTCTGGGCGATCCGGGTGAAGTCTCCCTTTTCCCAGAGGGCCTGGTTCGGGTTGGCGGGAGGAACGGCCGCGCCGCCGGTCTGATTGGTCATCGCCCATGCTTTCATCATTGCCTGCGGGCGCGCGGGATGCGCGCCGGCCTACTCAACCTCCAGACACCGTCTGGAAAAATGGACGAAAAAACAGGGCAATGGCGATGACGGTCTGATCCGCCCGCGTGCGATATGTATTGAAAACAGTTCTGCTGACAGGCGTACGCCTTGGCAGATCAACGCGCAAGGCTGGCCTTGGCGGAGGCGCCATCTTGCCCTCATGGGCCAGCCGGTCCAGAACCAGCCCATGCCTGACTCGCCCACGACCAATCACCCTGAGCTCACCGTTTCGGAACTCGCCGCGAGCCTGAAGCGGACGATTGAGACCAATTACGATCAGGTGACCGTGCGCGGCGAACTTGGCCGGGTGACGATTGCCAAATCCGGCCACATGTATGCCGACCTAAAGGACGACAAGGCGGTGCTCAACACCATCATGTGGCGCGGGCAGGTCGACCGGCTGACCTTCCGGCCTGAGGAAGGCCTGGAAGTGGTCGCCACAGGGCGCCTCTCCACCTATGAGGGCCGCTCCGCCTATCAGATGATCGCCAGCACGATGCGGCCCGCCGGGGCGGGCGCGCTGATGCAGCTGCTAGAAGAGCGCAAGAAAAAGCTCGCGGCGGAGGGCCTGTTCGATCAGGCCCACAAGAAGCCGATCCCCTATATGCCGCGCACCATCGGGGTGATCACTTCCCCCACTGGCGCGGTGATCCGGGACATTCTGCACCGGATTCGCGAGCGGTTTCCCGTCCGCGTCATCGTCTGGCCGGCTCTGGTTCAGGGCGAGCAGGCGGCAAGCCAAGTGACTGCCGGCATCCGGGGGTTCAACGCGATGACGGGGGCGGATCGGCCCGATGTGCTGATCGTGGCGCGGGGCGGCGGGTCGATTGAAGACCTTTGGCCGTTCAATGAGGAGGTGGTCGTGCGGGCCGCTTTCGAGAGTGAAATCCCTTTGATTTCAGCGGTTGGGCACGAGACCGATACCACGCTGATCGATTACGTTTCCGACCGGCGGGCGCCGACGCCCACAGGCGCAGCCGAGATCGCCGTGCCGGTGCGCACCGAGCTGATGCTCGGCATTGAGGAATCCGGCCAGCGCCTGAAACGCGCCCTCACCCGCGCCCTTTCCCGGTCCCGCGACAAGCTGGCCGCCGCGCGCCTGCCCCGGCCAGAAAGCCTTTTGCAATCAAAGCGCCAGCGGCTGGACTTCGCCTCCGCCAGCCTGCCCCGCGCGGCCCTGGCGCTGACCCAGCGGGCGCGCCTCAAACTCTCCCGCCTGCAGTTGTCACCGGCCACGCTGAAGGCGGAAATCCGCGGCCAGCGCCAGCGTCTGCGCGACACCGCCGTGCGCGCGCGGCCGGCCCTGATGCGCCTGATCGACCAGAAGAAGGCAGCGCTGACCTCCGAAGGCAAACTGCTCGAAACCCTGTCCTATCAGGCCACGCTGAAACGCGGCTATGTGATCGTGCGCGACACTGGCGGGCAATTGGTGCGCAACGCCGCGCAGGCGCAGACCCTCGACACGCTGCGCGTGACCTTTGCTGACGGCGATATTACGGCCGCCCCCTTTGAAGGCGAAACGCCCCCGCCGGCCCCCAAACCCAAGCCCGCCCCCCGCCGGAAAGGGGAGCAGGGCAACCTGTTCTGATACCCCTCTTCGGGGGCATTACGGACCCGCTTTCCTTGCCTAGGATCATCGATGCATCCGGCTTCGACCGGATTCCCGACATGGTTCAGCAACAAGGAGGCCGCCGATGCCCTTCCGCTTTCAACAAATTCGCCATTTGGCACTGGCAGGGGCCGGCCTGGCCATAGCCTTGCTTGCCCCCTTCCAGTCTGCAGAGGCGCAAGGCGGTTTGCCGCCGGGCGCGGAAAACTGGCCGGCAGCGTGTGAGGCGGGCGACATTGACGCCTGCATCAATCAGGGCATCCGCCTGCTGCAGGGCATCGAGACGCCGGTGGACCTTCCAGGCGCGGCGCGGTTTGCCTCGAAGGCCTGCCAGCTTGGCTCGCCCGATGACTGCCAGATTGCCTGGGAACTCTATAGCGGCGCGCATCCTGATTATGCCGGCGATACCGCCCGGATGGTGACAGTCGGCGCGGTTGCCTGCGACCAGGGCCTGACGACGCCGTGCAGCGATGCCGCGCTGCGCCTGTTCACCGGTGATGGCGTGCCCAAGAATGTGGAACTGGCCCTGCCGGTCTATGCCAAGGCCTGCGACCTGGAAGACGCGCTGGCCTGCGCCACTCTGGCCACGGAATATCTGGATGGGGACCAGGGCACAGCGATCAATGCCGAGCAAGCGGTGATCTATGGCAAGAAAGGCTGCGCGCTGGGTCAGCCCGATTCCTGCCGCGTGGTGGAGGCAGCTTATATGCTGCCGGACTATACGACCTTCGAGCCCAAGGCGGGCCTGGAATATGCCCTCGCCAATTGCGCGGACGGTTCCAAGGAAAGCTGCGTCAATCTTGGGATCGTCTACACCCAGATCGAAGAATATGATCTGGCTGCAGAGAATTTCGACAAGGCCTGCACCATGGAATATCCGGAGGCGTGCGAAAGCTCGAAAATCCTGAAACAATGGCGCACCGAGGTTGCCGAATACGAAGCCTACCTCGCCCGGCTGGCCGAGCAGAAGGCCGCGATCAACGCGCTGATTGCCTCAAGCGGCCATGACGCGGCCCTGAGCGCAGCGCTGAATGATTATCGCTCTGCGGAACTTGCCGAATTTGTGACCGGTCAGGCGGGCAGTCTTTCAGGCTTTTCCACCAACAATCTCTATGTCGTCTCCTACTGGTTCGCCGGGCAGGCCACCGGCGCGGCGGCCGATCGGGAACTGGCCTCACGCGGCACAGGCCTCGAAGGCACCTTCGGCGAAGGTACGAACACACCAGGCACCGCAGCGGCGCGCTATCAGGCCGCCTATGGCTCCAGCCCACCGAGCTATACTTCGGCTTCGCCGGCCTCATCGGCGCCGCCGATGAAAAGCGTGGCGGACATCAAGGCCGCAACACGCGACCGGTATCGCTGGGCCCACTGCACCATGAGCGGCAGCAATACCAGCGCCAAGGTTTGCCAATAGGCGGCGTGACAGGGGCCGGGGATCGGTTCAGGATAGTCGCCTGATCCGATCCCCAGGCCCTGACATGCATCCAGCCCCCCGCTTCCGCGAGACGGATCTGACTGTCCTGCTGGCGCGGATGGCGGCGCACCCGCTTGCGCTGGTGGCGGTGAATGGCGAGGCAGCGCCGCTGGCGGTGCATACGCCGGTGATTGCGCGGGCCGAGGGGGATGGGGCCGTGCTGCGGTTTCATCTGTCGGCGGCCAATCGCGTGACGGCGCGGCTGCTGGCCGGGGCGGAGGCGACCCTCGTGTTTACGGGGCCGGAGGCTTACATCTCTCCGGACTGGTATGGCGAGGTGCCCGATCAGGTGCCGACCTGGAATTACCTGTCGGTGGAGGCAGAGGGCACGGTCACCGAGACCGGCCGCGAGGGCGCCGCCGCGTTTCTCGATGACCTCTCTGCCGTGTTCGAAACCGCCCTCCTGCCCAAGCCGCCCTGGACGCGGGCGAAGATGAAGCCGGCCGCCTTCGAAGCGATGCTGGGCGGCATCCGCGCTTTCGAGATGCGACCGCGCCGGTTTGAGGGGATCACGAAGCTGGGGCAGAACAAGACGCCGGAGATGCGGGCGGGCGTGATTGATGGGCTGGACGCGTTGCCCGGCGGGGCCGGGATTGCGGGCGCGATGCGGGGACTGGACCGGGGATAAGCGGGTATTCGGATTTCAGGCAGCGGTTTTAGCCGGACGCAGCGGGGGCTGGCCGGTGTGTGGGGCTGAATTCGGGGTGCGTTGAAAACTAGGAGGTGTCGGCGTGGGCCGTGAGGGCGTAGGCCCCCGTCGTCAGGGCGCTTTGCGCCCTGCCACTTCCCCCGTTGGCACAGGGGAAGATAAGGCGCGTGGCATCGCTGGCGAATTCATCAGGCGTGGATGACGACCAGACAGGATCGCTCCAGTGCGCCCGTGTGGGCTCAAGTGGTCTGTAGGCGGAGGGGCTGGGGTCGCGGTCGCCGAGGAAGGCGATGGTGACAAAGCCCCACCCGTTTACATCCACAAGGGCCTCGCGGCAGCCGAGCGCGGCGATGTATTTCGACGCGCGGATGAGTTGCCAGAACAGCACCGGCCAGAAGAGGGGTGCACCAGGTCAAAGAACCCGGCGAAGTCTGGATGTCTGCGGAGGCGCGTGAAGCTCGGCATGGGGGCGAGTATATGTCCGCGGGCGGAGGGCGTGGGGAAGGTTTGCGGAAGTTTTTTGCAAGGGGTTGGGAGGATTGGGAATTTTTGGGGCGGCGGGGGTGGGGTTTGTTGGATAGGGCTTGCTTCCACTGAGAGCGCCCCCACCCCATGGATGTGGGGAGGGTTGGGGTGGCTCTCCGCAAAATGCTCGAATGGCGGCAAGGTCCCGGATCGCCGCTTTGCCGCATCCGGGATGACACGGGGGTTGGAGGCGGGTTAGAGAGGGGCATGACCCAGATGCTTCCCTCCGCTTTTCTCGCCGCTGTCAAAGACCTGCTCGGGCCCAAGGGCTGGAGTGAGGCGCCGGAGACATTGCTGGCCGCGTCGACGCCGTGGCGGGGGACGTATCAGGGGAACACGCCGCTGATCGTGCGGCCGGCCTCTACCACTGAGGCAGCGGCGCTGGTGAAGCTGTGCGGGCAGTATGGCGTGGCGATGACGCCGCAGGGGGGCAATACCGGGCTGATCGACGGGGGCACGCCGCATGGCGAAGTGTGTGTGTCGATGACGCGGATGAACGCTCTGCGCGAGACCGACACGTTCAATAACTCCCTGACCATCGAGGCAGGCGCGACGCTGGTGGCGGCGCAGCAGGCGGCCGAGGCGGCGGGGCGGCTCTTTCCGCTCTCGCTCGGCTCGGAAGGGACCGCGACCATCGGGGGCCTTATCTCGACCAATGCCGGGGGCGTCGCGGTGCTGCGCTATGGGATGATGCGGGACCTGATCCTGGGGCTGGAGGTGGTGTTGCCGTCTGGCGAAGTGTGGGACGGGCTGTCGGGGCTGCGCAAGAACAATACCGGATATGACCTGAAGCATCTGTTTGCCGGGGCGGAGGGGACGCTGGGGCTGATTACGGCGGCGACGCTGAAACTCTTCCCGCAGGTGTCGAGCGCGACAGCCTGGGTGATCTGTGCGTCGGCGGATGATGTGGTGAAGCTGCTTTCCCTGGTGCGCGGCCGGGTTGGGGATTCGGTGACGAGTTTCGAAATTATCCCGGCCAATGCCGTGGACATGGTGGTGGCGGATATTCCCACCGCGCGGGACCCAATGCCCTCGAATGCGCCGTGGCGGGTGCTCATGGAAGTGTCGCAGACGGACGGGGCGTATGCGCGTACCCTGCTGGAAAGCGCGCTGGCGGCGGCGATGGAGGAAGGCCTGGTGCAGGACGCCGCGATTGCGACGAGCGAGGCGCAGGCCAAGGCCTTCTGGCATATCCGCGAGACGATCCCCCTTTCCAAGCGCGCCTATGGGGCGGCGCTGAACCAGGATATTTCCGTGCCGGTGAGCCGGATTCCGGTGTTTATTGAAGCCTGCAATGCCGCCGTTCGCACTGTTCTGCCTACGGCGGATTTTGTGATCTTCGGGCATGTGGGAGACGGGAATCTACACTATTCCGTGGTTGAAGCGCAGGGGGCGGCGGCGCCGCAGCTGAAGGACCATGAGGGCGCAATCACGCGGGTGATCTATGACACGGTGATGGCGCATGGCGGGTCGATCTCTGCCGAACATGGCGTGGGGCGGCTGAAACGCGATGAGCTGGCGCGCCTGCGTCCGCCCGCCGCGACCCAGGCGATGCGGGCGATCAAACGCGCGCTGGACCCGCAGGGCATCATGAACCCCGGACGCGTTGTTTCGGTGTGAGCCCCCTCCCCTGCTGGGAAAAGTTTCCAGTTTGTTAACCCCTCGCTAACCAAACTTTAAGAGACCCTAACCAGCCGCAGAATGCGATGGGGGACAGCCATGGTCTGGTATACCGACCTTCGGAACCGCAAGTTTTTTTCTGAATCGGAGGCCGACTGGACCTCTCGCCGCCTGCTGGAGCTGCGCGCGCAGCTCGCCTCGCCCCCGCCCAAGGGCGTGCCGCGCCGGACGAAAGATTCCAGCATCATCATCGGCACCTGGAACATCCGGGATTTCGACAATAACAAATTCCGCCATGGGCCGCGCCGCCGAGAGAGCCTGCATTATATTGCTGAGGTGCTGTCTGCGTTTGACGTCTGCGCGTTGCAGGAGGTGAACGAGGACCTCGGGCCGCTCAAGGATGTGATCCGCCTGATGGGGCCGGGCTGGGATTTTATTGCGACGGATGTGACGACCGGGGCGAGTGGCAACCGGGAGCGGATGTGCTTTGTGTATGACAGCCGGAAAGTCCGCTTCCGGAATATTGTGGGCGAGATTGTTTTGCCCAAGCATGCCCTGTTGCCAGGCGAGCAGCAGTTTGCGCGCACGCCCTTTATGGTGAGCTTTCAGGCGGGGTGGTTCAAGTTTTCGCTGTGTACGGTGCATATCTATTTCGGGGAGACCTCGAAGGGAAGCGACGGGTATGCGCGGCGGGTGTCGGAGATCGACTATATCGCGCGCGAGATGGCCGACCGGGCCGAGCGGGAGAATGAGAACTACATTCTGCTGGGCGATTTCAACATCAAGAACCCCGTCGACGAGACAATGAGCGCGCTGACCAAGGCGGGGTTTCAGTTGCCGCCGGAGCAGTATCCGTCAAACCTGTTGGGGACGCATTATTACGATCAGATCGCCTTCCGCACCCTGAAGGATGAGCTGACATTCCTGTCCTCCGGTGTGTTCGACTGGAGCCAGACGGTGTTTCATGCCGATCATTACGAGCATTACGCCCCTGTGCTGCCCGCGCGACACCGCGACCTGAAGCCTGATGGGCGGCCCCGCGATACCGGAAAGGACAAGGAATACTATTCCAAACGCTGGCTGACCTGGCAGATGTCTGACCATTTGCCGCTGTGGGTGGAGCTGGCGATCGACTTTTCCGATGCGCATCTGCTGCACAATGTGAAGGGCGAGTTTGAGCGCGGCGATGTGCCCGCGCAGGTGGAGTTTACCGAAGAGGAAGCGCCGGTGGAAAGCCCGCCGGAGCCGGCAGAGCCCGTCCGTCCTCTGAAGAAGAAGCGCAAGGCGCCGAAGGTGGCCGCGCCCGAGAAGCAGGGCACGCTGGCGCCGACACGGAAGATGAGCTTTGCTGAAGGCTGGCGGATATTCTGGTGGGTGGCGATGGGTGGCGGCGACCGGATGCGCAAGGCGAAGGAGGCAGGCAAGAAGGCCGCAAAGCCGCGCAAGGCCAAGAAAACAAAAGGCTAGAGCGCGGCGAGCAGGGTTTCCGCCGCGGCCCAGAGGGGCTCGGTTGCCTTGACGATGACCGGATGATGGGGCGAGCGCTCCATACCGGGCACGGAGGTTCCGGTAACGGCGAAGGCGATCTCGGCGTCGAGCGTCGGGGCGTGGAAGGCGCCGGAATAGAGCCCGTACGCTTCGCCGTGATGGCCGATCAGTTTGACGCCGGGGATGGGTGAGGCATTCGCTTCGTGAATCTGGGCGCCGGGGGTGAAGGTTTCAAAATAGAGCTGTTCGTCGTCGCCATTGGGGCCGGCGGGATCGAAGCGCCAGACGGGGCGGGTCATCGCGGGGTCTTGCGCAGCGGCGCGGGCGAGGATGGCCATATCGTGGAGGCTCGCGCGCAGGCCGCCCTGGGGGCTGAAGAGGGTGCCGTTCGTGCCCGGAACATAGTCGGCGAGGCGGGCGCCGTCTTCGGTGAGGATGGCGGGATCTGAGCCGGTGAGATTGGTGGGGCCATCGGCCTGCACCTGCCAGCTACCCTCTGCTTCGCGGCTGTAGAGTGTGGCGCCGTGGCGGCGCTTCCTGCTGGAGACGCCGGACCAGTTGAAGCCTATGTCGAGGCCCAAGGGGGCGAGCACTTCGCGGGCGGTGAGGCGGTCGAGACGGTCGCCGGTTGCCTGCTCAAGGATAGCGCCGGCGAGGCCGTAGCCGAAATTGGCATAGCGGAAGCCCGCGCCGGGCGGGCCCCAGTCCGGCGTGCGCCACATGGTTTGGGTAAAGAGGGTTTCGGTGCGGCCCGGGAGGGGCTGCCAATAGACCTCCGGGTCTTCGAGGCCGGCGGTGTGGCTGAGGAGCTGGCGCAGGGTGATCGGGGCGTCGGGGAAATGGGGATTGATCAAGGGCGGGCTGAAGGCGGCGCGGATGTCGGCGTCGATATCCAAAGCGCCTTTGGCCGCGAGGCGGTGGGCGGTCATTGCGACGGCCATCTTTGAAACCGAAGCGATGCGCATCGGCGCGTCTGGCGTGAAGGGGGCGGGGTCTGCTTCCCCCGCGGCGCCCTGGGCGAGGCCTTGCGCCTGCGCGAAGATGACCTCGCCGCGCTGACGCACGACCAGGCCGGCGGCGGGGACCATGGCGGAATAGACGAGGTCTTCGATGCGGCGGCGCGCGGCGGCGGCGGGGATACGCATGGGGTCTGCCCGGTGAGCGCAGGCAGTGAGGGCCGCGCCTGCGACCCCTGCCATCAGGCTGCGCCGGCTGAGCCGCATCCCGGTCATCCCCGGCGGCCGAAGAGGCGTTCGATGTCGGCGAGTTTCAGCTCGACATAGGTGGGGCGGCCGTGATTGCACTGGCCCGAATGGGGTGTGGCTTCCATCTGGCGCAGGAGCGCGTTCATTTCATCCGCATTCAGACGGCGCCCGGCGCGGATGGAGGAGCGGCAGGCCATGTTGCCCATCACTTCTTCGAAGCGTTCCGACAGGGTGAGGCCCGCTTCATATTCGGCAAAATCATCGGCGAGATCGCGGATGAGGCCGGCGGCGTCCATCTCTCCGAAGAGGGCGGGCGTGGCGCGTACGGCGATGGCGCCGGGGCCGAAAGGCTCGATTTCGAGGCCAAGGGCGGCGAGTTCCTCAGCGCGGGCGCAGACGCGGTGGGCTTCGTCTTCGGAGAGTTCGACAATATCCGGGATGAGCAGCGCCTGACGCCGGACGCCGCCTTCGGCCATCTGGCGTTTCATGGCTTCGTAGACGAGGCGCTCATGGGCGGCATGCTGGTCGACGATGACGATGCCGTCCGCCGTCTGAGCGATGATATAGGTTTCGTGGACCTGGGCACGGGCGGCGCCGAGGGGGTATTCCCCGAGCATGCCCGGCGCGGGCATGGGGCCGGTTTCGACCTTTGCGCCCGGAGCGCCCTGATCGGGGACATAGTCTGGCACATAGCCGCGTGGGGCGAAGGGGGCGCTGGCGCCGTCTTCTTCCACCTGGCGGGCGGCGTAGCCTTGCGGGGGCATGGCGGGGCGCTGGACATAGCCACCCGGCTGGGGCGCCTGCCAGAGGAAGCCGGCCTGCGGGGCGGGCTCGGCGCGGGCCTTGCCGAGGGCGAAGCCGGCGACGGTGGTGGAGGCGCGGTGGCCGGCGGCGGCGAGCGCGTGGCGCAGCGCCGAGATCATCAGGCCGCGCACGCCGCCTGCATCGCGGAAACGCACTTCGGTTTTGGCGGGGTGGACGTTGACGTCCACGCCTTCGGGATCAAGGTCCACAAACAGCGCGGCCATCGGGTGGCGGTCCCGCGCCAGGAAATCCTGATAGGCGGCGCGTACCACGCCTGTCAGCATACGGTCTTTCACCGGGCGGCCATTGACGAACAGGAACTGCATCTGCGCGTTGCCGCGATTGAGTGTTGGCAGGCCCGCAAAGCCTGACAGGCGCACGCCTTCGCGCGTGGCGTCGACGGCGACGGCATTGTCTGAAAAGTCCCGGCCCATGATCGCGCCGAGGCGTTTGAGGCGCCCGGCATCGCCCGGACCTTCAGCGGGATAGCGGAAGAGGCTGCGGCCATTGCTTTCGAGGCTGAAGGCGACTTCCGGATTGGCCATGGCGAGGCGCTTGACCGCGTCGGTGACGGCCATCGCTTCGGCGCGTTCGCCGCGCATGAATTTGAGGCGGGCGGGCGTGGCGTGGAAAAGGTCGTTCACGTCGATGCGGGTGCCGGTTTCGCTGCGGCCGGTAAAGGCGGCGGGACGGGGACCGTCGAGGCGGCCGGCATCGGAGAAGATTTCGGCGGCGTCTTCCCCGCTGGCGCGGGAAACGATGCGCATGCGGCTGACCGAGGCAATGGAGGGCAAGGCCTCGCCGCGGAACCCCATCGTGTAGATGTTGAGGAGGTCTACGCGGCCTTCGGTGTCCGGCACGAGTTTGGAGGTGGCGTGACGCTCCAGCGCGATCAGCAGGTCATCGGCGGAGAGGCCGCAGCCATCATCTTCGATGGTGATGCGCTTGAGGCCGCCTTCCTCGATGGCGATGGCAATGCTGCGCGCGCCGGCATCGAGGGCGTTTTCCACAAGCTCCTTCACCGCGGCTGCGGGCCGCTCGACGACCTCGCCCGCCGCGATGCGGTTGACCACATCAGCGGGCAGTTTGCGGATCGTCGGACGGGGGGGAGCAGAATCAGCCATGAGGGGCAAAGATTAGCCGATCCGGGGCGGGATGTCGTCTGGCGCGCTGCGGCCCGGCGGATACTGGCGCCAGCGCCTTGTTTCTGCGGGTTTTGATAAATTTTGCCTCTGCGGCAGGCTGGCAGTTGAGTTTGGCGGGCAGGAGCGCAAAGATGGTGGCCGACAGTTCCTGACCCATACAAGGTGTTGATACCCCATGCGCTTTTCCGCTGCTGCTCCGCTCGCCCTGATTGCTGCGCTCGCCCTGGCGGGCTGTGGCGGCGCTGACCCGGCGCCCGCCGCGCCGGCTGAACCCAGCGCTCAGGAGGCCCCGGCCACCCCTGCACCCGTGCCCGCCACACCTGCCGTGGCGCCCGGCGAGCCGAGCCCGGAATTTGCGAACCTGCCCGCGCCTTACAACACCGCCAACTATGCCGTGGGCGCGCGGACCTGGAAGCTCTGCCAGTCCTGCCACCTTACCGCAGAAGGGGCGGGCAACCTCGTTGGCCCCAACCTGCACGGCATTTTCAGCCGCCAGGTGGCGACGGTGGAAGGCTTTGCCTATTCGCCCGCGCTGTCGGCAGAGACGTTCATGTGGACGCCTGAGCAGCTGGATCACTGGCTGGAAAATCCCCGCACCTTTGTGCCGGGCAACCGGATGAGCTTTTCCGGCGTGCGCAGGGAAGCCGACCGGCTGGGCGTGATTGCCTATCTGATGGTCGAGACGGGGTATGAAGGCGAGGCCGCCCCGGCAGAGGAAGCCCCGGCGGAATAAATCGCCTAGCGCTTGGCGACGATCGCAATCAGGACGGCATTTTCATTGAAGGTGCCGCCGATTTCTTCGCGGTAGCCGACCGAGACATCGACGCGGCCGAGATGGACGCCAAGCTGGGATTCGGTTTTGACCGAGCGGCCGCTGAATTCGCCTTCCTCGAACCAGAGCTGCTGGCCGAGGAAGATGTGTTTCGTCAGGTCCTGGCCATAGCCAAACTCTATCCGTGTACGTCCACAGCCGCTGCCCTGGGCGAGATGGGCGACATCGGCGAAGGCGTATAGCGGGCGTTGCTTGTAGACGCCTGACCAGCCCCCGCCGAGGCGGGCTTCAAACCCTGTGCCGTCGCAGAAGAAAAGGCCGTCGTCAGAGCTGGCGTTGAGGGTGCTGCCGTGGAAGGCGCCAAGCTCTGCGCCGGCGGTCCAGCCCTTGTAGGTGGCAAGGGTGCGCCGGGCGGTGAGGCGCCAGAGGTCGCGGTCAAAGGCGGGGGCATCGGGATAGATCACGGCTTCGTTTTTCAGAGTAACGGTGATTTTCTCCGTGACGCCGTATTCGCCGTAGAGATCGAGCCGCCAGCCATCGACGCCGTTGAGGCTATCATGGGCCCCGAGCGCGCGCCCATACCAGCCGCCGTCCTCGCGCACCCAAGGAGCCGCTTCGGCGACGCCGGACACACTTGCGCCCGCAAGAAAGAATGAAATAAGCCCCCGCATTGCGGGCTACCTTAGGATGAGATTTCCACAGGGTGAAGCGTTGATTTTGAGGGAATTGAGTTTTTTGAAGGGCTGAGCTGAGCCCCTGTGAGGTGCGATCAGGACAGATCGGGACGGGTCCCGTCAAAGCTTGATATAATCCGACACGATGCGAGCGGGCGCGGCGCCGGTTGCGGGGCGGTCGAGGCGGATGTGCCAGCCGTCGGCGTCCAGCAGGCCGTTTATGTCGATCACCTCGTCGATGGAGACGAAGTTGTCCTTGTGGCGGCCCGTCCATTCCGGGGAGAGCGCGCGGGCGCGGGTCCAGACTTCGGCTTTGTCATCGCCCGCGAGGAAGAGGTAGTTGTGCTGTTCGCCAAAGAGGCCGGGTGTGTAGCCACCGAGGTTTACGAACCAGAGGCGGCGGGCGGGCGGAGACGTTGCGCGGCCGGGGACGAGCTCGACCTGCCAGCCGTCAATCTCGGTCAGCTCGGCATAGCCATCGATATGCAGCGAAGAGGGTTTCCCCCACCAGCCGGCGCGCAGGGCGGGCACGGTGGCCTCAAGGCTCTCGCCCACCACGAAGCGCAGATCGTGGACTTCGGTATTGGCGCGGGGGTGATGGCCCCCGGTGAAGACGGCGTAGAGTTTCATCGGGAAAGCTTACGCGCTGGGCCGGCGCCAGCAAGCCCTCCCTATCAGCCCCCTTCTGGCCCCCTTCCAGGTTTGCAGCCAGCGGACATAAAAGAACCCCGGAGCGCTTGGGGCGCGCGCCGGGGTTTCTTGTCTTCTCTTGGAGAACTGCCGCGCGCCTAGAGGCGGTAGCGGATCTGGTCGGACCAGAAGCGCTCAAGGCGCGAGATGGTCTTGTTGAGCTGGGAGAGATCGTCAGCGCGGACGCTGGCGGTCGGCTCAAGGGCTGTTGCCTGTTTCTCGAACAGCTTCTCAACCCGTGTACGGACTTTCTTGCCGCGATCGGTGAGGCGCAGGGTAACCGTGCGCTTGTCGTCTTCCGAACGCGTCTGGATCAGATAGCCGCCTTCCTGAAGCTTCTTCACATTGTAGGAAAGGCTGGTGCCGGCAAAGGCGCCGCGAGCGCGGAGCACCGAAGCGGGGGCTTCACCCTCACCAATCTCGTAAAGGAGCAGAGCCTGAACGCCGGTCAGCGAACGTTCGCCGGCGCGTTCCAGATCATCCTTCACAACATCGTGCAGACGGCGATGCGCCTGTTCGAGAAGAGACAGCGACTTAAGGAAAGATTCGCCGATTGTGCCTGTTGCAGTGTCCTGCATGTCGATCATCATCATATTCACCACCACTCAACTTTCACTCAACTTTTGTTGTAGTTTGAGTATATTTACTGGGGTGAACCTAATAAATTGATAAGCACAACACGGTTTCAAGTGATGTTGGTAAACAAATCAGAGAATTCATTAACCGTTACTGCCCCGTAACGTGTTTTGGCGGCAAAATGCGTTTCATTCTGAAACAACACGCACAAAAAAGCCGCCAGGAAAGTATCCGGGCGGCTTTCTACTGATGAACCAAATGTAAATATTGAGGCTAAGCTCAGTGAGACACGGTTTTAGAGAATAGATTCATTACCACGACGCCGCCGATAATCATTGCCATACCAATGATCGCTGGAAGGTCCAGTTTCTGGCCGAACAGCATCAGGCCAATGAGCGCGATGAGAACGATGCCCATGCCGCTCCAGATGGCATAAGCGACGCCCACGGGAATCGTCTTCAGCGCGATGGAGAGGAAGTAAAAGGCCGCGCCATAGCAGAGCGCCATGCCGAGCGTGGGCAGCCAGCGGGTGAACTGCTGGCTTTGCTGAAGCAGCGTTGTGCCGATGATCTCGAACATGATAGCGATGCCGAGCGCGCCATAGGTAATCAGGGCCGGGTTCATGCGGCGGTCTCCTCTTGATACTTGAACGCCTAAGATCAGGCGAAGGTAAGTTCGTCCGCACCCAGCGCTTCAAAGTATCGCGCGACATCTGCCTCGGTGACCTCTTCGAGTCGCGCGGGCGACCAGGCGGGCGCATTGTCCTTATCTATAATGACGGCGCGCACACCTTCCTGGAAATCATGGCTTTGAACCTTGCGCCAGCCGATGCGGAATTCCATGCGCATATTGTCTTCAAAGGTCTCACAGCGGGCGCCTTCGCGCAGCTGGCGCAGGGCAACCTTGACTGTCTCGGGAGATTTGGCGCGGATGGTGGCCGCCTCGGCCTTGGCCCAGTCGCTGGCGTCACCTTCCAGGGCGGCGACGATGTCTTCAGCGGTCTGTTTTGCAAAGCAGCGATGGATGGTCTCGCTATGGGCGCCATAGGACGGAGCCGGAACCGGATGCGTCAGACGGCGGAGGATTTCGTCCAGCATGTCCGCCGCGCCTGCCGAGAAGTCTGCCGCTTCAAGCTGCTTGGCCAGCGCCGGGACAAGCTCTGAGGGCAGATAATGCGTGGCGACGCCCGCAGCAGCGACATCGGCGCCCTTGAGGCGGGCGCCGGTGAGGGCGAGCCATGTGCCGAGCTGGCCTTCCAGGCGCGGCAGGAACCAGCCCCCGCCGACATCCGGGAACAGGCCGATACCGGTTTCGGGCATGGCGAACAGGGTGCGCTCGGTGGCCACGCGGTGGGAGCCGTGGACAGAGAGGCCGACGCCGCCGCCCATGGTGACGCCATCGAGGATGGCGAGGACAGGCTTGGGGAACGCCTTCAGGGCGGCGTTCATGCGGTATTCGGTGCGGAAGAAGTCGCGCGCCTCCGAGGCATCGCCGGCGCCGCTTTCGGCAAGCATGCGAATGTCGCCGCCCGAGCAGAAGCCGCGGGTACCTTCCTGATGATCTATCCAGACAAGATGGATGGCGGAGTCTGCTTTCCAGGCCTGGAGGGCGGCGAGGATTTCAGCGCACATCGGGGTGTTGAGGGCATGCAAAGCGGCAGGACGAGTGAGCGTGATCCGGCCGATATTGCCAGTAACCTTGATGCTTACATCTGCACTCATGCTGTGTTCCTCAGGTCTCAATTCCAGATGACTGGAATCTGTTCAATTAAATCAATGGCTTTGGACAGGGCTTTACTTGGGTATGTCATTATAAGGATATGCCATTCCCTAAATGGCCCAACATTCACCCGTGACGCCCGGCCATTCCCCATGACCCAACAGCGCCCTGAGATCAACCATCAGCCCTTCCTGCAATATAACAGGCGGGGCCAGCGCATCCGTGTGGAGGGCAAGGCCTATGTGCGCCTTGGCCTGTTCAAGCGGCTGGAGTGTGAGCTGCGGGACATTTCACCTGGCGGCGCGCGCATTTGCGTGCCCGAAGGCGTGGAACTGCCCGACCAGTTCGTGATGACGCTGCCCCAGTTCAAATATCCGCGCACATGTATGAAGCGGTGGGAAAGCGGGCGCGATGTAGGTGTCGAGTTCCGGATGGACTGATGGCGGGGCGGCCTATTCCGCCCGCTTCCTAATTCAGCGCGCAGCCTTCGATCGTGATGCGGTGCATCAGGCGGCGCTCCCCGTGATAATCATTCATAGCCCAGTGCCAGGTGGCGCGGTTGTCCCAGAAGGCAACCGAGCCCGGCTGCCATTTGAAGCGGTGAGCATGATCTGGATTCATGGCGTGGGCGTAGAGGCGCATAAGCAACGCGCTTGAGGCTTCATCCGAATAGCCCGCGATGCGCGTGGTGAAGGCGGGGTTCACATAGAGCGCCTTCTTGCCGCTGAGCGGGTGGGTGATGACGACGGGATGGGCCACATCTTCCAGAACGTCCGCGGCGGCGGTGTTACCGATGCGACCGCCGGTGTCTTCGTTGGCCTTATAGAAATTATCCGTCTGTGAGCCGAAGATGTGTTTGGCCGAATGGACCGCGCGCAGGCTGTCAATCTCATTGCGGGTGTCGGCGTCGAGCGTGTCATAAGCGGTATACATGGAGGCAAACCAGGTGTCGCCGCCTTCATCGGGCAGCTGGCGCGCGACGAGGACAGAGCCCATTGCGGGCTCGGCGTCATAGGAATGATCCGTATGCCACCCACCGCCGATATTGGTTTTCTGTTCCTTTTCCTTCAGCACCAGCGCGATTTCCGGATAGCGCTCATGCGCGAGAAAGAAGCGGTTGATGTTGATGGGGCCAAAGCGCCGGGCGAAGGCGATGTGATCCTCTTCGCTGAGCGACTGATCACGAAAGAAGATGACGCCGTGATCGGCATAGGCCTGGCGGACGGCGTCAAACTGCGGCGCGGTGAGCGCGCGGATGTCGACACCGGTGATTTCAGCGCCGGCGCCTGTGAGGGGTGTGATCTGCATGGCTTCCTCCCTGCCCGCTCTCCTGTGGCGGGCTGCTGAGGAGAGCTTAAACCCGGCGGGCGGGTATTGGCAATTGGTCTGCCTAAACTGCCGCGCCTTTTCCGCTGAGCATGCGGGAGAGGGTTCCGTCCTTGTCGATGAGAGCGTGTTTCAGGGCGGCGAGGATGTGAAGCGTGATGAGGCCGACGAAGGTGAACGCAGCGTAGCCGTGGACCTGGCGGGCGGCTTTGCCGACGGCTTCGATCTCGGCAACCGGCGGAATGAGGAAGAGGCCGTAGATGCCGATGGGGCGCCCGCCGAGCAGCGACATGACTACGCCCGACAGCGGCATGATAAGGATCGCGGCGAGCAGCCCCCAATGGACGATGCGAGACGCCGTGATCTGCCAGGCGGGCACGCCGGGCATCGGCGGCGGAAAGCCTTGCGTGAGGCGCCAGCTGATGCGCCAGGCCGCGAAGAGGAGCAGCAGCGTGCCGGTGGCCTTGTGCAGGTTCATCAGCGGGCCGCGCGTTTCCCGCTCCAGCCCGCCATAGGCGAGGGTGAAACCGACGATCAGCATGCCGGAAAAGAGCAGGAATGTGAGCCAGTGATTGAGGCGTGAGAGAGCGCCATAGCTGGCGCGGGTCTGGTCCGTCATCGTCTGATTTCCCCTGATTGAGGGGTCAGACTAGCCCATCAGGAGATGGCTGCAATCTCTTTGAGGAGAATGGCCCATTGGGCTTCCTCCGTGCCCGTCCAGCGGGCACCGAGCAGATCGCGGAACACATCCCGGATGCTGGCGAACATGATGTCGAATTCCTCGTCCACGACGCCATAGCCGCCATGGGAAAAGCGCGCCGCGGAGATGATGACGCGCTGGCTGCTCGCCCCCTCGATCACGCCGAGAATGGCTTCAAAGCAAGTTTCCAGCATGGAACCGCGCACGCCGCCATCAGTGTCCATGTCGAACAGGGGCTTGAAATCCGGCCGCAGTTCAAAGAGGCGTGCATAGATCAGAGGCGCAGGATCGGCGCAGGCCTGCGCGGCGCGCTCGAAGGTCGAGAGGATGATGTCGGCGTCGGGCATGCGTTTGTCTTCTCCGGCTTTTATCAACGCGACAGAAGCCAGACTAAGGGACCGCCACAATAGGGGGCACCCCTAATTGACATCACCGAGGGCTTCGATCCGGTCGGTCCAGACATAGCCGCCGAATCCTTTGGGAACCTTGCGCAGATGAGCCGGTGTGTCGATGCCGGGCGCGCCGTCATTGCCTGTCCCGCCGGGCGTTCCGAAGAGGATCACCTGACTGCCGGCCGCGTTCATCCGGGCCTCGAAGGCGCGCGGCCAGCCCCAGAGCAGCGGGGCATAGTCGACAGGCATGAGCACGAGTGTGTCCTTGCAGCTATCGGGCACAAAACCCGACCACCCCATCAGCAGATAGTCTATCGGGCAGTCTTTCGCGCTGCCCTTGGTGAAATGTTTCATGTCCGGAATACGTTCGACCAATGCGTCCACCGGAATGGGCCCGCCATAAACACCCCAAACCTGCGCGCGCCAGCGCGGATTTGCGTCCAGCATTTCTGCGAGCACCCGGCCCTCGACCGCGCGGCGGCTCTTGAAGTTGATCAGGAAACGGCCCTCGGGAAAGGCGTCCAGAACTTCGGGAAGTGACTTGATCATGCCGACGCCCTGGCCGCGCAGGGGGAAAGTTTCTCCGCCATCGGCGGTGTAGCCATAGCCGGCGTCGAGGGTGCGCAGGACGCTCATGGGGGTCTTGTTGGTGACGCCTTCGATCTCAGTCCGGCAGTCCAGTGTCCAGTCATGAAAGACGGCGAACTCGCCGTCGGGCGTGAGGTGGACGTCAATCTCGACGACGTCTGCCCCGGCGTCGAAGGCGACCTGCATGGAGGGTAGCGTGTTTTCGATGAGATCGTGCGTAGGCGGATAGATACGGGTGGCGGTGCAGGTATCCCGCTCAAGGTCTTCGCGGTGGTAGGTCTGGTGGACCCCGCGATGGGAGATGAACTGGGGCGGGCCGTCCGAGCTGGGAGGCGTGAAGAGGCTGGTATTGCGCAGCCAGAGAGCTGCGACGAGAACCGCCAGGACAATCAGGATTTTCTTCAGCATGTGCGCGCCCCTCGCGTTTCCATGAGCGCCGGTTTCGCGGGAGAAGACGGCGGGATAAGGGCAGGTTTTGGATTGTTTCCGGCGAGCAGCCGCCTTTGGCGATGACGCAGGGTGAGGCCCCCGCCGCGATTGCGCGGGTGATTTTCGTGGCGCAGGGTGGCCGCAAAAATCGGGAGGAAATCAATGAAACATCTGGAAGGAAAGACCGCGTTCGTGACCGGCGCGGCGTCTGGCATTGGCCTGGGCATTGCCACGGCGCTGGCGCAGGCGGGCGTGAAGGTGATGCTGTGCGACATCGAGAAGGCGGCGCTGGACAAGGCCGTTGCCACCTTGCGCGAGACCAATGCCGATGTGGACGGCGTGGTGGCGGACGTGTCGCTGAAGGACAATCTGCAACGCGCGGCCGACGAGACCATCGCGCGGTTTGGCAAGGTGCATATCCTCGTCAACAATGCCGGCGTGGGCGGCGGGGGCGATTATGGCACCTGGAATGATGCGGGCTGGAACTGGGTGGTGGGCGTCAATCTGATGTCTGTGGTTTGGGGCATCGAGATTTTCGGGCCGCTGATCGAAGCACATGGCGAGGGCGGACAGATTGTGTCCACCGCGTCGATTGCCGGTATGGTGGCACTGACCAACCCTGCCTATGATGTGACGAAGTTTGGCGTGGTGGCGCTGTCGGAAGATCTGCGACCGAAGCTGGCCGCGCGCGGGATTGGCGTCTCGGTGCTCTGCCCCGGCGTGATCCGCACGAATATCGTGGACTCAGGGCGCAATATCCCGAGCCGCTTTGCCGGACAGATCCAGACGGTTCCGACCGAAGGACCGGGGACGGAAATTCTCAAAGCCGTGACCGAGGCGATCGCGAGCGGGATTGATCCGCTCTATGTGGGCGAGCTGGTGCGCGAGGCGATCGAGAATGACTGGCCGCATATTTTCACCGACATGCAGTTTGAGCCGCACATTGAGGCGAGGTTTGCGGCGATCAAGGAGGGGTTTGACCGGATACGGGACCGGGTGCCCCGGTACTGAGTCCCTCTCCCTACCCCTTCAGCATATCGCGCGAGATAATCACCCGCATCACTTCGTTGGTGCCTTCGAGGATCTGGTGGACCCTCAAGTCACGGACGATGCGTTCGACATGGTAGTCGGCGAGGTAGCCGTAGCCGCCATGGATCTGCAGGGCGTCGTTGGCGACCTTGAAGGCGGTGTCGGTGACGAAGCGTTTGGCCATGGCGCACCAGCGGGTGGCGTCGGGGGCTTTGCGGTCGAGCCGGCCAGCGGCTTCGTAGAGCATGACGCGGGCCGCCTGCAGTTCGGTTTCCATATCGGCAAGCTTGAACTGGGTGTTCTGGAACTCGGCGAGGGCCTTGCCGAATTGCCGGCGCTCTTTGGCGTAGACGACGGCCTTGTCGAGGGCGAGCTGCGCGCCGCCCAGGGCGCAGGCGGCGATGTTGAGGCGGCCGCCATCAAGACCCGCCATGGCGAAGCGGAAGCCGTGGCCTTCTTCGCCGATGCGGTTTGCGGCAGGCACGCGGACGCCGTCGAGGATGACCTGCCGGGTGGGCTGGGATTTCCAGCCCATCTTGCGCTCATTGGCGCCAAACGACAGACCCGGCGTATCTTTCTCGATGATGAAGGCGGAGACGCCTTTGGCGCCATCATCGGACGTGCGCGCCATGAGGACGTAGACGTCCGATGTGCCCGCGCCGGAGATGAACTGTTTGGTGCCGGTGATGACGTAATCGTCGCCCTCTTTCACGGCTTTGGTTTTCAGGCTGGCGGCATCAGACCCGGAGCCCGGCTCCGTCAGGCAGTAGGAGGCGATCAGCTCCATCGAGGTGAGCCGGGGCACCCAGGCAGCGCGCTGCTCCTCTGACCCAAAGGTATCGATCATCCAGCTCGCCATATTGTGGATGGAGATGAAGGCGGCGGTGGAGACGTCGCCATAGGAGAGCTGTTCAAAGATCAGGGCCGCGTCTGTGCGCGTGAGGCCCGAGCCGCCAACGTCCTCTTTGACATAGATGCCGGCAAAGCCGAGTTCGGCGGTGGAGCGGATGACATCAACGGGGAAATGGCTGTCACGGTCCCAGGCCTCCGAATGGGGGGCGAGCTTGTCGGCGGCGAATTTGGCCGCCATGTCGGCGATCATCTCTTGTTCTTGCGTGAAGATGAGGCTCATTGGCGGGGCTCCCGGATTGGCTTAAGTCTTTGGGCCGCTTGTCGTTTGAGGCTTACACCATGTCAATCCGACGCCCTCCTGCCGGGTATGTGATTACCGGCGCTGCAACGGAAGAGATTCCGGCGCTGATCGCGATTGATCTGGCGGCCAGCCAGCTGTTTGCGGGCACGGGCCTGCTCAGCGAAGCGCAGCTTGTGGATCATGTGCCAGAGACGGTGTTTCGCGCGGCCATTCCGACGGGCCATCTGCATGTGGCGCGGGACCGGAAAGGTGTTCCGGTGGGGTTTGTGCTGACCTCCGAGCGGGGCGGCGTGCTCTATCTCGACCAGATCAGCGTGGACCCCGGCCAGGGGCGTATGGGGCTGGGCGGGGCGCTGATTGCGCGCGTGATGGCCGAGGCAAAGGACCGGGGGCTGAAACGCGTGGTGCTGTCGACTTTCCGCGACCTGCCCTGGAACGGGCCGTTCTACAAAAAGCATGGCTTTCGGGAGCTGCCCCGGAAGAAGATGGAAAAGTGGATGATCGAGATTGAAGCCGCCCAGGACGAGAACGGTCTGGATGTGCGTCAGCGCTGCTTCATGGCGCGGCGATTGGGCTGGTTGTGACGGCGCCGGATTTGGCGGTAGGAGTTAAGGTATGACCCAGTTTCCACAGTCCTTTCCCGGAACCCGTATGCGCCGCCTGCGCCAGGCCCCGTGGGCGCGCAGCCTTGTGGCAGAGCATGTTCTGACCCCGGCAGACCTTGTCTGGGCGGTCTTCGTGCATGATGGCGAGGGGCGCATTCCGGTCGCCTCCCTGCCCGGCGTGGACCGGCTCAGCGTGGCAGAGGCCGCGCTGGCCGCCAAGCGCGCCAGGGCGCTCGGCATTCCGGCGATTGCGCTGTTTCCCTATATCGGGCCCGAGGGCAAGGACGACGAAGGCAGCGGCGCGCTTTCCCCCGATGGCCTCGTGCCGCGCGCGCTGAAAGCCATGAAGGACGCTGCGCCGGAAGTGGGCCTGATCACCGATGTGGCACTTGATGCGTATACGTCGCATGGGCATGACGGGCTGCTGGACGAGGATGGCACCATCCCGAACGACGCAACCGTTGAGCGGCTTGTCGAACAGGCGCTGGTGCATGTGGGCGCGGGCGCGGATGTCGTGGCGCCGTCTGACATGATGGACGGGCGCATTGGCGCCATCCGCTATGCCTTCGAGGAAGAAGGCTTCACGAATGCGATGATCCTGGCCTATGCGGCGAAGTATGCGAGCGGGTTTTATGGGCCGTATCGCGAGGCCATTGGCTCGGCCGCCGCGCTCAAAGGCGACAAGAAAACCTATCAGCAGGACCCGGCCAATTCGGACGAGGCGCTGCGCGAGGTCGCGCTCGATCTCGCCGACGGCGCGGACATGGTGATGGTGAAACCGGGTCTTCCGTATCTGGACATTGTTCACCGGGTTTCGACGACGTTCGGCGTGCCGACGCTGGCCTATCAGGTTTCCGGTGAGTACGCGCAGATCATGGCGGCGGCCCAGAATGGCTGGATCGACGGCGACCGCGTGATGATGGAAACGCTGATGAGCTTCAAGCGCGCGGGCGCAGCTGGCGTAATCACGTATTTTGCGGAACGCGCGGCGGAGAAGCTGGGCTGAAAATCAGCCCAGCTTTCATTCGGTCTCGTTACGCCGCTTCTTTGATCGCCACCAGTTCAATGTCGAACGTCAGGTCCTGACCGGCGAGCGGGTGATTGGCGTCCAGGGTGACGGTCTTGTCGTCGGAGGCGACGACGACGACCGGGACGGGCTGGCCGGACTGCGTCTGCATCTGAAGGCGGGTGCCGACCTCGACAGGAACTTCAGCGGGAATATCGGCGCGTGGAACATCCTGGCGCATGTCGGGGTTCATCGGGCCGTAAGCTTCTTCGCAGGGGACGGTGACGGTTTTCTTGTCGCCGACGGCCATGCCGGGAATGGCGGCGTCCAGGCCGGGAATGATCTGGCCGGTGCCGACTTCAAACGCCAGCGGGTCGCGGCCCTGCGAGCTGTCGAATGTCGTGCCGTCTTTCAGGGTGCCGGTATAGTGGATGTGTACGGTGTCGCCTTGTTTGACCTGGGTCATGGGAATTCCAATCATTTCGGAGGTTGGGGAATCGAACGGCACGCACATCACGCGCGCGCCAAGGGGCTCTCGTCGCCTAAAGGATAGGGCTCGGCCACAAGGTAGGGGCTCAAACCGAGATGTAAACCCGATGTGTGGCAGTCTGGCCAGCGCGCGGCTCTGCGTCAGTCGCCGAGGTCCACCGTCTGGCCGAGATCAAGCATCACGATCAGCGCCACGGCGACGAGGAGAAAGACGGCGGAAATGCCCGCATTCAACCAGACGGCCCGCTGTGCGTGCTTCTGCTCAATCCATGTCCGTGGACGGATCTTGCGCAGGCGGAATACGATCAGCGCGGAAAGGATGAGGGCGGCGACGTTGAGGCAGAGCAGCAGGGCTGCGCGGAGCGCCAGCGCCCATTCGCCATACCCCAGGAAAAGCCCGAAGGCCGCGCCGGGGGGAAGCAGCGCGGCGGCCACCATGACGCCGACGAGGGCCGACGCCGTTCCCCGTGTCACCGACAGAGCCGCTGCCCCGCCCGCCGCCATAGCGAGGGCGAGCCCATCCAGGCGCACTTCGGCGCGGGACATCAGCTCCCGGCTCTCCCAGTTGGGCGGCATGATGAGCGCGAGGGTGAAGGAGACCACCAGCGCGACACCAATCCCCGCCAGAAGTGTGAGGATGCCTTTGCGCAGGAGCGCCAGCTCGCCAAGGGCGGCGCCCATGGCAAAGCCCATGATCGGCCCCAGGAGCGGGGCAATCACCATGGCGCCGATAACGGCGGCAACACCGTCCGAGACAAGACCAACGGCCGCCACAATGGTCGACAGGATGACCATGACGACATAGTCCCAGTTCAGCTTCGCATTGCTGGACACCTGAACGTAAAGCTCCTCGCGGGTATGCTGGGAGCTTGCCCTCTTTTTCTCGTTTTTCGGCTCGGGCAGTTTGGGAAGCGTCAGGTCCAGCTCTTCGACGGTGACGCGCCAGCCGGAACGGTCTTCCAGCAGGGACTGGAGATTGTCGAGCAATGCCTGAACCGGGCCATCGCGCATCACCACGTGGATCAGGCGGCGATCCTGCTGCTCCAGCGGAAGCACCCGGTAGTCGATCGGGTCTGCCGCTTTGACGATCCTCATTACAGTATCATACACCTCGCCATCAGCGGGAATGTGGATGTCGACGCGGCAAATACCCATCAGTCCGGCTTTCTGCCCAGGCGGGCGATGAGGCTGGACGTGTCCCAGCGGTTGCCGCCCATGGCCTGGACGTCGGCATAGTATTGATCGACCTGGGCCGTGAGGGGAAGGCTTGCGCCGTTTTCGCGGGCGGCATCCAGCGTGATGCGGAGATCTTTGCGCATCCAGTCAACCGCGAAGCCGAAATCGAATTTTCCGTCGGTCATCGTCTTCCAGCGGTTTTCCATCTGCCAGCTCTGGGCGGCGCCGCCGGAAATGGCGGCGATGACTTTCTCCGCGTCGAGACCCGCCTTCTCGGCAAAGTGGAGCCCTTCGGCGAGGCCCTGGACGATGCCGGCGATGCAGATCTGGTTGACTGATTTGGCAAGCTGGCCCGCGCCGCTGGGGCCGATCAGGGTGATCGCGCGGGCAAAGGCGTTCATGACGGGCTCGGCCTTGGCGAAGGGGGCTTCCTCCCCGCCGCACATGATGGTGAGCTTGCCATTGATGGCGCCGGCCTCGCCGCCCGAAACCGGCGCGTCGATGAAATGGGCGCCCTTGGCGCGGCAGCGCTCGGCCAGTTCGCGGGCAAGCGCGGCAGAGGCGGTGGTGTGGTCGATGACGGTCATGCCCGCGCCGAGGCTCGGCTCGAAGGCGTCGAACACGGCGCGGACATCGGGATCATCGCCGAGGCACAGCAAAACATATTCGGCGCCGAAGACGGCAGACGCGGGGTCTTTGGCCGCTTCGCCGCGGTGAACGCCGGTCCAGGCCGCCGATTTGGCCGGGGAGCGGTTCCAGACGGCGACCTGATGGCCCGCCCGCGCAAGATGGCCCGCCATATGGAAGCCCATTACCCCAAGGCCGAGAAATGCCGTGCGCGCCATGCCAGTCTCCTTATGAATTCAAGGCCAATTAGAGCGAATTTCATCGAAATCCCACCCCTGGCCGAAGCGTGGCTTTCACCACGACCTGATACACCCTGCGTCATCCATCAGAAGGATCGGACGCAAAAGAGCAATGGCATATGCCACGACCTCTCGGCGGCAGACGGGCAGAAGGCCCGTTATGCCTACCCGGAAAACGGGTACCTGGAAGCTGGCTTATGCCGACTTCCTGACCGCCCTGGTCGCGTTCTTCATGCTTATGTGGCTGGTCAGCGGGGTCTCGAAAGAAGACCGCGCGGTGATCGCCTCTGAATTTACCGGCAAGCCGGTTTCCACCGCTTTCCACAGTGATCAGGCCGTTTCGGGCGCTGCTGAGCTGCTCGCTTTGCTGCGGCAGTCCGAAGGCCTGAAAGCGGCAGGCGAGAGTGTACAGCTCTCATCTGATGCAACCGGCGTGCGGATTGAACTTGTGGATACCGCCGGCCGGCCGCTGTTTGAGACGGGAAGCGGGGCGCTGACGGCAGACGGCGCGGCGCTGATCCAGGCGGCAGCGATGAGCCTTTCAGGCCTGCCTTATGCCCTCTCGATTGAAGGCCATACGGATGCTTTCTCAATGACAGGCGCGGCGTCCTCGAACTGGGAGCTGTCTTCGCAGCGGGCAAATGAGGCCCGCAGGGCGCTCGAGATGGCCGGTTTCGGGACAGATCGGGTCAAGGCGGTGACAGGATATGCCGATACGCGGCCCCTCAATGCCGGACAGCCCCACCTGGCTGCCAACCGCCGGATCAGCCTTCAGGTTCATCTGGCCGACTGATTTGTTACCGCCGGGGCACAGAAGCGGGCCATTCTTGCCGCGCAGCTGCCCCTGCCCTTAAATGGCCACTTGGCGGATTTCCCGCGCGGTGTATCGTTTACAGCAATGAAGTTTTCCGATCCCCATCTTCTGCCGGCGGGCCTTGAGCGGTCGCTGAGGTTCTACGTGACGAACCCCAGCCCCTGCCCGTATCTGCCTGACCGGAAAGAGCGGAAGGCGTTTACAAACCTCGCCATTCCCGAAGCCGACGCGCTGCACAATGTGCTCAGCCAGTCCGGTTTCCGCCGCAGCCAGTCGATTGCCTACCGCCCGGCCTGCACCCGCTGCAATGCGTGCAAGAGCGTGCGCGTGGCGACGCGGGAGTATGACATCAGCCGGAATGACCGGCGGGTGATCGCCCGGAACGCCCATCTGGTGCGCCGCCCGGTGGCAGCGCAGGCAACGCGCGAGCAGTTCCGCCTGCTCAAATCCTATGTGGTGACGCGCCATGACAATGGCGGCATGTCTGACATGACCTATCGCGATTATGTGGCGATGGTGGGCGGCAGCCCCGTGCAGAGCCTGATTTTCGAGTATCGTGACGGGCCGGAACCGGACGCGCCGCTGGTGGCAGCGGCGATTACCGACGTGCTGCGCGATGGATTGTCGATGGTCTACACCTTCTTCGACCCGGCGAAGACCAGTCAGAGCCTCGGCCATTACCTGATCCTCGACCACATCCGGCATGCGCATGATCTGGGCTTGCCGCATCTCTATCTGGGCTATTGGGTCAAGGGCAGCCCGAAGATGGACTACAAACGGCGCTACAAGCCGCTGGAAGTGCTTGACGGCGACCGCTGGCGGCCCTTGAGAGACGACGAGTAGTTTTTCGCCGGCAAAACGGAGCGATGGCCATTCTGGCCAGCAGATACCGTGCCGTGTGGGGAGGGCATGGATGATCAACCGCCGTAACCTGATCGGCGCGGGCGCACTGGGTGTGGCCGGCGCGGCAGCCACCTTTTCGACCCCGCAAGCGGGCGCCGTGCTGGCGACCCCGGCGATCAGCCGCAACCGGCGGCGTTTCAACATGGTCACCACCTGGCCCAAGGGCCTGCCGGGCCTTGGCACGGCAGCCGAGCGCGTGGCCCAGCGCATCAGCGACATGACCGACGGGCTGATCGAGGTGAAGGTGTTTGCCGCCGGTGAGCTGGTGCCGCCATTTGAGTCGTTTGATGCCGTCGCCAATGGCTCAGCCGATATGTATCACGGGGCGGAGTATTACTGGACGGCGAAGTCTACCGGCTTTCCCTTCTTCACGGCCGTGCCCTTTGGCATGACGGCGCAGGAGATCATGGGCTGGATCGACTTTGGCGGCGGCCAGGAACTCTGGGACGAACTCTCAGGCCAGTTCGGCATCAAATGCATTCAGGGCGCCAATACCGGCCACCAGATGGGCGGATGGTTCCGCAAGGAAATCCTCTCCCTTCAGGACATGGCGGGCCTGCGGATGCGCATTCCCGGCCAGGGCGGCGAAGTTCTGCGGGCGCTGGGCGGGGCCTCCATCGCGCTGGCGGGCGGCGAGATATATCAGGCTCTCCAGACCGGCGCGATTGACGCGGCCGAATGGGTGGGCCCGTGGAACGACTATTCCCTCGGCTTTCACCGCGAGGCGCCTTTCTATTATGGGCCTGGCTTCCATGAGCCGGGCGCCAGCCTTGCCGTGGGCATCAATCGCGGCGTGTGGGACAGCCTGACGGTGAGCGAGCAGGCGATCTTCAAGGCGTCCTGCGAAGCGGTGAACCATGAAACGCTGGGCGAGTTCACCTATCAGAATTCGGTCCACCTCGACCTCCTGGTGAACGAGCATAATGTTCAGATGCGGTCCTTCCCCGAAGATGTGGTGAAGCGGATGTCGGAAGCCGCCTATGATGTGCGCGCTGCCGCAGGCAGCAGCGGCATCGAGAAGCGCATCTATGAGAGCTTCGAGAAATCCCTGAAACTGATGCGGGGCTGGGCCGGGGTTTCGGACGGGGTGTATTACACCGCCCGCGCGCTCGGCAAGTAAGCGGCGCCGGGGCGGGCAATGGACACTTCTGTTTTTCTTGATATTGGAACGGGGCTGAAATGGCTGGGCCTTCTCAGCCTGCCGCTGTTTCTCGTGCCACTGATTGCGCTGAGCGCGCCGCGCCTTGTTGACGGGTTTGCGCTGAAGCTCAGCTGGCTGATTGACAAGGTGACGGGCATTGCGCTGGGCGCGGCGATTGCGAGCTCCCTGATCCTTGTCTTCTCGATGCTGGCCATCGTGATCCTGCGCTACACGTTTTCGCTTTCCTTCAGCTGGCTGAACGAGATCACGACTTACAGCTTTGCCGCGATGTTCATGCTGGGCGCCGCCGCCGCCCTGAGAGACGGGGCGCATGTGCGCGTTGACATCCTGCGCCCGCGCTTTGGCGAGACGGGGCGAAACTGGGTGGAGCTGACGGGCATATACCTCTTCCTTTTCCCGATCTGCGTACGCATCCTGATGACAAGCGAGGCGGGGCTGGCGCGCGCCTGGCTGCTGCTGGAAGGCTCGCGGGAATCCGATGGCCTGCCGATCTTCTTCCTCTTCAAGACGCTGGTGCCGGTGTTTGCCGCGCTGCTGATGGCGCAGGGGCTTTCCGAAGCGATCAAGGCCGCCCTGCGCATCACCGGCGCACTACCGCCGGAGACGCCACAGCAGCTGGCAGCGGAGGGAGGCGGCCATGGAGCTTGAGGCGATCCTTGCCATCTCGATGTTCATTTTTGCCATCGGCGCGCTGCTGGCAGGCTATCCCGTTGCGCTGACCCTGGGCGGGGTGGCGCTGATCTTTGCCCTGATCGGCATTGCGACGGGCGTGTTTCCCGAGAGCTTCCTGAAAGCGTTTCCAAGCCGCATCGAAGGCAGCTCGATCATGCAGAGCCAGACGCTGCTGGCCGTGCCGCTATTTGTCATCATGGGGGTGATCCTCGAGCGCTCGCGGGTGGCTGAAGACCTTCTCAATATTGCCAGCCGCCTCTTGGGCAAGGTGCGCGGCGGGCTCGGCTTTGCGGTGGTGCTGGTGGGCACGCTGCTGGCGGCCTCGACCGGGATTGTCGGTGCGACGGTGATCACGATGACGCTGATCGCCCTGCCCTCAATGATCCGCCAGGGATACGACCCACGCCTCGCCACGGGCACAATTGCCGCCTCAGGAACGCTGGGCCAGATCATTCCGCCCTCCATTGTGCTCATCCTTCTGGCCGACGCGATTTCCAATGCGGCGAGCCAGGCTTCGCTGCGCACGGGCGGGGGCTCGGCGGTCGTTTCGGTCGGCGACCTCTTTGCCGGAGCCTTGATTCCGGGGCTGATCCTCGTGGCGCTCTACATGCTGTGGATCGCTGCGATGGCGATCTTCCGGCCTTCGTCCTGCCCGCCGGCGACGGTCATCGAAGGCACAGCGCCGCTGACCATGCGCGATGTGGCGCTGGGCCTCGGCGCGCCGCTGGCGCTGATCGTGGCGGTGCTGGGCTCGATCCTGGGCGGCATTGCCCCGCCGACCGAAGCCGCCGCCATCGGCGCAGGCGGGGCGATCCTGCTGGCGGGGATGCGGCTGGCGCGCGAGGCGCAGAGCCGGCTCATGCCGGTGATGCTGGCGGGCCTTGCCGGGCTGATCCTCATCATCGTGCTGCGCAACACGCTGGACCTGCGCACCGCGTCCAGCGGCCATAGCGGAGCAGACTTCATCGGCATGGCGATCACGGGACTTGGCGCCTTTGCCTTCTTTGCCGCCCTGATCTCCGGGCTGCTGGTGCTGCGCCGCGTGAGGGAGTTGACGCCAGCGCTGAAAAGCTCCGCGCATATCACCTCCATGGTGTTCCTGATCCTGATCGGCGCGTCTCTCTTCAGCCTCGTCTTCCGGGGCTTTGACGGGGACGATCTGGTGGCTGAGCTGCTCCATTCCGTACCCGGCGGAAAATGGGGCGCGCTGGGCATGGCGATGCTCGTGATGTTCGTGCTCGGCTTCTTCCTCGACTTTATCGAGATCGTGTTTGTGGTGGTGCCGCTGGTGGCCCCGCCGCTGATCATGCTGGGGTTTGATCCGGTGTGGCTCGGCATTCTGATGGCGATCAACCTGCAGACGAGCTTCCTGACGCCGCCCTTTGGCTTTGCGCTATTCTATCTGCGCGGCGCGGCGCCGCCGGAAGTTTCCACGATGCAGATCTGGCGGGGGGCTGTGCCGTTTATTGGACTGCAGCTGATTCTGCTGGCAATGATCGCGGCGATTCCGGGGCTGGCAACTTGGTTGCCGGCACTGGCCGCGAAATAATCAAGAACAGGGTTCCAGATGGGACAGGATATTGCGCCGTTTCAGGCGATCTCGATCAGCCGCCGCGCGCATGAGCTCAAAGCCGCTGGCCAGCGCATTCTGCATATGGAGTTTGGCCAGCCCTCGACGGGCGCGCCCAAGGCCGCAATTGCTGCGGCGCATGGCGTGCTCGACAGCGAGGCGATGGGCTATTGGGAAAGCCTGCCGCTGAAAGAGCGTATCTGCCAGCATTATCAGGACAGCTATGGCGTTTCCCTTTCGCCCCGGCGGCTGGTGATTACGTGCGGGGCGTCCCCTGCCCTCGTGCTGGCGCTGGCGACGGCGTTCAGTCCGGGCGACCGCATTGCCATCGCGCGGCCGGGCTATGTGGCTTATCGCAATACTCTGCGTGCGCTGAACATGGAGCCGGTGGAGATTGCCTGCGGGGCGGAGGTACGCTTCCAGTTGTCGGCCGCCGCGCTCGAGGCGCTGGAGCCTGCGCCCATGGGCGTGATCATTGCCAGCCCGGCCAACCCCACCGGCACGATCATTCCGAAAGAGGAACTCGCCGCGATTGCCGAGGTTTGCGCGCGGCGGGGTATACAGATCATCTCCGACGAGATCTATCATGGCCTCACTTATGGCCCGAAGATCCATTCGATGCTGGAGTTTGCGCCCAGCGCCTACATCGTCAACAGCTTCTCCAAATACTTCTCGATGGCGGGCTGGCGGCTCGGCTGGCTGGTGTCGCCCGAAGCCGGCGTGGCGCGCACGGGTGCCTATATCGGCAACCTCTTTCTCACGGCGCCGTCGCTGGCTCAGCATGCGGGCCTCGTGGCGATGGACAGCCGCGAGGAGCTGGAGGGACATCTGGATGTCTACCGGCGTAACCGGGAATTGCTGCTCGGCGCCCTGCCCGGCCTTGGCCTCGAAAAGATCGCGCCGCCGGACGGGGCGTTTTATATCTATGCGGATGTTTCGCGCTTCACCGATGACAGTCTCGGCTTCTGCCTGAAGCTGCTGGAAGAAACGGGCGTCGCGACCGCGCCGGGCGTGGACTTTGACCCCGTGGAGGGCGGCCGCTTCATGCGCTTTTCGTTTGCGCTGTCGACGCCGGAAATCGAGGAAGCGCTGGCGCGTCTGGAGCCCTGGTTCAAGGCACAGCCACGGCGCTGAAAGCGGCTACGATCCGCAGGCCGCCCAGAAGCTTTCCGTGCCCGGTATATCGCCCTGGGCAATTTCCTGCTCCGGTACGAAGAGTTCAAAATCTGCCTCGGGGCTGACGCGGATATAGAGCGTGCGCTTGAGGCTGGTGGGCGTTTGGGAGGCTTCATTCCAGCAGCCGGGCGCGATGGCGCCGAAGCTCAACTCGTTCTCACCAGGCGCTTCGCGCTTCAGGCGGGCAAGTTCGCCGCTGATTGCCTGTAACCGGGGACCATCCTCGCTGTGCGTTCCATAGGTCCATATCCGGAATCCTTCCCGCGCTTCGGCTTCCAAAAAAGGGCTCGTCACCTCGCGCGTCTGGACCAGGGGGAACTCTTCGGAGATGTCGACAGACAGCCGCGGATTGGTCACATTGATCTGGAGATAGGCGCCGTCTTCACCCGCTTCGAACGCGGCGGGAATGCGCATGGCAAGCGCGATGCGTGAAAAGTCGAGCGCTGTGGGATCGACCGTAGGCGACGCGCCTTCAGCGGCGTCTTCCGCTGTCTCGACCGGTGAGGTGAGTTCTGCCTGCAGCGTTTCGCCTTCCTCAGCGGGCGGCGACGGTGAACAGGCCGCCAGGAGCGCTGACGCGGCAATGACCAGATAGCGCATGATGGGCCTCACCCTCTAACAGACCTTCCGCATTCTGATCTATCCTGCGCGCCGGTGTCCATGCCCGCTAACATTTAAGTTTGGCAATCATAGGCCGCTTCGGCGCTGCCATCTGCGGCGAGCGTGAGCGTGTCGAGACGGCAGCCTTCAGGCGCGGCCTGCTCGGCGGCAGCCTGCAATTCTTCCGGAAAGGTGTCCTCGCCCTCCTGGATACGGAAAGCGCCATCGGTGGCAAGGGTCAGCTTGAGCTTGAAGCCTTCACCATCGAGCGGCGCGGCGAAGAAGCTGTAATTGTCTGTGCCGATGGTCTGGGCGGCAAGGCCATTCCAGGCCGAAGCGCTCCAGCGCATTGTGGGCGAGGTTGTGCCCGATGCGCAGGCGGCGAGCACAAGGCCCGCCGCTGCTGGAAGATAACGGATGATGGACATGGGGCACCTCCCTTGGCGACCCTGCCAGGATAGCGCAGCCCGGCTGGCTGCGCGAGCGGCTTAGAAGGCGACCTTCGGGGGCTCGTCCATCGCGGAGCGGCCTTCGACGCCGACATCGAAGAACTCGCGTGCCTCGAAATTGAAGCTGCCGGCGATGATGGAGCCGGGGAACTGTTCGCGGGCGGTGTTATAATCCTGCACAGCCGAGTTGTAGAACCGGCGGGCGGCGGCGAGCTTGTCCTCGATCGAGGAGAGCTGCTGCTGGAGCTGCAGGAAGTTGGTGTTGGCCTTGAGATCCGGATAGGCCTCGGCGAGAGCGAAAAGCTTTCCCAGGGCCTGGCTGAGAACGCCTTCGGCCCTGGCCATCTCGCCCGCCGTGTTGGCAGCCTGGGCCGCATTGCGGGCAGCGATGACCTGCTGGAAGGTCGCCTGCTCGTGCGCGGCATAGCCTTTCACGGTTTCCACGAGGTTCGGAATCAGGTTCTGGCGCTGCTTGAGCTGCACATCCACGTCCGCGAAGGCCTGATTGACCCGCTGGCGCTTCATGACGAGGCCGTTATAGATCAGGATGATGGCGCCAATTACCGCGACAATGGCGGCAATCACGATCAGAACAGTATTCATAGGGTGTCCCCTTATTGCTATGAATCAGCGGTCAAGGCGTAACGGTGTGTGCGCCGTGGCGCAAGGGCAGGCTGACTTGACTCTATCTGCCCGTTTTTGCACTGATTTTCTGTCCCCAACATCCCCTGTTCCGGTGGGAGTGCCCGATGCCCGACCCATACCTGCCCAAAGAGCACCATTTCAGCCATCGCACGGGATGGCTGCGCGCGGCTGTTCTGGGCGCCAATGATGGCATCGTTTCGACTGCCAGCCTGGTGATCGGCGTCGCCTCGGCATCCGCTGAGGCGTCCGCTGTACTTGTAGCGGGCATGGCAGGCCTCGTGGCGGGTGCCATGTCGATGGCGGCAGGCGAGTTTGTCTCAGTCAGCTCTCAGGCCGACACGGAGAAGGCTGATCTGGAGATCGAACGCAGGGCGCTGCAGAAGTTTCCTGAAGAGGAACTGGAGGAGCTGACCCAGATCTATATCGAGCGCGGCGTGACGCCGGTAACGGCGCGTGCGGTGGCCGCCCAGCTGACCGAGCATGATGCGCTGAGCGCCCATGCACGCGACGAGATCGGGCTGACGGAAATCGCCAGCGCCAATCCGGTTCAGGCGGCGTGGAGTTCAGCGGCAAGTTTCTCAGCCGGGGCCATCCTGCCGCTGATGGCCGCGACACTGGCCCCGCACGACATCGTGACACCGGTTGTGGCGGTGGTTTCGCTCATCAGCCTGGCAGTCCTGGGCTGGCTGTCGGCAAGCGCGGGCGGCGCGGGCAAGAGGCGGGCGGTGATGCGGATCGTGTTCTGGGGCGCCGCAGCCATGATCGTGACCGGCCTGATCGGCGCGGCATTCGGGACAGTGGTCTAGCCCCGCTCGAGGCCGGCTTTCAGCTTTGCCAGCTTGTCCACCGCGCCTGCCGCGTGAGGACCGATCCAGCGATCATGGATCGCCTTGATCGGCAGGGCGTTGAGATGGTTCCAGCGGACCCGGCCGACCTTGTGGGCGATGACGAGGTCTGCGCCCTCCAGCACTTTGAGATGCTGCATCACCGTGGTGCGATCAATCTGCGGGAAGCGGGCGCACAGCTCGGTCGTGGTCTGAGGGTTATCTTTCAAAGCATCGAGGATCGCCCGTCGCACCGGGGCGGCGAGCGCCTTGAAGACGCGGTCTTCGCTGGTTTCGGTGATCACGCTTGACATGTTATATTTTTATAACATGATTGGGCGAAGATCAAGACCCGGAGGCAAGGATCGTGGATTTGAAATTTGAAGTGAGCGGGCGAATAGCGCGGCCCATCGACGAGGTGTTCGAGGCGGTGGTGAACCCGGAAAAGCTGTCGGGCTATTTCACGACCGGGGGCGCCAGGGGGCGGCTGGAAACCGGGGCGACGGTGACCTGGGACTTCGCGGATTTCCCCGGCGCCTTTCCGGTATATGTGGCCGAAGTGGAAAAGAACAAGCGCATCATCCTGCACTGGGACGCGAGCGACACGGCCGCAGAACGCGGCGGCGAAGCGGGCCATTACCAGACGCAGGTGACGATGCGGTTTGAAGCACTGGAGGACGGGCGCACTCTGGTTTCGATTGCCGAAGAAGGCTGGCGGCAGACACCCGAAGGGCTGAAATCCACGCTCAGCAACAAGGGCGGCTGGATGCAGATGCTGTGCTGCCTGAAGGCGTTTCTGGAGCATGGCATTAATCTGCGCGAAGGCATGTTCCGCTAGAAGGCCGCGCGAAATCTGTGTAGCCTCAGCCCCATGACCGAGACTGATGCAGACGACCTCGCCCACCTGATCCGCAATGCCCACCGCGTGGTGGTGTTCACCGGCGCGGGCATTTCGACCGAAAGCGGCATTCCCGATTTCCGCTCGCCCGGCGGCGTGTGGAGCAAGATGAAGCCGATCATGTTCCAGGACTTCGTCGCCTCGCGCGATGCAAGGCGGGAAGCCTGGACGCGCGTGTTCAACCGCACCGCCGGCTGGACCGGGGCCTCTCCGAACGCCGGGCATTATGCCGTGGCGCAGCTGGTCGAGGCGGGTAAGGTGACCAGCGTGATTACGCAGAATGTCGACAACCTGCACCAGGATTCCGGCGTGCCCGACAGCAAGGTGATCGAGGTGCACGGCAATGCGAGCTATGCCAAATGCCTGACCTGCGGGAAGCGGTATGAGCTGGAAGCGCTGCGCCATCACTGGGAAGCGGACGAAGACATCACCTGCATGTTCTGCACCGGTCTGATCAAGACCGCGACGATTTCCTTTGGCCAGGCGATGCCCGAAGACGAGATGGCGCGGGCGACCGAAGAGGCGCTGCTGGCTGACCTGTTTCTGGTGCTCGGCTCATCGCTGGTCGTGTATCCGGCCGCCAGCCTGCCCCTTGTGGCCAAGAAGGCCGGATCAAATCTCGCCATCATCAATCGCGAGGCGACGGAGCAGGATCCTTATGCCGATCTTGTGCTGAATACGGACATCGGGCCGTTGATGAGCGCGGTCATGGGGCGGCTTTAGGCGGGGCCGCGTTTCTGAATTTTCCAGATGCCCGGCCAGATGCCCGGCCAGATTCCCGGCCAGATTCCCGGAAAGAGCGAAGCGGTTATCCGGGAGCCGGACTTTCTGGGGGCCGGTCTTCGCCTGCGCCGAAACCGGGATGACGGAGCGGGCGTCGGGGGATGTTCTGATGCGTTGCATTCACCTTTCACCGTGCCCCGCCTCCATCCTCCCCATGGGTATGGAGAGGATGGAGGCTGGGTTGCTCACAGCAGACGTCCCGTGTTCGGGATTACCCGCTGAACGTGCCTGTGCGCGGAAAGCCTTTAGGCACAACCTTGCCAGCCTGGGCGCGCTGGCCCTTCCACTCTTTCCATTCTTCGAAGGCGCGGAAGCGGCCCCCTGTGACGACGATCAGGCCGTCACGTTTGTCGAAGGTAATGAGGTCAGCGAGTTCTGCCCCGCCGCTGTAGGACTGGAGCTTGTTGCCCTTGCCGCGGGGCATTTCGGGCAGATCCTTCAGCGGGAAGATCAGCATCTTGCGGTTGGTGCCGACGACCGCGATCATGTCGCCGAGCACCGGCACGCAGACATTGAGATGGCCCCCGCCGGTGTTGACGATCTGTTTGCCCGCCTTGCGGTTTGACTCAAGCTCCGCCTCCGGAACAACGAAGCCATACCCCGTAGAGGAAGCCATCACGCGTTTGCGCTCAGGCTCAAACTTGAACATGCCCACGATGGCGACATTGTCTTCAAGCTCGATCGAAATGCGGATCGGCTCGCCATGGCCGCGCCCGCCGGGGAGCTTGTCGGCGGGCAGCATGAAGGCGCGCCCATCGGAAGACATGAAGACGAGCTTGTCGGTGCTCATCACTTCTTCGGTGAAGCTCGGCCCGTCGCCTTCCTTGAACTTGATCGTATCGGGATCAAGGCCGTGGCCCTTCATGCCGCGAATCCAGCCCTGCGCCGAGAGGACGACCGTTACGGGCTCTTTCGGACGGGTGGCTTCCAGTGCGGCGGCAAGGTCAACCGTAGGGGCCTGCTCAAAGGTGGCGCGGCGGCGGCCGAGCGCGGTGGACGGATCAAATTCGTCACGGGCCGCTTTGAGCTCTTTCGAAACGCGCGTCCATTGGCGGCGGACCGAGCCGATCAGCAAGACGAGTTCGTCGCGCTCCTCAGTCAGTTTGGTATGCTCGCCCTGGATTTCCATCTCTTCCAGCTTGCGCAGGGCGCGCAGGCGGAGGTTCAGGATCGCTTCGGCCTGGATGTCGGAAATCTTGAACCGCTTCATCAGGACGGGCTTGGGCTCGTCCTCTGTCCGGATGATGCGGATCACTTCATCAATATTGAGGTAGGCTTTCAGGAAGCCTTCCAGGATGTGCAGGCGCTTCTCGATCTTGTCGAGGCGGAATTCGGCCCGGCGCACGACGACTTCGCGGCGGTGGTCGAGATAAGCCTGGAGCACATCGCGCAGGCCCATGACCTGGGGCGCGCCCTTGTGCAGCACGTTCATGTTCAAGCTGAAGCGCGTTTCCAGATCGCAGGTCCGGAAGAGGCTTTCCATCAGCACGTCGGGCTCAACCGTCTTGGCGCGCGGGACGAGCACGAGGCGGACATCCTCGGCGGACTCGTCGCGCACGTCTTCCAGCAGCGGGACCTTCTTGGCTTCGAGCAGCTCTGAGAGCTTTTCCAGCAGGCGTGATTTCTGAACCTGATAGGGGATCTCGGTAACGATGATCTGGTAGGTACCCCGGCCGGTATCTTCGACATGCCAGCGGGCGCGCATACGGAAGGCGCCCCGCCCCGTCTCGTAAGCCTCCAGCATCGAGGCGCGGTCTTCCACGATCACGCCGCCGGTTGGAAAGTCCGGGCCCTGAACAAACTCCATGAGTTCTTCTGTGGTCGCTTTGGGCTTTTCGATCAGGTGGCGGGCCGCGTCGATGATCTCGGCAACGTTGTGGGGCGGAATGGAGGTGGCCATGCCGACTGCGATGCCGGTGGCGCCATTGGCCAGAAGGTTCGGGAAGCCGGCGGGGAGGACGACGGGTTCCTCGTCATTCTCGGCATAGTTGGGGCGGAAATCGACGGCGTTTTCGTCGAGGCCTTCCATCAGCAGCTCGGCGCCGCGCGTCATGCGCGCTTCGGTGTAGCGGTAGGCGGCGGCGCTGTCCCCGTCGATATTACCGAAGTTGCCCTGGCCATCGACGAGGGGATAGCGAACGTTGAAATCCTGGGCGAGGCGGACGAGCGTGTCATAGATCGAGCTGTCGCCATGGGGGTGGTAGTTACCCATGACATCGCCGACGATCTTGGCGCATTTGCGGTAGCCGCCTTCCGGATCAAGGCGCAGGACGCGCATGCCATAGAGGATGCGGCGCTGGACGGGCTTGAGGCCATCGCGGACATCGGGCAGCGCGCGGGACGTGATCGTGGAGAGCGCATAGGCGAGATAGCGCTTTGACAGCGCTTCGCTCATCGGCTCGTTTATGATCCGGTCCGCAGGGGGCTCGGCGGTAGATTTGGACATTCTGGCCTCGTTGCAGGTCTCGCCACATTCTGGTGCGGGTTTACGGGTCAGGGTATAGCCCGACTCGCAATTGCGCGCAGGTTAACAGAAACCGGCGTTTGGTTAAGAAACCTAGAAGGCATCTGCTGCATAAATGCGTGGAATCAGTATCTTCCTGGCCTATGCGATCATGATTTCCGCAATTGCGGGCGTGCTTCTGTATGCGCTGCCCCAGCGGCACAACCCGTTTGCGCCGATTGACCTCTCCTACAAGCCGGGGATCGCCACCTATGCGCAGCTGCTGCGCCTGAAGGGCAACCGGGAGGCGTGCTTCATCGCGCTGGACGAGGCGGGCGTGGCGTATACGCCGCTGGAAGATGCGCCGCAGGGCGAGCGGGGATGTGGCCTGTTTGACGCCCTGACGCTGGACCAGAGCCTGACGCCCTATTCGGGGACGCTGCAAATGACCTGCGCCCAGAGCGCGGCCGTCTATATGTGGGAGCGTCATGTGGTGCGCCCGGCGGCTGTGGAAATCTTTGACTCGCCGGTCGCGCGGATTGAGACGTATGGCAGCTTTTCCTGCCGCAACATTGCCGGCTCGCGGCGCCTTTCGCAGCATGCTTTTGGCAACGCGATTGATGTCTCCGGTTTCCGGCTGGAGGATGGGCGGGTGATTGATGTGGAGGCCCATTGGGATGCAGGCGGCAAGGAAGAGAAGTTCCTGCGCCGGGTGCATGACGGGGCGTGCGGGCTGTTCTCGGTGACACTGGGCCCCGAATACAACGCGGCGCATGCGGACCATTTTCACATGGATATGGGCCAGGGGATGATCTGCCGGTGAGGCCGTTCAGGCAGGCGGGGTGATCCGCTTCAGCAGACGTTCCCGCTCCGGCGGCAGGCCGCGATGGACGGAGCCAAAGAGGCGACCTTCGATGAAATACCCCGTCAGACGCAGGCCCGCGGCAATGTCACCTGGCAGAACGTCTGCGCGCGGATCGATCAGGAAGCTTGGCAGGGCGAACAGCCGGTCGACATAGGGCTCGGCTTCGGAACCGCGCACCGCGCGGCCCGTGCGCGGGGACACATGGGTGAGGCCGTCATTGGCGCCGCTGACAGCGCATTCGTCGAGATCCAGCCCGAAGCCCAGCGCCGAGAGGAGGCCGAGTTCCCAGCGCACATAAAGCGCGGGCCAGACGTTCGGCTCGGTCAGCTGATCGAGCAGCAGGGTGGTGGCCTCGTAGAGGCTGGAGCCGGCAGCATCGCCTTCATTGAGGCCGCCGCGCAGGAGCGATGTGATGGCCGAGAGCGCGGCGAGCGCGGCGGGATCATCCAGCAGGCGGGAGGCGCGGTCTTTCCTGGCTTCGGCAACATCGAAGCGGCCGAGCTGGTCATCAAGGCGGCCGGTCCAGCTGAGCGCGATGGTATTGCCCGCTTCAAACTGGGCCCGCTTGCGGCGGGAGGCGCCGCCATAGACGAGGCCGGAACGGCGGCCCTTCTCACGGGTCAGCACATCGAGGATCAGGCCGCCTTCCCCGAAGCGGCGCCCTCCCAGTACTATTCCGTCATCGGACCAGTTCATGCACCCTCAGACATCAAACTCCAGGCCGATGCCCTGATAGCGCTCCCGCTTTTCCTGCCAGCGCTCATCCACCTTCACGAACAGGAACAGATGTACCGGGCGTTCCAGCATCTGCGTAAGGTCCAGGCGAGCGAGGCGGCCGATTTCCTTGATCAGGCTGCCGCCCTTGCCGAGCACCATCGCCTTGTGGCCGTCGCGGCCAACGATGATGACCTGCTGAATACGCACCGAACCATCGCCGCGCTCTTCCCAGGATTCGGTATCGACCATCAGCTGGTAGGGCAATTCCTGATGGAGACGGAGCATCAGCTTCTCGCGCGTCACTTCCGCCGCCAAGAGGCGCATGGGAAGGTCTGCGATCTGATCGGGCGGATAGAGCGCGGGGCCTTCAGGCATGCGCGCGGCAATGGCTGCCTCAAGCCTGTCAACGCCTTCACCGTTTTCCGCCGAGATCAGGAAGGTCTCCTCATAAACGCCTGCCTCGCTGAGCGCGGCGATGACGGGCAGCACCTGATCGTGCGGGAAGAGATCAATCTTGTTGAGCGCGAGGAAGACGCGTTTGCCCGCTTCCTTGAGCTGTTCGATCACGCGGCGATCGTCCTCCAGCGAGTGGCGTTGGGCGCCGCTGGGCCGGCCGGTTTGTTCGGCAACCCAGGCGGAGGCATCGACAAGGTGGACCACGCAATCGGCCTCATCGGCGCCGCCCCAGGCAGCTTTCACCATCGCGCGGTCGAGCCGGCGTTTGGCGGCGAAGATGCCGGGCGTGTCGACGATGACTATCTGCGCGTCGCCCACCTGCGCCACGCCGCGCACGGGGAAGCGGGTCGTCTGCACCTTATGGGTAACGATGGCGACCTTGGCCCCGACGAGGCGGTTGGTGAGCGTGGATTTGCCAGCGTTGGGCGCGCCGATAACGGCGCAAAAACCTGCCCGGCGGATTTCTGTTTCGGTCATTCTGTTCCTGTCAGTGTTCTGAGCATCAGGGCGGCCGCATGACGCTCCGCCTCTCGTTTTGAAGGGCCGGTGGCCGTTGCCTTGCCGACGGCAAGGCGGACTTCCACCTCATATTGGGGGGCATGGTCGGGGCCAGAGCGGCCAGTAACCACATAATCCGGGAGCGGATGTCCCTGCCCCTGCGCCCATTCCTGAAGCAGCGTCTTGGGGTCTTTGGTTTCGGCGGGCACATTTTCAAATTGCGGCGCCCATGCGCGCTCTATGAACTTGCGCGCAGCGGCGAGCCCGCCTTCCTGATAGATCGCGGCGATGACTGCTTCGCAGGCGTCGCCCAGTGTCGACTCGCGGTCATGGCCGCCGGCGGCGACTTCGCTTTCCGACAGCAGAATGAACCGTTGAAGCCCGAGAAAGCGCATCGCTTCGGCGCAGGCGCCTTTCTTGACGAGCCGGTTGAGGCGCGGGGCAAGATCGCCCTCGCTGTCAGACTGACGCCGCTCGATCAGGCGTTCGGCGATGATCAGGTTCAGCACCCGGTCGCCCAGGAATTCGAGGCGCTGGTTGGAAAGCTTCACCGTATCGCCGGACGGCGGGATGGCGCTGGGATGGGTCAGCGCCCGTTCAAGAATGGCGGCATCCTTGAATTTGAAGCCGATGATCTCCTGGGCTTCCTTCAGCGCTTCGGGCGGCAGAGACGGTTTCACCGCCTTTACGGCGGCGCGCTGGCGTGTGCGTTTGGGGCGGGCGGGCTTCATGACGGCTCCGCGACCGGGATGGCCTCGATGATCACCTGCGCTTCGGCCCAGGGATGATCGTCCGTAAGCGTCAGATGCACGACGGCGCGGTGGCCTGGCGGGGTGAGCTTTGCGAGGCGCGCCGCAGCGCCGCCGGTCAGTTCAAAGCCCGGCTTGCCGGAGGGGAGATTGATGACGCCGAGATGCTTCCAGTGGACGCCCGCGCGCGGCACACCTGTGCCCAGCGCCTTGGCCATTGCCTCCTTGGCGGCAAAGCGTTTGGCGTAGGTTTCGGCCACGCGGCGGCGGCCACGCGCTTTCGCGATTTCGTGGGGCGTGAATACGCGCTGCTCGAAGCGCTCGCCGAACCGGTCGAGCGAGCGCTGGATACGCTCGATATTGCAGAGATCGTTGCCGATGCCGATGATCATCGCCGTGCCTCGTCCATCAGGCGGCGCATTTCGCGGATGGCCGCATCAAGACCGATGAAGATCGCCTCGCCAATCAGGAAGTGGCCGATATTGAGCTCCGCGACTTCCGGAATGGCGGCAACGGGGCCGACATTTTCAAATGTGAGCCCATGGCCGGCATGGGGCTCGATGCCCCGGCGGCGGGCATCGGCGGCGGCGAGCTTCAGACGCTCCAGCTCCGGCGCGGCGGCCTCTGCCCCGCCTTCGATCCAGAGCTCTGCATAGCGGCCGGTGTGCAGCTCCACCACCGGCGCCCCAAGCACTTCCGCAACAGCGATCTGCACAGGATCGGGCTCAATGAAGAGCGAGACGCGCGCGCCCGCCTGATTCAGACGGCTGACGATCGGGGCGATCTGGTTATGCAGCCCGGCGACATTCAGGCCGCCCTCGGTGGTGCGTTCCTCGCGCCGCTCGGGCACGATACAGGCGGCATGGGGGCGGAAGCGGACGGCGATTTCCGTCATCTCATCGGTTGCCGCCATTTCCAGATTGATCGGCAAATGGGTCGCCGCGCGAATGGCGTCGAGGTCTCCGTCGCGGATGTGGCGGCGGTCTTCGCGCAGGTGGATGGTGATGCCGTCCGCGCCCGCAGCCGCCGCAATTTCAGCGGCGCGCATCGGATCAGGATGGGCGCCTCCGCGCGCGTTGCGGATGGTCGCCACATGATCAATATTGACCCCGAGGCGGAGACGGCTGGTCATCAGGCAAGCCCCCGCGAGCCGGGCTTGATGGCTTCGATCTTCTGAAGCTCCGGAGGCAGATCATCAGGCGCATAATCGGGAAAGTTTACCTGGGCGAGCGAGATCAGCTTGCAGCCGACATCGGCGCGGCCGCCGGAACGGTCAATGATACAGGCGCCGCCGACGACCTCACCGGGCAGCTTTGCAAGCGCCTCGACCGTTTCGCGGAAAGAAAGACCGGTCGTGACAATGTCTTCGGCGATCAGCACCCGCTCGCCCGCCGCAATCGAAAAGCCGCGGCGGAACTGGAGCTGGCCATCGACGCGCTCGGCAAAAATGGCGCGTGCGCCCAGATGGCGGGCAAGCTCATAACCGGGAATGATGCCGCCCACGGCGGGGCCGGCGACCACATCGATCTTGCCGAAGTCTGCCGCCAGCCTGGCAGCGAGCGCCTTGCAGAGTTTCTCTGAAAGGTCCGGCCGCGAGAAGACAAGCGCCTTCTGCAAAAAAACGGAGCTGCGACGCCCGGAGGAGAGGATGAAATGCCCCTCCAGCAATGCGCCCGCCTCTTTGAACACGGCGAGCACGTCTTCACTGGTCATATTGTCCCTCCTGATCGCGTATGGCCCGGTCTACCACGGCCAAGGACCGCAGTGCCGCAAGGATTTGCGTCATACGCTTCAGGTCTTCAACCTCAATATCCATCATCAGCTCTATGAAATCGGGATGCCGCGAGGCCGTGGAAATCCCGATGATGTTTCCGTTCGATTCGGCGACCGCCGCGCAGAGCTTTGCGAGCACGCCGCGCTGGTTGGACGCGTTGATGCGGATACGCGTCACGGCGACGGCATCGGTGCGCGCAAGCTCCGTCCATTTGAGGTCATGCCAAAGCTCTGGCCGGTCGTCATATTCGGCCAGGCGCGGACAGCTGGAGACGTGAACCATCAAGCCTTTGTCTGGCACCTGGACGCCGATGATCCGGTCGCCGGGCAGCGGGTGGCAACAGGTGCTCAGATGCAGGGTCACGCCTGGTGTCAGCGTGAGGCCCTCGACGAACAGCGGAACATGGTCGCTGTCGATGGGCGTCTTGGCGATGTCGTCGGTGCGCTCGGGCTGATAGCCGGGGAAAACGGTCTGGATAACCACAGACGTCTTGAATCGGCCACGCCCGACCGCTTCGCGCATCTCGTCGACCGTCTTGAAGCCGAACTTCTTCGCCACATCCATCAGCATGACATCCACCGGGTCTGCCCCGGCGCGGCGCAAGGCCTGATTGATGAGCCCCTCGCCCAGGCGGCGGAACTCGGCGATCTCCCGCTCGCGCTCCAGCCGGCGCAGCGCCGATTTCGCCCGGCCGGTATGGGTCAGCATTTCCCAGCCGCGGATCGGGTCAGCCGTCTTTCCACGGATGATGTCCACCACATCGCCATTCTTGAGCGGCCGGCGGAGGGATTTCTCCTCGCCATTGATCCGCGCGCCGATGGTTGTGTCGCCGACGGCAGAGTGGACGGCATAGGCAAAGTCGAGCGGCATGGCGCCGGCCGGCAGGATGATCAGCTTGCCCTTGGGCGTGAAGGTGAAGACGTGTTCACGGTACATCTCCAGCTTTGCATGCTCTAGGAACTCGCCGGGCTCGGCGCCGTCCCGCAGGAGTTCGGCAAAGGCGTTGAGGTTGGCTTCGGGGTCGAGACCTGCCGCGCGGGCAGAATCCACGTCAAAGCCATAGGAGCGGTTCTTGTAACCCCAGTGGGCGGCGACGCCATATTCTGCCGTCAGGTCCATGGTTTCGGTGCGGATCTGAAGTTCCACGCGGCGGTTGCCCGATGCACGCACCGTTGTGTGAAGGCTGGCATAACCGTTTGGTTTGGGCACGGATATAAAATCCCGGAAGCGCTCAGGAATACAAGCCCAGTGCGTATGCAGAACACCCAGCGCCTGATAGCAATCGGCGACATCCGTCACAATGATGCGGAAGGCGAAGAGGTCAGCCACATCGCGGAAGGAAATCGATTTACGCTCAAGCTTGCGCCACAGCGAATAGGGCTGCTTGCGGCGGCCCTTGATCCGGCAGCGCACCCCTGCCTCGTTGAGGATGCGCGTCAGGTCTGCCCGGATACGTCCGAGGTCGTCCTTGTTTTCGCGCTCCAGCTCCTCCAGCCGGTAGATGATGGCGCGGCGGGCTTCGGGGTTCAGTTCCTTGAACGCCAGATCGTCCATCCGGGCGGCCATGTCGTAAAGACCGATGCGGCGCGCCAGCGGGGCGTAGATGTCCATGGTTTCGCGCGCCGTCCGCTGCCGGCTTTCCAGCTTCTTGCGGAAGTGCAGCGTCTCCATGTTGTGCATTCGGTCGGCGAGCTTGACGAGCAGCACGCGCAGGTCGCCGGTCATGGCGAGGATAAACTTCTGGAAGTTCTCGGCCTGGGCGGCCTCCTTTGAGGTGAATTCCAGCTTGTCGAGCTTGGTAACGCCGTCGACGAGTTCGGCGACCTGCGGGCCGAAGCGCACCTCGATGTCGCCGATGTCGATCTCGGTGTCCTCGACCACATCATGCAGGAGGCCGGCCACGATGGTGACCTCGTCGAGCTTTATCTCTGCAAGCAGGCTGGCGACCTGGACGGGGTGGGAATAGTAGGCCTCGCCGGAATCGCGGGATTGCTCGCCATGATGCTTCTTGGCGAAGTCGTAAGCCAGGCCGAGCAGTTCGGACCTCACCCGCGGGTGGTAGGCGCGAACTTTCGCGATCAACTCTTCCCGGGACAGGAAATGCGGAAGTTCAGGCGCAGCGTCGCTGGCAGGAGCTGGTTTGCCAGCCCCTGTGCCAGCCCCTTTTTCCGGTCCGGAAAGGGCGCTGCCGTCCATTGAGTCTCCTAGAGCCGGTCGTCGCGCCCGGATTCGAGTTCTGCCTGATAGGCGCGCAGAACATCGTCTTCCGTCGCTGCAGGCGCAGCCTGAAGGGCGACACGGTCAGCTTCACGCTCATTCTCTTCGCCGGGCCGGATGTCCTGCAGGTTGGAGATGAGGGCTTCCTTGACGACTTTCAGGTCGATCGAGGTCTCGGCGATTTCACGCAGGGAAACGACTGGGTCCTTGTCATTGTCCCGGTCAATCGTCAGCGGCGATCCTTCACGGATCATGCGTGCACGATGGGCTGCGAGCAGTACGAGCTCGAAGCGGTTGGGAACCTTCTGGATGCAGTCTTCTACGGTAACGCGGGCCATACGGGGTTATTCTCCTGAAGAACCGCCCTTTATATGCGCTGCAGCACGCCACGGCAACCCGTCCTTGCAGAGTCTGCAAGGGATCGGTATTCCGGACGGTAAACGCGCCTGGGCATGAATTTGGCCCCTCCCTATTGGAAGACGAGGATAAAGCCAATGGCTTTTTACAAGGATGAACGTCTGGCCCTCTTCATTGATGGTGCCAACCTGTATTCAGCTGCCAGAGCGGTCGGGCTGGAAATTGATTTTCGTAAGCTTCTCAAGGAGTTCCAGTCGCGCGGGCGTCTGGTGCGGGCGAGCTATTACACGGCGCTGGTGGAGAGCGACGAATACAGCCCGATCCGGCCGCTGGTGGACTGGCTGGCCTATAACGGTTTCAACGTCGTGAAAAAGCCGGCGCGCGAATTCGTGGACCGCGAAGGGCGCAAGCGGGTACGCGGGAACATGGATGTGGAGCTGGCCGTCGATATGCTCGAAGCGGCCGCATACTGCGATCATATCGTGCTTTTCAGCGGGAATGGCGACTTCCGCAGGCTGGTGGAAGCGGTCAAAGCCAGGGGGGTGCGCGTGTCGGTCGTCTCGACCATGAATGCAACCCCACCGATGATTTCAGATGACCTTCGCCGGGAGGCGGACACCTTTATCGAGCTGACCGATCTGGGCGATCTGGTGGCCCGCCCGCGCCGCGATACGAGCGACGCCCCTGCCCTTGAGGACGAGGACTAGATGCCGCCGATGCAGGACAATTCCGGCCACGCCCGGACCGGCATCGGCGCCCGGCTCACAGGCCCACTCAACGGATCAGCGGCGCATCGTGAAGGTGACGCCGGCGAAGTCTTCCGTGTCAGACAGGCTGCGATTGCGATCGCTGAACTTCATCTCGCGCCGGATGTAGCTGAGGGACAGTTCGCCCCCTGCCCGCTGGACCGAGACACCGGCCTGAAGGTCTCCGACCGTGACCTGATCGGTCACCTGGACATCAAACACATCGCCCAGAGATGGCAGGTTGGATTTGTTGTCCCAGACAAGCGCTTCGCCATCGGCGCCGACAAATAGATACCAGCCCTTGGGCTGGCCATTACGGTCTTCAAGATTGAGGCCCTGACCGAAACGCACTTCACCGCCGAAACGCTGGCTGGACAGATCGCCTTCATCGCGGATGGCGAGGCGGGGCGCAACGCCGACATCGAAGCCGAGGCCCGTGGTGGCGGCGGGCGCGGCAATCGATACACCGATCGACACATCCTGCGAAATTTCGGGGGCCCGGCCGGCGCGGCGGGTGGAGACATCGGCGGCCACACGGGCGAGCGCCGGGCTGCTGCTCCAGGCAAGGTTGGAATCGACCACCGAGACGCCGGCAACGCCGGTACCCATCATGCTGAAGGCAGGCGGCGGGCCGGACACGGCGACCACGCTGACCGGCGCATCCGGGCTGGTGATCGGGGTGACGACGGTTCCGATAAGGGGGGTCGACGCCGCAAGTGCGGCAGAAGATTCCGGGGACGGAGTATTGAGGGCTCCGGCGCCGATGCGGCCTGGAACAGCGAGCGTCATCCCCAGCGAAGGCTCAGCGGCCTGCTGGTAGTTTGTCTCGCTCAAAGCGTCGCCAGAGACACAGCCCTGGCAGGCCAATGATGCAAGACCGGTTGCAAATGCAATCATCATGAGTTTGACGCCTCTCAAGGTAGATCCCCGTCACATTCTTCTTAACGAGGTTCTTCCCTATCAGTTCCAATATCATGAAGAGAAATTCGCCCCAACACGGATTCTTACCCAAATTGATTAACAGATGTTCGTCATGCCCGTTTCTGTAGAAACGGCTGCAGATTCCAGATTTCAAAAAAATTTTTGCCATACCTGCCCTGACGACAGGAGGCTGATTTTGATTAAGGCGTTGAGAAATTTGGCAAAACAGGGGCGAATGCGGCGTTTACTTCCCGCAACGAAAAAGGGCGCCAGCCGAATCAGCGGGCGCCCTTTGATAGAATGATGCCGGTTGAGGCAGCCCTGCCTTACTGGCAGGCAAGGCACTCGTCATAGTCGGTGCGCGCGACTTCCAGCGTCGAGGCTTCCGCCTTTTCCGACCCGGCGAAGGCGGCGCGCTGCACGGATTTCGAGCGGCAATAGTAGAGCGACTTCAGGCCCCGCTCCCATGCCGTCCAGTGCAGCATGTGAAGGTCCCATTTATTGATGTCGCCGGGCAGGAAGAGGTTCAGCGACTGAGACTGGCAGATGAACGGCGTGCGGTCGGCCGCCAGCTCGATGATCCAGCGCTGGTCAAGTTCGAAGGCGGTCTTGAAGACATCCTTCTCATGCGCGTCGAGGCAATCGAGGTGCTGGACCGAGCCTTCATGCTCGAGGATCGAGGTCCAGATCTCGTTGGTGTTGAGACCTTTCGTATCGAGCAGGGTTTCCAGCTGCTGGTTCTTCACCGTGAAGGAGCCCGAGAGGGTCTTGTGGGTGTAGACGTTGGCCGGGATCGGCTCGATGCCGGCCGAGGTGCCGCCGCAGATGATCGAGATCGACGCGGTGGGGGCGACGGCCATCTTGTTGGAGAAGCGGGCCATCATGCCGACATCGCGGGCGTCTTCACAGGGGCCACGTTCCTTGGCGAGCTTCACCGAGGCCGCGTCTGCGCCCTGGCGGATGTGCTTGAAGATCTTCAGGTTGAGCGACTTGGCGGTCGCGCTTTCCATGGAGACATTCATCGCCTGGAGGAAGGAGTGGAAGCCCATGACGCCGAGGCCGACCGAGCGCTCGCGCTTGGCGGAATAGACCGCGCGGGCCATTTCCGGCGGGGCGCGCTGGATGAAGTCTTCCAGCACGTTGTCGAGGAAGCGGAAGATGTCTTCCAGGAACATCGGCTCCTTCGACCATTCGAGGAAGGTTTCAGCGTTCACCGAGGACAGGCAGCAGACAGCCGTGCGGTCGGTGCCGCGATGGTCGACGCCGGTCGGCAGGGTGATTTCCGAGCAGAGGTTCGACTGGGTAACCTTGAGGCCGAGGCGCTTCTGGTGGGCGGGCAGCGCGTTGTTCACGGTGTCGGTGAACAGCAGGTAGGGCTCGCCGGTCTGCATGCGCAGCTCGAGCAGTTTCTGCCAGAGCTTGCGGGCATTGACGTATTTCAGCACTTCACCCGATTTCGGGCTGATGAGTCCGAACTCTTCGTCATTGCGGACCGCTTCCATGAAGGCGTCGGTGATGTTGATGCCGTGATGGAGGTTCAGGGACTTGCGGTTGAAGTCGCCCGAGGTTTTGCGGATTTCCAGGAATTCTTCGATTTCCGGGTGGTGGATGTCGAGATAGCAGGCAGCCGAGCCACGGCGCAGCGAGCCCTGGCTGATCGCAAGGGTGAGCGAATCCATCACGCGGATGAAGGGGATGATGCCGGAGGTCTGACCGTTCTGGCCGACTTTCTCACCGATGGAGCGGACATTGCCCCAATAGGTGCCGATGCCGCCGCCATTGGAGGCGAGCCAGACATTCTCGGTCCAGGTCTCGACGATGTCGTCGAGCGAATCGCCGACCTGGTTGAGGAAGCAGGAAATCGGCAGGCCGCGATCGGCGCCGCCATTGGAGAGCACAGGCGTTGCGGGCATGAACCAGAGGCGCGAAATATAGTCATAGATGCGCTGGCCATGCTCGGCATCGTCCGCATAGGCGGTGGCGACGCGGGCGAACATGTCCTGATAGGTCTCGCCGGGCAGCAGGTAACGGTCGTCGAGCGTCTTCTTGCCGAAATCGGTCAGCAGCGAATCGCGGGACGGATCGGTCACCACCTGGTTGACCGGCACGAGCGCCACTTTCGCGCCCCCACCAGCTTTCGGCTTGCCTTTGCGGGCGGCTTCACTGGCGACGGATTTAGCGTTGGTTGCCGACATGGCGACCCTCCTCGATGTTCCTGCAGATATAGGGATATCGCGGGAGCTAAACCAGATGTGGTCTCACCCCTTTGCCCCGACACAAGATATAGTGTCTGAAGGTTAATTTCCGGTCAACGCCTCAATTCGCAAATCCGTCAAGAAGACGTGGAAATCGGGTAAACAAAAGATTAACGCGGCGCCCCCTGTTCCAGTGATTGCGGGCGATTCAGCGTGAGTGTAGCCTCTTACACGGGATGCATCCAAGGGGACACTTTTCATGAAATTTTTCGCAACACTGGTTACCGCGCTGATCCTGGCGGCGCCCGCCCTCGCCCAGCTGACAGATGTGCACACAGCCCAGCAGGCACGCGCCCAGGCCGCCTGCCCCGCCCTGCTGGCCCGGCATGAAGCCGCGCTGGCTGCAGGCAAGGAGAGCCTCTACTTCCCTGAAGACTGCGCCTGTCTGGCCGATTCCATCACCTGGGAAGGCTGGGACGACTATGACATGGAATATACCGGCGAGTTCATGAGCGAAGCCGATGCGATTCTCGTCGCTGACACGCTCTTATCGGCCCCGACCCTCGATGACGCGATGACGCTGATCTACGAATCGATCTCGGCGTCTGGCAGTTCGGTGCTTGCCAATTGCGTCGCCAAGTAACCGCCGCGCTGGCCTGCCTGCTGGGGGCCGGGATTGCCGGGGCGCAGATACCGCCCGAGGCACTGCCGCCGGTTGAGGCAGGCGACCTGTTGTTCAAGGGCGCCAATACCGGCGCAGGCACGCAGCTGGCGGCGATCTGGTCGCTGGGCGACAAGCGCTGGGGACATGTCGGAATCGCCGTTGAGAACGCCGATGGCACCCTCTCGGTGATCCATGCCGACACCGGCGCGCGGCGGGAGGCCGGCGCGGTCGTCCGGGTCAGCCTGGCGGACTATCTGGCGGATGTAGCCGATCTTGGCGTTTACCGGATGGATCTGGAGGGCGCGCAGCAGGCCGCCTACCTCGCCTATGCCGAATCGGTTGTCGGACGGCCGTTTGACCGGTCGTTTTCGCTCGCATCCGATAACAGCCTTTACTGCTCAGAGCTGGTCTGGCGGGCGATGTCTGAGGGGCTGGGCGAAGACGCGGTGCCGGCGAAAAGCGAGCGGATGGGCCGGGTCTATGTGTCGGTCTCGGATCTCGCCGCACACCCTCTGACGCAGGAGGCGGCCGTGATTACGGCGGCAGGCGCGGTCAATGGCACGGAATTGCGGGAAATGGGTGGAGACAAGCAAACGACCCGGACTGAAGCTCGTTAGGGCTGCTCGGTTCCCCGCCTGACCCGATTGGCGAGCGGCCCGTCCGCCGCCTGCCTCCGAGGGCTATATGCGCAGCCGTTTTGCGAATCGCAAGCCCGGAAAACCGCTGAGCTATCCTCTCCGCATTCAGCATGTTACGCCCGCAGCACAGAAAATTGCGGATGGAGGGGTATTCATGATTTCCCGCACTTTGGCCGTTGCGAGCCTGGCTTTCATGCTGGCTGCATCACCGGCCGTTGCTGACACAGCAAAAGACACCACGCCGTCGAAACGCTTCACCGCCGAGCGCGTGTTCGACATGGAATATGCATCCGATCCGCAGGTCTCGCCGGACGGCAAGACGATCGCCTATGTCCGCCGCTCAATGGACCGGATGACGGACCGGGATGTTGGCCAGCTCTGGAGCATCGACACAGGCACCGGCAATCACCGGCCGCTGGTGGCCGGCGCCGAGGGTGCTGCCAATCCGCGCTGGTCGCCAGATGGCTCGCGCCTGATCTATATGAGCGCGGCAGGCGGCAAGCCTGAACTGCGCGTGTTCTATCCCGACACGGGCCGCAGCCACGCACTCGCGCAGTTCCTTCAGGCCCCCTCGCAGCCGGTCTGGTCGCCCGACGGGAAATACATCGCCTTCTCGATGTTTGTGCCCAGCGACGCGCCGAGCTTTGCCAAGGCGCCCGCCACCCCCGAGGGCGGCAAGTGGAGCGATCCGGTGAAGGTGTTTGATCGCCTCACCTTCCGCTTTGATGGCGCGGGCTATCTCAAGGATGGCACCTCGCAGATTTTCGTTTTGCCCGTTGATGGCGGCACGCCGCGGCAGGTAACTTTTGGTGAGGCAGACCTTTCCGGCCCGGCCTGGCTGGGCAACGCCACCCTGCTGGTTTCCGGCAACCTTGCCGAAGACGCCGACATGGACCCGCTGGAAAGCGAAATCCATGCGGTGAGCCTGGCTGATCTTTCGATCCGACCCCTGACGAGCCGGGATGGCCCGGACTATGGCGCGGTTGTCTCCCCCGATGGTAAGACGATTGCCTATCGCGGATTTGACGACAAGGTTCTCTCCTACCAGCAGGACAATCTTTACCTGATGAATGCCGATGGCAGCGGCGCGCGCGAGATTGCCGCCGATTTCCCCGGCAATGTCGGCCAGACCCTGTGGGCGCCCGATGGCAGGAGCCTGCTGGTACTGTCTGAAGATCACGGCGTTCTCAGCCTTTACCGCATCACCACAGGCGGAGCGGCAACGAAGGTGCTGACCGGCATCGGCGGCGCCTCCATTGGCCGGCCTTATGCCGAAGGCAGTTTCTCCGTAAGCGGAGGGCGCAACCCGCTCGTCGCCTACACCGCCGGTTTCGACGACCGCCCGTCCGAGGTGGCGTCTGCCGCGATTGACGGCAAGGGCATGAAGGTGCTCACTGCCCTCAATGACGACATCCTGCCCTATCTGGAAACGGCGCGCATCGAAGAGATCAAGGTGCCCTCCAGCCATGATGGCCTGGAAATCGAAGCCTGGGTGGCCCTGCCGCCCGACTTCAAGGCCGATGGCAGCTTCCCGATGATCCTGGAAATCCATGGCGGGCCCTACGCGATGTATGGCCCCTTCTTCGCCAGCGAGATCCAGCGATTTGCAGCGGAAGGCTATGTCACCGTGTGGACCAACCCGCGCGGCTCGACCGGCTATGGCGAGGAGTTTGCCCTGGCCATCGACCGGGCCTATCCGGGCAATGACTATCACGACCTGATGAGCGTCGTCGATGAGCTGGTGAAGCGCAACTATGTCAGCGAAGACAGATTGTTCGTGACCGGAGGATCGGGCGGCGGCATCCTGACCGCCTGGATCGTGACCAAGACGGAGCGTTTTGCAGCCGCCGCCTCGGTCAAGCCGGTGATCAACTGGATGACGATGGCGCTTTCGGCCGACATCGCCCAGATGGTGCGCCGTCACTGGATACGCGAAGACCCCTGGTCCAACCCGGAAGCCTATCTGGAACGCTCGCCGATCCGCTATGTTGACAAGGTGAAGACACCGACACTCATGATGGTGGGGGAAGAAGATTTCCGTACACCAACATGGGAAGCCGAGCAGTTCTATACCGGGCTGAAAATGAACGGGGTCGATACCGCGCTCATCCGCATTCCCGGCTCGCCCCACTATATCGCCGCCCGCCCCAGCCGCCTGATTGCCAAGACGGACAACATCATGGGCTGGTTTGCGAAATATGATCCGGCGAAGAAGGATGAGGTGGACGCCGACGCGGCCGAGTGATTTTCCGGACCTGAACTGAAAACAGCTCAGCCGCCTGATGCGTCAGGCGGCTGAGTTTTTTTGTGCCTAGCGCGCGGGAACGTGCGCGGCGATCAGGTGGGGGCCCGGCTCGCTGAAGGCGCGGGCGAGGGCTGCGTCGAATTCTTCGGCGGTGGTGGCGTTGACCGCCGGGACGCCCTGGGCTTCCGACAGCTTCACCCAGTCGATCTCCGGGCGGCCGAGGCCGAGGAGGTCTGCCGCCACGCGGCCGGGATTGCCCGCGCCGGTGCGCGCCAGCTCGATGTTCAGGATACGGTAGGAATGGTTGACGAAGACGATGTTAATCACATCGGCTTTCTCGCGCGCCATGCTCCAGAGCGCCTGGTTGGTGTACATGCCTGCGCCATCGCCCGTGAGGCAGAGCACCTTGCGGCCCTTGGCACCGATGGCAGCGCCGAGCGCGAGGGGCATGCCCTGCCCGATCGCGCCGCCGGTCAGCATCATCCAGTCATGCGGGCGGGCGCGGCCGGTCATCATGAAGCTCGGCAGACCGTTGGAAACGCCATCATCAGAGACGAATGTGCCCTCGGGCATATGCCGCGCGATGGAGGCGCCGATGGTGGCGGCATTGAGCGCGCCGGTCGGGGCGTCTGGAATTTCCAGCGTAGGCGCAGGCGCTGCCTCGGTGAGGCCCATGGTATCGGCGAGAGCTTCGAGGATGGCGGCGCTGTCGCTTTCCGGCCCGCCGAGCACCATCGGTGTGCAGCCTTCGGGCACAAGCAGGCTCGGCTTGCCGGGATAAGCGAAGAAGGCGACGGGCACCTGTGTGCCGGCCACCAGCATCAGGTCGGTGCCTTCAAGGTCTGCCATCGCGCCTTCGGCAAAATACTGCATCCGCTCGGGCGCGAAGATGCCCGCGCCGCGTACCTGGCGGGGGAAGAACGTATCCGTCAGCACACGGATGCCGGCCGCTTTCAGGCGCGCAGCATGGCCGAGGCCGGGACCGGTGAGCGCGGTGCCGCTGATCAGGATCATCGGTTTTTTGGCGGACTTCACAGCCTTGGCAGCGGCTTCGACGAGCGCAGTATCGGGCGCGCGCAGGAAGGGCTGAGCGCGCGTCTTGCCGGGGGTGGCGCCTTCGGTCCAGGCGGAGTCCGCCGGGAGGATCAGCGAGACCGGGCCGGGCACAGGGCCAAAGCTGGCGGCCCAGGCTTCGGCCGCCAGATCGCCCGTGACAGAGACATGGTTGGCCGATTTGATCCAGACCGAGTTTGGCCCGGCGAGGCCCATGATGTTGGAGGTGAGCGGCGCGTCATAGCGCAGGTGCGGCACCGAATGATCGCCGATGACGTTGATCATCGGGGTCCAGGCGCGCTTGGCGTTGTGGATGTTGGCCCCGCCATTCATGAAGCCGGCGCCCAGATGCAGCAGCGTCATCGCCGGGCGGCCTGTGACGCGGGCGTAGCCGTCTGCGGCGCCGGTCGCCACACCCTCAAACAGGCAGAGCACCGAGCGGATGCGCGGCTCGCGGTCGAGCGCGGTGACGAGGTGCATTTCAGAGGTGCCGGGATTGGCGAAGCAGGCCGTGACGCCATGATCGGCTAGTGTGGACACAAGCGCCTCGGCGCCGGTCATGGCGGCGTCGGAATCGGACATGGACAAACCTCCCCTGATTGAGTTGTTGGCGTTCCCTAGCGGTTTTCGGCGCGAGCGCAAAACCAAACGGGCCGCAGGCAGCTCGGAAGCAAGGGGAGCTTCCTGACTATCTGCGACCCGCCATGAGCCAAAGGGGAATGGCCAAAGCCTCCGGTTACCCGAAGACTTCAGGGGCATGTTTAAGCGCTTTGGATAAGGAATCGAGCCCCAAAAAGGCAGGATTCGGCATAACCGGCTGATATTGGCACTGAAAATGCCATTAAATCAGGATTTTCCCGGCGGCATTTTCGGCGGCAAATAGCAGATCAAGTTGATCGGGGCGCAGGGCCTGCGTCCGGGACTGATTGATGTAGCCTTTTTCGGTGATCTCGCCGAGGTCAGCGCGCGGCTCGACAGGTTGCAGCAGTATCCGCGTAATGCGGGCAGAGGCATTGGGGTGGGCCTTGTTGTGGGCGCTCAGCCCCGCCTTGACGGCTTCGAGCACCTTGGGATGGGTGACCAGCTGATCGGCAGGCAAGGCCTCGCCCACGAGGCGCTGACACCAGGCGAGGTTGAGAAAGCCCAGAAGGCCGATCTCATCCTTGTTGAGGCCGCAGACAACCGCGTCTGACAGCGCGCCGCCACACGCCGCCACGGCCGCAACGCGCACGGCGCCGGCCGAGACCCATGTGCCGCTGGCGAGCTTGAACTCTTCCACCGTGCGGCCATCAAAGGCGAGGCCGCGTTCAGGCTCGGCCGGATCAACGAACTTCACCGCGTCGCCGAGCTTGTAATAGCCCTCTTCATCAAAGGCTTCGGCGGTCTTCTCCGCGTTGCGGAAATAGCCGGGTGTGACGTTGACGCCTTTGACGCGCAGCTCCAGCTTGTCGCCCGCTGGCACCAGCTTGAATGTGTTGCCGGGCAGCGGCAGGCCGATGAGGCCCATCTTGTCGTTCGGCCAGTGGACATTTGAGGCGGTGGGAGAGGTTTCGGTTGCGCCGTACCCGGCAGACAGAGAGATGCGCTCGCCGGTGACACGGACGGCGACTTCCTGAATGCGTTCGTAGATGTCCTGCCCCATTGAGGCGCCGCCATAGGCCATGGAGGTGAGGCGGGAGAAGAACACTTCGGCGAGGGCGTCGTCCTGCTCCAGCGCGGTGGCCAGCGCCGCCCATGCCTGGGGCACGGTGGTGTGCTGGGTGGTGGGGATTTCCTTCAGGTTACGGATCATCTCCGGAAGGCGGGCGGGCGTGGGCGCGCCCTGGCAGATATACATCGTGCCGCCCCAGTCCAGCATGTTGTGGAGGATCGAATGGGTGCCGTAAGTGTGGCTCCAGGGCAGGAAGTTCACCATCACCTGCGGGCCGCCGGTAATCGCGTCGAGGCGTTCCTCGTCCCATACCGAGCGGATCATCTTGGAATTGGCCGCGACCATGCCATGGGTGTTGATGACGGCCTTGGGCTCCCCGGTGGAGCCGGAGGTGAGCATGTATTTGGCGACGGTTTTCGGCGTGAGGCGGGCATAAGCCTCGTCCACCGCCGGGCCGGTCTGTCCGGCAAAATCCTCCAGACTGACGGCGCGGGGGACTTTCGGCGCATTGCGAGAATAGATCACCAGACGCCCGGTCAGGTCGAGGCTGTCGAGGGCGCGCTGATACTCGTTGCCATCTTCGACATAGATGAATTTCGGTGTGGTGAGCTGGTCGATATACCGGAACCGCAGGAGGTCCTGGCTGAGCGTCGCGTAGGCGGGCGTCACCGGCACCACCGGGCTCGCCGCCCACATGGCGCCGTACATGACGAGCGCATTGTCGATGGAATTCTTCGAGAGGATCATCACCGGCGCGTCCTGCCCGGCGCCCTCGCTGAGGAAGGCGGCGGCAATGCGCCGGACGGCGGCAAGGCCATCGGCATAGGTCATGCGGCGCCAGTCATCGGCAGCGGGGTTTTCCGGCCAGCGCTCGGCCAGCCAGGTCTGGTCCGGGCGCTCGGCGCCCCATTTCACCAGCGGAGCGAGCATATGCGGCGGATGGGCTTTGAGCGGATGGCCACTGTCGAGATAGATCGTGCCATCGGGGCGCCGGTCGATCTTCAGCTTCAGCGGAAGATAAGGCACCTCACGAAACGGAATATGCGCGGTCTTGCTCATTGGCAAAATTTATCCTCCCCGCATGGCAGGGCAGGCCCGCCATGAATTTGTTTTCTGACATGATTGCTCGCGCAGGCGGCCGGAAAGGGCAAGCCCCTCCCTCAGCCTGTCCCGCCGGAGCGTTATTCGCCGCCGGCGAGTTCCTTGAGGATGATGTACCAATGGTCGAGGCCGCCATAGAACGCGTCGACCGAAAGGCGCTCATTCAGGCCATGCGCGAAGGTATCATTCGGCTTTGCGCCGGAGCCGCCGATGCCCAGCGTATCATAGCCGAGATTACGGTAGAACATGCCGTCCGTTCCGCCTGAGGACATGTGCGGCACGACGGGCAAGCCTTCGAGTCCACGCGCCGCGAGGGCAGTATTGACCGCTGCCATCACGTCGTCCGGCAATTTCGATTCCGGGCTTTCCACCAGATCCGAGATCAGCTTGATCTTCAGGTTCTCGTTGCCGCCAACCTCTTTCAGGGTCTTCTCTGTCGCGTCGATGCCGACGCCGGGGAAGATGCGGCAGTTGACCGTCGCGGTTGCGCGTTGCGGCAGGGCGTTTTCGGCATGGCCGGCGCGCAGCATGGTGGCGACGCAGGTGGTACCGGTGCTGCCAACCGTGGACGGATCAGCACGCAGGGTGGCGATGGCGGCTTCGTCTTCGGGGTTTTCAGCAAAGGCCAGCATGGCCGCGCCCAGCGGGCCGGGCGTCTGCGCCCCGCCAGACTTGAAGGAAGCGAGCGTCAGCGGGCTGTGCATCACCGGAAATTTGTGCGCTTCGATTTTCTGGAGCACATCGGCGAGCTCATAGATCGCATTGTCCGCTCTCGGAGCAGATGAATGGCCGCCGGGATTGCTGATCGTCAGCTCAAAGGTAGCGTAGGTCTTTTCAGAGCCCTGAACGCCATAGAGCAGCGCCTTTCCATCCATATCCAGCGTCAGCCCGCCTGCATCGGCGTTCAGCACATAAGCCGGATCGATATTCTCGGCGGTGTATTCTGCCTGCGCGCGGGTGGAGATCATTCCGGTTTCCTCGTCGCCCGAGAGGGCGATGACGAGATCGCGGTTGGACTGGAAGCCTTCTTCCTTCAGCCGCATGAAAGTGGCGACGAGGCTGACGACGCCGTATTTGTTGTCGGCTGTGCCGCGGCCGAAGAAATAGCCGTCCTCTTCAATCAGGTCGAAGGGGTAACGCTCCCAGGTATCGGGCAGCGCGTCGACCACATCCATATGCGCGAGCAGGACGATGGGTTTCTCCGCTGCCTCGCCCTCGGCGCGATACCAGACCATCAGGCCCTGCGTAAGCTCGCCGTCATTCTCATAATCGGTAACTTCAATATCTGCGTCTGTGAAGCCGGCTGCCTTCAGCTCACTGACGAGATAGTCAACGAGTTCAGGCACCTTACCCTGCCCCTTGGCGGTGCGCACGGCGACGGCTTCTTCGTAGAGGGAGCGCGCTTTCTGTTCGAACGCCGTGCGCTCCTGCGCGAAAGCCGAAGGCATAGAGAGCAGCAGGGCAGCCGAAATGAGCAAGGCAGGTTTGAAGGTCATGAGCGTTCTCTCGGGATATAAATCAGGTTCAGGCAGCAGGCTCGAGCGTTTCGTTGAAGCGGACAGGCTTGCCGCCGCCTTTCTGGACGATCTCGCCGTCGCGCATGACGAAGCCGCCGCGCACGATGGTGCCGACCGGCCAGCCGGTGGCTTCGAAGCCATCAAACTGGGTCCAGCCGCATTTGGATTTTGACCAGTCAGCGGTGATCGTGGCCTTGCGCTTCAAGTCCACAATCGTGAAGTCGGCATGGTTACCTTCGGCGATGCGGCCCTTGTCGGCGAGGCCGAAGACGCGCTGCGGGCCGGCGCTGGTCAGTTCGACAAAGCGTTGCAGGCTGAGCTTACCGTCATTCACATGCGTCAGCATCACCGGCACCAGCGTCTGCACGCCGGGCATGCCGGACGGCGAAGCCGGATAAGGCCGCTGCTTCTCTTCGATTGTGTGCGGGGCATGGTCCGTCGCCAGAACATCGACAATGCCTGCATTGAGCGCGCGCCAGAGGGCGTCACGGTGGCGGGCCTCACGCACAGGCGGGTTCTGCTGGGCAAAGCCTTTCAGCCGGTCATAGCAATCAGGCGCGGCCAGAGTGAGGTGGTTGGGGAGGACTTCAACGCTCGCCACATCTTTGGCGTCGCGCAGCAGCTCCATCTCCTCGGCGGTGGAGATGTGCAGCACATGGATACGCTTGCCGGTCTTGCGGGCAAGGCGCAGCAGGCGGCGCGTGGAGGAGACAGCCGCCTCAACATCGCGCACGACGATATGGCTGTTCCAATCACCCGTCACGGCGAGGTGGCGGCGCTCTTCGAGGCGGTATTCGTCTTCGGAATGAAAGGCAGCGCGGCGCTTGATGGCGCGCAGCACGGCCTCAACGCCCGCGTCATCCTTGATGAGGAGGTCGCCGGTCGAGGCGCCCATGAACACCTTCACGCCGCAACATCCGAGCATCCGCTCCATTTCGGGCAGCAACGCCACGTTGTCATGTGTCGCGCCGGCATAGAAGGCGTGGTCAATGTCCATCCGGCCCCTGGCGCGGGCGAGCTTGTCCAGCATCCGGTCAGGCGTGATGGTCGAGGGATTGGTGTTGGGCATCTCGAAAACGGCAACAACGCCGCCGAGCGCGGCCGAGCGGGCCTCGGTTTCGAGGTCTGCCTTGTATTCCAGGCCAGGCTCCCGGAAGTGGACCTGCGTGTCGATCACGCCGGGCAGGATGTGGAGGCCAGCGGCGCCATAGATTTCGCCGGCTGAGGCCTTTGAAAGGTCGCCGATATGGGCAATGCGCTCGCCGATGATGCCGATGTCAGTCTGGGCTTCGCCGCCGGGGGTGACGACGGTGCCGCCGCGCAGGATCAGGTCGTAAACTTGGGTCATGGCGCGTTATCGCGCCGCTTGGGGTAAAAGTCACGCGCGGCCCTGCCGTTTCGCGCCGGGCATTGCGGCGGCGCCAGCGGGGGCTTAGATCAACCCCATGCACCGCCTTCCAGACCGCGCCATTCTCAGCCTCACCGGCCCCGACACAATCGCCCTTCTGGAGCGCACCGTGACCCATACGGTGGCCGGATGGGCCGAGGGTGAAGCGCGCTATGGCGCGCTGCTGACCCCCCAAGGCAAGATCATTGCCGACTATATTGCCCATCGCATCGCAGACGGCGTGCTGATTGATGTGCACGAGGATGCCGCAGACGATCTGATGAAGCGGCTGAAGATGTTCCGGCTTCGCTCGGCGGTGGAGATCATGCGCGATGAAGCGCTGGTTTCGGCCATTGATGTAAGCGGCGTGCCCGATCCGCGCACACCGAAGCTGCCCCACCGGTCGATTGTGCCCGCCGGAGATGCAGCAGAGCCCCTGCCTGGCTGGGACGCGCTGGCGATCAGCGCAGGCGTTCCCGAATGGGGCCGCGATTATCGCGCCGCCGAGGTGTTCCCGACCGACATCAACATGGATGTGATGACCGGCATCGACTACAGGAAGGGCTGTTTCGTCGGCCAGGAAGTCGCCAGCCGGATGAAACGCAAGGGGCTGATCCGCAAGCGCACGGTGCGTCTGAAAGGCGAAGGCCTTGTGGTGGGCGCCGAGCTGCGCGCCGGAACGGCTGGCAGTCTCGGCACCGTCACCAGCGCCGCCGCCGGTGAAGCCCTCGCCCTGATCCGGACCGACAGGTTTGCCAAGGCGATCCAGGATAAACAGCCTGTCACCGTGAACGACGCTCCCGCCGAAATCGACGGCGCGCCGTGGCTGATTGCCGAAGTCAAAGCCCATCTGGAGGCCAAAGCCGATGAGTGAACCCCATTCCTGCGGCTGGGCGCCGGTGACCGATCCCATTTACCGCGCCTATCATGATGAAGAATGGGGCGTGCCCGAGCGCGACCCGCGCGCGCTGTGGGAGAAGCTGCAGCTGGACGGGATGCAGGCAGGGCTGAGCTGGATCACAATTCTGAGGAAGCGGGAGAGCATTCGGGAAGAGTTTGACGAGTTTGACCCGGAAAAATTGGCTCGCTGGACGCCCAGACGCGCTGAAAAGGCGCTGACCAATCCCGGCATCATCCGCAGCCCCAAGAAGATCGACGCCGTGATCGGCAACGCCCGGAGCTACCTGTCCATGATGGAAGCGGGCGATGATTTCTCGGATTACTGCTGGGGCTATGTCGGCGGCAAACCCGTTGTAAACAAATGGAAGAATTTCCGCGAGGCGCCCACCAGCACGGACTGGTCGGCGGCAATGTCCAGGGACCTCAAGAAGCGCGGCTTCAAATTTGTAGGCCCGACAATTGTCTATGCGTGGGCACAGGCCGTTGGCATGGTCAACGATCATGAGGTAGGGTGTCCCCGTCACAAGGGTGTGCGGGAGAGACCATGAAAACGCTTATGTTTATGACGGCGATGGGATTGCTGGCGGCTGTCGGCGGCTGCGCAAGCGGTACCCCGTCGAACGCGTATGCCAACCCGGTGGATGAATGCGCCAGCATCGAAGATGAGGGCGACCGGGCGACCTGCATTCAGAACGTGGTCGCGGATGTTGCCCTGAGCACGAAGCGCAACGGCGAGCGCCGTCCGTGATGCGGGCGCTGCTATCTGCCTGCGCGGCAATGGCGCTTCTTCTTCCGGTCGCCGGTTGCGCAACATGGCGCGACCAGGCCGAGGCCAAGGCCCTCGCCGCCTGTCAGGACAAATCGGACGAGGAAGAGCGCCAGCTTTGCCGCGAAACCGTGATTGCGGCGGAAAAAGCCAAGTATGATGAGGAGTCCGAGACCTGGGAAGAAAGCGTCCGCGCGGCCGAGGATCGCGAACTCCAACGCAAGGTCTATGGCGGGCCGGGCCAGGTCGACAAGTAAAGCCCCGTTAACCGCCGTGACGGCCCAGCCTTGTGCTTTGCCCGCAACGCGCGTTACAGCTTTCCCTACAAGGATATAGCTAGAAGGGCCTGACGCTTGCGCGCGGACAGGCGCCGCCGGAGACCCCTATGCCGAGCCCCGTGATTTCCGCCACTGGTCTGTGGACCCCGCCCAACTCGATTTCCAACGCTGAACTGGTCGCCAGCTACAATGCCTGGGCCGACAACTGGAATGTCGAGAACGCCGCCGACATCAGCTCCGGCCTGCTGGAGCCCAAAACCCATTCCTCCGTCGAGTTCATCGAGAAGGCCTCGGGCATCAAGGCGCGCTATGTGATCGACAAGGAGGGCGTGCTGAACCCCGATATCATGACCCCGCGCATTCCTGAGCGGCCGAATGAACAGATTTCCGTACTGGCCGAAATGGCCGTGCATGCCGCGCGCGACGCGCTCAAGCGGGCCGGGCGCGACCCGAAGGACATCGGCGCGGTGATCTGCGCGGCGTCCAACATGCAGCGCGCCTATCCGGCGATGGCGATTGAAGTGCAGGAAGCGCTCGGCATCGAGGGATTTGCGTTTGATATGAACGTGGCCTGCTCCTCAGCCACGTTCGGCATTCAGACGGCGGCGGACTTTATCCGCTCGGGCAATGCCAGATCGGTGCTGGTGGTGAACCCCGAAATCTGTTCGGGCCATCTCAACTTCACCGACCGCGACAGCCATTTCATCTTTGGTGATGTGGCCACCGCCATCCTGGTAGAAGACGAGGCGATTGCCCCGGCCGGGCACTGGAAGATCCTGGGTTCGCGGCTGAAGACGCAATTTTCCAACAACATCCGCAACAATTTCGGCTTCCTGAACCGCGCGGCGCCTGACGGCATCGGCACGCCGGACAAGCTGTTCGTTCAGGAAGGCCGCAAGGTGTTCAAGGAAGTGGTGCCGATGGTGGCAGAGATGATCAATGGTCATCTGGGCGAACTGGGCATCGAGGCGGGCGCTCTGAAACGCATGTGGCTGCATCAGGCCAACGCCAACATGAACCGGCTGATCTCATCGAAGGTGCTGGGCCATGAGGCGAGCGACGCTGAAAGCCCTACAGTGCTCGACACCTACGCCAACACGTCTTCGGCGGGCTCGATCATCGCCTTCCATCTGCACTCGGAAGACTTCACGGCCGGACAGAAAGGCCTGATCTGCTCGTTCGGAGCAGGCTATTCGGCTGGAACTGTTGTGGTGGAGCGGGTGGGCTGATCGCCCGGAAACGACTATTCGTCGAAGTCTTCGGTGAACAGGTCGCCCCAGAGGGCGCGGCGGCTGGCTTTGGCCGCCTCGATGACCACAATGATGGCACAACACACGAGGACAACCACGGGAAAGCCCGAACCGGTTGTGAATTGGTGCAGAATATCAATCATCAGGCGTTCACCGTCACTCTACTTGTTTTATGCGCTGGCCCTGCTGAAAACGAAGGACCAATGCCTGTAATGCAAGGGTTATGCCCGACAGGCATTAATGCGTCATTGGCAAACGGGGGCACAAACAAGGCGAGTTTGTAACCGTTTCGCCCCGGTTTATTTACCCCTGCTACCAATCCCTTAAGATGCCCCAATGGAGCCCACCCCTTGAAGCGTTCTGTTAAGCCCCCTCGCGTCTGGCAGCGGATGTTGTCTGGCCGGCGCCTTGATCTGGCACATCCCTCGCCGATGGATGTGGAAATCGAGGATATTGCCCATGGGCTGGCCCGTGTGGCGCGCTGGAACGGGCAGACGCGGGGCGAGCATGCCTTTTCCGTGGCTGAACACTCGGTGCTGGTGGAGCAGATCGTGCGCAAGCTGGAACCCGGTCTCCCGCCGGAGGCCTGGCTGACCGCCCTGCTGCATGACAGCCCGGAATATGTGATCGGGGACATGATCTCCCCGTTCAAGGCGCTGCTGGGGGAGAGCTATAAGGATATTGAAGCCCGTTTGCAGGAAGCCATTCACATCCGGTTCGGCCTGAAACCCCTGACAACGGCGAAGCTGAAGAAGACGATCAAGAAGGCCGACCATATCTGCGCCTGGTTTGAGGCGGTGCAGCTGGCGGGCTTCAGCGAGGCGGAATCCGACGGCTTCTTCGGGCACCCCCCTGAAGGCATGAAGTTTCGCCTGAAGCCCCTGCCCGCGCCCGATGCGCAGAGGCTGTTCCTGAAGCGCTTTGAGGATATTCAGGCCGTGATCGCGGCGGAGGCTGCCTGATGCCCGCCACCTCTGCCCTGCTGATTGGCCTGTCTGCCGTGATGGTTGCCATCAAGGACGGGGAGCCGCATGTGCTGGTGACCCGCCGGCCGAGCGGCGAGGAGGCCCTGCCCTTCGGCCCGTTTGACCCGGTGAACCATCGCACCTTTGACCTGTCGCTGCGCGGCTGGGTGCGCGAGCAGACGGGCTTTGAGCTTGGCTATGTCGAGCAACTCTACACCTTCGGGGACAAGGACCGCGAGACGCCTGAGGCCACGGTGGTGGACGCGCCGCCGAACGCGCACGTCATCTCTGTCGGCTATCTGGCGCTGACGCCGGAGGAAAAGCCGGTGGCGGCGAATTTCGAGGCGCGCTGGCGCAGCTGGTATCAGTATTTTCCGTGGGAAGATCATCGCTCTGGCCGCCCTGCCCTGATTGACGCGGAGATTGCCCCGCGCCTGAAGACCTGGGCGGCGGGCAATGAGCCGCGCGCCGAGCGGGCCCGGATCGCCTTTGGCCTCGACGGGGCCCGCTGGATCGAGGAGCGGGTGCTGGAGCGCTATGAGCTGCTCTATGAGGCGGGCCTGGTGGCCGAGTGCGCGCGCGATGCCGGATTGCCTGAAGCGGGCATCCGGCTTGGCGCGGCGATGACATCCGACCACAGACGGATTCTTGCAACCGGGCTCTCCCGGCTGCGCAGCAAGATCAAATACCGCCCGGTCGTGTTCGAGCTGGTGCCCGAACGCTTTACGCTCTCCGAGCTGCAACGCGGGGTCGAGGGGATTCTCGGCCTGCAACTGCACACGCAGAATTTCCGCCGCGCCCTGGAGAAGACGCGGCTGGTGACCGGCACGGGGCAGATGGAGCCGTCGACCGGGGGGCGGCCTGCCGAACTCTTCACCTACAAGCGCCATCCCTCCGGGGGCTTTGCCGCGCCGGGGCTGGCGACGCCGCGAAAGTCTCCGGACTGAAGTCTGGCGGAAAACCGCTTTTCTTGATGCGGGAAGTATACCGGGCTGCGGGTTCGGCGGGATTGGCGCAGCGCGGCGCGCGGCGTGGCCGGGCGTTGCGGGCGCTGGCGCGTTGGACAGGCGTTTGGGTGTCCCCCGGTTTTGCCGTGACAAACGCGGAGAGATCGGGACATATCGGGACACTTTGCGGGACATCTGGCGGACAGGCCAGGACATATCCGGACGCTGCAGGCCCTCACCTCCCATTGCTGCGCAACGGCCTGCTCCGGGCGTTTGCACTGCAAACGCTGATCCTGCGCAGCCTCTCCCGCGAGCGGGAGAGGCGTTGAGGGGATTACTCTGCGCTTAGGCCTTCGGGTTCGCCGACGACGAAGAAGCTGAACCGGTCCGGGGCGAGGTATTTTGCGGCCGCCGCGTTTACGTCTTCCAGGGTGACGGCGTCGATCAGGGCGTTGCGGCGGTCGAAATAGTCGATGCCGAGTTCGTCCTGGCGGACGGACATGATGTTGCCCGCGATCTTGGCGTTGGAGTCAAAGCCGAGCGGATAGGAGCCGATCAGATAGGCCTTGGCGTCGGAAAGCTCTGCCTCCGTCACGCCGCCTTCGATGAACTTCTGCATCTCGTCGCGGATGCCGGTGATGAATTCACCGGCGCTTTCATTCTTGGTCTGGCCCCCGCCGGACCAGACGTTGAAGTTCGGGTCGGGATCAATGCTGGAGCTGATGCCATAGGTCAGGCCCTTGTCGACCCGCAGGGTTTTCACGAGGCGGCTTTCAAAGCCGCCGCCGCCGAAGGTGTAATTGAGCACAAAGGCCGGGAAGAAATCCGGGTTCGACCGGTCCATGGCCGGGCCGATGAAGCGCACGAGACTCTGGGGCTGGGGCAGCGGGACGACGACCGGCTCTGCCGCAGCAATCTCCGGCAGCGTGACCGGCGTTGCGGCGGGGACATCGCTCGTCTCCGGCAGGTCCGCGATGGCGGCGTCGATCAGCGGTGCAAGGTCTTCGGGCGAGATGGCGCCCACTGCGGTGACCAGCAGGCGGTCCTTCGTCATCAGCGCGTCTTTATGCGCGCGGGCGAGTTCCGGCGTCAGCGCGGCAAGGCTTTGCGCCGAGACTTCGCGGGCGAAGGGATGATCCGGATAGAGCGCCTGGGACTGGGCCCGCCAGGCGAGATAGCCGGCCGAGGTTTCCCGCGTCTTGAGGCTGACTTCCTGTTCGCGCACGAAACGCTCGAACGGGCCGGGGTCATAGCGCGGCGCGGTAAGCGCGCTGGCGACCAGCGCCATCGAGGCGGCGGCATTATCCGACAGCATGGTGGCCGAGCAGCTGGTCCATTCGCTGCCATTGGAACAGCCAAAGCTCATGTTCAGGTCTTCCATCGCCGTCTGGAAGCCGAGCGAATCGAGATCGCCCGCGCCTTCATTCATGCCATAGACGACCGCCTGGCCGAGCCCTTCCAGGCCTTCGGGGTCGGCCACCGATCCGCCGCGCCAGGCCATCTGTACCGAGACGATGGGGATTGAGGGCTCGCTGACCAGCCAGACGGACACCCCGCCCGGCGTGGTGAATTCCTGGATGTCGACGAAATCGCCGTCATAGACGCTGACATCCAGCGCCAGGGCGGCGGGCGTTTCCGCCTCCGCGTCGAGCGAGGCTTCAGGCGCAGCTTCAGGTGGGGGGGCGGGCGTGGCGCAGGCGGCGAGGAATACGGCCGCAGCGGCGCCGGAGATAAGCCGGAGTTTCAACATCAGAGGTCTCCTTCGGCCGGCAGAAGATGGGAAGTGATATAGTTCTGGTCGGCGCCAAAGACGGCGCGCACGGCGGCGAGCGCTTCGTCCGGCGTGACCGCGCGCACTTCATCGGGATAGCTGGCGATCTCTTCCAGCGTGAAGCCGAGGGCGAGATTGGCGCCGTAATGGTTGGCCATCGCTGACTGGCTGTCGGTCTGGTAGATGGCCGTGGCGGCGAGCTTGTTGCGGGCGCGGCGGACTTCATCTTCGGTGAAGCCTTCGGCGAGGATCTTCTCGATCTCGGCCATCACGGCAGCGTCGAGGTCTTCCAGGCTGACGCCGTCAACGGGCGTGCCGTAGATTACCGCGGGGCCTTCATCATGCAGGGTTGTCCAGGCGAAGGTGGCGACATTGATGGCGACCTTCTGCTCCTCGACCAGCGTCTGGTAGAGGCGGCTGGTGAGGCCGCCGCCGAGCACTTCAAGGCCGACTTCCAGCGCGAGCGCGCGTTCGGGATCGCGGTTGAACGAGGTGCCGAGATAATAGCGGCTCCAGACGGGCTGGCGCACCTTGGGATCGGAATGGGTGATCAGCTTGGTTTCTGCGAGCGGCGCCACGGGCTGCCATTTGCGCTGATCGTGCGCTTCGCCGGTGGGCTGGAGCGGGCCATAATGCTGCTCGGCCAGGGCGCGCACGCCCTCTTCGGTGACATCGCCGGCGACGACGAGGATGGCGTTCTCCGGGCTGTAATATTCGCGGTAGAAATCCAGCCCGTCCTGCGGGGTCAGCGCGTTCACCTCATCCATCAGGCCGATGACGGTGATCTCGTAAGGGTGGCCCTTCCAGAATTCGGTCAGCACCATTTCCTGCAGCAGCGCGGCGGGATTGTTGTCGAGGCGCTGGCGGCGTTCTTCCTTCACGACATCGCGCTCTGAGATGAACGGGCCTTCGGGATCGTCATTGATGATGAGGTTCACCATCCGCTCGGCTTCCAGCTCCATCATCTTGCCGAGCTGGTCCTTGTGAACCCGCTCGAAATAGGCGGTGTAGTCCCAGCTGGTGAAAGCGTTGAGCTGGCCGCCCGACCGCTGGACGATGGAGGTGAACTCCTCCGGGCCGATATTCCTGGTTTCCTTGAACATCACATGTTCAAACAGGTGGGCGATGCCGGACTTGCCGGGGGCCTCATCGACGGCGCCGACCTTGTACCAGACCATATGCGTGACCACCGGGGCGCGGTGATCGGGCACGACCACGACCTGCAGGCCATTATCGAGCATGAAGCTGCTTGGCGCGCTGGTTTCGGTAGCAGGCTCGGCCAAAGCGCCAGCGGCCGCGAAGGCGAGGAGCCCTGCAGCGACGAGTATCCGTTTCATGGGGAAGCTCCGATCTGGAGGGGCAGGAAGGGGGGCCACGCAGACATGCGCCGGCCCCCAGGGAATAACATCAGGTTCCGGGCAGCTTGATGCGGCTGGCGCCGCCGGTCTGCTCGATCGTCACGGCCTGATCGCCGGTCGCATTGTCGGTGGCCGCGTCGGCGACGTTTTCCGGATCGGATTTGCGCCAGAACAGGATGCGGTCGGCAATCGTGGGCGATTTGCGGATGGCTTTGGTTTCTTCCCAGTCGACCTGGGCGCGGATGGACTGGCTGACCGCATTGGCGCCGGCAGCGGCGACAAGCGCGCGCTCGGACGCGCTGGCCTCGATGCCGAGGCCCGTACCGAAGGCTTCGGTGCCGCCAGCGGTGGCCGCTTCGACTTCCGCCGGGATGGTGGTGCCGGGCGCGGGCGGGCGCAGGCTGTAATTGGGCGGGATCGACAGCGGCGGCTTGGTAACCACGCGGAACTCATTCGGGGTCGCCGCGCCGGACGAACCGGTGGCCGAACAGGCAGCCGTTACGCCAAGAGCGAGGCCGGCAGCGAGGAGCGGGAGGGTCTTTTTCATGTGACTGTACGAGATCCGCTTGAACTGGAGTGGATTAACCTTGCTTCAGGCTGTTAGCCTGTTTCGGGCGCGAAAGTAAGAACTGGTCTACAAACAAGAGCAGCGCGCCGATTGTGATGGCGGCGTCGGCCACGTTGAAGACCCAGGGGAAGTAGCCGAAGGTCAGCTCGTTGACGTCTACAAAGTCGACCACAGCGCCAAAGCGCACCCGGTCGATCAGGTTTCCGATGGCGCCGCCAACCACGAGGGCGAGCGAGAGCCGCAGGAAACGCCCTTCTGCGCGAAGAAGCCAGAGGAAAAAGCCGATGGCGATGGCCGCCATGACCCCCGCCAGCACCCAGCGCATCAGCCCATCGGCCTGAAACAGGCCATAGCTCATGCCCCGGTTCCACACCATTGAGAGGTCTACGGGCCCTGGAACCTCGATCCGGCCGCACAGGCGCCCATCAGAGAGGCAGGCAAGGCCATTCAGGCGCGTTTCCGCCAGGATCAGCCATTTCGTCACCTGATCGAACAGGACGACGAGCGGAATCACCGCGAAGGGCCAGGCTGTCTGCGGCGAGAATTTCATGGGGGTGAGATTGCAGACGCTGGCGGAGGGATCAAGCACTTCTGTGCAGGGGAAGGCCTCCTCTCCCGTGGAGAGGAGGCTTTACGGCGCCCTACCCCGCCGCCTTGTCGCTTGCCCGCACCGCCAGGGCGTCGCGGGGGGTGATGTCCGGGAAAGACGGGTCGGCGGTGGCGGGGTCGAAGTATTTCCAGCTGCGGCGGCATTTGATGCCAGCGGCCTTCTGGGGCACGACCCAGATGCCGGGGGCTTCGGCCAGCGTGAAGGCGCCTGCGGGCCCCTCGCCTGCCTGGGTCAGCTCGGCGCCGGACGTGATGAAGATGTCGCCGGCATTTTCGCCCTCGAAGGCGTCGATCAGGGCCTTGTCGGCGATGATGACTTTCGGGGCCGCTTCCAGCGAGGCGCCGATGCGTTTTTCGCGGCGTTCGACTTCCAGCGCGCCGGTGACGACGCGGCGGACGGCGAAGATCTTTTCCCAGCGGGCCGCGAGCTGTGGGTTCAGCCAGCCTTCAGGTGTTTCCGGGAATTGCAGCAGGTGGACCGACGGCGCGCGGGCCTTGAGGTGGCTTTCGCCGAAGGCCTCATCGGTGGTGAATGGCATCACCGGGGCGAGCCAGGCGAGGAGGCGTTCCATGACGAGGGCCATGACCGTGCGCACCGCGCGGCGGCGGTTGCCCCACTCGGCGGTGGCGTCGTCCCAGGCCGCGCCGGGCGTGAAGGCCGGGTCGCAATAGAGGGCGTCCTTGCGGACATCGAAATAGACGGCCGAAAGCTCGACGTTCACGAAGTTGACGATCTGGGTCATCGCGCGTTTGAAGTCGAAGCTGGCATAGGCGGCGCGAACGCCGCGATCGAGTTCGCTGAGGCGATGCAGCATGAAGCGCTCCAGGCTGGGCATGTCACCGGCAGGGAGGGCTTCTTCCTCCGTATACCCATCGAGGGCGCCGAGGAGGTAGCGCAGCGTGTTGCGCAGCTTGCGGTAGGTTTCGACGGTGCCCTTGATGATCTCGTCAGAGATGCGGGTGTCATCCCAATAGTCGGCCGAAGCCGTCCAGATGCGGAGGATCTCGATGCCGTGCTGTTTCTGGAAGGCGTCAGGCTCGATCGTGTTGCCGATGGATTTCGACATCTTCTTGCCGTCTGCGTCCACGACCATGCCGTGGGTGACGACCTTTTTATAGGGCGCCATGCCGCGTGTGGCGCAGCTTTCAAGCAGGGAGGACTGGAACCAGCCGCGATGCTGGTCGGAGCCTTCCATGTAAACGTCCGCCTGCCCCGTGGCGTTGTCGATGATGCCGCGTTTGCGCAGGGCGAAGGCGTGGGTGGTGCCTGAGTCAAACCACACGTCGAGAACGTCGGTGACCTTTTCCCAGCCTTCGGGGGAGACGCCGGTGCCTTCGAAGAAGGCTTCGAGCGGCGTGGCGAACCATCCGTCTACGCCGGTTTTTTCGATGGCGGCCTTGATGTTGGCGTTGAGCTTTGCGGCTTCGTCTTTCGAGAGCGCGGCGGTGTGGGGCTGGCCTGCGGCGTTGACGAACAGGGTGATCGGCACGCCCCAGTTGCGCTGGCGCGAGATCAGCCAGTCGGGACGGCTCTCGACCATGGCGGAGAGGCGGTTGCGGCCCGTTGCGGGGAAGAATTCGGTGTCGGCGATGGCCTTGACGGCGAGTTCGCGCAGGGTCTTGCCGTTATGCACGGGTTTGTCCATCGCGATGAACCATTGCGGCGTGGCGCGGCGGATGACCGGAGCTTTGGAGCGCCAGGAATGGGCGTCACGGATGGTGGTGATGCCGCGCGCGAGAAGGTTTCCGGATTCGGCGAGGAGACGGATGACTTCCTGGTTTGCCTTGCCCGCTTCGCCGCGCTTCTTGCCGGAGGTGACGATGATTTCCAGACCCGCGAGTGGGGCGGGCACTTCGTCCGTATACTTGCCATCGGCGTCGACGATCTGGCGGATGTCTTGTGTTGTGTGGCCGTTGGCGACCCAGACCTCGAAGTCATCCTCGCCATGGGCGGGGGCGGTGTGGACGAAGCCTGTGCCGGCGTCATCGGTGACGTGGGAACCGGCGAGGAGCGGGATTGCGTGGCGGAAGAATTCATCAAAGCCAGAAAGTGGGTGGCGGATCGCCGGAAGGTCTGCGGGATTGATGTCTTCTACCCGTGACCAAGCTTTTGCTTTGGCCGCGAGCAGAGCATCTTCCGCGAGTTTGTCGGCGAAGATGAGTTTGTCGCCAGCCTTAACATAGGGTGCAAATCCGAGTTCTTCTTCGGTGGCCACATTGGTGACCTCATACAGTCCATAGGAGACTTCCGGATTGAAGCTGACAGCCTGGTTGGCTGGGATCGTCCAGGGCGTCGTTGTCCAGATGACAACCGATGTGTTGGCATACTTTTCAACAAGCGCCGCGACGACATCCGGCCCGCCCGGACCCCGTGTGTATGCGGGGGGAAAATCGACAGGAAACTTCACCCACACCACCGGCACCTTGCGGTCGTGGTATTCAACCTCCGCCTCAGCCAAAGCCGTGCGTTCCACGGGGCTCCACATGATCGGCTTGGCGCCGCGGACGAGACCGCCTTTCATCGCCATGTCGAGGAATTCCGAGACGATCATCGCCTCGCTCTCGAAGGCCATGGTGAGGTAGGGGTCGTTCCATTCGCCTTCGATGCCGAGGCTGCGGAATTCGGCTTTCTGCACGCCGACCCAATGCTCGGCATAAACGCGGCAGGCAGCGCGGAATTCTTCAGGCGGCACAGAGTCCTTCGGGCGGTTCTTGGAGCGGAACTCCTCCTCCACCTTCCATTCGATGGGCAGGCCATGACAGTCCCAGCCCGGCAGGTAGGAGGCGTCAAAGCCCTGCATCTGGTGGGAGCGGACGATGATGTCCTTGATGATCTTGTTGAGCGCTGTGCCCAGGTGGATGTGGCCGTTGGCGTAGGGCGGGCCGTCATGCAGGATGAAAGGCGCCGCGCTGCGGGATTTTGCGTCCGCGCGCAGCTTTTCATAGAGGCCGAGGGCGTCCCAGCGCCTGATCCATTCAGGCTCTGCCTTGGGCAGGCCGGCACGCATCGGAAACTCGGTTTTGGGCAGGAACAGCGTGTCGCGGTAGTCGCGGTCTGCGGTCGTATCGGTCATGGGATCTGTCGTTCAACAAATGGGGCAGCCAGGGGCGGCGGTTGGAAACGGGGGCAAACGAACTTTACCCGGCCACCGCTGAAGTAAAGGCTTCAGCCGGCGGCCGGGCCGCTAATTCGTATGATTTTGCACGTCCGGGCCTGTTCCATGACCGGGGCGGTTAGCATGACTGGCGGGGCGCTGTCACCCCTGCGGGCGCGGGCCTACCAATCCCCGTCGTACTCATCCTCGGCGCCGGGCGCATAGTCGCCCACTTCCCAGACATAATCGGCCACGCTGGTGGCAATGGCGAGCGCGTTGGTGAGGTTGTCCGACACGTTGCGCATGGTCATGCCGCCATCGAGGATGACGTAGCGCGTGATCACTACGGTTGAGCCCGTCTCGCCCATATTCCCCTCAACCGAGACAGAAACGGCCGGCCACATCAGATTGGCGTCGTTGATCTTCTGATAGGTTACCCGGTCATCGCCGTCATACCGGACATTGATGTTGATGCCGAGACAGCCGGGGCGGATCTCGTTCTCGCAGACGGCGCCATCGACATTGAAGATCAGGCCATCGGCAGTGACGCCGCGCACGGAGTCCGCGCCGTTATCGCCCACACTGGAAATGGTGTAGCCGGCCTGCGCAACGACCGCTTTGAGGTCTGCCAGGAAAACCGATCGCACCTGCCGGTCTTCGCGGGCGAGGCTGACATCAGCGGTGAGGTCTCCCTGCGCCAGCGCAGGCGCGGAAAGTGCCGCCACAAGGGCGAGTGATGTAAGTATACGGCGCAAGGTGTCCTCCCGTGTTGCGTCCCATCCACGTCCACGGTGCGCTGTTTCGCCCGCAGTGTGAAGCGGCGAGGCTCCCCGGAAATTACGGAATTTTTATGGTGCAGGCAGAAGTTGCCGGCCTTGGGCGCTGGCCGCCCCCGGTGTCTGCAGGGCTCGGCGAGGGCTCACCAATCCTCGTAGAAGTAATCCTCATCGTCTTCATATTCAGCCTCATATCCCGGCGCATATTCACCCGCCTGCCAGATGTAGTTGGCCGCGTTGGGGGCGATGGCGAGCACATTGAGGAGGTTGTCCTTGATGTTGCCGATCGTGGCGCCCCGGTCGAGGATGACATAGCGCGTGATGCCCACGGTGGGCGTCTTGCCATCGGTTCCGCCCACAGAATACCAGGCAGATGTGGCCGCCCACATCAGGTTCACGTCATTGATCCGCTCAAGGGTTTCCTTGCCGTCAGCGTCATAGCGCACCTGCATGTTGATCCCCAGGCAGCCATCGGCATTTTCGCTGTCGCAGACCGTTCCGATGACGTTGAATACCAGGCCCTCGGCCGTTTTGGCCCGGACGGAAACTTCGCCGTCATTGCCGGTGCTGAGGATGGTGTAGCCCTCTTCCACGACGATGGACTGAAGGTCAGCCAGCGTGGCCGATGTGAGCAGGCGGCTGTCATCGGCATGGGCGGGCAGCACGGCCGCGCCAAGCAGGGTCAATACTGTCACTATCCGGCGCAAGGTGTCCTCCCGTAATGCGTCCCGTCCCCATTCACACTGTGCCGTTTCGCACGCGGTGTGAAGCGGTGAGGCTCCCCGAAAATTACGGAATTTTTATGGTGGGAACCCAGGGGCATCCGGGGGTTGCCGGGCTTGCACCCGGAATGAACCGGGCGGCTCTAGCGGCGCGCCGCGAGGATGTCTTTTGCCTTGGCCGCATCCCGGTGCATCTGCTCGATCATCGCGTCCAGCGACGGGAATTTCAGTTCCGGGCGCTGATAGGCGATGAGCTGGACTTCGACCCGCTCGCCATAAATCTCGCGGTCAAAGTCGAAGATGAAGGTTTCCAGCAGCGGGTCGCGCAGGCCGGTGGTGGGCGTGCGGCCGAAATTGGCCACGCCGTCGCGCCACACATCCTCGCCCTCGATCCGCAGGCGGACCGCATAGACGCCCATCTTGGGATGGATGAGATCGCCGAGCGCCATATTGGCGGTGGGGAAGCCGAAGGTGCGCCCGTTCTGCTCGCCCGGCTCGATAATGCCATCGGCAATCCAGGGGCTGCCGAGCAGCTCTGCGGCCACATCCGGCTCGCCGGCCATCAGGGCCTGGCGGATGGCGGTGGAGGAGGCCTTGGCGCCGTGGCCGGAGACTTCCTCAACGATGGTCACGCCAAAGCCGAGCGCGCGGCCAAGGCTGGCGAGGCGCTGGGCATGGCCCATGCGGCCGCGGCCAAAGCGGAAATCGAAACCCACCGAGATGTGCGATACGCCGAGCCCGTCCACCAGCACCTGGCGAACGAACTGTTCATCCGTCATCGCCGCCATCTCGCCGTTAAATGGCAGCTCGAACACCGTGTCTGCGCCCGCTTTGAGGATCAGCGCGTTGCGCCGTTCCGGCCGCAGGATGCGGAAGGGCGGATCGCCGGGGCGGAAATAGGCGCGCGGGGGCGGCTCAAACGTCGCGACCGAGAATTTGCCATGCCCGGCCGTGCGGGCGGCGTCCATGACGGCGCGGTGGCCGGCATGCAGGCCATCGAAATTACCCAGCGCAATCGACGCGCCCCGCGCCGCCTGGGGCAGCCCGCGATATTCGGCATAGACGGCCATTACTTCTCCCGGCTGGGCGCGACCACGTCGGCTTCCCCGGTGATGACCCGTTTGCCCTCGACGATGCATTCGACTTTCAGGGTAACGCGGTTGCCGCGGTCCTGTTTCTCAGCCACTTCGGCGCGCACGGTGACCGTGTCACCGATATGGACGGGGCGTTTGAAGCGCATCGACAGGCCCACAAAGATGGCGCCGGGGCCGGGCAGATTGTTGCCCAGGATGCCGGAGATATAGCTTGCCGTGAGCGCGCCATGGGCGATGCGCTTGCCGAAGACGGTCTTGGCGGCGAATTCGTCCGACATGTGCAGCGGGTTGTAATCGCCGGAAACCTCGGCGAAGCGCTGGATGTCGTTCTCCGTGATCGTGTGCACGGTCTCGTGCGCCTGGCCGATCTGGAGGTCTTCGTATTTGTAACCGGTGAACTGTGTCATGCGGCCGGATTACTCCCTGATTCTCTGTCCTGAAGTCCGTTACACGGGGCCGAAGCCGCCGTCACCCCTGCTCGCCTGCGAGGCGCGGCGGGCCGCCGAATTTGCTCACCATCTGAGCCCTGTCATGGCGTAAGTAGCCTGTTCACCATAATCGGCCAGCAGATCGGTCACCTCGGCTTCGAAATTCGCTCCGTGCTGCTTGAGGCCCGTGCCGACATAGAGGCTGTGGAAGCCCTGTTTGCTGGCGCCGCGCACGTCTGTGGCGGGGCTGTCGCCGATGCAGAGGACGTTCCTGGCCGGGGCGCCCATCTCGGCCACCCGCTCCAGCGCCAGCTTGTAAATCGGCGCATAAGGCTTGCCGGGATAGATCACCTGCCCGCCCAGATCCTCGTACACATCGGCCAAGGCGCCAGCGCACCAGTAGAGCTTGCCGCCCACGCGCACCTGCTTGTCGGGGTTGGCGCACAGCATCGGCAGACCGTTCTCCACGCCAACCTTCAGCTCGGCGCGGTAATCCTCGGGCTGGTCGTTCAGCATGTCGCGCATGCCGATGCAGAGGAGGATGTCGGCCGCCGCGCTGTCGTCGAATTTGAGGTCGAGGCCCTCATAGAGGTGGCGGTCATGCTCCCAGCCCTCGTCGCCGCCGAGGCGCCAGACGGTCTTGCCGGGGCGCTGGGAGAGCTCGTAGCGGGTCGCATCCCCTGAGGAGACGCAGGCGTCAAACGCCTCGCGGGGCACACCGAGCGGCTCGAAATAGCGGATGACCTGGGCCTCGGGCACCGGCGCGTTGGTGATGAGGCAAACCCGGCCGCCCCCAGCGCGGAACTTCACCAGCGCGTCGCAGGCCTCGGTGAAGGCGGCGCGGCCATTATGGATCACGCCCCACACATCGCAGAGGATGGTGTCATAGCGGTCAGCGAGGCCGGCGAGGCCGGTCGGGAAAAGCGGAGCTGTCATGGGGGAGCGAGCTAGGCCGGGCGCGGGCGCTGGTCAATTGCCCCCGATCAATTCCCGATACCGCAGGCGCTCGCTGGCAGCGGGCTCAGCGCCCAGAGCGTGGCGGTCGGGATCGACACCGATTGCGGGAGGAAACACCCCCGCAGGCGCCAGCGCGCGCCGGGGCTGTCTTCGTTCATCAGGCTCGCATCATACTCACAGCTCAGAAGGCTCGCCGGGTTTGCTGCGGGCGTACCCAGCTCGGCATTGATCAGCATGTGATAGGAGCCGGTCGGCAGCGAAACCGCGCCGGCCTCCACCACACCGAAATCGCAGGTCTCGGCGAGGGCATATTTGCCGTCGCTCTGGCGTAGTGAGGGGGTCAGCGGCGGCATCAGCGTGAGGTCGAGCAGCAGCGGCGTGCCCTCTTCGATGGGGTCGAGCACGGAAGGCGGCAGGCCTTCGCTGGGGGCATGCGGCAGGGTCGCCGTCAGCGTGACGAAGCGCGTGGGGACGGGCGCGGGCGCCGCCGGGGCTGCCAGCGCAGCGACCGGCTCAGGTGGCGGGCCTTCGGGCGCATACACACACGCCACGGCGACGGCCGGCAGGATGGCGGAAATAACGGCAAATACCCGGCGCATGGTGTCCCTCCACTTGGCGTGTGGCGGTCAGGGAGCACTCAAATATTGGCAGAATCAAGCCCCCGCGCCGCGGCCGGGTCAGTGATAGTTCGAAAGACGCTCGATCAACTCACGCGGGGGCGCTGTGTCTTCCATCAAGGACGACTTGATGGGCCGGGGCGCGCTGAACACGTGCCCCTGGCCGAAGGGAATTTCGTATTCGAGAATCTCGACCACGCTGGCCTCGTCCTCGATCTTCTCGGCGATCAGCATGATGCCGTAACGCGAGAACGCGGCGCCCACTTCATGCGCCGAGAGCTTGCGGTTGAGCGCGGTCGCCGGGCGCGGGCCCTGCGGATCGCGAAGCTGGTCGATGAGCTGGCTGCCATTGACCTTCACGAAGCGAACGCCCGCCGCCTGGAGGCGCGGCAGGTCGAGGTCGAGCCCCGTCACATGGTCGATGGAGAAGCGGAAGCCGAGCGCTGTCAGCTTGTCCATATTCGCGCGCATCGTCGGCGAGCGGCTCTCGAACCGGTCCGCCCGGATCTCGAAGATCACCGAGCCGGAAAGGTCGCGGTTCTCAGTCATGAAGGCCAGGAACATCGGGAAGAAGGTCGGGTCTTCCAGCGAGATCGACGAGATGTTGCAAAACACGCCGACGCGGCGGTCACGCTCGGCCAGGCGGCGCACGATCTGCACGCAGCGGAACAGCATGAAATTGTCGATGATGCCCATCAGGTTTGCCCGGCGGGCAGCGTCCAGAAAGTCAGCTGGCGTGATGTGACTGCCATCGGGGCGGCGCAGGCGGGTGAAGCCCTCATAGAAGGTCACCCGGCGCTGGGGCAGCGACACGATGGGCTGGAGGTGGAGGTCCACCCGGCCGTCTTTGAGCGAATCGCGCACATCGCGCAGCGCGGCATCTTCCACCGGCTCAACGTGCGCCAGCGCCGTGCTGTCAGACAGGCGCGTCTCGAAGCTGCGGGTCAGCTTGTCGATCAGGCCTTCGAGCTGACGCATCTCGTTGACCAGCGCGTCGCGGCGCTCGGTCAGCTCGATCTTCATCGTCTCTTCGATGGCCTCGGCGCGGGCATCGAGCACGTTCACGCGGCGGGCCGTATCGGTCACCTCACGCTCGACGGTTTCGATCCGGGCCTCGACCTTCTTTTCGGTGCGGCTGGTGCGCACCAGAACGTGGATCTGGGTGAGGATGGCTGAAGTGACCGCCCCGCCCGCTATCGACAGCGGCAAACCCACCGTGGTCAGCGAAAAGAGCCCGTAACCGGCCCCCGCGCCCACGGCGAGATAAAGGAGGAACAATAAAAAAGTCATCAGGTCAGCACCCGCAAACAGCCCATCAATCTTAAAAATAAGGCGAAATTGGTTAACGAATTGCTCGGAATTGTCCTGATTTGCCCCTCCCGGCAAGCGCGCCGCAAACCGTTGCAAAACAGCCACAACCGGGCGTTTCCTGATGTTCTGGCTACAGAAGGCGCGTGGACAGAGGAATTTTCAAAGGTTAACCAAGGCGTGTTCCCAGGTGAGATGTCCCCCGGTCCGCGGCCAGTGCTGGCCGGAGCGGGGGCGATCTCGGGGGAGACGGGGGCCTTGCCCAAAAGGCGAGGCCCCGTCGTTCCCTCAGACTGCCCCCCGGACCGACCCTCAGACTGCCCCCCAAACCGGCGCTTCCGATCAACCGATTCGCATTGTGTCAGGCTCGGGAACGATGGCGTTCTCGATGTGGCCCAGCCTGTCGATCTCGATGCGTACACGGTCACCTGCCTTCAGCCATTTCGGCGGATCGAACCCCGCGCCGACTCCGGCCGGGGTTCCAGTGAAGATCACATCCCCAGGCTCAAGCGTAAAGGCCGCCGTAAGATGTGCAATCTGGGCGCCAACATCGTGGATCATGTCCCGCGGGCGGCCGGACTGGCGCAATTCGCCGTTCACGAAGCTGCGGATTTCGAGGTCTGAAATATCGCCCAGCTCATCCGGCGTCACCAGCGCGGGGCCAAACGGCGCGTGCGTGTCAAAGCCCTTGCCCATGATCATCGTCTGGCTGGCCTTCTGCCAGTCGCGCACCGAATAATCGCAACCGATACAGAAGCCTGCAACGATTTCCATGGCCCTTTCAGCGGGCACATGCCGGCCATGCTTGCCGATCACCGCGACCAGCTCACCCTCATAATCGAGCTGGCTGGAAACCCTGGGAAGGTGGACCGGATCATAGGGTCCGTTCACCGCCGTTGCCTGTTTGTTGAACCATTTCTGCACCTCGGGTTTGGCGGTGTTGATGAAGCTCACGCTCTCGGCGGCGTGGGCGGCATAATTCACACCTATCCCCAGGATTTTTCGGGGACGGGGCACCGGGGCGAGCAGGCGCACGACGCTGAGCGCCAGGGGCGCGCCCTTCTCGCGGCCCTCCAGCGCGTCGATAAAGCTGTCTCCTGCAACAGGCACGACAGTATCGCCTTCCAGATGGCCAAACCGGACGTGCCCTTCGGCTTCAAACCGCACCAGACGCATATCGTTACTCTCCTGTCACACTACTGCCCAAACAACCTTGCAGGGTGTTCATCTCGCGTTGTGGACCGCTTTGGCAAGGGCTAGGGAGGGGGCGAGTAGAGGGGTAGACTTATGCAACTTGGCGTCCGCGCGCAGGAAAGTTCTTTGAGCGAAGTGTTCGCTCCCGGCGAGCGGCTGCGCATGCCCCATTATCAGCGCAGCTATTCGTGGGGTGAGCGCGAAGCGCTCGACCTTCTGGGCGATCTTGTCGACGCGATGGACGCTTCCATCGCCCACTTCATCGGCGCGCTGGTGTTCGTGAATGGCGATGAAGCCGGCCATCTGGAAATCGTCGACGGCCAGCAGCGCCTGACCACGCTGACCATCCTGCTCTGCGTGCTGCGCGACCTGGAAACGGACGAAGCCCGCTCAAGGGATCTCCACAAGCTCATCGCAGATGAAGACCGCCCGCTGCTCGGCGAGAGCGCCAACTGGCGCATCGCCCTCAACTATGATGTCGGCGCGTTTTTCCGCGATACGATCCAGACGCCCGGCGCCACCCTGAAGCTCGACAACGAGCCCGGCGACAGCGAAAGCCAGCAGAAGATCATCGCCAACGCCGCCGCCTTCCACCGCGAGCTGCGCGACATGGCGCCCGAGCGGCGCCGGGCGCTGGCCGATGTGGTCACCTCCGGCTGCGCCCTCGTCCGCGTTGTGGTCGACAACAAGGATCAGGGCTTCAAGGTGTTCCGTGTCCTGAATACGCGCGGCAAGGAGCCGGGCGCTCATGACATCATCAAGACCGAGCTGTTCCAGCGCGCAAAATTCACCACCGCCGAAGCCAACACCTATGCCGAACGCTGGGCGGGCTATGAGGCGATCCTCGGCGGCGGCGCGTTTGACGACCTGCTGCGCCAGATCCGCGTGATCCATGACCGCTCGCCCAAGGGGGACCTGTTCGCCGGTTTCCAGAAAGCCGTGCTCAACAAGATCGACCCGCGCAAATTCCTTGACGAGCTGCTGCCCAATTATGTGACCGCCTTCCGCGTCACCGAGACAGGACAGGACGAGACCGGGCTGGGCGCCACGCAGGGCATCCTCGACAGCATCAACCATCTGCGCGCGCTGGAGCACAAGACCTGGCGCGCCCCGGCTATCCAGTTCATCGTCGAGCGGGGCCTCTCCGATCCGATGGCGGGCGAATTCTTCACCAGCCTGGAGCGCCTCTCCTACATCTCGCAGGTGATGGTGCAGGAGCGCGAGGCCCGGAACAAAAAGCTCGCCCGCATCACCGACGCGATCCGCAACGACCGTGTACTGTTTGCAAAGTCCGGCCCGTTTGCGCTCAACCGGGATGAGGCCCGCAAGCTGCGCGACCGGCTGACCACACGTTTCGGCACCTATGGCCAGCGCCGCGCGATTGCCCTGCGCCTCAACGCCGCCATTGAGGGCGGGCGCACGATCCCCCCCGATTCTGACGCGACGGTCGAACACGTCCTGCCGCGCAACCCGACAGAAGACAGCCACTGGATGGTCACCTGGCCCGATCCGGTGAAGCGGCGCGAACAGTGCGACACGATCGGTAATTTTGTTCTGCTCACGAACAAGGTGAACCAGCTTGCCGACCGGCTCGACTACCGCGCCAAGAAGGAAATCTATTTCAATGGCGGCGGCGGGCAGGAATTTGCCCTGACGCGCGACCTGATGGAACAGGACGCCTGGACCTCCGACGTCGTGCGCCGCCGCACCGAGAAACTCGCCGAAATCCTGATGCAGGCCTGGGGCATCACGATCTGAGGCGAACGCCTAGTCAGTGACGCCCTTCTTCTGGATGCGAGCATGCACCTCATTGACCTGCATCAGTGCGGCCGAGCCATAATACTTGCTGTAGTCGATCGTGAACACGCCCGCCTCCACCGTGGGGTCGCTGGCCACCCACGCCTTTGCCGTCTCGATGTCAGGTGTGTTCAGAATAAACAGGCCCCGCCGCCCGTCCTCACCGCCCAGCGGCCCGGCGAGCACCAGCTTGCCCTCCTCAGCCAGCCGTCCCATATTGGAAAAGTGCCCGGCAAACAGCGCGGCGCGCTCGGCCTTATCCGTGATTTCAGCGTCCTGCGGCCCGGTTTTCAGGATGGCCAGCACATAAGACCGCATCCCGTATTCATCCGCGCCCAGCCTTTCGGCCAGCGCAGCGTCATAAGCAGCAGGCGCGGCCCCTGCCGCTGTCTCGCCCGCGCTGGCGCAGGCGCAAAGAGCTGTAAGCAAGAGCGCGGCAGAACCGGCGCGTAAAATCTGTTGCATGATAAACCTCCCACACTTTGTGCCAATCTGCGCCTTCAGGCGCCCGTCTGGCAAGCGGGAGAAAAACCAGCGCCGGCGTTTTCCCCGGCGCTGGCAGAAGCATAGATCAGAACCGCGCGCGGATGCCGCCGAACACCGCCCGGCGCTCCACCGGATAGTAGATCGCCGAGGCAGACGTCGCCGTAATGACAGCAGAGATGTCGCCCGCCGCTTTATCGCCTGCCAGGTTGCGCGCATCCAGGAAGATGTCGATCTTGTCCGTCGCCTTGTAGCTACCCGTTATGCCGAGCAGCGTGTATCCGTCCGTGCGCGTGGTGTTGTTATAGTCCGCCCACGCCCCTTCAGGCACCCATTCGAGGTTTGGCGCTACGGTGAAACGGTCGCCCGTGAAGCGCAGCTCCGCCCGGTAGACATGTTCGGGCACCACGGGCAGCGCATTATCGCCAAACTCAGCATCGCCTTCAAACCTGAAGTCCGAATACTGATAAACCTGACGCAGGCTCAGCCAGTCGGTAAACGCCAGCTCCAGCCCCGCCTCGATGCCGCGATGGGCCGTCTCGTCCGCATTGAAAGTGGCGGCGGGAATGTCCGGGTTCACCGTGAACTGCAGCATCTCGCCGTCAATATCGGCCGAATAGAGCGACACGTCCCAGCTGGCGATCCCGGCGCGTCCGCGCGTGCCGATTTCTGCCGTCCAGGCTGTCTGCGCATCGACCGGCACGAAAGCGGCAATCTGCGCCAGCTCGCTGAAGCCGGGAAACTCGGCCGAGCGGCTGTAGTTCGCGTAGAGCTGAATATCGGGCGACACCTCAAACAGCGCGCCGAATTTCGGAGACAGCTCATCGAACTCTGCCGAGCCCAGAACATCGGCGGGCAGGCCGTTATTAAGATTGAGCTGCTGCTCGCGTCCGCCTTCGGCATAAATCGCCCCGGCAATCAGGGTGAGCTGATCGGTGACACTATAGCGCCCTTCGGCATAGACATTCGCCGTCCAGGCGTCCTGATCAGCCTGGAAGACCAGCGCGCCGCGCTTGCCGTTGTTGTTCACGAACCGCCTGGCATCGGTCTCGCCCTCGCGCGCTTCGGCGCCAACGGTCAGCGCAAACGGCCCACGCGCCCAGTCATACCGCGCCCACACGCCCTTATCGAGATAGCTGTAATCGAGCACCTGGAAAATCGGGTGATAGAGGTCCTTGTCATTGACCCACACGCCGATCGCCAGATCACCCTCGCCCAACGCAATGCGCGTCTGGTTCTGCACACGGACGGATTTGATATCGCGGGCCTGACCGCCAAAGAAGTTGCCCTTCCTGGGATTGTTCACCGCGTCGCTCAGCGTCAGCGCGCCGGGCAGTTCCTGATCAATATCGTTGAGGCTGAGATAAAACCGCGTCTCCACGGCATCCGTCACGTCATAGCCGACATTGCCCTGAAAGCGCACCGAATCCCGGCGCACATGGTCCCGGTCCCCGTGCGAGGTGTCGGCGCTGACGGCGCCCCAGGCGTCGAGCTTGCCGCGCTCCATGCCGCCCGAGACGAGGCCCCGATAGGTCTCGAAGCTGCCAACATCCCCGCGCACATAAACCCCCGGCGCGGTCTCGCCCGTTGGCGTGACGCCATTGACCGCCCCGCCCAGCGTGCCCGAGCCAAAGCGCAAAGCGTTCGCCCCGCGATACACCTCAAGGTGATCGAAGAAGATCGGCTCCAGCTCCTGAAAGTCGCCATTGTCATCGGCGAGGTTTATCGGCGCGCCGTCCTGAAGCAGCGTCAGGCCGCGCATGTGAAAGCCCCGGCTGATGCCAGAGCCGCGAATGGAGATGCGCACTTCCTGGCCATAGCGCGGCTGGGTGTAGACGCCCGGCGAAAAGGCGAGCGTGTCGCGCATCGAGACGAGGAACCGGTCGGCATAGTCTTCATGGGTGATGACATCGGTGCCGCCCGGCGTCGCGGCGGCCTGCGCCATCGCATCGACGGCGCGCGCGCTGGAGGTGACGATGATCGTCTCCTCGATTTTCAGCGTGTCTTCGGCAAAGGCGGGCAACATAGCCCCGAAAGCAAGCGACAGCGCAGTGAGGCTCACGGCGGAGCCCCGTTTGAATCTGGTTTTCATGAGTGTTTGATCTTCAGACAGAATGTGTCCGGGCGCGGGCCCGGTATTGCCGCCCGCAAGCGGGCGGCGCTCAAATCACATATCTGCCGGCGCGGGCGGGGCCCGCGCGCCCAGAGGCGGCCCCCGCGCGGTCTCCACAAAGCGCACCTCAAAGAGGGGCGTACCTTCGGCCACCGGCGCCATGGCCGGAACCTTGAAACCCACCGCCTCGGGCACGGGCACAGGCTGGCCGAGCACACAGTCCCCGCAATCATGGGGCGGGTCGGCTTGCGTCTTCTTGCCTTCCTTCTCGGCGAGCAGCCTGGAAAGCTCCGCGCCGATCGTCACCCCGCCGGGATCTTCGCCGGGGGTCGAGCAGTAGTGGGCGACCAGATCCGGCGCGCGCTGCGCGGCCGACGCCATGGCCCAGGGCATCACTGCCTGGATCAGCAGGGCCAGCACGGCCAGAAGGCGCGCGAAGGAGGGGGCGAACGGCCGCTTCATCGCCGCGCGGTCTATCCCTGCCGGGCCGCCCGGCAAAGTTGCGCAATCGCCGCAGAGGCGCGTCCACCCGTCATGGCCCCAAAATTCCCTAACGGAACCCCTAGCGATTCTGACAGGTACGCCTTAGCGTGCCCGCAAAGAAAACCCGAACAAAGCCCAAAGAGGAGCGCCCCATGAGCCTATTCGATCTTTCCGGCAAAACGGCCATCATCACCGGCTCATCCCGTGGCATCGGCCGCGCCATTGCCGAGGCCATGGCCGATCAGGGCGCCCGCGTCGTCATCTCCTCGCGCAAGCCCGGCCCCTGCGAAGAAGTCGCCGCCGAAATCAACAAGAAGCATGGCGACGGCACCGCCATCGCCATCCCCGCCAACATCTCTTCGAAAGAAGACCTGCAGGCGCTGGTGGATGAAACCAACAAATCCTTCGGCCAGATCGACATCGTCGTCTGCAACGCCGCGTCCAACCCCTATTACGGGCCGATGTCGGGCATTTCCGATGATGCCTTCACCAAGATCCTGCAGAACAACATCATCTCCAACAACTGGCTGATCCAGATGGTCGCCCCCCAGATGCAGGCCCGCAAGGATGGCGCCGTCATCATCGTCTCGTCCATCGGCGGCCTGCGCGGCACGCCGGTCATCGGCGCCTACAACATCTCCAAAGCGGCAGACTTCCAGCTCGCCCGCAACCTCGCTACCGAGTTCGGGCCCGACAATATCCGCGTCAACTGCATCGCGCCGGGCCTCATCAAGACCGACTTCGCCAAGGCCCTCTGGGACAATCCGGAAACCCTGAAACGCTCGCTCGCCGGCACGCCGATGAAGCGGATCGGAGAGCCCGAAGAGATCGCCGGCGCGGCCGTTTATCTCGCCTCGAAGGCCGGCGCCTACATGACCGGCCAGACGCTGGTCGTCGACGGGGGCGCAACGGTTACCTGATGCACCTGACCGCCTTGCCGGACGCGGGGCCCGCGCCTGAAATCACCTTTGATGACTTCCTGAAGGTAGACATCCGTATCGGGACGGTCCTTGAGGCCGCTCCCCTGGAGGGCGCGCGCAAGCCTGCCATCCGCCTGGTCATCGATTTCGGGCCCGGTGTCGGGCAGAAGAAAAGCTCCGCCCAGATTACAGCCCATTATGAGCCTGACGCGCTGATCGGCCGTCAGGTCGCCGCGGTGGTCAATTTCCCCCCGCGCCAGATCGGAAAATTCATGTCTGAAGTGCTCACCCTTGGTTTTGCAGATAGCGCGGGAGAGATCGTCCTCTTCTCGCCCGACCAGCCCGTTCCCAATGGCGCGAGGCTGGCATGAGCGCCGCGCGTACGGAACTCTCCGCCCAGCAGGAAGCCTTCTTCAAACGCCTGCGTTCGGGCGAATGGGAACTTCCCCCCGGCATCCGCAATATGGGCATCCGCCCGCCCGAATGGCTGAAGGAAGTTTCCTATGGCCGCGTCTATTATGAGTGGCCCAATGATGGCAGCCGCGACATCGGCCCGGACCGGGTGTTCGGCGGCTGGGTGGCCGGGCTTTCCGATCACATCGTCTCGATGACGATGGCGAGCGCGCTGGAAGAGGGCGAGTGGTTCACCACCACCGAGCTGCAAACCCGCATCTTCCGCCCGGTGCCCAATGGCCTGATCAAGATCGAGGGCCGCCTCATCTCGCGCGGGCGCACCTCCGGCTTTGTGGAAGCTGACTGGCGCGACGAAAAAGGCCGCCACCTCGTCCGCGTCTCCGCCGCCAAGGCCATCCGCACGATGGAAGAGCTGAACCTGAAACGGTAGGCTCGCCACTCCCCGCACGGCTCATCCTTCGCCTTCGCTCAGGATGAGCCGCCGGATGGGGCCCTTAAGAGCAATGATCGGGAACTCTAGCTTACTTGAGCGCGTTCTGGCAGCTTGCGCTCAAAGGAGACCTCTCATGCTGAAGCCCCTCGCCGCCCTTGCCTTTGCCGTCCTCGCTGCCCCCGCCGCCCTGGCGTGCCGCTGCATGCCCTGTGACAGCCAGCCCCCGCTGCTGGAAAGCGAATACACCGCCGGCGCCTTCGTCGGAGAGTTGCTGTCGACCCGCAAGATGACCACCGGCGACCTGCAATCGGGCGAAGAATTCGGCGTGCCCCAGCAGAACGAGCTGATCCACCTCTTCAAGGTCACGCGCAACCTGAAAGGCGACATGCCCAAATATGTGATGGTGCGCTCCTCCTCCAGCTCGGCCGCCTGCGGGGTGAACTTCGCTTTCGACAGCCTCAACGCGGTCGCCGTCTCCAAGGATGATGCCGGCAAGTTCCACGCCGGCTCCTGCTCGCAGATGTGCTGGGGCGCCGAGCCTAACCGCAGCCTCATCACTGAAGACACGATGCAGACCTGGGCCGACCCGATGGCCAGCGAGGAGTAATTATTACTCCGCCGCAGGCGCGGCCTTGTTCAGACGCACTTCCAGTTCGTCCAGCAGGTCGCGCACGCGCTTGGAGTTAACGCCAAGGTCTGAAAGCCCCACGCGGCTGACTGAGCGCACGTCGATGCGCACGCCCGCCTCGTCCGGCTGTACACGGATGAGAATGTCATCCTTGAAGCCGTACCAGAAGCTCGTCTCGGTTGCCTCGATGCGGCCTTCCTCCGGCGCGGCCAGAACCACGTCCCAGCCCTTGCCTTCGACTGCGGCCAGCGCGGCGGCATAGCCGTCTTCCACGCTGCCCGGCGCGATCAGCGGCGCCAGATGCGGATAGGGCGCGGCCTTGGGCGACTTCTGCTCGCCGGGCACGAACTCGGCCTCTTCCTGAACCTCGGACACCAGCCGCCCGCCAAGCCCCGGCCAGCGCGCATTGGCGCCCTCGGGGATCACCGGCGCGTCTTCAACCGCGTTCAGCGCGCCGGTCGCTTCGCGGTCGGCCAGCAGCGCCGCGCTCGGCTGGATGGGGTCGGCCCAGTCTGTCTGAATGTCGTGCAGCGGCGGCAGGCGCTCGGCCGTCCCGCCAAACGCGGCAACCCGCCCCAGCGCGAGCCCGGAAATCAGCACCGCGCCCAGCGCCAGCATCAGCGCCTTTTTTCGCGGCGCCTTGATCAGCGCCACGATCACCGCGATCACGGCGACAACGCCGGCGGCCAGGATCAGCATCGGCCCCCACTGGATCGTCATCACGCCAAGGCCAAACTGCCAGCCCCATGCGCCCAGCTTCGTGCCGATGGCCGCAATCGCAAACCACGCCACCGAAAAGATCGACAGCCCGAGCGCAAAGCCCGCCAGCTTGCCCCGCCATCCGGCAGAGGCGTTCGCCGTCCCCGTACCCGTTCCCGTATCGTCAACCATCAGGCGTCTCCCGTTTCCGGCGGCAACCTAGCCTGTTCTGCGAAACCGGCAATGGGCTCTCGCTTCACGGATGCGCGCGCGGATACCCGTGCCGCCTGTGCAGGATATCCAGGATCGCCATCGGCTCATTCACGAACCGGCGCCCTTCATGCGTCGCTGCGGGCAAGTCCGCCGGCGCATCCTCAGCCAGCACCAGCACGGGAAGGGACTGATTGGCCTCCCCGATCAGCGCCATCACATCTGCGCGAGGGCGCGCAAACGCAATCCGGCGCACGTCCAGCTCCGGCTTCAGATCCGGAAAGGACGCGAGCACCCCCTCCATCAGCGCGCAATGCCAGCAATAGAAGTCCTGCCCCGGCAGGTCCGGATCGTGAAACCCGGGCTTCAGCAGGAACAGGACATCTCGTTGCATCAGGGGCCTCAGGCAGTCGGAAGCTTATAGTCCTTGAACGTCTCGCGCAGCGCCAGCTTGTTGATCTTCCCCGTCGCGCCCAGCGGAATGTTGTCCACAAACTGCACATCGTCCGGCGTCCACCATTTGGCGATCTTGCCTTCGAGGCTTTTGAGGATTTCCTCCTTGGTCGGAGTTTCCCCGGCCGCCGCCTGAACGATCAGCAACGGGCGCTCATCCCATTTGGGATGGTAGATGCCGATCGCCGCAGCGTTGGCGACCTTGGGATGGCCCACGGCAATGTTCTCGATGTCGATGGAGGAAATCCACTCCCCGCCCGACTTGATCACATCCTTGGCCCGGTCAGTGATCGTCATCGTGCCGATCTCGTCGATGGTCGCCACGTCCCCGGTATCAAACCAGCCGTCCGCATCCAGAACATGTCCGCCCGCGCCCTTGAAATAGCCCGCCGCAACGGCCGCGCCGCGCACCAGAAGCCGGCCGGAAGCCTGCCCGTCGCGCGCCACATCCTCGCCGTCATCATCCACCAGCTTCAGCTCAACGCCAAAGGGCGGGCGGCCCTGCTTCAGCTTCTGTTTCATCCGCGCGTCGACCGGCGCCTTCTCCAGATGCGGCGGCAGCGCGCCCAGCGTGCCCAGCGGCGAGGTCTCGGTCATGCCCCAGGCATGGATCACCTCAACTTCATATTCCTCTTCAAACGCGCGCAGGATCTTCTCCGGAATCGCAGAGCCCCCGATCAGCACCTTCTTCAGATAAGGCAGCTTCAGATCATTCTGCTGAAGGTGCGTCAGCAGCATCAGCCACACAGTCGGCACGGCGGCGGTCAGCGACACCTTCTCCGAATCCAGCAGCTCATAGATCGACGCCCCGTCCATCTGCGCGCCGGGCATCACCATATTGGCCCCCGTCGCCGGGCAGGACATCGCCAGCCCCCAGGCATTGGCATGGAACATCGGCACCACCGGCATCACCGAGTCGGCCGCCCCCATGCCCATCGCGTCCTTGCCCATGGTCACAAGCGTGTGCAGCACGTTGGAGCGGTGGGAATAGAGCACGCCCTTGGGGTTGCCCGTCGTGCCGGAGGTGTAACAAAGCCCGCAGGCGGTATCTTCAGGAAAGTCGCCCCAACGCACGGACTTGCTGCGCCCGTCGATCCAGATGTCGAACGCAATCGCGCCGAGCGTATTTTCCGGCATCGTGTCGGCGCCGGCATAGATCACGAACGTCTTTACCGTCTCCAGCTTGTCCTTGATCGCTTCCACGATCGGCAGGAACGTCTTGTCGAAGATCAGAACCTTGTCTTCGGCATGGTTGGCAATCCAGGCGATCTGCTCGGGGTGCAGGCGCGGATTGATCGTGTGCAGCACCGCGCCGATGCCCATCGCGCCATACCAGCTCGCCATATGCCGCTCGGAGTTCCAGCCGAGCGTCGCCACCCGGTCGCCGAGCGCAATGCCTTCATCCTTCAGCGCGGTCGAAACCTGCTTGGACATGTCATACAGCTGCGAATAGGTCGTGCGCGTGATGTTGCCTTCCACGCGGCGGGTGATGATCTCCCGCTGCCCGTGTTGCAGGCGCGCATGCTCGAGGATCTTGTCCACGGTCAGCGGCCAGTCCTGCATAATGCCCTTCATGTAATTCTCCTCCGGAACGGTTCTTGTTGGTCCTGCCGCGTTGGGTTCTGCTTGTGATTTATCAACGCCCTGTCTATTCGGGCAAATACGCTGACGCAAGGAAAGGACAAGCCTGATGATCCGAGTTCTACTGGCGGCTGCCTCAGCCCTCGTCCTGGCCGCCTGCTCGCAGGGCGCTGCGTCTGCGCCCGAAACCGAGCCTGACACCCAGCCTGAAATATCCGGCGGCCCCGGAACAGAAACCGCCTCAGCAGAGCCCGCCACAGCGTCCGTGGCCGCAGGGCTGAGCACCCGCCTGCCGGAACTCTTCGACTGCCTGCGCGAAACCGGCGGTGTCGCCGTCGCCGCCCATCGCGGCGGCTTCGCGCCCGGCTACCCGGAAAACGCGATTGAAACGATGCAATATACCTATGATCAGGGCATCCGCGTCTTCGAAGTCGATGTCGCCGAAAGCCGCGACGGCGTCCTCTTCCTTCATCATGACGACCGCTTCGGCCGCACCATTGAAGGCGACGGCTATAACTCCGACACCGACTGGTCAGCCATCGCGGGCAAGCGCCTGAAAGATGTCGACGGCAAGGTCACATCCTTCCACCCGCCCAAACTCACCGACGCGCTGCTCTGGGCAAAGGAAACCGGCGCCATCGTCGAGCTCGACCGCAAGAAGACCACCTCCTTCGCCAACATCTGGGCCGCTGTCGTCGCCGCCGGCGCGCAAGGCAATGTCATCATGATCTCCTACTCGGATGAAGAAGCCGCCGAAATCGCCCGCGTCGCCCCCACCGCCATGATGACCGCCTCGGCGCGCGGCGGCCGCGACATCGAAACCCTCGAAGCCCTCGGCGTCGACCGCACGAATGTCATCGCCTGGACCGGCACCCGCGAGCCTGACCCACCGGCCTTCGCCCGCCTCCTCGACGAAGGCGTCGAACCCGCCTTTGGCACCCTCGGCCGCAAGGGCGAACGCCTTGACGACCAGTACTGGGCCGACGGCGATGGCAGCGAGTACCAGCGCCTCGTCGATGACGGCGTCACCCTCATCGCTACTGACGAGCCTTACAAAGTCGCAGACTGGCTGACCGCCGATGACGAAGGCTGGTCGGCGTGTGCTTCGCGCTGAGCGGTTGTGTTCAGATCATCGGGGCGCTGCCCTGATCGTATCCCCGCGCGTACCGGCCGCAAGCGCTAGCCCTTCGCCCGCTTCACCACAAACCAGAGCCACACCAGCACCAGCGGCGAGCCCAGCTCTATGAACATGCCCGAGACCTGGAAAGAAGCGCCCGGCCCCACCGCCATCTGCGAAATCACCCGCCCGATACCGCCGATGAACAGCGCGGCGCAGAGGATCGCGGCGGTACGGAAATGCTTTTCGATCTCGGGAATGATGCTCCAGAGCAGCAGCGTGACAACCACATACATCCCCGAAAGATAACGGAACTGGTTGTCCACCGCCGCCGCAACGCTCCCGCCAGGATCAAGCCCAGCCGCCCCGTTCGCCATACCCAGCACGGCAAACGCCAGCGGCACCAGCGAAAAAAGTCCCAGAAAAATCTGCAAGCCCAGTTTCATATGCGGTTCCCCCCAAAAATCCCGAAAGGTGTTTTGTCACCCGTGATGCCACCTTTTTCACCACTCCGTCCCGCTTGGCAATTCTTGACCTTTTGCCGGGGCCGGAATATCAGGCGCTCCAGGGTCAAGGGACACCCGCCGCTCGCAAGGCTTTGGCCTCAAGGTGAAGATCCCCGGTGCCGGTTGGCGCCGATCAGACAGCAGATGAGATCCCTCACCCTGCCAGTCCTGCAGCAAAGCGAGCCCTGCTTCATTGAGACCGGCTGGATGTAAGGACCCTCTGATGTCTTCCCAGATTACCAATCGCGCGCAGGCCAAAGCCCGTGCCCGCGAGCTACGCGCCGGGCTTTCGGCCGCCGGCACGCCCATTTCCCATTCTGAATCGCTCGAACGGGTCGCTCGTGAACTCGGCTACCGGGACTGGAATACCGCTTCGGCGCGCCTGTCGAACGCGCCGGAAATTCCGCTTCAGGTCGGCGATCTTGTGGCCGGGCGCTACCTCAAACAGCCTTTCACCGGCCGGGTTCTGGCGGTGAAGGAGCTCTTTGGCGGGGCCGCGTTCGAAGTGACGATCCAGTTCGACGCGCCCGTCGATGTGGTCGAGTTCGAGAGCTTCTCAAACCTGCGCACCCGGGTGACCATCACGGTCTCCGCGTCCGGCATTTCGCAGGCCCGCACCAGCGACGGGGCCCCCCACATGATCCTGGAGCGCACCGGGGCTGAGATCATCTGAAGGCCAAGGGCGGCGGTTACGGGTAAAGCCGGACCGTCGCCCAGCCGCCATCGGCCTTGCGGTAGAAGCGCAGCCGGTCGTGCATCCGGAAGGCCTGGTCCTGCCAGAACTCGATCTCGGTGGGCACAAGGCGAAACCCGCCCCAGTGCGGCGGGCGCGGAATGTCGTTATCGTCGCCATAGACCGACGAAATCTCGGCCACCCGCTGCTCGAAGATCGCCCGGTCGGCCAGCGGGCGGGACTGGTCCGACGCAATCGCGCTGATCCGGCTCTGGGCCGCGCGGCTGGCAAAATACGCGTCGGCCTCGGCCGCGCTTACCGGCGCCACCCCGCCACGAACCCGCACCTGCCGGCGCTGGCTTTTCCAGTGAAAACAAAGCGCTGCGACGGGATTTGCGGCAAGCTGCACGCCCTTCACGCTCTCCAGATTGGTGAAGAAGGTAAACCCTTCCGAATCGACGCCCTTGAGCAGAACGATCCGTACATCCGGGCGCCCGTCGGCATCGACCGTTGCCAGCGACATGGCGTTGGAATCATTGGGCTCGCTCGCGCGCGCCTGCGCCATCCAGTCCTGGAACAGGCCGATCGGGTTATCGGTCTCCGGCACCAGCGGGCGGTCGCCCTCGGCGGCATAGTCAGCCGCGCTCGGGCTGGGCGGAATTACAGAAGACGTCATGGGACGGCCCACCTTTTCGCGGTTTGTAAGGCTTCGTTTTTCATATAGGACGAGGCCCGCAGCCGCGAGAGGATAGCCTGTCACATGTCGCATAACACATTTGGCCACCTTTTCCGCGTCACGACCTGGGGCGAAAGCCATGGGCCGGCCCTTGGCTGCGTCATTGACGGCTGCCCGCCAGGACTTTCGCTGGACGCTCCGTTCATCCAGCAGTTCCTGGACAAGCGGCGGCCGGGAACTTCCCGTTTCGTGACCCAGCGCCAGGAAGCCGATGAGGTGAAGATCCTCTCCGGCGTGTTCGAGGACGACCGCACAGATGGCCCGGTCACCACCGGCACGCCGATCTCGCTGATGATCGAAAACACCGACCAGCGCTCCAAAGATTACCGCGAAATCCGCGACCGCTACCGCCCCGGCCATGCCGATTATGCCTATGACCAGAAATACGGCGTGCGCGACTATCGCGGCGGGGGGCGCTCCTCGGCGCGCGAAACCGCCGCGCGGGTGGCCGCTGGCGCCGTTGCCCGGCGGGTGCTCGGCGAGGACATTCTTCTGCGCGGCGCCGTCGTGCAGATCGGGCCACACATGATCGACCCGAAAAACTGGGACTGGGCGGAAACGCAGAACAACCCCTTCTGGTGCCCGGACGCGAAGATGGCCGCGCAATGGGAAACCTATCTGGACAGCGTCCGTAAATCCGGCAGCTCAACAGGCGCGATTGTCGAAGTTCACGCCTCTGGTGTTCCCGCCGGCTGGGGCGCGCCGGTCTATGGCAAGCTCGACGCGGAGCTGGCCGGGGCAATGATGAGCATCAACGCCGCCAAGGGCGTCGAAATCGGCGCTGGCTTTGCGGCCGCCTCCATGAGCGGCGAAGAAAATGCCGACGAGATGCGGGCGGGCAATGATGCGCCGCGTTTCCTGGCCAACAACAATGGCGGCGTCGCGGGCGGCATTTCCACAGGGCAGGACATAGTCGTCCGTATCGCGATCAAACCGACCTCCTCCATCCTGAACGAAGTCAAATCGATCACGCGGGATGGCGAGGAAGTGGACGTGCGCACCATTGGCCGCCACGACCCCTGCGTCGGCATCCGCGCGGTGCCGGTGGCCGAGGCGATGCTGGCCTGTGTGCTGGCAGATGCGAAGCTGCGCCACCGGGGGCAGACGGGCCACTGAACACTAACTCTTCTGCCTGATGAACAAAAAAACCCCAGCGCGTTCTGCGCCGGGGTTTTCGAGTTGAGGTAAGCAGGGAAAGCTTAGAAGCGAACCACTGCGCCGACCGAGATCACGTCAGCCTCAGAATCGTCGCCATCATATTTCGTGAAGTCGCCGCGGAGGCCAAAACGTTCGGTGATAAAGTACTTCGCGCCGACGCCATAGGCGAGGCCGTCGAAATCACCCGAAGCCGAGCCGAGACCCGGAACGCTGGCGCTCAGTTCGGATGTGGCATAGCCTGCCCGGCCGAACATGTGGAATTTATCGGAAACCGGAGCCCGCACGACGCCAAACGCGCCGAGGGAGTGATCGAGTTCGACCGTACCCGCACCAATATCATCGTCTTTAACACCAATGGACGCCTCGCCTTCAACACCCAGGTTGCGAGTGAAGAAGTAAGAGCCGCGCCCGGTAAGTGCGCCGACATCAGCAGAGCCGACATCAACATTCGAGTAGGCGCCACTCAATTCGGCATCACCCTGAGTAAAAGCCGCAGGTGCGGCCGTGAGGGCAATGGCGAGGGAAGCAAGTGCGATTTTCATTATACGCTATCTCCAAGTAACTGCGCTGAGCGCATCGGCGAGATAGCAATGAAAAATCCGTATGCCACCTTTCCATACAGTTATGTGACAGGAAATCCATGACACTGTGTCTGAAAAAACACGATTAATTACATACGCTTAATGTTGCTGTCAGCGCAGCGGTTTGCGCCAGGCAGTAACCTTCGTAAGGAAGGCAAGATTGCCACACTCCTTAACAAAACCTGCCTCTGTCAGCGTCTCGTCCAGCGCCCATCCGAGATAGTCTTTATAGTAGGGCTCATGAAACCCGTGCGGAAAATATTCGAGCAGGCCATCCAGCGCGGGGCGATCTGAAAACTGCAAACTGTCTGCGAGGATGAACAGGCCACCAGGCTTCAGTGCACGGAACACCTCGGCGACTACAAGCGGGCGCACGCGCGGGGGAAGCTCGTGAAACAGGAAGATGGAGACGGCGATGTCGAAGCTGGCGTTTTCCACAGGCATGGCCTCGGCCATGTCCTGAATAATATCCGCCTGCCGCCAGGGCGCGAGGCGCGCGCGGGCGGCCTCTGTGTAGGAGGGCGAAAGATCAAGCCCCGTGACATTCAGGCGGGGCCAGACGCCCAGCACCGTTTCAAGGAAGCGGCCGTTGCCGCAGGCGACATCCATCAGGCTTACCTGTCTCTGGTCGCGCCCTTTGAGCTCTATGGCAATCTGCGCGAGGGCGGCGCGGCGCATGGCGTCCGCCGTGCCTGAGAAGAGGGCTTCCACCTGTGTGTCGTAAAGCCGGGCGCTTTCATCGGTAAACCAGCCGCCGGTCTGATAATGAAAGTTCTGAAGATAATATTCGGGATAGCGATTGGCATTCCTGTGGAGAAAGTCGCTTTCTTCCTGCAGCGTGCGCGCAAGTTCGCTGCCGTCTCTGGAAAGACGCCTCTGGTCGACGGCTTTGACATCCTGCTGAAAGGCGCGGGCCGACTTCAGGGCGCCGGGCAAGCGGGCAAGGCCCAGCTCCCGCGGCGCGGGGTAAAGGCCGGCCTCGATATTGGCCCGGTCCTGGATGAACAGCTCGAAGAAGGCCCGGCGCAGTTCGGCCATGTCGGGCTTGCCGCGGCTTGGCTGAAACGCAGGTTCGCCGGGGCGGTTGAACCCTTCGGCGCGGGCGCGGGCGGCCTGCATCTGGGCCGTATACCAGGCAGAGCGCAGCCCTTGCCCGGCGGCATAGCCGGCGCGCGCGGCGGTTTTCGAGGCTGTTCTGCGCCATCCCATAGGGAGAATATGTGCCTGACACGGCCACGCGTCCAGCCATCGCGCGCTTCAGCTTCCGTTCAGCTTGGCCGCGCCAAAGTGTGCTGGACAGTGGCGGCCCTCGGCCCAGCGACAAGGAATGTGGTGATGATGAAGATGGCCATTCTCGCCTGCGGCGTGAGCCTCCTGGCGGTATCTCTGCCCGGCGAGGCCCATGCGCAATATGGATATGGGTATGACCCCTATCCGGCGCCTGCCCGCAATGTGCAGTGCGAACGGCAGAAATCGTCTGATGGCACGGCCGGCGCCGTGATGGGCGCAGTGGTTGGCGGCCTACTGGGAGGCGCCATCGGCAACAACATCGATAACGACCGCTATTACACCAAGTATCGCCGCCATGGCCCACCGCGCACCTATAAGGAAAGCCGGTCGAATTCCGGTCAGGTGGCGGTTGGCGCAACGCTCGGCGCGCTGGTTGGTGGCCTGGCGGGCAGCGACATTGGCAAGAAATCCAGCGGGGACTGTCAGGTCGCCTATGCGCCGGTCAGCGGTTACTCATCGGTCCCTTACGGCTCGATCCCGCAGACGACGCAGGGGCTTTATGGCGGCGCCGAAGTGATGCGCGGGGCGCCCAACTCCTATCCCCAGCCGGCGCCGCAGCAGTATCCTGCGCCTCAGCAATATCCGGCCTCAAGCTATCCGGCCTATCCGGCGCAAGCGCCCGCCCCCGCATATCCCCCATCAGGTGGATATGAGTATGGCGGCGGCCAGGGCGCGAGCGGTGGAGATTGCCGCGTCATTCACCGCGAAACGCGGATGCCGGACGGCCAGGTGATGCGTGACCCGGTCACGGCCTGCTGGAATGAGCGGTCTCGCGAGTGGCAGGTTCAGGACGGCTGGCAGCAGGAAGAAGAACTTTACGGCTACTGAGGCAGGCTGACGCGCGGCAACAATCTGAGTTGCCCGCGGCGGCGAGGTAGAGTTCACTCCGGTCAAATTTAAGATTTGAACGGAGCTGTCCCATGCGCGTGTCCCTTATCTCTGCCGCCGGTGTTGCCGCGCTGATCCTGGCGGCTTGCGCCCCGGCAGCGGAAGCGCCGGCACCTGACGCGATCGCAGCGCCTGCCGCCGAAGCCATCCAAGATGATCACGCCGGCATGCACGGCGATGATGCAGGCGCCGAAGCTGATGCGCCGGTAGATCGCGGTGTCATCGCAGGCTCACTGGCGCTGCTGGAGGGGAGCATTCTCGTGCCGCCCGCAGGACGGGATGTCACGGCCGGCTTTGGTACATTCGCTGCGGGCGCGCGCGCCGTCACGATTGTCGGCGCCGAAGCCTCGTTTGCCCAGGCGGTTGAGCTGCACACGCACGAAATGAGCGATGACGGCAAGATGGCGATGCGCAAGGTGGACGCGTTTCCGGTGCCCGCCAATGGAGACCGCGCGCTCAAACGCGGCGGCGATCACATGATGTTTTTCGGGGTTCAGCCCGACGCCCTGACGCCTGGCGCAGCGGTTACGGTTTTGGTCCGCGCACAATTTGAAGATGGAACGACCGAAGAGATCGAAGTGCCGTTTACGGTTGCAGCGCAGGAATAGTCAGCGCCGCCTTGCCAGAAACAGGTATTCGCGGTTTCCGTCCCCGCCCTCTATCGGGCTGGGGATGGGGGCCTGCGCAAGCCAGCCGCAGCCGGACAGGAATGCAGGAAAGGCGCCAAGCGCCTGCTCTACGGCGGTCTGATCGGTGACAATGCCACCCTTGCCGACATTCTCCGGCCCGACTTCAAACTGGGGTTTGAAGAGGGCAATCAGCGCGGCGTCCGGCGTTGCCAGCGAAAGCGGCACAGGAAGCACCTTGTGCAGGGATACAAAGCTCAGATCACAGACGATGATCTCAGGCGCCGACTTCATATGGTTCGGTGACAGGTCGCGGGCATTCAGCCCCTCATGAGCCGTCACGCGCGGATCAGCGGCGATCTTTGGATGCAGCTGGCCGTGGCCAACATCGATGGCCGTGACATGCGCCGCGCCCTTTTGCAGCAGAACATCCGTGAAGCCGCCGGTTGACGCGCCAAGATCAAGACAGACCTTTCCCGCGACATCGATGCTGAAGACATCCAGGGCATGGACGAGTTTCAGCCCGCCGCGCGAGACGTAGGGGTGCGCCGCTTCGGCCTCGATGGCGGCGCTGCGGGAAATCATCTCCGAGGGTTTGCGGATCACCTGCCCATCCGCCTTGACCCGTCCGGCGGCGATGGCGGCCTGCGCGCCTGCGCGGCTCTCGAAATGACCGAGCGCCAACAGTACCTTGTCGGCGCGGTCCCGCTCGGGTGGTTCAAACTCGGTCATCGCTTCGGGTCCTGCGGAAAGGGCGGGGCTTTCTGTCGTTTAGACCGAGGCGCCCTGTCTGTGCCAGCACCGGTTTCACCCGAGACTTGCGCGCGAGCCCCTTGCCCGCCACGATACGTACTTCATCGGCCTTGAAAGGCCTGAGTTCGGAGAGCTTCGTTGATGACCAGACTGACACGCCGTGCCGCCCTTGCCGGGGGCGCCGCCACCGTTGCCCTCGCCGCCTGCAACCCCAGGGCTTCGGACACTGAACCGGCGGCAGACAGCGCGGTTGCGCCCGCAGGATTCCGGGACGGGGTTGCCATAGCGGCAGCAATTGAAGCGGGGGAAACCACGGCGCTGGCCGAAGTGGAGGCAGCCATCGCGCGCGCCAGAGCCGTAGAAGAGGCGATCAACGGTATTGTCACCGAGACCTTCGAGCTGGCACGGTCGGATGCGAGCGGTGTGCTCTCCGGCCCGTTTGCCGGCGTGCCGAGCTTCATCAAGGATCTGATCGACTGGCGCGGCGCGCCGACACTCAAGGGCAGCCGCGGGCTGCCGAAACAACTGGCCACTGCGGACAATCCCTTTGCCGCCAAATGGCGGGGTGCCGGCATTGTGTCGCTCGGAAAATCGGCCACGCCGGAAGCCGGGCTCATCTCTTCTACCGAACCTCTCTCCAATGGACCAACCCGCAACCCCTGGGATCTGAGCCGCATACCTGGCGGTTCTTCGGGCGGCGCGGCGGCATTGGTGGCGGCCCGCGTGGTGGCGTTTGCGCATGCCAGCGACGGGGGCGGATCAATCCGTATACCGGCATCGACCTGCGGGGTGTTTGGCATGAAGCCGTCTCGCGACCGGCTGCCTTACAGCGAACCGGGCGCAATACCCCCGCCATTGCAAATCTCGGTGAACCATGCCGTGACCCTCAGTGTGCGCGATTCCATTGCGCTGTTTCGCGCGGCAGAAGCGCTCGATGGCACCTATCCGGCGCTGGGGGAAATTCAGCCCCTGACACGGCGGTTGCGGATCGGCTTTGCGCCCGAACCGATTGGCGGGACGGAGCTTCATCCCGATACGCGCGCCGCGCTTGAAGACGTGGCGCAGCTCTGCCGTGACCTTGGCCATACGGTGATCGATTACACCATTCCGATGGACGGGCCGAAGTTCACGGATGCCTTCATTACCTATTGGGCTGCGGGCGCAGCGGATTTCGCGCGTCAGGTGAGTGAAGCGTCGGGCAAGCCGATTGGTCCCGACATCGTGGAGCCCTGGACGCTGGGACTGGCAAACCTGGCGGCCTCGCGCCTGACCGACCTGCCCGGCATCGTGGGATACCTGCTTGGCTTCGAGGAAGAGTATCACAGCTTCTTCAACGATCTGGACATCCTGCTGACGCCCGTAACGGGCAGTCCGGCGGTTCCGGTTGGCGAACAGGCCCCGGACGGCGATTTCGACGCGGTAATGGACAGCGTGCTGAAGTTTGTTGCCTACACCTCGCCGATGAACGTGGCGGGCGCCGCGTCCATGAGCGTGCCTCTGGCCTGGTCACCTGCGGGCCTGCCGATCGGGGCGATGTTCTCCGGCCGTCGGGGAGATGACGCCCTAATGTTCGAGCTGGCACTCGAACTGGAAGCCGCCCGCCCCTGGGCGGATCGAAAGCCTCCGCTGTCTGCCCTGTAATATTCGCAAGAATTAATCAGTCAGATCAAGCAATTAACCAAAGTGTTCCCGTCCTTTGCAGGCTGGAAACGCCTCGTGTGCTAGAAATCTTTTAGCACGAACCCTGACTCTTGCGTCAGGATGCCCTATTTTACGACCGTCCTCCCAGGAAAGATCTCTCCCGTGAACCGTTCCGTCCTGATCGCAGCCATTATTCTGGCGGTTATTCTCGCCTACTTCGGAGTCCGCAGCGTGATGCGCGGAAGTATCAGCACGGAACAGTCCGTCGCTGAAGCGTCTACCAGGTCGGAAACGCCGCAGGCGCTGGTTGTTGAGGCGCAAAGCCAGCTTCATACCATCCGTGTCGCCGCCAAAGGACGTACCGCGCCTGACAAATCCGTGACACTGAAATCTGGTACGTCCGGCACCGTTGTCTCCACACCGGTCCGTGAAGGAACATTCGTGAAAGCCGGAACCCTGCTTTGCGGCCTTGATGTCGAAGCGCGCAGCGCGCGCGTTCAGGAAGCCGAAGCTGGCCGCGACTCGGCAAGGGTGGATTATGAAGCTGCGGTCAAACTCGCGGAAAAGGGGCTGACACCGGCCAACCGGGAAGCATCGGCCAAGGCCACGCTGGACGCGGCTGAAGCGGCCGTGAACGCCGCAAAGGTGGAACTGGGCCGCACACAAATCCGCGCGCCGTTCGCCGGCGTGTTTGAGCGCCGGATGGCCGAGGCAGGCGATTACCTTTCGCCAGGCGGCGCCTGTGGCTTGCTGGTGGATCTTGATCCCGTGATCGTGGCCGCTGAAGTGACCGAAGCGCAGGCGGGCCTTCTCCAGAAGGACATGGCCGCTGACGTGCTGCTGGCTGACGGGCGGACGTTTCCGGCAAAACTGCGGTTCGTGGCGCGCACGGCAAACGAACAGACGCGTACTTTCCTGATTGAAGCGGAACTTGAAACCGGTGACGCCATCGTGGCCGCCGGCATCACCGCCTCGATGACCCTTCCTGCCGGCGATGTGCAGGCCACCCTGATCAAGCCGTCGCTCCTGACACTGTCCGATGGCGGCCAGCTTGGCGTGCGCCATGTCGTGGATGACAATGTCGTCGCGTTCGCGCCGGTTCAGGTGATTGACGAAACACCGCAAGGCGCCTGGGTAACCGGCCTGCCCGAGCGCGTCCTCCTCATTTCAATGGGCCAGGATTATCTCAATGACGGCGTGACCATCAAACCGGTTCCGGCCGAGGGAGCCCGTCCATGACAGGCGTCGTCGATTGGGCAATCGGCCGGACCCGGATGATCCTGACCATCCTGGTTTGTGTGCTGTTTGCAGGCACGATCACCTATATCAACATGCCCAAGGAAGCGGACCCGGATATTCCGATCCCCTTCGTGGCCATCACCGTTCCTCTGGCTGGCGTGACACCGGAAGATTCCGAACGCCTTCTGGTCCGCCCGATCGAGCAGGAAATCCAGTCCCTTGAAGGGCTGAAAACCTTCAATTCCTATGGCACCGAGGGCGCGGCCCAACTGGTTCTCGAATTCGAGATCGATGCCGACATTGATCAGGCCGTTCTGGACGTCAAAGACAAGGTGGATATGGCCAAGCGCTATTTCCCCGAGGACGCGCGCGAACCGATTGTTACCGAATTCAACGCTTCCCAGTTTCCCGTGCTGGTCGTCAACCTCTATGGCGAAGCGCCCGAACGCGGCATGGCGCGAATTGCCGAAGATCTGAAAGACCGGCTGGAAAGCGATGGCAATGTTCTGGAAGTCCGCGTGCTGGGCAAGCGCGAAGAGCTGCTGGAAATCGTCGTCGATCCGGTAAAGCTGGAGACTTACAATATCTCCTATCAGGAGATCATGTCGGTCGTCTCGGCCAACAACCGGCTGGTCGCGGCGGGCTCCATCGAGACGGGCCAGGGCAGCTTTGCTGTCAAGGTTCCGGGCATTATCCGCACGGCCGGGGACGCGCTGGCGCTTCCGGTGAAGCAGACAGACAACGCCGTTATCACGCTGGGCGACGTGGCAGACGTGCGCCGCACCTTCAAAGACCCAACGGGCTATGCGACCTTCAATGGGGAGCGCTCGCTTCTGATCGAAGTCGTCAAACGCAGCGGCGCGAATATTCTCGATACAGCGAACAATGTTCGGGAGGCCATCGCCATTGAACAGGAAAGCTGGCCGCCAACCGTTGAAGCAGTTGTTACGTCCGATACTTCGGAAATGATCGGCACGCAGCTGGGACAGCTGCAAAGCTCGATCATGACCGCCGTGCTGCTCGTGATGATCATTGTTGTCGCCGCGCTCGGGGTCCGGTCTGCGGCGCTGGTCGGGATTTCCATACCGGCAACCTTCCTGATGGCGTTCCTTCTGCTCGGCGCGTTTGGTTTCACCATCAACATGATGGTGATGTTCGGCCTGGTGATCGCGGTCGGCATGCTGGTCGATGGCGGCATCATTGTTACCGAATATGCTGACCGCAAGATGGCTGAAGGGCTGGACCGGCGCCAGGCCTATGCCATGGCGGGAAAGCGCATGTTCTGGCCGGTTGTCAGTTCGGCACTGACCACACTGGCCGCATTCGTTCCGTTTCTTTTCTGGAACTCCATGCCCGGCAAGTTCATGGCGTATCTGCCGATCACGCTGATCTTTGTTCTGACCGCATCCCTGATCTCTGCACTGATTTTTCTGCCCGTTATGGGCGCTACTTTTGGCGCGCGTCCCGGCGGCACAGATGAGGATCTCGCCGCGCTTGCCGCAGACGCCGACCCCCGCAAGGCAAAAGGCTGGCTGGGCGCTTATGTCGGCATCGTTGGCGCAACCATTCGCCGCCCGTTGATCACGACGGCGGTCGCATTTGGCAGTGTTGTGCTGATTTTCATGTGGTTTGGATCCGAGCAGCACAAATCCGAACTCTTCCTCGATATCGAGCCGGAACAGGCTTATGTTTTCGTGCAGGCCCAAGGGGCGCTGTCTGCCAGTGAACAGGCAGACCTGGTCAAGCGCGCTGAAGCCGCGATCGCCGACCTTGATGGCATCACGGCCCTGTCGACGCGTTCCGGAGTGTCCGGCAATGGCGGGATGATGGATGCCTCGGGCGGCATGCCCGCCGACACGATCGGCCAGATCCTCATGGACCTGAAAACAACTGCGGACGGCCCCTACAATGGCCGCGAAACGCTTGAGGTCGTGCGTGAGCGTCTGTCGAACGTGCCCGCGCTGCGCTTCCAGATCAGTGCACGGGAACAGGGCCCGCCCGGCGGCAAGGATATTCAGGTTGCGCTTCTGGGACTTGGCAATGATGAGCTTTATCAGTCGGCGGACATGATCCGCGGATGGCTGGAAGCGCGCGATGATGTGCGGGAGATCGACGATTCCCGTCCATTGCCCGGCGTGGAATATCAATTGACGGTCGACCGCGCGGAAGCCGGCAAGTTCGGGGTGGATGTTGCGCAGGTTGGCGCAGCGGTGCAGCTGGTGACCAACGGTATTCTGGTGGGCCGCTACCGTCCGGATGATTCCAATGACGAACTCGACATCCGGGTACGCTTTCCGGAGGATGACCGGTCAGCGTCAGCTCTGGACAGCCTGCGGATCACGACGCCTCAAGGCAATGTTCCGCTGTCCTTGTTTGTCGACCGGGAAGCGGCGCCGCGCGTCAGCACGATCGAACGCCGGGATGGCAAGCGGGTGATCGCGGTACGCGCCAATGCTCAGGAACAGGGCGCAGGCGCGGCAATCGTTGCAGAACTGAAAGAGTGGATTGACGCTCAGGACATGCCTGCGGGTGTGGAAGTGCGCTTTGAAGGCGCCGATGAAGACACCGCCGATGCAGCCGCCTTCTTTGGCGGCGCGGCGGCTGCGGCACTCTTCATGATGGCCGTGATCCTGCTCTGGCAGTACAATAATTTCTGGCAGGTGATCCTGACTCTGACCGCAGTCATTATTTCGACCGCCGGCGTTCTGGTCGGTATCAATCTTGTCCTCCCCTATGTCAGTATCCTGATGATCGGAACGGGAATCGTGGCGCTCGCGGGTATTGTCGTGAACAACAATATCGTGCTGATCGACACTTATAACCGTCTTCTTTCGGATGGCCGCGCGCCCGAAGAGGCCGCGCTGGCAACAGCCGCTCAGCGTATCCGGCCTATTCTGCTGACCACGGGAACGACCGTCTGCGGTCTGCTTCCGATGGTGCTTCAGATGACGGTGGTGTTCTCGGACGGGGCGATCAATTTTGGCGGGGCAACGGCCGAATGGTGGGTTCAGCTCGCCACCGCAGTTGTCTTCGGTCTTGGCTTCTCGACCATCATGATCCTGCTCGTCACCCCGACCTGGCTGCTGGTGCCTTACCGCATGAAACGCCGCGCCAAAAAGCTGCTGGCCTGGTTGCGTTCGCGCCGGGACGGGGGCTCGCGCACACCGCCGCCAAGCGGACTGGCCGCAAATGAAGACCGCAAGTCACCCAGCGAAGTCCTTCCCGCCGCAGAGTAATCCGTTCAGTCTGCCGGGCGGATACGATAGACGACGGTTGCGGTCATGACGGCGCCCTTTGAGCCGTCTGCCGAGCCGCTGGTGAACAGGATTGTACGGGTCTTGCGGTCAATGCGAGGCTTGTAGACCAGCGCCTCTGGCGTGTCCGCCGTCGCCGAAAGGTCGAGTGTTACCGATACGAGATCGAGCGCGTCTGGCGCACATTGGATCTCGGCATCGGCCCGGATCGCCTGCATCAGGCGGACAGCGATGGCTTCATCCGCGCGAAGGGTCTCAGTAGTCATGATCGATTGCCCTTGTCAGTCCTGACGGGGCTTTAGCGGGCTGCGCCGGAAATGAAAAGGCTGGCCTTACGTCAGGCTGCGCGGGCTGCGGCAGCGGCGCTGGTCTCGGCATCATGGGCAATCAGCGCGCCAAGCTGGCCAAGCCCTTCGATCCCGTACATGTCCTGCATCCAGCTGCCGATGGTTGGCAGAAGGCGGCTGGCAGCCGCGTGATCAAGGCCGGCATTGCGCAGGGATGCGAACATATGCTCGACCACACGGCGGCGGCCGCCGGGCGTGAGCTCGATAAGGCGGGCGATTTCGCCCGTCGGAGCGCCCGTTTCGGAACCAGACCGCGCAGCGAGCGCGCGCGTGCCAGGAAGGGTACGGAACACAGCCGCAGCGAGCGGGGCGCCCTGCCGGTCTGCGCCATTCAGGAGAATGCCCAGCGCCTGTCTGGCGAGGGGTTCCGCGAGGCCGTTGGCTTTAGCGATGTGCGCTATCAGATCATTCATCATGGGCAAAGGCACTCCTAGGGTCCAACGGCCTCGTGGAAGCCCCACTAAGCGCAGGTGTGGTTTCTGATTTCTGAATCAGGTGAATCTTTTTGGGTCACTCCTCAAGAAAGACGTTAAGCGGCGTTAGGCCGGGGTAAACAAAGCGCGTCGGTTTGTTTACCTGTTACCCGACATGGAGGGCTCTGGCATGATCAGGATTGGCATTCTGGGGGCAGCGAAAATCGCGCCCAAGGCCTTGATCCCACAGGTGAAACGCCGGGCGGATTGCACCATTCTGGCGGTGGCGGCGCGCGATGCCATCAAGGCCCGCGCCTATGCCGATGCCCACGGCATTCCGGAAGTTGTGGAAAGCTATGAAGCGTTGATCGCGCGGCCAGATATTGACCTCATCTACAACGCCCTGCCCCCGAACCGGCACGCAGACCTTTCCATCGCGGCGCTGAAAGCGGGCAAACACGTGCTGTGTGAAAAGCCGTTTGCGATGAATGCCGGGGAAGCGCGCGCCATGGCGGACGCGGCCCAGCGCAGTGGCAGGCATCTGATCGAGGCATTTCACTATCGGTTTCATCCGATGTTCGAGGACATTCTGGAGAAGGTGCGCAGCGGGGCCATTGGCAAGCTGTGTGCGATGAAGGCGGAGTTTTCGGTGCGGATTCCCTATTCGCCCGAGGAGCTGCGCCACCGGCCGGACCTGGGCGGGGGCGCGCTGATGGATCTCGGCTGCTATCCCCTCCACTGGCTGCGCACGATTGCCGGCAGTGAGCCACGCCTTGTCTCAGCTCGCATGGAAGAAGGCACGCCGGGCGTGGACCTTGTGACGGAGGCGGTGCTGGAATTTCCAGGCGGCATTCCAGCACGCCTGCGCACCAGCATGAAGCCGGGCCAGCCATACAAGGCGCTGATCGCCCTGAAAGGCAGCGACGCCATACTGCGCGCGGTGAACCCGATCCATCCGACTTTCGGCAATTCGATCTCCTTCCAGCGTGGCAGGAAGGTCACTCGTTATACCGTGGACGGAGAGACGACCTATGATTACCAGCTGGCGCATGTGATCGATGTGATCACCGGACGCGCCGCGCCCCTCACAGGCGGCACGGATGCTGTGGCCAATATGACGATGATTGATGCGATCTATGAGGCGGGCGGCCTGAAACCTCGCGGAACGTAATCTTGATCAGGCGGTTTCCTGCGCCAGTTCGATCCACTCTTCCACTTCATCTTCCTCCAGCGTCTCGCCGGGCCGCAGGACGCGGGAACCCGCCGATGTCTGCAGGAATTCCATGGCGAGTTCGAACACGGTCGCGGCCGAAGCGCTGGCCAGATCCTCGCGCGAGGAAATGCCCGCGCCCACCAGCAGCTGGGCATCATGGACCCGAAGGCCAGGCACTTCGATCATCAGGGTTGCCTGCATCTGCCAGGTTTCGACAGCGTCTACCGTAATGTGGCGTACACCGAGAAGCTCAGCGGTTTCATCGGGATCGCATATGATCAGATCGCCGACTGTTTCGATACCGGCCCTGGCAAGATGGGCCGCTGTTTTCGGGCCGATGGACGGGGCATCGACGACGGGGGATTCAAAGGTCAGGCCCGCGCTCCGGCGAGGGGGCGTTGCGGGCGCGACAATGGCGGGAGGCGCATCGTCTTCATCATCGGACTCGTCGTCCTCATCAGCTGCTCCCTCATATTCCTCTTCCGTTTCGTCCTCTTCCTCAAACGCGTCTTCCGCTTGGATCACATCTTCGGCTTCGTCGAGGTACGCGTCATCTTCCTCGTCTTCGGCGTCATCGTCTTCTGCGGCGTATTCGTCTTCCTCGTCCTCGTAAGCCTCCTCCGCGTCTGCTTCGATGGCTTCGGATTCTTCGGCCTCAACTGCTTCGACTTCTTCTTCGAGACCGTCTTCTTCTTCGATCAGATCGTCTTCGGAAAGCTCGAGAGTTTCTTCAGGGATGCCCGGCCAGGAATCCCGCAATGTTCCGATCGGACCGGCGGGCTCGGCATTCAGCTCTTTCAGGGAAATCCGGCGCACTTCTTTCGCGTGCATTTCACGGATCAGCTTGTCATCTTCCGGCAGGGTACGGATGACCTTTCCGGTCTTTTGATATTCCTTGTACATCTTCTCGACCTGGCGACGGTCGCCCATGTCTTCGAGTTTTGCCGTGATCCAGCGCAGGGGGATGTCCAGTGTTTCGATATAGCCCTGCAGCGTCAGGTTCACCTTGGGCGGAGAGACAGCCGCCTCCTCAATGGCCCGCATCATGATCGCGGCAAAACCGGCGGTGGCGTAAGAGACCAGTTCGACAATGGCCGTGCGCATGGTTTCATCAAGGCCGGACGGCGGGTCGGCAACGCCAGCCTCCAGGTCATAATGGCCGATGAACACATCATAATAGGCATGGGACCGCAGCGCGCCCTCGCGCACCATGTCGGAGACAAAGCCCATCCCTTCGGGAATTTCAACGTCCGGATAGCCCTGCTCGGCAATGCGGGCGTCGATCTCCGGGCGGGACCTGGCGATGCTCCACTCCACCGCGCGGTGGATGACGCCTTCGGCTTCCGTCTGGCCAGTGTGGAAGGGCTGGATCGGGTCTGCATAGTAATGGCTGAGAACGCCGAGCGCCCAGGCCGCATCGCTCCAGCGCTTGCGGCGGAGGAGGTCGACCGCGATGGCATACCATTCGGCCGCTTTCGCGCGCGCGCCGCCCCATTCGCCCTCGCCCACATGGAGGACATGGTTCTTGAAGTCCTTGAAGGTGTCGTCTGGCGCCTTGGCACCTTTCAGGAGATGCTCATGATGCACCAGCATCAGCGATTTCCAGCCCTCGGCCTCGTCTCCCTCAAGCAGGGAGAGCGCATCAAATGCAATGAAATGATGGGTGGAGCGGCAGCGATGCGCGCGGATAACGCGTTCAAGCAGGGTCATGGTCTCATCCTGAGAGCAAATCAGACCGATAGTCGTGCCCCGAAATGGTGAACGTGCTGTTAACCTTATTTCACCTTTGGCACTTTGCAGGCCGCCCTGGCCCATGATAAATGCCGCCCATCGCAACAGGCGCTGAGCGCGGCCGTCTTCCGGATTTCCAGCGAGGATTCCGGAGGGGCAACCGCAGCGCAGAGGTTCCTGTGCGCGGGGCATGCCATCAAGGCCCCACTCCCAGGACCGTTTCAGCCGGGAGTGAGCCCTATGAAGACCATTATCGAACCTTTCCGCATCAAATCGGTTGAGCCGATCCGCATGACAACCCGAGAGGAACGCGCGCGCCTGTTGGAGGCGGCGGGCTTTAACCTGTTCAAGCTGCATTCGGATGATGTGATCATCGATTTGCTGACGGACAGTGGCACCTCGGCCATGAGCGCGGCCCAGTGGGGCGCTGTGATGACGGGAGACGAAAGCTATGCCGGGGCGCCCAGCTTCTACCGCTTCGAGGCGGCGGTGAAAGACCTGATGGATTTCACCCACATCATCCCCGCTCACCAGGGCCGGGCGGCCGAACACCTGCTCTTTAGCCTGATCGCCAAAACAGGCGACCTCATCCCCTCCAATACCCATTTCGATACAACGCGCGGGAATATCGAAGCGATGGGCGCAGAGGCGCTTGACCTGCCGATTGCGGAGGGCCGCGTGCCTTCGCTCGACCATCCGTTCAAGGGCAATATGGATCTCGCCGCGCTGGAGCGTGTGCTGACCGAAGAGGGCGGCCGCATTCCGGCCGTGATGATGACCATCACCAACAATGCCGGGGGCGGGCAGCCTGTCAGCCTCGAAAACATCCGCGGCGCGGCCAGGCTCGCCAAAGCCCATGGCAAGGCGTTCTATATTGACGGCTGCCGCTTTGCCGAGAATGCCTGGTTCATCAAGCTGCGCGAGGAGGGTCAGAAGGACCGCTCAATCAAGGAGATTGTGCGCGAGACGTTTGCCCTGGCCGATGGCATGACGATGAGCGCCAAGAAGGACGCCTTCGCCAATATCGGCGGCTGGCTGGCGCTGAACAATGACGCGCTCGCCGAGCGCGCCCGCACGCTGCTGATCCAGACTGAAGGCTTCCCCACTTATGGCGGCCTGGCGGGGCGCGATCTGGACGCCATTGCCCAGGGCCTGAAGGAAATCATTGATGAGGACTATCTGCGCTACCGGGTACGGACGAACGCTTACATCGCCGAACGGCTGGACGCGATGGGCGTGCCGGTCGTGAAACCAGCGGGCGGCCACGCCGTGTTCATCGACGCACGCGCTTTCCTCCCGCATATTCCGCCGCTGGAGTATCCTGGCCAGGCGCTGACCTGCGCGATGTATGAAACCGGCGGCATCCGGGCCTGCGAGATCGGCACCGTCATGTTCGGCCGCAAGCCCGATGGTACCGAAGCGCCCGGCGCCATGGACCTCGTGCGCCTCGCCATGCCCCGCCGCGTCTACACGCAGAGCCATGCGGACTATGTAGTGGAAGTGCTTGAAGACGTTGCCGCGACGAAGGACACGCTCAAAGGCCTGCGCATTGTGAAAGAGCCCCCGATGATGCGCCACTTCACGGCGGCGTTTGAGCGGCTTTAAAGAAAGCCGGGCTGGAAAAGCCCGGCTTTCTTCATATCGAGCTTGAAGTTCCAGATCTACCGAACCGCAAAATCCGTCGGCTCTGTGCTCTTGCCCTTTGCGTCGGTTTCGCCTTTGGGCTGGCCGTGCTTGTTCGGGCCCATGAAGCCGAACATGTGGCCGGCCACTTTGCGGATCTGGATCTCTTCGGAACCTTCGGTGATCCGGTAACGGCGGTGGTGACGGTATATGTGCTCGAAAGGCTTGTGGCGCGAATAGCCAATGCCGCCATGCACCTGCATCGCCCGGTCGGCTGCTTCGCAGACAAGACGGTTGGCGTAATAGTTACACATCGACACCTTGTCGGAGAGCTTGATCGCCACTTCCGGCTTGGACATCTGGTCCATTTCCCAAGCGGTCTTGAAGATCAGAAGGCGGAGCATTTCAGCCTGTGTCGCCAGCTCTACCAGCGGGAACTGGATGGCCTGGTTGGTGGCCAGCGGCTTGCCGAAGGGCTTGCGCTCGAGCGCATACTTCACGCTCTCATTGATGCAGTAGAGCGCCGCGCCGCAGGAGGAAGCGGCCTGACGGATACGGTTTTCGTGAACGAAATGCTGGGCGAGCGCCAGGCCGCCTTCGGGCGGGCCGAACACGGCGTCTTCGGGCACCCACACATCCTTGATGGTGAGGCGCGGGTGGTCCGTCGGCATGTTGAAGGTCCACATATACTCTTCAATGATCACGCCAGGGTCGCGCGCCGGGATGATCAGGCAGGTGATGCCCTTCGCGTCGCCATCTTTCCCGCTGGTGCGGCAGAACAGCATGATGTGGGTGGCCACATGCATGCCGGTGATCCACATTTTCTCGCCATTGATCAGCCAGCCATCCTTGCCGTCTTTCTTGTGGCGCACGGCGCGGGTTTCCATATGCGTCGCGTCAGAGCCGTGATGGGGCTCGGTCAGGCCGAAGCAGGCGATGAACTTGCCTTCCAGCGCCGCCGTGGCGAGGTGTTTCTGATCTGGCCGCGCAAAGTCGCGCAGCATCAGGATCTGCGGGAAGTTACCCACGATCGAGTGCTCATTCTGCAGGTCGTTGTGCAGGCCAAGGCCCTGGCGGGCGAAATGTTCGCGGATGATGGCCATGCCGAGATTGGTGCCATCCTGGCCGCCAAATTCCTTGGGGAGAGCATAGCGAAGGTGGCCCGCCTTGTCGGCGCGCTTCTTGGCTTCGCGCAGCAGCGCTTCCCATTCCGGGCGAGGCAGGCCCTCATTTTCAAAGTCAGTCCGCGCCCATTCCCGGCGATGATCGAAGAAGCGCTCATTGTCGTCTTGTGCCTGAAGTGGCTTGATTTCGTCTTCGATGAATTTATCGAGCACGACCAGATAGTCGGCGATGTCCTGTGGGATGTTGAAATCCATGGGTGGTTTCCTCGTTTCCTGCGGCGGTTCCCGATCACCTTAACCCTGCCTGCCGCATCGGCAATTTGTGCCGCCGGGGCAATGACGCAGGGAGAATGTGCTGCGGCGCAGCAAACGGAACGAATAGTTCTCCAAAATCTTGAATTCAGCGGTCTGAACACTTGACGAAATGTTCAGCGTTCGATAGCCTAAAAATAAGGCAACAAAGCCTCACCGAAAAAAATTGCAGCATCAACCCCGAACAAAGGCAGCCTCCCATGCTCCGTTCCGCCATCGCCGCTCTGGCTCTCGCAGGCTTCGCCCTGCCTGCTTTCGCCAGCTACACCTTCGAAACCGCAGAGCCTGTCTCTGAAAAGCGCGTCATCGCTGAAAGCGTTGTCTGGTCCTGCGACGGCACCGTCTGCACCGGCGACCTGAAGCGCAAGAACCCGACCGTTCGCGTTTGCAAAAAGATCGCCAAGGAAGTCGGCCAGGTCACTGCCCTGCGCAACGCCACGACAGAGCTGACCGCCGAAGAACTGGCTGAGTGCAACACCGCCGCAAAGAAATAAGGCTACCCCTCTCCAGGCCTTTCTTCAGAGCCGCCGCGATACATACGCGGCGGCTTTTTTTGTCTGATCTCACCGCCCTCAGATCCCGGTCCTCCCCTCAACCCGCCTGCGCAAGGCCGGGGGCCCGAACGGAACCGCGACGCGGCCTCAGCCGCGCGCCCTGCCCGGTTCAATCCCGGCAGCCTCAAGGTCCTTCAGAATACTCCGGAGAAGGGCATGAGCGTCCTCGTTTTCATCGGGGAGGACGATCGCCAGGGCAACGGAGAGTTTGCTCACCAGCCCGGGCCCGGTTGTTGCCGCCAGATCTGTCACCGCTTTGAGTTGCTCGCGATTGAAATCGTGAAGCGCTATAATCTGGTCATTCATGGCGTCAAACTCAGCGGCCTCAGGCAGAGATGCCCGTTGCGCCTCACTCAGATCGCACCAGTTGTGATCGCGAAAAAGATGCGTTTCCAGAGCCTGGCAGCGCATCGTCAGCTGTTCCTGCTCGCAGTGCCGGGCAAGCCATTCAGAACAGAGGGCTGAGGCAGCATCCGGCGCGATCTCGCCATTGTCAGGCAAGTCTATGCGCGCACCACCGAAGGCTGCCTGGCGTTTTGATTGACGGAACATGCTCTTCTTCCTGTGTATGAGTTGGAACTGACCCGATAGTCGAGGAAGATCTGCCGTCTGTACAATGTACTATAATATGTAAAATTCAGGATTGTCCGATGGACGCGCGCTGACGAGCCCGCCGCAATTTCCCGCCTCACGGCGATGTTAACTTCACATTTGCGCATTTCATGCCTAGCTTGATCCTGCACTGGATGGTCCAGGGCAAAAGCACGTGCATGCCGCACGCCTGAAAGGAGGTGATCCAATGTCGAGTGAGAAACCAGGTGAGGCCGTTGGGTCTGCATCCTACGGTGTCTGGCTGGAGCAGCCTCCAGCCCGCGCCTAGAGATGCAGGTTAGGCGCTGAAACACGCCACGACCTGACGGGCCCCACGGGGCTCACGGAAGCCGCCCTTCGACAGGGCGGCTTCTTTGTTTTCGGGGGTGAGGAAACTGGTTCGCGGACGCGATGAATTCCGCTAACTAGCCCCCTTAGGGCATTCCGGAGCGATATCATGGCAGCACTCACTCACACGCCGTCCGGCTGGACCATTGGCGGAAAGGGTCCGCTCGCCGTGATGGCAGGACTGAACGTTCTGGAAGATGAGGGACTGGCACTGGAAGTCGGAACTGAGTTGAAGCGCATCTGCGTCTCTCTTGGGCTGCCCTACGTGTTCAAGGCCAGTTTCGACAAGGCCAACCGCTCCTCTATCACATCCTATAGAGGGCCGGGTCTGGAAACGGGCCTGAAAATCCTCTCCTCGGTCAAGGCGAAGCTCGGGGTGCCGGTCGTCACAGATCTGCATGAACCCGCCCAGGCCGAACCGGTTGCCGCCGTTGCCGACATTATCCAGCTGCCGGCCTTTCTGGTTCGACAGACCGACCTCGTCATCGCCACCGCCAGGGCCGCTGCGAGAGAAAAAGCCCTGATCCAGGCCAAGAAGGCGCAGTTCATGGCGCCGTGGGACGCTAAGAATATCCTCACGAAGATCGCCGAAGTGGCACCGGAAACCGGCGTAATCATGTGCGAACGCGGCGTCAGCTTTGGCTACAACAATCTTGTGGTCGACATGCTGGCCATTCCCGAGATGAAAAAGCTTGGCTGTCCCGTAACGATCGATGCGACCCACGCCGTGCAGCTGCCCGGCGCCGATCCGAGGACCGCTGGCGCTTCCACGGGCGGCCGGAGGGACGGCGTGGCGATCATCGCAAAGTCAGCCATCGCCGCAGGCGCAGACGGCGTTTTTCTGGAATTCCATACCGATCCGGACAAAGCGCTGTGTGATGGTCCGAGCTGTCTGGCACTTTCCGGGGCTGAAGCGCTTCTTTCTACACTGAAATCCATTCACTCAGCCGCAAACGGTTGATTCCCACAGGCAGCGCGCATGAATCCACCCGAAATCTCTGTTATCATCATCAACTACAATGGTGGCGCCTTCCTTCAGGAGGCGGTCAATTCTCTTGGCCGTCAGACCTTCCAGGATTTCGAACTGATTGTTCTGGACAATGCGTCGGCGGATGGCTCTGCGGATATGTTGGACCTGTCGGGTGTGCCTGCGGGTCGGTTGATCCGCAGCGGCCAGAACCTTGGTTTCGCGGCTGGTAATAATCGGGCGGCCGAAGGCGCGCGCGGCAAATGGCTGGTGCTACTCAATCCCGATACAGTGGCAGAACCGGATTGGCTGGAAAAGCTGGAGGCGGCTACGAGAGCCAATCCTAGCTGCAAGACATTCGCGTCAGCGCAGCTGGACCTCAATGACGGCGCCTTGATGGACGGCGCAGGCGACGCCTATTTCTTTTTTGGCATACCTTGGCGCGGCGGCTTCGGCCGTCCTGCCAGCGAATTACCAAACACTGGCTGGTGTTTCAGCGCCTGCGGCGCATCTGCCATGTATGATTCAGAGCTGTTCCGTCAGATGGGCGGATTTGACGAGCGATTTTTCTGTTACTGTGAGGACGTGGATTTGGGCTTCCGGCTCCAACTCGCCGGCCATGACTGTCTTTTCGTCCATGACGCGGTTGTCCACCACGCCGGCAGCGGCATCACCGGCCGACAAAGCACATTTTCCACATATTACGGAACGCGCAACCGCCTCTGGACCTATTTCAAAAACATGCCGTTGCCGCTCATGCTATTGAGCCTTCCGGGGCATATTGTACTTACGCTGTATGTCCTTGCACGGAATTCCTTCACGCCTCGTTTTGTTCCAATGGTTCGGGGTATAGGCGACGGCCTATCGGGAAGCTGGCAAGCTTCCCGCCCTGGGAAATGGAAGCAGAGCGACCGCCATCTGGGCCTATGGCCCCTACTCCGTCGAATGGCGTGGAATCCCTGTCGACTAAGCTCGCGCAGGGCTCATGTGCGCCCCTGCGAACAGGAACAAGCCTTGCCGACACAACTTTTAAGCTTAGAGCCGCCCGCTAACTAAGCGCACATTTGGAGGAACGCCTCCAAGCCAAATGAATACCTATCGACGGGCAGCCGCCTTCTGATCAGAACCAATTCAACTGAGCCTATGAAGGCTAGAGGTTGAGGACATTCTTCTCAACGCCAAATATTTCCCTCGACCACATCTCTCCAAGCCACACTAATATCCACCTAAAGGAGAATGATTAAACCCGGCGCCTCGACCGGAATCTATGGCTTCAGGGCAATCTGAGACCGGCGGACTCTTGAGGTACCGCAAACCGACGGTTCTCGGTTGCGCTAATTTATGATCTAGGTTTCGGTCTGACTTGTCTTCAAGATCTAAACAATGGAGGGCAAACTAGCGGTGGCGAAGCTCAGACGATTATTGAGACAAAAGGGGACTCCTTGAGCCACAGGACCACTATCGGAAAGGTGATTGTTGCCCTTGACTTGCACTCCAAAGCACCTGAGCAGCTTAAACGAGCGATACCTTTTATCGCGGGTCGCGCCTGTGACGCTGACAACATTTAAGCTCTTGCGCAGAAACAAAACGTCATCATGGCGGTGAATGATCATGCGAATTGTAATTGACATGCAAGGCGCTCAATCCGCGAGCAGATTACGCGGAATTGGCAACTACACACGGTCGCTTGTAGCCAGCCTGGCAAACCAAGCTAAGCAGCATGAATTAATTCTGTGCGTAAACGGTATGCTTGCGGAGGGCGCCGACGACATCCGCAAGCAATTCGGCCCCATTTTGGGCAATGATCACATCTTGGAATGGCGCGGTCTTCCAGAAGTTGTCGGTTGGAGCCCTGAGCGATCCATTCGCCGTCGAGCAAGCGAAATCATGAGAGAGCGGTTCTTGCAATCACTCTCCGGAGATTGCCTTCTCGTCTCAAGTCATTTCGAAGGCTTCGTTGATGATGCTGTGACCAGCATAGGCCATACGTCGTCCTCTCAGCCATGCAGTGTTATCGCGTATGATCTGATCCCTGCTCTAAACCGAGCCGTATATCTTAGGGATCCGGTCTATCGAGCGTTTTACGAGGATAAACTCGAGCAGTTTTCTAGGGCCGATCAGTTCCTGTGCATTTCCGAATCTACCAGGGAAGAGGTGATATCCGTCATAAAGCCCCCGGAGAGTAAGCTCAATGTGATACACGCTGGCGTCGGCGCCGCCTTCGAGAACGTGAGACGTCAGGACGCCCTACAGGGCGCCGGGCGCCGCTTAGGCAAATACATCCTCTACCCAGGCGGACTAGACGAGCGGAAAAACCTCCGGCGACTGATAGAAGCTTTTTCCTTTCTACCTCATAGTGTTCAGCGCGAGTATAAGATACTCATCCTTGGTCATATCGAACCAGCGGATAAGGAAAAAATATTTCGATGGGCAAGTGATTCCAACCTTTCTATCGATCGCATCGTTACAGTGGGCTTTGTACCAGAAGCAGCGCTTGTGAGTTTTTACACCTGCGCAAAGCTGGTAGTATTTCCCTCCTTGCACGAAGGATTTGGTCTCCCCCTGCTGGAAGCTATGAAATGTGAAACACCAGTGATTGGCGCAGATGCTCCCGGCATTCGCGAGATTGCAGCAGTAAGCCCTGGTCTCTTTGACCCGCACGACACTGCAGCGCTCGCCTCAATGATGAAAAAAGCGCTTTTGGATGAAGGCTTCCGCGCCGAACTGAATGCAGCAGGCAAACAGACACTGGAGAAATATTCCTGGTCGAACAGCGCTCAGCGGACACTTGAAGCGCTGACTTGCCTTGACCGCCCATTGAGAGTTGCACAGATAACGACCAAGCGCCCATCGCTTGCTTACATTTCACCACTGCCCCCGGAAAGAACGGGCATAGCCGACTATAGCGCAGAACTTATTCCCGCACTGTCGCAACACTATGACATCGTATGTGTGGTAGAACAGCCAGATGCGGCATCGACAGACCTTGCTGGCGGCCTGAGGGTCATTTCGACCAAAGACTTTTCAGCAAATGCACAAAGCTATGACCGGATACTCTATCATTTCGGAAATTCGCCCTTTCATACGCACATGTTCGACTTGCTGAGGCGATACCCAGGCGTTGTTGTCCTACACGATCAGTTTTTCGGCAGCTTTCTGCGGCATGCGGAAAATCATCTGGGTTGGTCGTATGGCTTCTGGCGGGCGCTCTACAGTTCACATGGGTGGACGCCGGTCATTTCAAGAGCACAAATTTCCGATGACGCGGCCATAAATTCTTGGCCCGCCTCTCGCGAAATTATCTCTCGAGCTCTCGGGATTATAACTCATTCCCAGACTGCCCGGCACATCGCGGAGGAAATTTATGGTGAAGCTTATGGCTCTCGCTGGCGCAAAGTTAATTTTCCTAAGGCTGCCCTGAGTTGCGAGGCTTCCGTCAGGTCGAGCAAGCAGCGTAAGTTTCGCATTTCGACCTTTGGATTTATCGACGATGTGAAATGCCCGATCGAACTCGTCGAATCCTGGGCGCTGTCACCGATGTCGAAGAGGAACGATTGCGAACTGATCTTCATCGGGGAAAATGAGGGCGGCGAATTTGGACGGCGATTAAATGGCCGCATCGCTGATCTCGGGCTTGAACAGAGCGTACGGATTACTGGATTCGTGGATGCGACCAGTTATCGGGAAGCACTGCGGAATACTGATGTTGCCATTCAGCTCCGCAAGGTGACGCGGGGCGAAACGTCGGCCGCAGTTTTTGACTGTCTCGCGGCCGGGATACCACTGGTTGTCAACAAGCTCGGCGCCATGAACGAACTTCCCGAGGACATCGTGCTGCAGACGCCTGAGGTAGTTACCCCTGAACATCTATCCGAAGTTCTGACACAGCTGTGGCAGTCTCCTGACCAAAGGAAGGAACTCGGCAAGAAGGCCGCAGAGTATATTGAGAAATGTCACTCGCCTGCCTTTGTGGCTGATGAGATGAAATCTGCCCTTGAAAGTTTTTACGCTGGCAACGGTCGAATGTACGGACTGACTTTGAAAGATCTTCAAAAATACACTGGCAGTCTCGCTAGTGACTTTCCCGACGCTCTACGCGAAATCGCCTTTTCATCAGCAATAAACCATCGGATGCTCTCTCATCAGAAAACCCTGTATGTGGACATAAGCGCCATAGTAGCCACGAAGAAGCTAACCGGAGTGGAGAGAACGAGCCGCTCTATCCTTGATCAACTGCTTCGCTCGCCCCCACCCGGCTTTCGTGTCGAGCCTGTCTTTGCGACCACTCATCAAACCTACCGCACAGCTTCCGTTTATGTTTGCGCGGAATACGGCATTCCGGGCGGATGTATCACCGAGTCAGAAATTCACCCAAACCCTGGAGATGTACTTTTCATTCTGGACTGGCAACCAGAAATATCCAAAGCACATCGAGCTGAACGTGCCCGCCTGAAGTCTAAGGGTGTACGGATTATTTTCTTTGTATATGACCTCTTGCCAATCGTAAGCCCGCAATGGTTTCCTGATTTCGTCCATACAGCCCAATCAGAGTGGATGTATTGCATTGCCGAAAGCGATGGAGCTATTTGTATTTCTCGGGCCGTGGCGCACGACCTCCAACGAGAACTGGCGGATACCAAGTATGGTATAAGCCAGGAATTTTCTATTGGCTGGTCCCATCTCGGCAGCGATATCCCGCATGCCGTCGAGAACTGGGAACATTCGGACTCGAATGAGCAACCTTTCGTGTTGATGGTTGGTACCGTAGAGCCGCGAAAGGGTCACCAAAAGGTCCTTGATGCCCTCCAGCACGCATGGGCCAAAGGTGAAACCATGCGGCTTGTCGTCGTCGGGGGTGCGGGGTGGATGGTTGACGGACTTATAGCTCGCCTAACACACCTCGCCAAAACCGAGTCACGGTTCACTTGGCTGCAACACGCCGATGATAAACAACTCGTGAGCCTGTATCAGGCTTGCCAAGGGCTCATCATGGCCTCTGAGGGTGAAGGATTTGGCTTACCAATCATCGAAGCAGCGCGTTACAACAAACCGCTCCTCGTTAGAGATATTCCGGTGTTTCGCGAAATTTGCGGGGATTACGCTACCTACTTCGTGGATGATGCCCCCTTGCCGCTTGCCAATGCCATGGAGGGGTGGTTTGCGAACATCTCCAAAGGACGCCCCGGCCAAAGGGAGGGAATCCCTATTATTTCTTGGCTAGAATGTAGCCGGACGATTCTAAGTATGATTGAGGATGACCGACACCCCAATTGGCTAGAGCGTAATCCACACAGCGGCGAATTCAGTGCCCACACTGTCAAAGCCGAACTCTAAATAGGGCGCACACTGAAGAAATACTCTGTTGGAAGAGATCAAGCTCTTAGCTTATGGGAGTCTGCTTACAAAGCCTGTACAAACAGATCGCGCATACCCGTATAAATGTGAAAGAACTGAGCTACTTTCAATCTCAATCAAGTTTATTCGTCGCATCTTGGTTTGGAAGTACTATTAGTCGCACTTCGCGGAGTGCGACCCCCAGTCTGCGGGCGTCTTTGCTATTACCAAAATCAGAAGGGCGAACCGCTTGCGGCACCATTATCTTCAGCCTTTCAAAGTAGTCTTCTGAATCTAACGGAATCTGAATTAAATGTTCATTGGGTTTCCTAAAGACCCAAGTCGCGGTTTGCAAACTTTGACGTTGGTTCCAGCTTATTATTACTTCAACAGGCCTGAGTTCAGTGGGCGCGAATGGATTCAGATCCAATTCGATGACGCATTGAGCAGTCGCGCATCGCTCCGGCACAGGCACTGTCAAATCAGCCAATTCGGCAGACCATATGTGCTTCAGCTCGTTATTATACCAACCTTGCCCAAGAATTCGTGTTAACTCTGATGACGATGATGATGAAGGAGAGAAGGGGTATCCGTCACTACGAATTTTGTCCCTTCGCCACCAGAGTGAAGGCATGTTGGGACCTGGACGGCCAAATCTGACCAGTTGTGTATGTTCCTTATCCAACTCATGATTGGACGAGAAAAACAGACCATCAGGGCAATTCTCGACCCAAGTGTCGAAATACATTGCCTGAAAATTTCTATCATAGAATATAAAATGGCTATCAAACCAAGTCGTTAAGTGGCGACCTCTTCTAAGATCCTCTCGATCAAATCCAATGCAAGTATTCGATTTGACGTTCTCTCTGATCCAAAGAGCAGGCTCCAACCTCTTTGGCACATTCGACGTCGCCCTCTCTCTCCAGGCTACTTGCTCATGACTAGCGAATAGAAAGATGCTTGCAGTGAGCAACACACCTATTCTTCGAGGGGCATATGCAACAATTGCGACGAGACCCAATCCGGTCGCCAACCACATCGAAAATCCGTTCTGTTTTAGACTGAAGTATTGCCATAGGGCTGAAACATTGAACGGTGCAAAATGAGCTTTGGTATCAATGTACGTAGCTAAATACAGCCCGCTCGCGCTGGCCGCGATTAACACTGCCAATATATATTTTTGACGAAAACCAAGGATTCCGGAAAGCACAAATGGCAAAATATACGGTTCCAAATATCGACCATACATTAACTGATCTGCTCGCATAGCACTGCCAACTACCGCGAAGTTCAATACGGATACAAACGCTACACCTAGAAGCACAACCAACAGGAACCCGTTATAGCCAACCTGCTTTTTAAGCTCGCGTGTTACTTTGCTTGTCCAGCGGAAACGCGAAACACATATTCCTGAAAGGACCACGCCAACTGCCGCGAGCCCTAAAGAGGCAGTTATTAAGTAATACAAATGCCCGTTTGAGATTTGGAAAACATACGACCAGCCTTCAGCGGTTTTCAGCGGATCGAGCAACCGTAGCGAACTTCCATAGCCAGCCACCTCTGCTCTGCCGACCGATGACGTCATTCTTTCAGCAAATGGCTTCAAAGCAAATTTGTATGTCCCAAGACTAATTGTCAGGCCGATGACGATCCAAAGCGCAGACTTCCATCGATTCAAAGCAACTCCAATGTATGTCGCAAAACATAGAGTCGAAATCACAACCAGGGCGCCGGTGGGGTGCTGCCAGAAAATGATTCCAGCAATCAATCCCAGCCCAATCGAAAAGACGGATATTGAGCTAGCCAACACTTTTATGACAAATATACATGTCAGCAGAAAGAGTGGGGCAAGCGCGGTTTGAGCGAACGCATATGTGGAAAGCGTCACGCCCATCGGATAAAGCGAAGTTACAACGACTGCCGCCAAACGATAAACTTTTAGATCAACTGGAAAGAGTAGCATGGAGAGTCGATGCAAAAGAACCGCAGCGACTCCTAACAAACACGCGTTGATGATGCGTATGTTTCTCCAAATCTCATTTGGTTCTTCTGAGAACCAGAATGCGGGAGATAGCAAAATTGCGTAGCCGAGGCTTCGATCCGTAGCAAGGTCGTTTTCAAACCCTGCAAATGCTGCGGCCAAAGCAACGTTGACGCCTTCGTCCGCTTGTATCAGTGGGTAAATTGAGCCATCCGCTCGATAATAGGTAGTAATCGAAAGAAATAGTGCCCAAACGATGGCAAGAACCGACTCCGGAACACGCTTTTCGATTGCGGTCATGTTCTTCTATCCCCCCAGAAAAACCAAATTGATTTTTTCACCCGTGACCCAGCCCCCTGATCCGGGCCGCTTAATTGTAGTCTCTGTTCGCCTTTCTTTCTGGTTGGAGGTGGGCGGTCAAGGCCCGCTGAGCGGAGCTCAGGCGAAGCGGGCGGGGCTCGCCGCGCCTGGTCGGTGAACATCGCCGGAACGAGACCACCGAGGGATGTATGTGGGCGGACGGTATTGCAATCGGTCCGCCAGGCTTCGATAATGCTGGGCGCCTCACTGAGACGGTCGAACAGGTGCACGTTGAGACATTCGTTCCGCAGCCGGCCATTGAACGATTCCACAAACGCATTCTGCGTAGGCTTTACGGGTGCAATGTAGTGCCATTCGATGCGGGCCTCCTTCACCCATATCAGGATCGCGTGACTGGTCTGCTCCGTGCTGTTGTCGGAGACGATCATCTTGAGGACGCCCGCGCTGGTCGATCAGACGGGAGAGGTCCCGGGCGACGCGGATGCCCGACAGCGAAACATCGACAACCGTTGCCAGGGCCTCACGTGTGAAGTCATCGACCACGCCCCCCCCTGCCATCGCTCAGTGCGGCTGAGACGAAGTCGATCGGGGCCCCATCTCTGGTTCGGGATGCGCATCGGGCTGCGGGTGCCGACCGCGCGCTTCCGGCCGCGCTGGCGTTTCACGGCGAGACCTTCCTCTTGGTAGATCCGGAAGACCTTCTTGTGGTTAGCACCCAGGCCCTCGCGGTCGAGCAGATTGCCCAGCCGACGGAAACCAAACCGGCGACGCGTCGCAGCGAGCGCCCGAAGACGCTCCCGCATGCAGCTCAGCCAGCTTGCAGATCCGGCATTCGCTCAGCTCGTGCACATCCATCAGGTGCTGCACGGCCTTGGGTTTGACATGGGGCGTCAGAAATTTTTTGAGGCAAGATCCTTCAGCGCTGCATTGTCCGGCATCGCCTCGGCCAGCAGGCGCTTCAGCTTGCTGTTCTGGGTCTCCAGCGTTCGCAACCGCTGGGTGCCCCACACCGTCGTCCCTCCAAATTTTGCCTTCAACTTTTAAAAGGTCGCATCCGACAGCCCGTACTTACGGCAAATGTCTGCCGTCTTCAGCTGCTCTCGTGCTCCCGGATCATCGCGATGATCTGCTCGTCTGTAAATCTGCTCTTGCGCATGTGTCATTCTCTCTAATCGAGATGGTCTGCAAAATCATGGCCGGAATTCAGGGGGCTGGGTCAAGGTTAACTAAGGTTGGATGACGCGGTATCAGAGAGTTGATGACGCAGCGAGCAGGTGCAATAACAGCCACAGCGTTTAGCGCCATACGGTGCTGCAGAATCAAGAGATGGCTAAGCTAAATGAAGCTTATAATACAAATACCTTGCCTCAACGAAGCCGAAACTTTAGCGGTTACGTTGAATGCACTCCCAAAGCAGGTTCCAGGCTTTGACACGGTGGAAGTTCTGATAATTGATGACGGGAGCTCAGACGCAACTATTGTTGTGGCCAAGGAATTGGGCGTGCATCACATTGCAAAGCATACACAGAATAGAGGCCTAGCAAGAGCATTTATGACTGGCATCAACGCTAGTTTGAAAGCGGGCGCTGATGTGATTGTCAACACAGACGCGGATAATCAATATTGTGCTGACGATATTGAGAAGCTGACAACCCCCATTCTCCAACAACAGGCAGACATTGTGATTGGAGCTAGGCCAATTGAAGAAATTCAACACTTCTCTCCAATCAAAAAAGCCCTTCAAAAAATTGGAAGCTTAGCTGTTCGCTTGGCAAGCGACACAAAAATTGGAGACGCCCCAAGCGGATTCAGAGCATTCAGTCGTCAGGCGGCGGAAGAAATCGTTGTGTTCAGCGACTACACATATACGTTAGAAACCATCATTCAAGCAGGCCAAAAGAACATGGCCATCCTGTCAGTACCCGTTCGAGTAAACGGAGACCTTCGGCCATCTCGTCTGGTGAAGGGTATCGCCAGTTATGTCAGACGATCCATTTTCACGATCGTTCGTATTTTCGTGATTTATAGGCCTTTCCGCTTCTTTGGAGCAATTGGCGGTCTCCTCCTTGTAATCGGAACCTTGATCGGGCTGCGTTTCGTATGGGCCTATATAAATGGGCAGGGTCAAGGTAATGTGCAGTCTCTGATTTTGGCTGCCGTGCTTCTGATTATGGGGTATCAAACAGTCCTAACTGCATTTATGGCGGATCTATTAGCTGCCAATCGCAAATTGTCCGAAGACATTCGTACCCAGTTACGGCGTGCTGATGACAGGGACAGGCAAGTATAGCCGCAAGGAAACCGGATGATGAGCCTAGAAATTTCAAAAGGTTTGACCGAAGACGGAATAGTCGCTGGCAATAACTTTGACAAATATGCCTCCAAAAACCCCATCGTTCGTTGGATGATGACGGGATTTGAAGAGGCTATCGCCGATCTCACGGCTGTCGACACCATAGGCTCCATTCATGAAGTAGGTTGTGGCGAAGGTTTCTGGTCCCTTCGCTGGCAGAAGGATGGCAGGCAGGTAAAAGGAACGGACTTCTCTGGAGAGGTTATCAAGATCGCCCGATCAAATGCGCAGCGCGCCGGGCAGGCACCGGATATTTTCCAGCAAAGAAGCATATATGACCTGACTGCGGAGCACGACGCCGCGGACCTCGTCGTATGCTGCGAGGTCCTCGAACATCTGGAAGACCCGAGGAAAGCTCTTGATATATTGCATTCAATAACAAAAGGGCATTTGGTAGTCAGTGTGCCACGCGAGCCCATTTGGCGCGCCCTTAACATGGCCCGTCTGTCCTACATTCGTGACTTAGGAAACACACCCGGCCACATCCAACATTGGTCGGCAACCGGCATTAAAAACTTCGTTTCTGAGCGGTTCCACATTCTCGAGGTTCGGAAGCCACTTCCCTGGACGGCTTTGCTATGTAAGCCTAGGTAACACAGAGTGCGCCGCAAATTAAAAGCCGCAGTTAGCGTGGTCGGTTTTATCCTTGGTCTGGCCGGTCTCGTTTTTCTCGCGATGCAGTTAGCTCAATATGTGCGGGCACCCGAGGTTCTCAACTTAAGTCTTACAGTTTACCTAGTCGCAGCGGGGTGCGCGGCGTTGTATGTAATGGGCAACTTAGCGCTCACGATAGCATATCATAAGTTCTTGCGTCAGAGTGCACGGGCGTTTTCTTATACCGCTATATTGTATGGCATCAGCCAGATCGCGAAATATGTTCCCGGAAATATCCTGCATCTGGCGGGCAGACAGGCTGTCGGCGCTCAATTGCATTTTGAACAGTCAAGTTTGGCAAAAGCGACCTTCATTGAAATCATATCACTCGCGCTCTCCGCAACACTGTTCGGATCAGTTTTGATCCTCATTACATTCTTGAAGACACCTCCAACGCTGGCATTTGCCTTCTGGGTAATATTACAGCTGTTTGCGCTTCTAATCCTCGCCCGCATTTTCGGAAAAAAGATTGCGACGGGCTTTGCTCTCCATACTGCCTATTTTTTGCTGAGCGGGTTTGGGTTCGCAATTCTTTTCGCTGCGATCTCCTATTCCACCAGACTAAGCGTGGATCATATTCTGCTCTTGGCCGCAGCCTTTGTCGTAGCATGGGTAGCAGGCTTTCTTACTCCGGGCTCACCAGCCGGTCTCGGAGTGAGGGAGGCAGCGCTCATATTCATGCTTGGCCCTCAGTTTGAAGGTAGTGAAATAGTTCTAGCTGTACTTATGTCCCGAATATCCAACATATTTGGCGACGTGATATTCTTCTTCGCCGCTTTTGGATCACTTTTTCAATTGATGAAGCACTTGAAGCGCCCCGCTTTCCCGACAGGCAGCGCCAACAAGGAAAATCCCATTGACCGATAGTGCGTTCTTCTCCTCATTGCGCTCTAGGCTTTCCACAGATCACTTCATGATGATCTGCGGGTTTGGAATCATAGTTTGCATTTTCGGTGCCCTTCCGGGTGTGATGGCCCCAACTATGGGGCAAGCCATCTGGTTGACAGGCTTCTCGTCAGCTTTCGCAAACGACTTTCCGATATCACTTTACGCAACGGATTTCGGATACCCGCTTTCCTCACCCATACCATTTGGCCTTTCAGGCGCACTGCCCTGTGCCATCCTCATCAAGATGGGCGTTCCTCAAATTGATGCCTATTCGCTGGTTTTTGCCGCCTGGCTTTTAGTTGCGTATTATTTTGCCATTCAGCTCGCAAAGTACTTAGGCGTAAATCCCAAGCTGGCTGTCCTGCTCGCGCTAACTTGGTGCACAATGCCCATATTGTGGACCCATGTGCCATATTCCATGCTGTCTATCGGCATGGTGTTGATGCCGACATATGCATATGCGGCAATTAAATTCATACAGAGCAATGAATTCAAACTGAGCGATTACGCTTTCCTGTTCTTTATCTGTATTATTGCCGTTTTCACTGACGGATATACTTTTGTGATGTTCGCCATTCTGTACGGAGGCGTCAGTTTTGGCGAGATAGTACTAAATCGCGAGAACCGGAGGAAATCCCTTCTGGTTTTCACTCCTCTGGCAATGGTAGCGTTTGCCATGTCGTACGTTCTCTATACTCAGTATATCGGCCAAGGCAGCTATCCTCCTCCGAAAATGGAATTTTTTCGTGCCTGGGGGGCCGATCTCACATACTTTCTTCAGCCCACGGCCAATGTGACTTGGCTCTGGGATATTCTAAATCTTTCTGCAGACCGGCCGGACAACCTACACTACGGAGATGCTTCTGCGCATCGCGGCACATTTCTGTTGCCGCTCATTCTGATATCTTCCTTTGCAGTCGCACGCCTCCATCGATCATCGTTGAAATGCGGCTTGCTAATCGTCGCGGCCTTCAGCCTGTACATGTCTCTCGGGCCCACATTTAAAATCGGCGCGACGAGAGCGGAAGATGAGTCGAGGCTAATGCATGCAGAAGCGGCAGGCACACCCACCGGGACACAAGTCCTTTCAGAACGGGTACCAGGCTTCAAGAACATGCGCGCCAGCTATCGCTGGGTTGTTCTGACCCAGCTTAGTCTCTGGATTATTGTCACTCTTTGGCTGGGGAATGAACAGCGCACGGCGACCAATCGAAGCAAAGTCAGCATGCAGTACTATTTCATACCGCTCTTGCTGATCCTTGTTCAACTCCCAAACCCCATAAAAGCTATGCATGACTACTCGCAAGCCCGTCATCAATTTAATACCTTTGCCGAGGATACGAGCTTTTTCCGAAAGGAACTTGAAGGGCAACTCGTCGCTTTCCTTCCCTATGGAAATGATTTCGGGGTCAATTTTCTCGCCTCAACGAACGGTTTTCAATCCTTCAATATTGGAGGAGACAAAAATTGGGAAGAAGCCAAAAAAGTTTGGCCCCAGAGCCTGCATGTTGCCAGCCGAACCATATTCTCCAGCTCTGCCCCGGATAACCTGACCGCTCTCTTTTCAAGCACTAACATAGATGCCGTTGTGGTTCTCCAACATGACCTTCTCTGGAGCGTGCATTCCTGGCCGCCGGCACTTTCTCGCATCAAGGAAATCAATACGCTCCGAACACTCCTTATGGCGGACGATGCCTTCCTAGTATCAGAGATTCCGAGGGGCATTGTTATCCGGCGTATCTCCAAGACAGAGGCAGCGCAGATGACAGCATGCCCGCAGGAAGTCTGTGCGCGCTTGAACATCCGCCCCGACATGGGCTTCGGCACCATGGTTGGCCAATTTGATATGGACGGCGTGACTACTACCACTGGTGTGTCCGGATACCTTTTATTCGGCCCCTATATCAATATAGAGGCCGGCCAATATACTGCGGAAATATCCTTCGCCGCGGACCAGGCAGCAACGGTGCATGTTGACGTCGTATCCGACCTCGGAAAATCCGTTCATGCAGAGAAGCGTATCGTGATATCCGCTTCAGAGTCCGGCAATCTGATTGGATCGATTGACTTTACCCTGCTGGATTCCGTCAAAGATCTAGAAGTGCGCATCAGGGTGGATGAAAATACCACAATCCGCGCGACCAGCCTTACCATTCGTCCAGGCAAATAGACTTGGCCAAAATCCAAATGTCAGTGAGGCACTTCTCCAGGGAACAGCCTCATCTGTGAAATACACGCGATAATACCACAGTCAGACCTACCCGCGAATATTGAGCTCTAGAACCTCTAATGCGATGGCGACATCGTCTTCCATCGATCCCGACCATGGGGGAATGGGTTGCTGAGAAGACGTTGCCCTTTCAGACTCAGGTCCATACTGGGAGCCCGCCCGGCGAACGGCGACGATCTGCATGAGACGGCGCTCTAGCGGAGGAACAAGTTTTATGAGTCTCGAAAGAGATTTCTTCAGAAAGGGTGCTCGTCGCGAAGCACCAACGCCGGCTATCAGGCCGCGGCGAAGAGCGGACTTAATCAGAGCTCTTGGTCTTGTCGTGCACTGACGATAGACTCGCCGCGCCGCTCGCAGCGGAGCGGTGACTTTCCACGAAGTAGATCGCCATACAGCGTCAAGCTGCGCGCCCTGCCAAGCAATATGGGACGTCAAGCGATGTTGCTCTTCTTCAAGCTGAATAATGGTTACTGCCCGTTGCTCTTGGAGGGCTTGCTCGGCTCTGAGCGCTGCCGTTCTGTCCGCGAGTTCTGCAAGCAGTAGAACTACTTCAGATGTCTTCTGTTCAATCTCGCCCTGCAGCACACCTTGAGCGATGGCTTTAGCGTTAAGCTCAGCACGTATAATACCAATTTCTGATGCTTTATTCTCAAGCTCTCCCTGGAGAACGCCAAGAGCCGTCGCTTTGGAAGCCGCATCCTGCTCCGATTGTCGAAGTTTGGACGCAAGAAGCCCAGAAAAAGGCGATGTATCACTTAGAAAAAAGTTGTCGAAGACATTTGGGGGCACCTTGAACGCATCTAATAGCGAGCAACGATTCTCGTGTACGTAGAACCGACTTAACCCATCAAAATATGCAAACTTATATTCCCGCCGAAATAACTCATCTTCCCAGCCATCATAATTAGGCTCCGGTGAGTTTGGCACGGTAGATTCGACGACCACCACCCAAGGGCGAGCTGGATGGTCTGCCCAACTTTGCAAGACGGACGCTTCCATGCCCTCTACATCCACCTTCAACCAGTGGATAGTGGGCTGATCAATTCGATCGAAAAGATCCGACAACGGAATACAGGGAACTTGAACCGTTTGAACGCTACGCCCGCCATCCTCATGACGCCTCGCATATTCTGCAACGCCGGTACTAAGCCCTGTACCCTCAAAAAGGAAAAGCGTAATTGGCTCTCGGCTATTGCCAACAGCAACTTCAAAAACAACTTCGTCTGGACGCATCTCGCGCAGACGCCGAGCGTAATTCGGCATAGGTTCGACGTGCACCCCCCGCCAACCCCGTTCGTAAAAAAGCAAAGAAACAGAGTCTACGATTGGATCGTTGGCGCCAATATCTATATAAGTGCCGTTCAGCACGTCCTTGAACGCACGCCAAAGTATTATATCTTCAAACTGTTGAGCATGTGAAATCATTGTATTTTACTGATATACTCTACTCCGAATTTCGCATCGAGTAGCGTGGTTCCCACAAAGTAATCCTTGTCCGCATTAATTACGTTGAATACAAATAGGTTGTCGGTCCATTCGAAATTTTGATCGAGATGGGTGTCTGAGTTCACCAACGCGGGCGAAATTGAATACGAGCCCGGACCCAATATACAAGGGAAATCGAGCGTGAAGGATAGGTTAGAACCACACTTGATATCCGACAAAACCTGCCGTGTGTGCCAAGTATTACTACCCCAAACAACATGCCCAGTTCGATCTCTAATCATCAGACCAAACACTAGTGTCGGTAAATCATCATTGATCTGAACATTTACCTTTAGCTGAAGCATCTCTCCTGTTCGCGCAGTCGTGACTTCATCGCCGCTTTCAGCCGAATAAAGTGATATGTCAGTGACAACCGCTCGAAAATCACCTGAGCGAGTAACACTCCACCCTTGACTGCTGCGTCTTTGCTCTATGCTGAGCTTAGCATTCTCGCGCTCGGCAATCATGCCATTGTAATAATCTATAACTTCATCCGGTAGGCCATCGCGAAGGATGCGCCCCTTATCAATAAGAACGACTCGATTGCACAACTCACGCACATCACCGAGGCTGTGCGAGACTAGAATGAGTGTCGTACCGGCATCCCGGAATTGTCTAATCCGGGCGAAACTTTTATGCTGAAAATAAGCGTCACCGACTGAGAGCACCTCATCGACAATGAGGATTTCAGGACGAACTGCGGTCGCAAGCGCAAACGCCAAACGTGCTTGCATCCCGCTGGAATAGGTCCGCACCGGCGCATCGAAATAGGGACCAATCTCAGCGAATGACTCAATTTCCGGCATCAGTTCCCGGAGCTGGCTCGACGTGAAGCCAAGCAGCCCGCCAGAGTTCATTATATTCTCGCGGCCGGAGAATTCTGGATTAAACCCCAGGCCAAGCTCTAGGATCGCACTGATGCGACCACCAACATGCACAGCGCCCACTGTTGGGCGAACCGTACCGGTGATTATCTTTAGCAGCGTGCTTTTGCCCGCGCCATTTTGACCGATCAGTGCGATAGCCTCGCCCCGGTGCAAGGACAGGTTTATTGAGTCGAGCGCTACACCGTGACTAGCGGGCGTGCGCGACATGCCCAGCCAGCCGCCAATTCGGCCAGCGCTGGATTTGTAGGACCTATAGTGTTTGGACACATTTTCAATTCGCAGGACCACATCCGGAGCTGTCATAGTGCGTCCACCAGTTCGGAGCTTGCCCGCCTGAAAATGAAAAGAGACAGGGCACTGAACAGCACTCCGGCAATCAGCGGATACAGCAGTGTCTGCCACTCGGGCGCGCGGCCAAACACGATGATGTCCTGATACGCCGCAACGACCCCGGTCATAGGGTTAAGCGCTATAAAACTCTGCATATATTCAGGCAGCATGTTGGTTGCGTAAACAATCGGCGTTAGCCAGAACCACATATTCATCGCGACTGACATTACATGCGACACGTCTCTCGAAAACACGTTCAGCACGCCCAAGCAGACCCCTAATCCTCCCGCCATAAGGCAAGCGAGCACCAAAGGGATCGGCAAGTAAAGCCAGGCCAATTGTATCGAGAACCCGTAGAAAGACGCAATTAGGCCAACCGCGCTCAATAGTAAGAGGTGTGAAAAAAGCGCGCCGCCGAGCACGATCAACGGTAGCGCAATCTTCGGAAAGTTTATTTTCTTGATGGCGCTGGAGTATTCGATGAATATGTTCAGGCATCGATTGGTCACTTCCGAGAAAATCGTCCAAACTGAGATCCCGGCAAGAAGATAAATCCCGTAAGCGCCTTCTCGCTCAGTGCCCGCCAATTTCGCGCTCAGCACTTCCGACAAAACAAGAGCGTAGATCAGGGCGATGGCCAGAGGATGCAGAACAAACCACAGCGCACCTATCTTTGATCGCGCGACTCGTCCCTTGAACTCTGCTCGGATGGCCGCCAGGATGAAATGCCGATAGTTCCAAGCCGACTGAATCTGTTGCTCCAACTTGCTACCTCTCTAACCGACTCTGGAAGAAAACGACCGAAAATTTCCCAACGTTCCAAACCAACGTCTAGGTGCAGCCGGAAATTTTGGCACCCGCACTGGAGAGGGTATCGACCAAGGTCTGTTCGAAGGCAAGATATGGGACCCAGCCCAGCTCCGTGCGAGCCCGGTTAGCATCTCCCCATGTCCGCGGTACGTCATTCTTGCGCAACTTTGCCGGATCTGTCTCGATTGCAATGTCTACGCCAGCAATGTCTATTAACGTGTTGAGTATCGAGCGGATGGAACGAGGCGTGCCCGATGCGAGATTGAATACTCCCTCAGAGACCGGATCAAGCTCCGTCTCAAGAGCAAGCCTGTAGCCGCGCACAACATCTCGAACATCCACGAAATCCCGCATTGCATCAAGATTGCCTACGCGAATAACCGGGGGATGATCACCCGCAATTATCTGGGCAATCTGAGCGGCAAAACTTGCAACGACATAGTCCGGCGATTGGCCTGGCCCCGTGTGATTGAAGGCCCGGAAACGTACTGCGTTCAGGCCGTCATTACGCATCTGCCCCAACGCAACATCCGCCGCCGCCTTGGTCGCTGCATAGGGTGTCAGAGGGCGCAGCGCGGTCCCCTCATTGACTGCCCCGGCAACAGTATTGAAGCTTGCACCATAGCTTTCGGAGCTGCCTGCAAATACGAGAACGGCATGTGGCGAACAAGCCAGAACCGCCTCCCCCAACTGGCGCACAGCTTCAAAATTCACAGCCCAGGCCGCAGAGGGATCAGCCTTGGCTTGAGAAGGCAGAGCAATCGCAGCAAGGTGCACAATTCCTGTAGGCTGCACCTCCTGCAGCAGACGGTGGATCGAAGCGCTATCCCTGAGATCGCACCGATGAGCCTGCCCTATTCTCAGAGACTGCTCAGCTCCCGAAACTGTTAATGTGTGCAACTCTGAATGCTGATAACCTGCTGCGACAAGTTCGCGGATCATATATCCGCCGACAAAGCCATTTGCGCCTGTGATGAGGATACGGCGACCTGTCATTTCGCAGATGCCTTTCTGTCAGCCTGAACCGTTTACGGCTTCAGCCGTTCCATATCCGCATCGACCATCTCACGGATGAGCTTTTCAAGCGAAATTTCCGGCTCCCACCCCAATTTTGCCTTTGCCTTGGCCGGATTGCCAAGCAACACGTCCACCTCGGCCGGACGAAAAAGTGCGGGGTCGATCACTAAGTGCTTGTCAATCTCAAGGCCAACATGATCGAACGCGATAAGGCACATATCACGAACGGTCGTGGTTACACCGGTGGCCACCACGTAATCGTCTGGCGTTTCCTGCTGCAACATCAACCACATTGCCCGAACATAATCCTTTGCGTGGCCCCAATCGCGCTTGGCATCGATGTTTCCAAGGCGAAGCTCGCTGGAGAGGCCAAGTTTGATTCGGGCAACTCCATCAGTCACTTTTCGTGTCACGAACTCGATTCCGCGCAGCGGGCTTTCGTGGTTGAACAAGATACCGCTGGAAGCGTGCAAACCGAAGCTCTCGCGATAGTTCACGGTGATCCAATGCCCATACAGCTTAGCGACGGCGTAAGGCGACCGGGGATAGAATGGTGTCGTCTCCGACTGCATGTCTTCTTGGATAAGGCCGTACATCTCGGAGGACGATGCCTGATAGAGACGCGCCTCCGGCGCTTCGATGCGCATAGCCTCAAGAATATTGGTGACCGCAAGCCCCGTCACCTGCCCCGTCAGGATGGGCTGCTGCCAAGACGATTTCACAAAGGACTGGGCACCCAGGTTGTAAATTTCATCGGGCCGGATTTCTTTGACAGAACGCAACAGTCCAGAAAGATCCGTCAGGTCGCCGTCGATCAATTCGACATCGTTCTCGATACCAAGCCAGCGCAGGCGCAAGTTGTTGATTTCAGCCGTTGAAGACCTGCGAACAAGTCCGGTCACCCGGTAGCCTTTACTTAGCAGCAACGCGGACAGATAAGCCCCGTCCTGCCCGGTTATGCCTGTGATGAAAGCGGTCTTACGCGTCATGGTTGATCCCGATCAATTTTGAGCCGTTGTCAGCGGCCACTCAGTCCTTGTCAAGCCTGAGACACAGGGTTGAAAACGACTGATAATCCAAGTCCATTAGTGTCATTTTGAGGGTAAGCTGATCAATACTCGGGCACTAGTCATGCAGGTGATCCGCCGTTCATTAATCAATCCGCGCAGAGGTTTCCAGATTCCCCGACATTCACACATAATAGCATAGATTAGCTGACGGATTTTGCTTCATGGATTTTCGATCCATTCTCAGAATGAGGGAGTCTTCTGCTCATAAGTTCACTAGAGTTCACAGCCTCCAATGAAAGCTTCCTCACCGCCACGATACCTCGCTCCGTCAACTGTGCGGCAAACTCGCATTTAATCCCCAGGCGGATTAATTTTCGCCAAGCACAGATGATGGTGATAAAAAAGCTAGCCATCGCCTGAAACCCTAAAAGGCATCCTGCCATCACGATTTATTTGGCCGCAGAGCAGCCAGATAGTGCTCTCCTGAAGATAGGCTCTTCATTTTGGATCTTGCCGTCTCCCCAAGCCGCAGGCGTAGCGCAGGGTCATCTGCAATCTGTGTCAGTGCAGCAGCGGCAGCGCCAACATCTGGGTCGGCCCAGACTGCGCCTGTATGTCCGGTATAAACGTTGTATTTATCCGCCACTTCCACCAGTTCGTATGGCACCGGAACTGAGCAGGTTTCATCCATGAAATCCATATTGCCCGACCAACCCGTTGCGATAACAACTTTGCCCATCGCCATCGCTTCAGCAATCGGCAGCCCGAAGCCTTCGGCCCTATGCAGCGAAAGCAATATATCATGGTCAGCAACCAGCTGTAGAAGCGTGCTCCTAGGCATGGATTCATCAATGATGTTGATGCGCTCGTCGCTTTCCACTGCTTGGCTAATATGTAGCCGGAATTCTTCGGATAAGTACAAATTCCGTGTCTTAACTGTTAGCATCGATCCTTCAGGTAGGTGCGCCTGCCGGAAAGCACGTACCGCGCCGAGCACGTTCTTCCGCTCGAATGAAGACCGGCCATCGGCAAATGCCACACAGCGAACTCCTCGATGACTTCCTGTAGCAGCCCGGAATCCGGACAGATCCCCGAGATAGTAGGGCACCACGCGGATGGGCTTCCCGCACAGAGATTTCATTGAGGCTTGTGTAAAAGTGCTCGGTACCCAGAGCTCATCAAACAAATCGACTGCTTTGTCCCAAGAGGCGGGCGCGATAGGCAGCTCCCACACCCATGCAGCGATTAGGCGTCTGCCCGCCCCCCTCCAGTTGCGGCACAGAAAGAGGGCGCGCTCCAGCTCAGGGGCGTTCAGATGAACGATCAGCGTGCCTCCGCGCGGGCATTGCGACAGACGATGGCTGAGCAACGCTCCCATAGGCGCGTGAAGGTCCACTTGGCCGAACCCAGCGCTCAGATCGATCCTGATGACATTAACCCCGGACACCTCAAGCGCATCTGCGCACGCGCGCGCAGACTGGCCTATACCACTTGCCGTGCTGAAAAGGCCCGCGACATATACCAGCTCTCCTGGCGCCCAATCAGCGCCGTTGCCGGGGCGTTGCAACACAAGATTCCTCATTCTCCAGAGAAGGCGGTCGCCCAGTCCCGGCGCATTCAAATCCAACTTCTCGCTCCTTTTTTTGTCACGGACGGCCTTGTTATCGCTTTTTGGACCAATGCAACGAAAGATCAATCTTCGGAGCTGTGCCCAGAAGGTCAATCAGGCGGAACATCATCGCCCCAAGGCAAGTGGGTAAAGAAATCTTGCAACCCCACATGAGCGTGCGATCAAAAACCCGGAATGTAGCCGCATCCACGGCGCCAGCGACTTAGTTCGCAAATCCGCGCGCATGACAACTGCCCTTCCGCTAGACGACTTGACAACTACGCCCTGCTTGGCGACCTCTCGGCCAAACGGACTGCAAGAATGCTAGTTTACGGCTTTCCATGGGCTTCCGCTCTGAAAGGACTTAGATGCTCTTCTCCCAATCGATTCCGGAAATCTTTCTGGTAAAGGTTCGGCGTTTCGAAGTTTACCGTCAGGCCCCCTACGATCAGAACGGACCATCCGGTCCCATCCTCCAAGATAACCAGCCGCTTCCGCACGCACGCAGTTTGCTTCGCTGGTTGCATGTTCAGATAGTTCCGTCCGGTCAGGCAAAGCTGTCCAACATCCGGGACACATTGGCGTCGGTTTATCGGCAAAAAATGGCTGACCGCGCACTTGATCGCTGCCTCGCCTGGAACGCCCCCTCGATTGCCATTGACTGGCCCCTCCAGGGGAACGCCCCCATCCAGTCCGAAAAAGTCGCCGCGCAGCCCAACCTGTCGGACCTTCCCGACTATTTCCAGTATTCCAGAAGCTAGATGCAGACCAACAGTCCTCCTGTGAAAGTCCTAGTAACAGGCGGCGCCGGCTTCATCGGGTCCGCGCTCGTCCGTCATCTTATTGATACCACGCACGCCCGTGTAACCGTGGTGGACAAGCTCACTTACGCGGCCAATCTGGACTCCCTCGCGCCGGTCTCCGCCTCGCCGCGCTACACATTCATCCGCGAAGACATCTGCAATGCCCCCGCGATGCGCGACATATTCCTAGCCGAACGTCCCGATTATGTCCTCCACCTTGCCGCTGAAACGCATGTAGACCGCTCCATTTCCGGCTCGCAGCAATTCATTCAGACCAATATCAACGGTACCTACAATCTTCTTGAGGCCGCCCGCGCCTTGCAGGCAGAGCGCTCCGGCGACCTGCGCAGCCGGTTTCGCTTCCTTCATGTGTCCACCGATGAAGTGTACGGCTCGCTCGGGCCCGACGGTCTCTTCAGCGAGACCACAGCCTATGATCCGTCCTCGCCCTATTCGGCCTCAAAGGCCGCGTCAGACCATCTGGCCAAGGCCTGGCACCGCACCTATGGCCTGCCGGTCATTGTGTCGAACTGCTCAAACAATTACGGCCCGTATCACTTTCCCGAAAAGCTCATTCCGCTGATCATTCTGAACGCGCTCGAGGGACAGAGGCTGCCGGTCTATGGCGATGGATCGAACATACGCGACTGGCTGCATGTGGAAGATCATGCCCGCGCGCTGTGGAGGATCGCCACGACGGGACGGCCCGGCGAAACCTATAATGTCGGCGGGCTGAACGAGCGCACCAATCTCCAGGTCGTTCACACGATCTGTGACCTCCTCGACGAACTGCGGCCCGCAAACCGGCCGCGCCGGGAGCTGATCGAATTTGTTTCCGACCGGCCCGGCCACGATCAGCGCTATGCGATTGACGCAGCCAAACTTCAGACCGAGCTCGGCTGGAAAGCGGAGGAAACCTTCGACACCGGCATCCGGAAAACGGTCGAATGGTATATCGATCACCCCGAATGGTGGGGGCCGTTGCGCAAATCGGTATATTCCGGAGACCGGCTCGGCCTCCTCGCCGCCTCCGGCGAGCCGGCCGCAAAAGACTGACACGCCTCCCGATACGCTGCAGAATGCACACATAGGCGATTGCAATGCCCGCACGCCGCGATAGCTTGCGCGGCCAGTGCTGCCGGCGGGTAAAACAGGATTGTAGATTCAATGAAGGGCATCATTCTGGCGGGCGGAAAAGGTACGCGCCTCTATCCGATCACGCGCGGCACCTCCAAACAATTGCTGCCGATCTATGACAAGCCGATGGTCTACCATCCGATCACGACGCTGATGCTTGCGGGCATTCGCGAAATCCTCGTGATCGCCATGCCCGATTCCCTGACAGCCTATCAGCGGCTGCTGGGCACCGGCGAGGATTGGGGCATGAGCTTCACCTACGCCCCCCAGCCAGAGCCACGCGGCCTTGCAGAGGCCTACATCATCGGCGCCGGCTTCGTGAACGGCCAGAGCAGCGCGCTGGCCCTTGGGGACAACATGTTCTACGGCGCCGGCCTCGGCGGGGAGCTGGAAAAGTTCGGAAAGCTTGAAACCGGCGCCACGGTGCTCGCCTGCCAGGTCAACAACCCCTCCGACTTCGGCATCGTTGAAATGGGCGCCGACGGCAAAGCCATCTCCATCGAGGAAAAACCCGCCCGCCCCAAAAGCAACTGGGCGGTCACCGGCCTCTATTTCTACGACAAGGACGTGGTCGACATTGCAAAGGACGTCCAGTCCTCCGCCCGCGGCGAGCTGGAAATCACCTCGGTCAACGAAGTTTACCTCCAGCGCGGCAACCTCAACGTCCATCGCCTCGCCCGCGGCACCGCCTGGCTCGACGCCGGCACTTTTGACGGCCTCATCCAGGCGTCCCAGTTCGTGCAGACGGTCGAAAAGCGCCAGGGCATGAAGATCGCCTGCCCCGAGGAAGTCGCCTGGCGCAAGCGCTTCATCGACGACGCGCAGCTCGAAAAGCTCGCCGCCGGCTACCGCAATGAGTACGGCCAATACCTGCAAAGCCTGCTCACCGCGCCTTTCCGGGAATAGGGTCGCGCCCCAACAGACCATCCGGCCAATTCAACGCAGCTTGCAGCGGCAAAACCTTGCGCGTGCCCACCGGCCATGTTAACCGCAGCCCAACATATAAAGGATCGTTGATATGAGCGCCAAAGCCGCCCCCCAGGACTATTTCGTGAAGGACATCTCGCTGGCAGAGTACGGCCGGAAAGAGATCGCGATTGCCGAAACCGAAATGCCGGGCCTGATGGCTGCCCGCGAAGAGTTCGGCCCCAGCCAGCCGCTCAAAGGCGCCCGCATCTGCGGCTCCCTGCACATGACGATCCAGACCGCCGTGCTGATCCAGACCCTCGAAGCCCTTGGCGCCCAGGTGCGCTGGGTTTCCTGCAACATCTACTCCACGCAGGACCACGCCGCCGCAGCCATCGCGGACGCCGGCACCGCCGTCTTCGCCTACAAAGGCGAGACGCTGGAAGAATACTGGGACTACACCGACCGCATGTTCCAATGGCCCGATGGCGAAGGCCCCAACCTCATCCTCGATGATGGCGGCGACGCCACGATGTACCTGATCCTCGGCGAAAAGGCCGAATCCGATCCCTCCTTCCTCGAAAAGCCCACCTCGGAAGAAGAGAAGTATTTCTTTGCCCAGATCAAAAAGCGCCTGACGGCCTCGCCCGGCTGGTTCAAGAAAACCAAGGCCGGCGTCCGCGGCGTCTCGGAAGAGACCACCACAGGCGTCAACCGCCTCTACCAGCTGGAAAAGCGCGGCGAACTGCCTTTCCCGGCAATCAACGTCAACGACTCGGTCACCAAGTCGAAGTTCGACAATAAGTATGGCTGTAAAGAGTCGCTCGTCGACGCGATCCGCCGCGGCACGGACGTCATGATGGCCGGCAAGAAAGCCTTCGTCGCCGGCTATGGCGATGTCGGCAAAGGCTCGGCCGCCTCGCTCGCCGGCTCGGGCGCCCGCGTCGGCGTTTCGGAAGTCGATCCGATCTGCGCCCTGCAGGCCGCCATGGACGGGTTTGAAGTCCTGACCATGGACGAAGCCGCGCCCAAATTTGACATCTTCGTCACCGCGACCGGTAACAAGGACATCCTCACCGTCGACCACATGCGCGCCATGAAAGACATGGCCATCGTCTGCAATATCGGCCACTTCGACAACGAAATTCAGGTCGAAGGCCTGCGCAATTTCCAGTGGACCAACATCAAGCCGCAGGTCGACATGATCACCTTCCCGGACGGGAAACGCATCATCCTCCTCTCCGAAGGCCGCCTGGTAAACCTTGGCAACGCCACCGGCCACCCCTCCTTCGTGATGTCGGCCTCCTTCACCAACCAGACGCTCGCCCAGATCGAGCTTCACCTGCGCGGCAACGAATATGACAACAAGGTCTACACCCTGCCCAAGCACCTCGACGAGAAAGTCGCCCGTCTCCACCTCGACAAGCTCGGCGTCCAGCTGACCAAGCTGTCGGGTGAACAGGCCGCGTATATCGGCGTGGAACAGACCGGCCCGTTCAAGCCGGAACATTACCGCTACTGATCCGGCAGCGGGGACAGCCTTGTCGCAGACCTTCATCCTTACCCTGAGTTGCCCGGACAGGGTTGGCCTCGTGGCCAGCCTTGCACGGCTCATGGAGGAGCATGGCTGCTTCATCGTCACCTCGCGCACCTTCGGTGATCCGCAGACGAACCGTTTCTTTGCCCGGCTGGTGTTCAGCCCGCCGGGCAATGGCGGTTCGCTCGACGCCGTGAAGGCCGCGATGGCGCCGCTCGCCGCAGAGATCGAAGCCGACTGGCAGATCCGCTCGTCGGACGAAAAGCTGCGCACCCTGCTGCTGGTCTCGAAGTCAGACCATTGCGCCAACACGCTGCTCTACGCGGCGCGGCGCCATGAACTGCCCATCGAGATTACCGGCATCGTCTCCAATCATGACAGCCTCAAGCCGGCTTTTGCCCATTGGGGCCTGCCCTGGTTCCATGTCCCGGTCACGGCCGCATCCAAGCCCGACGCCGAAGCGCTCCTCTACAGTATCATTGAAGAGACCCGCTCCGAACTGGTCGTCCTTGCACGCTACATGCAGGTGCTCAGCGAGGAGGCCTGCCGCCGTCTTGAAGGCCGCGTCATCAACATCCACCATTCCTTCCTGCCCGGTTTCAAGGGCGCCCAGCCCTATCACCAGGCGCATGCCCGCGGCGTAAAAGTCATCGGCGCTACGGCCCATTATGTCACCGCCGATCTCGATGAAGGCCCGATCATCACCCAGGCCACCGAAACCATCGACCACACATTCACGCCAGAAGACATGGTCGAAACCGGCCGCCACATCGAAGGCATTGCCCTTCTGCGGGCGGTAAAAGCCCATGCCGAGCACCGCATTTTCCTGAATTCCGGCCGCACAGTCGTGTTCGCCCGGTAAGCCATTCCAAGAGGAGCCAAGAATGCCCCTGAAGTCCCATGAGTTCACCAGCGAGAGCGTCGCCGAAGGCCATCCCGACAAGGTTGCCGACCAGATTTCCGACGCGATTGTCGATCTGTTCCTGAGCAAGGACCCGACCTCGAAAGTCGCCGTCGAAACGCTGTGCACGACCAATCGCGTGGTCCTGGCCGGCGAAGTGCGCACCAATAACGGCTCCGTCGTCACGCCTGACGAAATGAACGCTGCGGCCCGCGCCGTTGTAAAAAAAATCGGCTATGAGCAGGACGGCTTCCATTGGGAAAAGATGGCGGTTGAAAACCACGTCCACGGACAATCTGCCGAGATTGCCCAGGGCGTTGAAGAAGGTCAGGGCCTCTTCAAGGAAGAAGGCGCCGGCGACCAGGGCATCATGTTCGGCTATGCCACCGATGAAACGCCCGAGCTGATGCCCGCCACGCTCGTCTACTCTCACCAGATCCTCCAGAAACTGGCGGAGCTGCGCCATTCAGGCAAGAACCCGCAGCTTGAGCCCGACGCCAAAAGCCAGGTGACGCTCCAGTATGAAGGCTCCCGTCCGGTTGGCGTCAACGCGGTCGTTGTTTCTCACCAGCACAAGGCCGGCGTCAGCCAGGAAGAGCTGCGCGAGGTCATCCGCCCGGTGGTAAAAGCCGTCCTCCCCGAGGGCTGGTTCCCGCCCGAAGAGAAATTCTACGTCAACCCCACCGGCAGCTTCGTCATCGGCGGCCCCGATGGCGACTGTGGTCTCACCGGCCGCAAGATCATCGTCGACACCTATGGCGGCGCAGCCCCCCATGGCGGCGGCGCGTTCTCGGGTAAAGACCCGTCCAAGGTTGACCGCTCGGCCGCCTATGCCACGCGCTACCTCGCCAAGAACATCGTTGCCGCGGGCCTCGCCACGCGCTGCACCATCCAGGTGTCCTACGCGATCGGCGTTGCCCAGCCGCTGTCGATCTATGTCGACACCCACGGCACCGGCCAGGCCGACGAAGCCCGCATCGCCAAAGCCGTGCGGGAGCTTTTCGACCTCTCGCCCAAAGGCATCCGCACGCATCTGAAGCTGTCCAACCCGATCTACGGGCCAACAGCCGCCTACGGACATTTCGGCCGCATCCCCGGCGAGGGTGGCACCTTCACCTGGGAAAAAACCGACCTGGCCGGCGAACTGAAACGCCTCGTCAACTAAGCGATTTGGGGGGACAGGCCCTGCCCTGTCCCCCGCACGCCTCTCCCTGCCTAAGGTCAGGAAAGGCATCCGGGAAGAGGCAAGCTCGTGCATCGCCCTCTGCCGGAGCAGTTCACGCCCCTCCTTCCCACCGCTCTGCCTTGCTGAGGGCAACTCTTCACCCCCGGGACGCACTTCCCCGGTCGGCGTGTAACCGATCCGCGGTGTCCTGCCTGAAAACGGTTGAGCGCAGGCGGCCTCGGCCGATTTACGGCTTCGGACGTGGCCGCGTGCCCTTCTCTGTCACGTCTCCGTGGTGAGCGGCCGGATCTTCGGCTTCGGCCAGGCGCGCGGCAATTTCGGCAACGGCCCGCGCCACATGTTTTTTGACGGCGGTTGAGGAGATCGACAGACGCCGGGCAATCTCTTCATAGGAAAGACCTTCATACCGGTGGAGCCGCAACGCGGCCTGCCGCCGCGCGCTCATGCCCGACACCACGGCTTCAGCAATGGCTAGCCGCTCCGCGTCCATGAGCTGTTTTTCCGGGTTCGGGCTGGCCGGACATGCCAGCTGCTCGCCTATCGCGCCGATATCCTCTCCCTGGTGCCGTTTGCTCCAGGGCGCCCGGAGGTGGCTCAGCGCCGTGTTCCGCACCAGCGTGAACAATAGCGGCCGCAGCTCGTCTGTCCCTTTGTCAGGGTACGCCCTCCGCGCCGCCAGGAATGCGCCCTGCACGATATCTTCGGCATCTGCATCATTACGCACCCGTATGCGGCAGAAGCGCAGAAGCTGGCGATACTGTGTGCGGAAGATATAGGTGAGCGGGGAAACGGCGGACGAAGTTCCTGCTTCTAGAGTCTTTTCAGCATAGTCTCCGGCAGCTTTGCTTTGCAAATTCGCTGACTTTGGAGGCACGTCGGACCTTTGTTCAATCACAGCCACTACTCCGCAAACGTTCCAGAGACAGGTTCGACCTGACAGTTTCGGCCAGCCACCTCAATTTGATTTGCAGAGTATACTCCGTGCTTGTATTTTCTTCAACCAGATCTTGAATCTGCATCTCCTAAAATTGTTTCAGGAGGATCAATGGTTCCGCGGGCGGAGTTCAAACCCAAGAACCGGGCGTTCCTGCATAACGCGTCTGAAAAGCCATGGGATTGCTGCACCCGCACCTGCACTGCTCTACCGACTGTTTCAGGCTCTCAAAAAATTCAAAGTGACGCTATTGGACCACAGCCAAGACATCGAATGATAGGCGAAGCGATTTCCCTTTTCATGAGACAGGTCTGAATTGTGAAGCATTCCCAAAATTCAGGTGCTTTCTCTTTTCAAGTCCTAAACCTGTATCGGCACTGAGCGTCCATCTAAAAGTATGCGATTATTTTGTAGAGTATACTCCGTGGTTATATACTCTTCGACATCGAAGAATCTCGACTATGGATATTCGGGATATCTTCGCTCAGAACATCAGAAGGGTCCGTCGCCAGAGAGGGGTCTCTCAGGAGGAATTAGCGTCTCTTGCAAATATCGACAGGACCTATGTGAGCGCGCTTGAACGAAGTGTATACAGTGCCTCTCTGGATGTCGTCGCAAGTATTGCCAAAGCACTCGATGTTGAGCCCCACGAACTTCTATTGAAGAGTCGGCGGAACTAAACCTGAAGAGGCAGCAGCCTTTTTTGGCAGGTTCCGACCGAGTGATCTACCGATCTTGCATTCAGTGCAATCAGCAACGATCTCTCGCAATTTCGGCCCACAGTCGGGCGACGAACTACCTGAATACAATTGGGGGTCTGCGCTGGCCTCACCGTGCAGAGCTCAGCCCTGATCACCCGTTGAACCCGAGCATCGCTTCAACAATCCGGTCCTGGTCTTCCGCAGACAGATAAGGGTGCATCGGCAGGGCCAGCACATGCCGGCTCGCCGTCTCGGTCACCGGCAACGTGCCGTCCGGCGGCGCAAAGCGGGCCGCAAAGTCCTGCTGATGGATTGGCACGGGGTAGTAGACCATGCTGGGAATGCCGTTGGCGGTCAGATGGGCCTGCAGGCCATCGCGCTGGTCATGCTCGATCACATATTGCGCCCAGACACTCTGCCCGCCCGCAATCACGCCCGGCACACGGCGCACCTTGCCGCGCAGCGCCTGCGAATAGCGCTGCGCAACCGCTTCGCGCTTCTCGATTTCATCGGCAAAGATCTTCAGCTTCTCCAGCAGGATCGCTGCCTGGATTGTATCCAGCCGTGAATTCATCCCCACCCGGAGCGAGAGGTATTTCGGGTCATGATGAAAGTTCCGCTGCGCCGCATCGGTCGGCGTCACCTTGCCATAAACCCGCAGCGACTCGATCAGCTCGGCCAGCGCGCTGTCATTGGTCACAATCGCCCCGCCATCGCCATAACAGCCCAGCGGCTTTGCGGGAAAGAAACTCGTCGTGGCAATGTCGGCCCAGTCAGAAGGATGCTTGCCATTCAGCGTGCAGCCATAGCCCTGCGCCGTGTCGGCAATAAGCTTCATCCCTTCCCGGTCACAGATCGCCTTGATGGCGGGATAATCCGCTGGCTGACCAAAGAGGTCCACCGCAATCACCACCTTAGGTGTCAGTCTGCCCTCCGCCTTCACGCGCGCAATCTGCGCCTCAAGGCTCGCCGGGTCCATATTGTAAGTCTCGGCATGGATGTCGACAAACACCGGCGTTGCCCCCAGCCAGGGCACAACCTGCGCGGTCGCCACAAAGGTAAAGCTCGGACAGAACACTGCGTCGCCCGGTTTCAACGCCCACGCCATCAGCGCCAGCGCCAGCGCGTCGGTTCCGTTGGCGCAGGAAACGGCATGTTTGGCCCCGCACCAGGCCGCCAGCTGCTTCTCCACTTCGCCCACTTCCGGGCCAAGCACATACCGCCCGCTCTCGATCACCGCCTGAACGGCCGAATTGATCTGGCTCTCGATACGGCGGCGCTGGGCCTGAAGGTCAATGAACTGCATGTTTCTTGTATCCTGATCCCCGGGCCAGTCTCAGACCCTGCCCGATGTCTGGCGCGCACGGGCGCTTTAGGCCAGTCACACTTGGTTTCAACTTATGTCCAACGATGGCTGCATCTGACGCACTCTTAATGTTGTTCCATCGCCAGTGATCGGGCAGACAACAGGTGATAGCATGCTTGGCTCGATTCCCTTCGGACGCGGCTGCTTACAATGACTATGGCGGCCAGAGCTTTCTCCTGGCCGACGCGCCTGGGAGGTCCCGCCCCATGATAGAAGCCTTTAAAGTGCCCCATCGGACAGCCGCCTCCTCTGCAGTCGAAAAGGTGCGGAGCTGGGTTCTGGATGAGGCGATGCCATTGTGGGTCCGGCATGGGATCAACTCAACGCATGGCGGACCGGTCGAAGTTTTCGCTCTGGACGATGATCCACAGCCCCTCGCCGCCCCGATGCGCACCCGGGTGACCGGTCGGCAACTCTACGCCTTCAGCCATGCTCACCTGATGGGCGTACCGGACAGTCTTGCCGCAGCCGACCAGATGTTTGATTTTCTGAGGCGCCGTATCTGGCTCGGCGCGGAAAAAGGTTGGTGCAGGACCTTATCCTCCGCTGGCCAGCCGCTGGACCTCCAGCCGGATCTCTACGATTTCAGCTTCTGTCTCTTTGGGCTGGCGTGGTATTATGAAGCAACTGGCAGTGCCCAAGCGCTTAGCCTGGCGCTCCAGACTCTTGAGATCGTCGAGCGCGATTTCCGGCATCCGTCGGGAATGGGATACCACAATGCGCTTCCAGGCATGCTCCCCCGTCAGCAAAACCCTCATATGCATCTGTTGGAAGCTGTCTTGAAACTTAATGCTGTGGCGCCCAGCCAACAGCTGTCATCGCTCGCTTCAGAGCTCGTCGCTCTGTTTTCGGACAAATTTTTCAGTTGCGAGTACGACTGCCTGCCCGAATTCTTTACATCCGACCTTGAGCCTCTTCGCGAGGCGACAGGCTGTTTTCGTTTTGAGCCGGGCCACCAATTCGAATGGGCCTGGATACTGGCGCAACATCAGAAGCAGTCAGGAGCTGATCACAGCGACCTTATCCGCCGCCTTGTGGCGGGGGCTGAACAGTTGGGCGTCAGCCAAACGAGCGGGCTCACATTTAATGCTGTAGCCACCAACGGCGCTGTGCTTGATCCCGGCTCACGAACCTGGCCGAACACGGAACGGATTAAAGGATGGCTCGGCCTTTCCGAAGTTACAGGTGAAGATCCCTGGAAGAAGGTGGAGAGCGCCTGCGACACCCTTTTCAAATATCATCTGGGACCTGGTGCCCCCCGCGGACTGTGGCATGATACAATCTCAGAGCAAGGACTGGCGATCACAGACACAGTGCCCGCATCCACACTTTATCATCTGTTGCTGGCATTCAGCGAGATCCTAAGGCTTTATCCGGCTCAGGAAAACTCCACGCGCTCCTGCGAGAAGTAAAACAGCGAACGGGTCTCGTCATCAATCGTCGAGGCATCGACATGCAACAGCTTGCGCATCGCATTCTTGCGATCCTTCAGCGCATGCTCGAAATCCCCCTCGATCAGCTTGTCGACGCCAAGGCGCGACATCGCATCGCGCACTTCCATATAAAGCGTCAGAGATCCGCCCAGAAACATTGATTCATAAGCAATCTTGCTGGCAATCTTGTCGTGAATGTCGGCGTATCCAAACTGGCGCTCCATCACGGACTGGCGCTTGGTGATGAAGTCGATTTCCTGCCTGTGGTCGGGATGGCGCAGGTAGATGGATTTCAGCCGGATCATCTCCGCATCAATCGTCTCCTTCACCTCATCGGGCAGGAAGTCCGACAGGATGATGACAATGTCGACATCCGACCCCTTCACCATCTCTCCGGACGCGGCATGCTCGCGCGGCTCATTGTGGGCCAGGAAATAGGCAAGATCACCGGCAATGAACGCGCAGAGCTGGCTGCGGATTTCCCGCGTCAGCTTGAGGAAAACGCCCTTCATCGCGCTTTGGGCAACCGCAATTTTCTCGCGGCTTATTTCCCGGTGCATGTTCGACAGCGAGCCCTGTCGCTCGATCATCTGCTCGCGCTGCCCCGGCAGGCCAAAGAGGGTGAAGGAAAGAAAATCCCGCAGGATCGACGGGCTCAGCCGCACCTGATCTTCCCGCGTAATATCATATCGCAGGTAATAGCTGGCAAAGTGAGAGATCAGGAAAGACTGGCTCCGGAAACAGGCCTGCCACAAGGCCAGCACCGGCACGTCGGGCATCGCGAACGCCAGCTCCTTGCCGATCTGGGGCCCTTTCTCCTTGAGGGTCAGGAATATCCGCTGCTCGATGTCACCGATGGAGTTCATTTTCTGCCTCGCCCGTCCTGCCCGCAATCAGCTGTCTTGTGCCACAAGAACCCTGACAGATTTCTGAAGACCAATCTGCCAGTTTGGCAAAGCCACGCCGAATACGCGGTTAGCCTTGCCCGCGTCCAGCCGCGCATTCAATGGCCGCTCGGCCGGTGTGGGATAATCCTGCGTCAGAACCGGCAACACCCGCGCCGCCGGCCCGCCAATTGTGCGGCTTTCCGCAAAGATGGCTTCTGCCATACTGGCCCGGTCCACCTCGCTGCCGCCCGCCAGATGGTAGATGCCCCAATCCTCAAATCCGGGCTGAAGCACCTGGCCGGCAATCTCAAGCAGCCCCGCCGCAAGATCAGGGCAGTAAGTCGGGTATCCGATCTGGTCGCGGACAACCGAAATCTCGTCGCGCTGGCGCGCAATCTTCAGCATTGTACGGACGAAGTTGTCTGCATGTTCGGAGAACACCCAAGACACACGCACAATAAGGTGTTTCCGGCAGGACAGGGCAACGGCTTCTTCGCCGGCCAGCTTTGATCGGCCATAGGCATTTATCGGCTCCGCCAGGTCTTCGGGCGTGTACGGCGCCTCTTTGCGGCCATCAAAGACACAATCGGTCGAAATGTGGATCAACGGAATGTCCGCAGACGCGCAAAGCCGGGCGAGCGTGGCAGGGCCGTCCCGGTTCAGCGCAAAGGCTTCACTTGTCTGGGTCTCGGCCGGGTCAACCTTGGTATAGCCGCCCGCGTTCAGCACGAGGCGCGGCGTCATCTTCGCCACCAGATCGGCAAGCTTGATGGGGTCTGCCAGATCCGCGTCCGGCCGGCCCACACACACCACATCCTCGCGGCCCATTGCGCGCAGGCTTTGGGCCAGCTGCCCGCTGCTGCCGATGACAAGAATTGGCCCGGAGCGAGCTGTCATCGGTTCAGGCCCACGGCAGCTGGCCAGACCAAATCTGAACAATCTTTAAGTGCAGGCAGCCTCCGGTCTTTATCAGACAAGATGAGGGAGTCCGTTGGAAATGGCCAGTGAATGCCGATTTCCGGATCGTCAAATGCAACTCCGGCATCACTTTGCGGCGCATAATGGGCCGATACTTTATAGTATATCTCACAGCCATCATCGAGCGAGCAAAACCCGTGTGCAAAGCCAGCCGGTATCAGCAGTTGCCGGCCATTAATTGCAGAAAGTTCTACCGCGGTGAACTTCCCGAATCTCGGAGATCCGGGCCTGATGTCTACAACAAGATCCAGGATCCGGCCCTGCAAACAGCGCACAAGCTTGACCTGTTCGTGGGGCGGCTTTTGAAAATGAAGTCCCCTAACCGTTCCGGCCTTCTCGGACCTCGACTGGTTGTCCTGAACGAACTCAAAATCGATACCAGCTGCGAAGAACGCAGACCGGTTATAGGTCTCGCTGAACCAGCCGCGCCCGTCAGTATGGCGGGCCGGCAGCACATGGAGCACTTCGGGAAGTGCATCGTCGGATGTCACAATCAAGGTCATTGCTGCGCTATATCATAGCGCAGCAAGCCTTCAATGCGGAGCGAGCCCTATTCCACCGTCACCGATTTGGCCAGATTGCGCGGCTGGTCGACATCGGTTCCGCGTGTCAGGGCCACATAATAGGCCAGCAATTGCAGCGGCACGGCCGAAAGGATCGGCAGGGAAATATCGTCGCCATCCGGCAGCAGGATCACATGATCGGCCCGCTTGCCTGCCGCCTTGATGCCCGCCGCGTCGGAGATCAGGATGATCTCTGCGCCGCGCGCGCGCACTTCCTCGACATTGGAAATCGTCTTCTCGAACAGCTCATCCTTCGGCGCCACCACGACGACCGGAAGCCCCTTCTCGATCAGCGCGATGGGGCCATGCTTCAGCTCGCCCGCCGCATAGCCTTCGGCATGGATATAGGAGACTTCCTTCAGCTTCAGCGCGCCTTCCAGCGCGAGGGGATAATACCGGCCCCGGCCCAGGAACAGCACGTCGCGCTTGCCGGCGATATGCCTGGCAATCTCCCTGACCTGACCGGCGCATTCGAGCGCCTCGGTCACCTTGCGCGGCAGGGCCAGCAGGCTGCGGACATAGTTCATCTCGTCACCCGGCAGCAGATGCCCGCGCGCCTTGGCAGCCGACAGCGCCAGAACGGCGAGTACGGACAATTGCGCGGTAAAGGCCTTGGTCGAGGCCACGCCGATCTCCGGCCCGGCATGGGTGGGCACGATGGAGGCGGCTTCCCGCGCAATCGAGCTTTCCGGCACGTTCACGACCGCAATCGCCGGCGTGCGGTTTTCCCGGCAATAGCGCAGCGCGGCCAGCGTATCGGCCGTCTCGCCGGACTGGCTGACAAACAGGGAAAACCCCTTCTGCGGCAACACCGGGCGGCGATAGCGGAACTCCGAGGCAATGTCGGGCTCGAAGGCCAGGCGCGCGATCTGCTCAAACCAGTATTTCGCCGTGAAGGCCGCATAGAATGCCGTGCCGCAGGCAATGGCCACGGCGCGGTCAGCGTCGGCAAACAGCGTCTCGGCTGCCTCGGGCACGCTGACTGTCTGGGTCGCCTGATTGATGTAAGGCATAATCGAACGCGCCAGCGATTCAGACTGCTCATGGATTTCCTTGAGCATGAAGTGATCATACTCGCCGCGCTCGATCAGGGCATCATTGACCGCCGACGTCACGCGCGCGCGGTTGACCCGCTCGCCGCGCACATTGCGGATGTCAAAGCTGTTGCGGCGAAGGACAACCCAGTCGCCCTCCTCCAGATAGGTAACGTCCCGCGTCAGCGGGGCCAGCGCGATGGCGTCGGAGCCGAGATACATCTCGTCCTCGCCATAGCCGAGCACCAGGGGCGAGCCCTTGCGGGCGCCGATCACCAGCTCCGGGTCATTCGAGAAAATGGCGGCAATGGCGAATGCGCCATGGAAATGCTTCAGCGCCTCTTCAAAGGCGGCAACCGGGTCTTTGCCCTCTTCCATATAGGCATCGATCAGCTGGGCGATGACTTCGCTGTCGGTTTCAGACTCGAATTTGCGGCCCCGCCCCTCAAGGTCCTCGCGCAGCTCGCGGTAATTCTCGATGATGCCGTTGTGCACGATGGCGACCGAGCCTGACATATGCGGGTGGGCATTTGTCTCGTTTGGCGCGCCATGTGTGGCCCAGCGGGTGTGGGCGATTCCGGTGAGCCCTTTCAGGGGGTTTTCCGTCAGGCGCTCCTGCAAGTTGACGATCTTGCCCTTGGCCCGGCGGCGCTCGACGCCGCCTTCGGCAGCGACCGCGATGCCTGCGCTGTCATATCCGCGATACTCGAGCCGCTTGAGGCCATCGACCAGGCGGCCAGCGACTTCATCTTTCCCTGCAATTGCGACGATGCCACACATTTAAACGGTGCTCCGGTTCTCTGGCCCCAGCCAACAATCTGATCGTCTCCATAAACCTCGCGAGTCAGGCTGCACAATGACGATTTATGTGCATTTGTGACACCAATTGCGGCGGATTCAGGTCTGGCGTCGGCTCGGCTTTCGTTTAGCTTTACTGAAGGGTGAATGCGGACCCGACACGGAGCCTTTCTTCTGCTGGCAAGGCCCGCTACGGAACGCGCTCACACGCCAGAACAGGATCAGTACACCTTGCCCACCCTGACCCATCTTGACCGGCTGGAAGCCGAAAGCCTGCACATCCTCCGGGAAGTCGCGGCCGAATGCGAAAAGCCGGTGATGCTGTATTCGATCGGCAAGGATTCGGCCGTGATGCTGCATCTGGCGATGAAGGCATTCTATCCGGCCAGGCCGCCCTTCCCGCTGCTGCATGTCGATACCGGCTGGAAGTTCCGGGAGATGATCGCGTTCCGCGACCGCAAGGTTAAAGAGCTGGGCCTGGAACTGCTCGTCCATATGAATGAGGACGGCGTGCGCGAAGGCGTTGGCCCCTTCACGCATGGCTCGGCCTACCATACAGATGTGATGAAAACCGCCGCGCTGAAACAGGCGCTCGACAAGTACGGCTTTGACGCCGCCTTTGGCGGCGCCCGGCGCGACGAAGAGAAGTCCCGCGCCAAGGAGCGCGTCATCTCCTTCCGCTCGGCCGGCCACCGCTGGGACCCCAAACGCCAGCGCCCGGAAATCTGGAACCTCTACAACACCCGGATGCACAAGGGCGAAAGCCTGCGCGCCTTCCCGCTGTCCAACTGGACCGAGCTCGACATCTGGCAGTACATTCGCCGCGAAGGCATCGAGCTCGTCCCGCTCTATCTGGCCGCGCCGCGCCCCGTGGTCACCTGGAACGACACGCTGATCATGGTCGATGACGACCGCGTGCCCGCCGAGATCGCCGCGAAAGCGGAAGTTAAATCCGTCCGTTTCCGGACGCTTGGCTGCTACCCGCTGACCGGCGCGGTGGAAAGCACCGCCACGACACTGGATGATGTTATCCAGGAAATTCTCCTCACCACCACGTCCGAGCGCCAGGGCCGCGCCATCGACAAGGATCAGACCGCCTCCATGGAGAAGAAGAAGCAGGAAGGCTATTTCTGATGCGCCTCAACGACGATCTCATTGCTTCGGATATCGGCGCGTATCTGGAGGCGCACGAGAACAAATCGCTCCTGCGGTTCATCACCTGCGGCTCAGTCGATGACGGCAAGTCCACGCTGATCGGTCGCCTGCTCTACGATTCGAAAATGATCTTCGAAGATCAGCTGGCCGCGCTGGAAAACGATTCCAAAAAGGTCGGCACGCAAGGCGAAGGCATCGACTTTGCCCTCCTCGTGGACGGCCTCGCGGCCGAGCGGGAGCAAGGTATCACGATTGATGTCGCCTACCGCTTCTTCGCAACACCCAACCGCAAGTTCATCGTCGCCGATACGCCGGGACATGAACAGTATACGCGCAATATGGCGACCGGCGCCTCGACCGCTGACGCGGCCATCCTGATGATCGACGCGCGCAAGGGCATCCTTACCCAGACGCGCCGCCACAGCTTCATTGCCAGCCTTCTCGGGATCAAACATCTCGTCCTGGCCGTGAACAAGATGGACCTTGTCGGATACAATCAGGATGTGTTCGACGACATCGTGGCAGATTACAGGACTTTTGCCGAAGGTCTTCCGGGTAAGGTCAATATCCAGCCTATTCCGCTCTCGGCGCTGGCGGGCACCAACATGACTGAGCGCTCGCCCGAGACGCCCTGGTATGAGGGTCCAAGCCTCATCGAATATCTCGAAACGGTCGAGATCGAAGCAGAAGATACCGCGCGGCCGTTCCGCCTGCCGGTCCAGTGGGTCAACCGGCCCAATCTCGATTTCCGCGGCTTTGCCGGCCAGATTTCCAGCGGCGCCGTTCGCCCCGGGGATCGCGTGCGCTCGCTTCCCTCCGGGCGTGAAACCACGATCACCCGGATCGTGACCGCAGGCGGCGACCTGGACGAAGCGGTTGCGGGCCAATCCGTGACTCTGACCTTTGCTGACGAAATCGACACCTCCCGCGGCGACATGATCGTCTCCGCCGATCAGCCTGCGGAAGTTTCCGACCAGTTCCAGGTTCACCTGCTCTGGATGAGCGAGCAGGCCCTGCTGCCGGGCCGCCGCTACATCCTCAAGGCCGGAGCAAAAACCGTGACGGCGACGGTCAACGCGCCCAAGCACGGCATTGACGTCAACACGCTCGCCGAAACGCCCGCCCGCGCCGCCGAGCTTAACCAGATCGTGGTGACCACCCTTTCCCTCGACCAGCCGATCCCGTTTGATCCCTATAAGGATAACCGGGAGACCGGCGGCTTCATCCTGATTGACCGCCAGTCCAATGATACGGTCGCCCTCGGCCTGATCGACTTTGCGCTGCGCCGGGCCTCAAACATCCATTGGCAAGCCATCGACATCAGCCGCGATGCCCTCGCCGAGCAGAAGGGCCAACGCCCGGCGGTGCTCTGGTTCACAGGCCTTTCCGGCTCGGGTAAATCCACTATCGCCAACGCCCTGCAGAAGCGCCTCTTCGCCTATGGCCGGCACACATTCATCCTCGACGGGGACAATGTGCGCCACGGCCTTAACCGCGACCTCGGCTTTACCGACGCCGACCGCGTGGAAAACATCCGCCGCGTCGCCAATGTCGCCCGCCTTATGTCAGATGCCGGTCTTATCACGCTGGTCTCGTTCATCTCTCCCTTCCGGGCCGAACGCCAGCTGGCACGCAGCCTGATGCCTGAGGGCGAGTTCATCGAGATCCATGTCGATACGCCTATCGAAATTGCCGAAAGCCGGGATGTCAAAGGCCTCTACAAGAAGGCCCGCGCCGGTGAGATCCGCAACTTCACCGGTATCGACAGCCCGTATGAGCCCCCGCGCAATGCCGAAATCCGAATCAGTACGGCTGATCGCACGGCGGAAGACGCCGCTGAGGAGATTTTCACTTATCTCGAGACGCACGGATTCCTCAGCGTCTGGGACGGCCCCGGCAGCGGCATCTGAAACAGGTGCTGATTGCGCTCAGGCAAAGTGTTGCATGAAGGGCGCAAATGCGCCATCCCGCCTTCAGTTTGATTAGATGAGTAAAGCATGAGTATTCACCCTGTGATTATGTGCGGCGGTGCTGGCACACGTCTTTGGCCGGCATCTGATAAGGCCTGTCCCAAACAGTTTCACCGACTCGTCTCGAATCATTCTGTTTTTCAGGAAACAGTGCTGCGTTTCCGCGCCGCAGAGGACGAAGAGGTCTTTGCTGCCCCGATCATAATCAGTAATGCCGCTTACATCGAACTCATCGAAACACAACTCGCTGAAATCGGTGTGGAGGCCTGCGCAATCCTGCTGGAGCCGGAGGGCAAGAATACCGCCGCGGTGGCCGCCTTGGCCGCGCGCTTCATCGCCGGAAAGTTTCCCGGTGGATTGGGCCTGCTTCTTCCATCCGATCATTATATCGGTCAGCCATCTGTCTTTATTAATGCTATCCGAAAAGCCGCAGAAACGGCTCAGAAAGGCTACATCACAACCTTTGGTATCGCCGTGAGCCGACCGGAAACGGGCTTTGGATATATTCACGCTGGCTCACCTCTGGACGGGCCGGTCTCAACGGTTGCTGCATTTCGCGAGAAGCCGGATTCAGCAACGGCCGCCAGCTATCTGGCTGCTGGCGATTATAGCTGGAATGCGGGAATTTTTCTCTTTGAAGCGGACACCCTGCTCATCGAGCTGGAAGCCCACGCACCAGATATTCTGGAGATTTCTGGCCTGGCACTCAGCAAGGCACGACACGACGGCAATAAAATTTTCCTCGATCCAGGCTACTTTACCAGCATTCGCAGTACATCGATCGACTATGCCATAATGGAAAAGACCCACCGGGCCGCCGTGTACGCGCCGCTCGAATGTGCGTGGAGTGATATCGGCACCTGGGCGATGATCGGTGATGTATCTGATCGCGCTAACTCACCTGAAGCGATCAGCGTTGCGTCGGGTGAATGCCTTGTACATGCCGCTGAGGGGATCCTCGTCGCACTGGTCGGCGTCGAGAATCTTATCGTGGTCGCCGATGGAAACCGCGTTCTGATCACTACCAAAGAGCGCTCCCAGGATGTTGGGAAAGTGGTTCAGGAACTCAGGGCACGAGGTCTTGACGCCTATCTATGATATCAGATACCGCGCCGCTCCAACCGAAATAAGCGATTATCATCCGTCCGACGGCGGATCGTTGTCAGTTATTTCGGCGCTTGTGGCGCGGCGGGCCATCAGCCCCCACCTTGCCGGCATACGGGTTCTTGCCCTGCCGCACGAAAAGCCGGATCGGCACGCCATGCATGTCGAACGCCTCGCGGATGCCGTTGACCAGATAGCGCTTGTAGCCCTCCGGCATCTGATCGCCGCGTGAGGCAATCAGAACGAAGGTCGGCGGGCGGGCTTTCATCTGGGCCATGTAGCGCGGCTTGATCCGCTTGCCCTGCACGCTCGGCGGCGGGTGATGCTCTACCGTGTGACGCAGCCAGCGATTGAGGTCGCCGGTCTTCGCGCGCGCGGTCCAGTCCTTGTAGACCTTCACGACCGCCGGCATCAGCTTCTCGATATTGCGACCCGTCAGACCCGAGAGGAATACGACCGGCGCGCCGCCTGCATTTGGCATCAGCCGGTTGGCCAGATCGCGGATATGGCGCGCGGCGCCGTCCGTATCTTCGACCGTATCCCATTTGGAGATGACGAGCACGACGCCCCGGCCTTCGCGCAGCGCGAGGTCCGCGATCTGCAGGTCCTGCTTCTCCATCGCCTCATGCGCGTCCATCACGAGCGCAACAATGTCGGCATATTTCAGGGACCGGATCGTTTCCGCCGTCGACATCCGCTCGAGGCGTTCCTGAACCTTGTTCTTCCGGCGCAGACCTGCGGTATCGACCAGACGGATCTGGCGGCCTTCCCACTCCCAGTTCACGGTGATGGAATCGCGCGTGATGCCCGCTTCAGGTCCCGTCAGCATGCGGTCTGACTGGAGAAGCTGGTTGATCAGCGTCGACTTGCCCGCATTGGGGCGCCCGACGATGGCCAGGCGGATCGGGCGGTCAGACTGGACCGGCGCTTCGGCGACATCGGCGTCGATGTCTGCCGCTTCGATGGCCGCTACGAGATCATCATCGGAAAGCGTCGTGTCTTCGATGTCGATATGGGCGAGCTTTTCGAGGATGTCTTCCCCGGCGCCGCGCTCATAATCGGGTTCGGCTTCTTCCAGCGCGCGCTCATAGGCTTCCGGGCCGAGCGCGTTGCGGATTGATTCATACAGCTCCGCCATGCCTTCGCCATGCTCAGCCGACAGGCCGACAGGTTCTCCAAAGCCCAGACGGAATGCATCGAATACGCCCGCTTCCCCGGCGCGGCCTTCCGCCTTGTTGGCCGCCAGAACCACGGGAATGTTTGCCTTGCGCAGCAGGCCGGCAAAGGTCTCGTCTTCCGGGGTCACGCCCACGCGGGCATCCACCAGAAAGAGAACCAGATCGGCCTCGGCGATGGCCGCTTCAGTCTGGGCACGCATCCGCGCCTCAAGACTGTCATCGTTCACATTGTCGAAACCGGCGGTATCAATCAGCGACAGAGGCAGGGACGCGAGGCGCCCGTCTGCCATCTTGCGGTCGCGGGTCACGCCCGGCTGGTCATCCACAAGCGCAATCTTCTTTCCAACCAGACGGTTGAAAAGCGTCGATTTACCGACATTTGGCCGGCCGACAATGGCGAGCTTCAATGGCAAGGCAAAAGCCCTCCGCAGCGGCTAAGGCCGGAAGGACTGCCCCCGGCCGGAATTATCTGATGGCGATCAGGCGCGCCTCGTCCGTCAGGACATAAAGCTTACCCTGGGCCGCGATGGGCTCAAGATACACCGTATCGCCAAGTTTCAGCGAAGCGGTCTGCTGCCCCGTCTGGGTGGAGAATGCAAGCAGTTCCCCCTCTGAAGACACAGTGATCACCCGGTCAGACGCGATAATCGGTGATGTATAGCTGATCCGGTTCTTCTTTTTCTCTTCATTCTTGAACTGCGGCAGGCTGGTTACCCAGAAAGCATCGCCATTCTGGGCATCCAGACAGGCGAGTTCGCCGGTCAGCCCCATCACGAAGAGATACCGCCCCGCCAGCGCCGGCGCGCGGGTCGAGCCGATCGGCTTGTTCCAGATGCGGTTTCCGGTGCGCCCGTCGATCGCCACGGTGGCGCCCGACTGGTTGGAGGCAAAGACCATACCGGCGCCGAGAATGGGCCGGGAGCCGATGTCGTTGATTTCGGAAATCGGCGTAAAGCCGCCCGCCTGCTGGATCGCGTCGGTCCAGAGGCGCCGGCCGTTCGAGGCCAGATAGGCAATGATTTCGCCCGAAGAGAAAGGCGCGATCACGAATTCCTCGACCGCAGCCACACTGGAGCTGCCCAGAACGCGGGCCGTTTCGGAAATGGCCTGATCGCTCCACTGGGTCTGGCCGGTGGCCAGATCGAGGGCGAAGATCTCGTTGTTGTTGGAGCTGATAAACACGCGGCCATCGGCAACCGTCGGCGAGCCGGTCATCGGCGCGCCGAGCGCCCGTTTCCATTTTTCTTCGCCAGAAGCCGAGTCCATGGCAACGACATAGCCATAGCCACTGGCGACGATCAGCGTATCGCCCGAAACGGCGATCCCGCCGCCGACGGCGGACTTGTCGCGTTTCGACAGGCCTTTGAGCTTTTCAGACCAGACATTGGCGCCGTCCGACAGGCGCATGGCGCGCACGGTCTGCTGGGAATCCAGCACGTAGATGTGCTCTCCATCGGTTACCGGCGTGGCGGTAAGGGCTGCCTTGCGGGTGGAGCCTTTGCCGGCGGAGCGGCGCCAGTCGATCTGGAGGTCGGGCGCAGCCTGCAGGTGACCGGTCGATTTCGACGGGCCACCGCCCGCCTCCGGCCAGGCGTCAACGGCAACGGCAGCCGGAAGCTCGATCGGCACGCCGGCGAGACCGGGCTCGGGTGCCACTTTCTCCTCATCCAGCACCATCGCGAGACGGCCTGCCTTGTCTTCTGCTTCCCGTGCCTCGGCCGCGCCGCGGCCAAAGCTCGGCAGGCTGCTGCAGCTCGACAGGGTAAGGGCTGCGGACAGCGCCGTTGTGACGAGAATGGTGCGGGCAAACTTCATTGGCCGGTCTCCTGCGGCTCGGCCGGGGTCGCCTCGGTGGGCGCGGCCTCTGTTGCGTCTTCAGTTTCAGCCGTCACAGGGATCGCCGCCAGGGCAATCTCAGCGCGCCGGACCAGCCCTTGCGGGGCAAATGCGTCGAGCCGCAGGCGGTTGTACGCCGTGCGGGCGCGGGCGAAGTCGCCCGCTTCAAAGGCTTTGGCAGCAATCAGCTCGCGCGCCAGGGCGCCGACCGTGCTGTCATCGTTGGCGAGACTGCCAAGGCTCAGCTCCAGCTCCTCAAGGGATTGCGTATCGGCCTTGAAATAGGCCGACTTCAGCAGCGCGAGGCGCTCATAAGGCCCGCCTTCGGTGCCGCCGACGGATGCCAGCAGCTCAGCTGCTGCGGCCGCGTCGCCGCCGCCTTCATATTTGGTCTGGGCGAGGAAATGGGCTGCCAGCGGGGCGAGCTTGGGGTCCTCGTTCATGATCTTGGTGAAGGCCGCTTCGGCCTCTTCATAACGGGCGTCTTCGAGGGCGCGGATGCCGCTTTCCAGCGCCAGAGCGCGTTCCTGCCGGCGCTGTTCCGCCTGAGGCTTGAGCACGAACTCATTGACGGCCACGCCGATAATCAGGGCCGCAACCCCGCCATAGACAAAGGGGCGCCACTTCTTCCAGAGCCCCGCCAGCTTTTCCTGGCGGATGCCTTCATCTACTTCAGTGAAAATATCGCTCACGCTGGGGCTCCGGCGGGACTGTTGGGGACTCGGGCGCAAACTAGACGGCCCATGCGGAGGCTGCAACGCATCAGCGCTGTTAAGACCCTTGTTTTCGCAGGCTGTAGGTTTCAGCCGTGCCGGGGAAGCGCCGGGCGCGCACATCTGCAGCGTATTCAGCGGCGGCTTTATCGACCACTTCGCGCAGATCGGCGTAGCGGCGGACGAATTTGGGCGTCCAGTCGAACAGGCCGAGCATGTCCTGGGTGACGAGAACCTGGCCGTCACAGGCCGCCGAGGCGCCGATCCCGATGGTCGGGCAGCTGACTTCGGCGGTGATGGCGGCGGCAAGATCCTCGGCGACGCCTTCGATGACGATGCAGAAGGCGCCGGCATCGGCCGCGGCGCGGGCCTCGGCGATGACGCGGTCGCGTTCATCTTCGGTGCGGCCCTTGGCGCGGAAGCCGCCATCGACGTTGATTGCCTGCGGGCGCAGGCCGATATGCCCCATGACCGGAATGCCGCGCTCGACGAGATGGGCGATCTGGCCGGCAGCATAGGCGCCGCTTTCGATCTTGATGGCCTGGCAGCCGGTTTCCTTCATGATCCGCACCGCGTTCAGGAAGGCCTGATCAGCGTTGGTTTCATACGAGCCGAAGGGCATATCGACCACGACCATCGCCTGGGACGCGCCGCGCATGACGGCCTGGCCGTGGAGGATCATCATTTCCATCGTGACGCCAACCGTGGACGGCAGGCCATGGACCACCATGCCGAGGCTGTCGCCCACCAGCAGGATGTCACAATGGGGATCAAGGATCGCGGCGGTCGGGGCGTCATAGGCCGTCAACATGACAAGTGGCGTTGCCCCTTTGGCAGCGGCGATGTCCTTGACGGTCTTGCGGGTCGTCTGGGTCTGTTTTGACATGGCCTGCGATTACCCGGTCAGGACCGGGCGGGCAAGCAATGCCTTTGCGGCCGGGCTCAGGCGGGCAGCGCGGGCATGCCCGTCAGGATGGGGTGGAACCAGAAAAGCAGGAACAGATAAGCCGCTACCCCGATCCCCACGGCGGCGATGTCGCCCATGGCAGAAACCGGCGCATCCGGCGCGGGACCATTATCGCCTCGCTTTTTCAGGGCAATCCGGTCGATCACGGCATAGCCGAGGAAGCTGCCGAAGAGGATAACCGAATTGAGCTCTCCATTGGCCAGCAGGTGGCCAAACGCCCAGATCTTTACCGCCACAAGCATGGGATGTTTGACGGCCTTCCTGATCCGGCCGGTGGGCGTGTAGGCGGCCGCAAGCAGGATCAAAGCCGGGAGCATCAGGACAAGGTTGAGATGGGCGAGGCCGGCGGGCGGCGTGTAGAGGATCGGCGCAGGCCGCATGGCGCCAAAGCCCCAGAGGAACAGCCCGAGACCGACCGCAGAAACAAGGGTGTAGAGGCCCATATAGGGGCCGTATCCGAGCTTTTCCCTGATGTCCCGGCCGGGCGCGCGGCTGCGGAAGGCGGAAAACAGATGGGCTCCGAAGAAGATGATGAGCCCCAGGATGAGATAGGTCATGGCGGTGCCTCCCCGGCGGTTTTCACAATTGTAGCTTGATTTGGGGGAGCCGGGGAAGCCGGGCGGCCGGAACACAAGGAGGCTCCCGGAAATCATGTCCTCGCCCATCCGCTCGACAGCGCCCAGAAAAAAACAACTCAACCGGTATTAACCGTCCTCAAACCCTCTTTGGGTAGATTGTGACACTCAAGATGGCATGAAATGGACCCAAAATGGGCGCGCAACTGATCGACCGAGCACCTCTGGCTACGCCGTCCGGGCAACGGGCAAACCTGGATTTCCGGGAGGCCTGCAAGGCGGCCGTTCGCGTGTTCCAGCTCAGCGAGAAGTACAAGACCGCGCCCTTCCCCAATGCCTATGCCGTGTGGTTTGCCTATTCCACCAATGCCGATCCGGCGCTGGTGGCGGAGATTGATGAGCTGCTGCTGGGGCAGGACGCGATTTCGGCCTATGACATTGAGCTGCTGTTCCAGGCCTATCTGGCCGAAGAACAGAGCGTGTTTGCCACCCATGACATCAGCCAGGCGATTGGCGACGAGATTGACGAAGTGCTCTCGGTGCTCGGCACGAGCCTGCAACAGAACACCGCCTTTTCAGAAACACTGTCGACGCTGGAGCAGGACCTGCCTCAAGCCTCTTCGCCGGAGCAGTTCAACACGCTGGTTTCCGGACTGATCGAGGAAAACCGGCGCATGAATGCGATGACGCAGGAGCTGAACCAGGGCCTGGCCCGGTCGCAGAGCCTGATCTCCACTTTAAGCGAACAGCTGGACGAAGTGCGCACGCAGAGCCTGCGCGATCCGCTGACCGCCATTCCCAACCGCCGCGCCTTTGACAAGACGCTGGAAGAGGCGATGGACCATGCCGCGCGCACGCATGAACCGCTATGCGTGGCGATGGCGGACCTCGACCATTTCAAGGCGCTCAACGATACCTTTGGCCACCCTGCCGGCGATGTTGTGTTGCAGAATTTTGCGCGGCTGATTTCCGGCAGCGCCAACGAGCCCAGGCTTGTGGCGCGGTATGGCGGCGAGGAGTTTGCGATCATCTTCCCCGGCAGCGACCTGATGGCGGCCTATAACCGGCTGGTGAACATCAAGCATACGCTCAGCAAGACCGTGCATGAAGCCGAAGGCAGCGTCGGGCCCCTGCCCGCCGTGACCGCCTCGTTCGGTGTGGCGAAATATCAGCCGGGCATGACCGCGCGCGAGCTGATCCAGAAGGCCGACGCCAGCCTCTATGATGCCAAGGCCAAGGGCCGCAACCGCGTCTGCGCGCCGGGGATTGGCTGAGCCGCGGGAGCAGTCATTCCGTTTACGGAATACATCTTCAAATACAAGAACTGACTTCGAAGGCCGGCCCGAAATGGCCCGCCCCTATTCTGTTCTTTGGCCTATTCCGCCTGCTGAACAGGGCCGCCGCGGCTGGCGGTCTGGGAGGAGCCGGAGGCGGCTGCGAAGGCCTGGGCCATGCCGCGATAGAAGGTGATGCGCTGCTCTGCCGCCGGATCAAGGATCACCGCGCGGCTGGCGCCGAAGAGGGCTTCGGGTTTCTGGCCTTCATGGGCGATTTCCATGATGTCGGACCAGAGCTCCGCCGGGAGGGTGCCGCCAGTGACGCGCTTCATTGGCGTGTCATCATCATTGCCGACCCAGACGCCGCCGAGATAGGCCGCCGTAAAGCCGACGAACCAGGCGTCGCGCGACTCCTGGCTGGTGCCGGTCTTGCCCGCGACGGTCCAGCCCGGAATGCGGGCGCGCCCGCCGGTGCCGAAGGTGGCGCTGACGACGCGCATCATCATGGCGTTCATTTCGGCGGTCAGGTCTTCCGGGTACACACGTTCGCGTTCCGAAGCGGGGTGTTCGTAATAGACGGCGCCGCGCGAGTCGGTCACCCGCTCGATCAGGTAAGGCTCAAGCCGGTAGCCGCCTGACTGGAACACGCCAAAGGCCCGCACCAGTTCCCAAAGGGAGACTTCCTGGCTGCCCAGCGCAATGGAGGGAAAGGGTTTCAGCTCGCTCTCGATGCCGAAGCGTTTGGCGAGGGCGGCGACCCGCTCGGGATTGGTTTCATTGCCGAGTTCGGCCGCGACGGTGTTGGTGGAGCGGGTGAGCGCTTCAGACAGCGTCATGGGGCCGTGATACTCGCCGCTGTAATTGACCGGCTGCCACTTGCCGATGGTGATCGGGCGGTCATTGAAGACGTCATAGGGCGAGTAGCCGTCTTCCAGCGCAAGGGCGAAGACGAAGGGCTTGAAGCTGGAGCCGGGCTGGCGTTTGGACTGGGTGGCCCGGTTATAGGGCGAAGCGGCGTAATCGACCCCGCCGGTGAGGGCGACGACGCGGCCGTTGCGGTCCACGATCATGGCGGAGACCTGGCTGGCGGCGAGCGCCTTGCCATCCCTGGCGAGGCGTTCTGTCAGCAGGGTCTGGGTTTTCTGCTGGATTTTCGGATTGATCGTGAGCTGAACAACCGCGTCGCCCGGCACGCGGGGCAGCATCGTGGTCAGACGCTCGGCGGCGGCATCGAGCACATAGCCGAGCTGGGGGTCATATTTCGGCGGCGCGATGATGTTGATTTCCGCTTCGCGCGCGGCGGCGGCTTCCTGTTTGGAGATGAAGCGTTCGCTCTCCATTTCCTTCAGCACGTAGAGCTGGCGGGCTTTGGCGCCTTCGAGGTTTTCGCGCAGGTTGAGCTTGGACGGGGCCTTGGGGAGGGCGGCCAGCAGCGCGGCTTCGTGGATTTTGAGCTCCGCCGGGGGCTTGCCGAAATAGTGGCGGGAAGCCGCGTCGATGCCGTAGAGGCCGGCGCCGAAATAGATACGGTTGAGATAGAGCGAGAGGATCTCGTCCTTGGTGAGCTTTTTCTCGAGCTGGCGGGCGAGCGTGATTTCCTGGGCCTTGCGCTGCATCGTCTGGCGCGAGCTGAGGACGAGGTTTTTCACCAGCTGTTGGGTGATGGTGGAGGCGCCCGAGACGGTTTCGCCGGCGGCGGCGTTGGAGATGGCGGCGCGGGCGATGGCGGCCTCATCGGCGCCGTCATGTTCGTAGAAGCGTTTATCCTCAGCCGCGATGAAGGCCTGGGGGACGTGGCGGGGAAGATCGGCGATGGCGATGGCGCGGCCATAGCGGGGGCCGCGCACGGCAAGCGTGTTGCCTTCATTGTCGATGAACTCGATGGCGGGTTCGCGCTGGGCCTGCCAGAGATCAGCGACTTCGGGGAGTTTGGGCATGCCTGAATGCAGGCTCTGCCATTTCCAGAGGGCCCAGCCACCGCCGCAGAGAACGAGGAAGCCGATGACGATCAGCGCGACGCGCAACGGGCTGAGCCGCCGCGCGGCAAGGGCCTGTGCGGGCACCCGGATCACACGGGGCATACGGGGCGGTGGATGACGATCTGTCATGATGTGAACGGCCCGGCCTGACCTCTTGAAGCTGCCTGAAACCCGCAGCCTAACTGATAGAAGATTACGGCAGGGTGAAGGCACCCGCTGGTATAGGGAATTCTACGGGTTTGCCTTGATGCGGCCCTGTTGCAGGGTAAGGCTCGGAAGACCGCGCCGATGCGGCCCGGCGATTGCCCGACCGGAGGAGACTGAGCGATGCGATATGCCCCCCCTTTCATGCGGCCCATCCTGCTGGTTTCAGCGAGCGTGCTGATGCTGGCGGCATGTGGGCGCGAGGCAGCAGCGCCCTCGAACGAGCCTGCGCCTGCGCCGCCGGTGGAGGCTGCTGAGGTGGCCCCGGCGGAACCGGCCGGACCTGTGTTTGATGTCGCGGCGCTGGGCATTCCGATGGATGAGGCCTCGATTGCCGATGGCGAGGCGATTGCCCAGACCCATTGCGCGATCTGTCACGGGCTAGGCCAGGAGGGAAGCCTTCGGGCCGATGCGCCGCCGCTGCGCTATGTGCTGTCGCTCTATTCGCCGGAAAACCTCGCCGAGGACTTCCGGGCGGGCATTCATGTCGGCCATGAGGACATGCCGGGCTTCGTGTTCGGCGATCTGGGGATGGATGTGTTGCTGGCGTATCTGGTGTCGATCCAGGAAACGCCGGTGCTGGAGGAATAAGCCGGGCGCTCAGCCCTGCCCTTTCACGAAGCGGGCAAAGGCGATGGGGAGGAAACGCGGCGGCAGAAGCGCCAGCGCGTCTCCCAGCCGCCCGACGCGGATGAGGCGGGCGGCGGTGACGGTGAGATACCAGGAGAACTGGTTGCGGTTTTCCGTATCGAGCCTGCCAGCGTATTGCCAGGCATCGCGGATATAGGCGCAATCGGCGCGATCGGGCTCGAACGGGCGCATGCGGGTCATTTCCATCAGCTTGACCGCGACGGCCATGCGGAAGTGTTTTTCGTCGGCCTCATCAAAGTTTACCGAAACGGACGCGACCATCTGTTCGAGGCCGGGCTGTTTTTTCAGGGTTTCATAAGCGGCCTTCGAGAAGGCGATATCAGGCCTGCCGGCGCGGCGGCGGGCGGCAGACCGGGCGCCGAGCTGGCAGCCGACGGCCATGACCCGGCCATTATGGAGCGTGCTGGAGACGCTGGCAGTGTGAACCCGGTAGAGGGTGAGGATTTCGGGCAGGATGACCAGCCTGCCCCGCTCGCCCAGGCGCCAGAAGAGATCGGTATCTTCAGAGTAAGGCACATGGCGGTAACGCCCCACCGCTTCGACCTCGGCGCGGCGGGTCATCAGGGTGGAGTGGATGATGTAGGGATCGCGGGCGGGAATGGTGTCGACGCGGGCGCCTTCGGGATCAGCGGGCTGATCGACGCCCGGCAGGGGTTTGCCGGTTTCGTCGATATGCTGAACCCGGCCACCGACGGCGATACATTCAGGATGGGCGCGCAGATAATTCAGGGTGAGCTCAAGCCGGTTCGGCAGGGAGATGTCGTCGGCATCGAGGCAGGCGATGAACTCGGCCTCGGCATGGGAGAGCGCGGTGTTGCGCGCCTCGACAATGCCGGCGTTTTCCTTGCGGATAACGACCAGGCGGGGATCCAGCGCGGCGAGGCGGGCGAGGATGGCCGGGGTCTCGTCCGTCGAACCATCATCAATAATGATGATGCGGAAATCGGAGACCGTCTGTGCGCGGAGACTTTCGACAGCCGCCTCGATGGTGGCCGCAGCATTGTAGGCCGGCATGAGGATGTCGATGGTTGCCATGGGGTATTCCGCTTGATCGGCCAGTTTTGGCGGCCGGGGCATCCTTACACAGCTATCGCTTTATGCAGAGATAACCGCCTTCAATATCCTGACCATAGCTGGCGAGACGTTCGCCGGGGCTGCACGTTGCGGGGTCTATCACTGTCTCGACCCGCACAGTGAAGCCATGATCCCTGAGGACCTGGACACGGGCGAGCGAGAGATCGGGATCGACCACCACATCCCGGCCGACCGCGGCGAAGCGGTCCATCTGGGTCACAATTTCCTGATTGTGCCTGTAGGTGCGGGCGAGATTGGTTGCCGCCATCAGGGACGAGTTCACCAGCAGAATGACAAGGATGCTCCAGGCCAGCCATCTGGCGGGGCGGGTTTTTGCCAGGAGGCCGGTCACGCCGATACCTGCCGGAACGAGCCAGAGCTGGGGTACATAGCGCGCCCACCAGCTTTCGGGGAACAGCGCCGTCAGGACGAATACAGTCACCGCCATGCCCAGCAGGAGCAGGATGACGCGGTTTTGCCGCTCGCGCAGCAGCAGAAGGCCAGCGAGCACCGCCGACAGGAGCAGCGCGCCCGAGAATAAGGGACCGAAGCCGGCGAGTTGTACGTCGGCCGCGCCGGAGGGGTAGATTTCACGCCCATGCAGCGTGAGCGGGATCTTGAGTTCCGGCGCCACCGGCGACCAGCCCGAATGGGTTTCGGAAAACAGGGAGAAGAAGAAGGCTGAGAGGCCGGTGCGCCCCCCCAGGCCGGGCGGAACGACATACCTGATAATGTCGAGCGTCTCTGCGTTGGCGCCTGCCATCAGCGGGTAAAACGGATGGCCAAAGCCAGCAATATTCTGGACGTAAGGCGAGAAGCCAATTCCGAAGATGCCGATAATCCCTGCCCCGGCCATGACGATGGCGGGCTGAAGGCAGGTTTTCAGGTCCCGCATTGTCCAGATGGCCAGCAGCACCAGGGCGCAGGCCACGACAAAATAGGGAATGGCGGAGAATTTCAGCCCGACCGCAAAGCAGATGACCAGACCCGCGAGCGCCAGATAGCGCCTCTGCCGGAAAATCAGCCAGAGCAGGCTGAGCGCGCCGAACGCCAGCAGGCTGGAAAACAAGAGGCCGTCATTGAGCTTTGTATGGATCTGACCGACGGCGACGGGGTTGGCCATAAGGGCCAGCGCGCCGAAGAGGCCTGCCAGGAAGGAAAACCCCGCATGGCGCAGCGCCGCAAAGGCAACCAGGCCTGCGCCGCTGAGCAGGGTGAATTGCAGGAATTTAGCCGTCTCCATCGGCAGACCTGCGCTAACCGGAAGGGCCATGACCAGCCAGTGGGCGTGGGGATAGTGTTCCGGCCAGATCACATAGACCTCTGACGGCCAGGAGGTGTAGCCCGCCTCGGTCAGGCTGGGCGCGATGGCGAAGGGCTCGTAATAAGGGTTCCACCCCTCCACCAGCGAAGACAGCGCCTGGAAATGATACCACTGACCATCGATGCTGATGTCGAGGAGCAGCAGGGTGAGCCCGATTGCGGCGCCGATGAGGAAAGCGGCAAGCGCGATGACCTGCAGGCGCGGATCCGGCCGGTCGAAGGTGGCGATCCAGACGGAGAGGCCGAAGGCGGCGCCGAGGATGAGCACGGACATGACCTGCCCGATGCCGATGCCCGTGATGAGCGCGATGGCGGCCAGGACATAGGACAGTGTGATTGTCCCGATCAGGCTCACCCCGGCCCCGAGGGCGATTGCCGTAATCGGATCATTCGCGTCTGAGCGGGTCATAAATGCCGGCAAGGCTTTGATAAGTTTCATCTTCGTTCGCTCAGTCATGACGGATGGGGCGAAATCCCGCCGCAGACTAACGGCGGGCTGAACCCGTCAAAGCAAGTTTCAAACCAGATCGCGAAAATCCCGTCCCCGTGGAATTGCGCCAGAGCGCCAGTCCTAGACAAGCGCGGAATTTGATCAACTCTTTTTACGCCAGGCCGGGCCGCCAGGCATCTTTGAGATGATAAGGCAGGCTGCCCGGAGCCAGGGCGATGAGGTCGTAGCGCCAGCCATACCCGGCAAATTTCGGGCGATGGCCCATCCAGACTTCGGCGGCGCGGGCGATGCGGTGCCAGGATTGGACACTGACCGCGCCGAGGGCATCATCGCGCCGGGCGCGGGCTTTCACCTCGACAAACGCAATGAGGCGGCCCTTGCGGGCGATCAGGTCGATCTCGCCGCCCGGAAGTTTTACGCGCGCGGCGAGAACGGAACAGCCCTTGAGGCGCAGCCAGAGCGCGGCGCGGCGCTCGGCCTGGCGCCCCCTTGCCTCGGCAATCTGGCGCTTAGCCGGCATTTTCCGATTTGAGCTGGAGGGCGCGCTGATAGACGTCGCGGCGCGGCAGGCCGAGGGCTTCGGCGACGCTGGTGGCGGCGTCCTTGGTGGGCATGGTGAGGAGCGCGTCGCGCAAGGCAGCGTCGAGATCACCGGGCGTGGAGGTCTTTTCTTCGGGCGGGCCGGTGAGGATGACGATTTCGCCGCGCGGGGGACCGGCGGTTTGATAATGTTCGGCGAGGCTGGTGAGCGTGCCGCGGCGGGTTTCTTCAAACAGCTTGGTCAGCTCGCGGGCGACGGCGGCGGTGCGGCCGCCTCCGAGGACGGCGGCGAGATCGGCGAGGCTTTCGGCCAGGCGCGGGCCGCTTTCATAGAAGACGAGCGTGCCGGGAACATGTTTGAGCGTTTCAAGCGCGGCTTTGCGGGCGCCGGATTTGGGCGGCAGGAAGCCGGCGAACATGAACCGGTCGCTGGGCAGGCCGGACGCAACGAGCCCGGCAAGGAGCGCCGAGGCGCCGGGCACAGGATAGACCTTGTGGCCCGCTTCGAGGGCGTCATGCACCAGTTTCCAGCCCGGATCGGAGATCAGCGGCGTGCCGGCGTCAGAAATCAGGGCAATGCGGCCGCCATCGGCGAGGCGGGAAAGGATCTGCGGTCTCCGTTCGGCCCCATTATGGTCATGGTAAGGGCTGAGGCGGGCTTTAATCCCGTAGGCGGACATAAGCTTTCCCGCCACGCGGGTGTCTTCGGCCAGCACCTCATCGGCAGCGGACAGGATGTCCAGCGCGCGAAGGGTGATGTCTCGGAGGTTGCCGATCGGGGTGGAAACAACATACAGGCCCGGAGAAACGGCAACGGGCTGTTGCCCGCCGCCAGCGGCGCTCATAGAGTCGCCCTTGGCTGGATTCGAACTGGCGTCGGAAGGATCGGAAGATGACATTGTTGCCACCCTTACTCAGGAAACTGCGGGCGCCAAGCCTTGTGCTGGCCTCGCTGCTTCTGGCAACCGCCTGCGCCTCGGCGCCTGCGCGCCCGCCGGTGTCGATCGGAACCGGTCAGCCGCGCGTCGATCCGGTGACCGGCGAGCCCGTTCGCGCCCAGGCCGGGGAGGAGTTCGAGGAAATCGAGCTTGAGCCGTTTGTGCGCGAAGATGGCGGGCTGACGCCCGAATTCATGCGCGGCAAGGATGTGAAGCGCGCCGCTGTGCTGCTGCCATTCACGCATCCGAGCGCGAATGTGCGCACCGAAGCAGAAAGCATGCTGGCGGGCATCGAGCTGGCACTGTTTGAACTGGCCGGGACCGATTTCCTGATCATGCCGATGGATACTGCCGGGCGCGCCTCGACGGCCGAAGCCCGCGCGGACGAGGCCATCAAGGAAGGCGCCGACATCATTCTCGGGCCGCTCTTTTCGGCCAATGTGGGCGGCGTGAAAGCGGCGGGCAATCGCAAATCGATCCCGGTTGTGGCCTTCTCCAACGATGTGAATGCGGCCGGCGGCGGGGCGTATCTCGCCTCGATCATGCCGGAAGAGGAAGTGATCCGCGTGATGGCCTATGCGGCCAGCCGGGGTACCCGCACCTTCGTGTTCCTGGGCCCCGACAGCCCGTATGGCCGTCAGGTAGAGACCGCGATGCGCACCGAGGCGGCAAAGAATGGCTGGCGCATGGCGTCGAGCGCGTTCTATCCGGCAGACGGCGGCGCGGGCGATCAGGCCCGTCAGATTGCCAGCGTGGTGAAGGCGGAATACGCCAATTCCAGCGAGCGGATCGGCGTGATGATCCCCGAGCGCGGCAACAAGCTGCTCGCAGTGGCGCCGCTGCTTCCGTATAATGGCGTCAATCTGGGCCGCGTGCGCCTGATGGGCACGAGCACCTGGGACGACAGCGCGATCTGGCGCGAGCCCACCCTGGAAGGCGGCATCTTTGCCACCCCCGATCCTGACAGCATGGCGACCTTCAAGGAGACCTATCGCCGGATCTACGGCCGCGCGCCGAGCGACCTGGCCGCAGCGGCCTATGACGCCGCCGCGATGGCGGTAAACCTCTCCGCGACCGGGACCATCCAGCATTCCGGTGTGACCGATCCCAATGGCTTCATGGGGGTTAATGGCCTCTTCCGGTATCGTCTGGACGGGACGGCCCAGAGGGGCCTCGCGGTGAAGCAGATTGGCGGCTCCGGCGCCTCTGTGGTGGAGAAGGGTATTACCCAATTCCCGCCCGGTGGTAGCTAATTGACCTGAAACCCGCCTGATTCCGGCCCTTGCAGGGGGCCGGAGGGCGCCCCAAATGTCCCGCACAGGGCGGTAAAGAGTTCAGGCAGCGACGATAACATGAGTAAGCGCGACTATTATGAAGTGCTCGGGGTCGAACGCGGCGTCGATGAGAAGGCGCTTAAATCGGCGTATCGCAAGCTCGCGATGAAGTATCACCCCGACCAGAATGCCGGCGACACAGCCGCCGAAGACAAGTTCAAGGAAGTGGGCGAAGCCTACGCCATTCTCTCCGATCCGCAGAAACGCGCCGCTTATGACCGGTATGGCCATGGCGCCTTCGAGAATGGCGGCATGGGCGGCGGCAGCCCGTTCGGCGGCCAGGGCGGTAACCCCGAAGACATTTTCCAGGATCTGTTCAGCCAGGTGTTCGGTGCCGGCGGGTTTGCCGGCGGGCGCCGCCGCAGCGGCCCGCAGCGCGGGGCTGACCTGCGCTACGATCTCGAAATCACGCTGGAAGAAGCCTTTTACGGCAAGGATGAAACCATCCATGTGCCCCAGGCCGTTGCGTGCCGCCCCTGCGAAGGCACGGGCGCAGCACCGGGCACCAAGCCGGAAACCTGCGAAACCTGTGGCGGCCATGGCCGCGTGCGCGCCCAGCAGGGCTTTTTCACCATGGAACGCACATGCCATATCTGTCAGGGCCGCGGCCAGATCATCCGGAAGCCGTGCAAGACCTGCGGCGGGCATGGCCAGGTGAAGGAAGAACGCAAGCTGCAGGTGAAGATCCCTGCCGGCGTCGAGAGCGGGATGCGCATCCGCCTTTCCGGCGAAGGCGAACCGGGCACATCGGGCGGGCCGAAGGGCGACCTCTATATCTTCGTTGAAGTGGTCGAGCATGACATCTTCGAGCGCGACGGACCCAACCTCTATTGCCGCGCGCCGGTGCCGATGACGACCGCGGCGCTGGGCGGAGAAATTGACATTCCGACCATCGATGGCGGACGGGCCCGCGTTGCCATTCCCGAGGGCGCGCAGACCGGCCGCAAGTTGCGCCTGCGCAGCAAGGGCATGCCGAGCGTGCGCGCCAATGGCCAGACCGGCGACCTCTATGTCGAGATGTTCGTGGAAACCCCGCAGAACCTGACTGCCCGGCAGAAAGACCTGCTGCGCCAGTTCTGCGACTGCTCGGGCGCTGACTGCCATCCGGAAAGCGAAGGCTTCCTCGGCAAGATCAAACGCTTCTGGGGCGGCGAAGGCGATGAGAAACGCCCGGTCTGAAGCCGCCGGCTGATCTTCCCGATCAGTCCGTCTCCGGACATATTAATCACTGAACGAGAACGGGTGCCTGGCAGGTGACGCCATGGACGCGGATGTCGGCTTCGCCCAGATGGACGCCCAGAACGCTGAGCAGGTTGTAGACGACAGTGTCCACCGGCTCCAGAACCGGCGTCAGCGTCGCGCCCAGGGCCGCCTGTATCAGGGACGGCGTCGCCAGAGAGAGCGGTCCGGCATCGACCCGCACCTCCAGGTCTCGCAGCGCGGAGCCCAGCAGCGACGAGGTATAGGTGCCGGTTGTGGCTGTCCTGATGCGCCCGGCGTCGATGTCGGCCTGGCTGAAGGAAAGGTCCGCAGACCTCACATTTCCGATACGCGCATCCGCCCTGGCGCGCACATCCAGCAGCACCGTATCGACGATCTTTGTAAGCGAGACACGCATCGTGCGGCCCATTTGCTCGAAGTCATTGCGGCTGATCTCTCCGATCATTACGCGGCCGACGGAGGGTTGCGCGGCCACGGTCACCATGGTTTCGCCGGGGCGCGTGGCACGGCAGGACACTTTCCGGAGCCGGGCCTCAGCCGACGCGATTTCCACGTATAGCGGGATACGGACCCTGGTCCCTGCCAGCAGCGCCAGGCCGGGCACTTCAAGATCGACCTTCAGCCGTGTCTGCGCCGTCGTGACGACGGCGTTGGGACCGGACAGGCGCAACCAGGGAGAATTTTGCGGCCGCTCGCCGATGTTCAGTTCAACATGGGTTTTCAACAGTCCGGGGATCGACGTGCCCAGATCGAGGGCGACCTGGTGCTCGCCGTTGGAGGCCGTGATGGCGGCAGTGAGCAGTTCCATGACCGGGGCTTGCAAAGCGGGCTTTGGTCTGGTGTCATCTGGTTTCAGCTTGCCGGTGGTACCCAGATCAATCGCATCAGACAATCTGATCCGGGTAGACAGGGCGCCGGCATGCGCCTCGATCCGGCCAAGCGCCGTGCGGGCCTGAACGCTGAGCATGCCGGTCTGGCGGATGGCCGCAGCGAGGCGCGCCGCGCTGATCTGCGTCTCCAGGATGTCGTCATAGCTGACCCCGGTCAGGTCAAGGTCTGTTGCCAGGACATCCAGCATCTGAAGCAGAGCGATGTCAGCGCCGATCAACGCGTGGTAATCCATTGCCGTGAGGCGCAGCTCACTGCCCAGCAGACTGCCGAGGAGCGCGTTGAGCGCGCCATTCTCTATCCGCACAAGACGCGAGCCGACGGAGAACGCCGCCTCCGCTGTTGAATAGGCAACACCGGATGTCGTGATCAGGGGGGGCGCCTGTATCCCGTCCATAATGAAATACCGGCCGGACTGAACCACTGTTACCCGCACCGAATTAAAGGGCTCACCCCCGGCCTCGAAACGCAGGGCCGGGGGGAGCATGGCATCAGCGGTGTAGTGCCCTTTCACAACTTCGACCCAGGCGCGGGAGGGGTAACGTGGATCGAGGCGTTTGGGCCGGTCCTCTTCAGCAAGAAGCAGGACATCGCCGAAGCCATTTTCGGAGAGAAGTGTCAGGACGCGCGTTTCTGCCTTATGCAGGTCACCGGCAGCGGTAATGGCGGCAAGGTCGGTCATCGACTGCATGTTGCGGCGCTGGAGGTTGACCATGCCGAGGTCGATGGCCATCGCCATCATCAGTGTGGCGATCGGCGCGATGAGCGCGAACAGGATCGCCACATTGCCGCCCTGCTCCCGCGCGCGCCGGAGAGCGGCAAGGCTGAGGCGGCAGGGGCACGGCATTTCAGAACCCTCCCGCCCGGATGACGGAGACGCTGCGGATTGTCTTGTCCGGCAGGGGCAGAGGCGGCCCGAGATTCCAGATGGGCAGGCTGCTGGCGTCATAGGTTACGGTGACGAAGATCAGTGTGGGCTCGTCTTCATGCGCCGCGACCTGAACTTCCATACTGTCGGGAAGGATAAGCCCGTTGGTGCCAGCCGACGCGAAGGCAGTTGTGCGGGCGAGATGCTCGCGTTCGGCCATGTCGAGTCCGGCGAGCGCGGCGCGCGCTGAATTGGCGGCGATCTGCTGGACCGTATGGGCGGCGCCGAAATAGATGCCATAGGCCAGGAGACCGGCAATCATAAACAGAAAGACCGGAGAGATGATGGCAAACTCCAGCGCCGCGGTCCCGGATTCCTCTTTCAACCTTCTGTATCTCATCTTCCTGCTCCGTTGCCTGTATGGCAATCTTGTTTTTGTTCCGGACCCTCATTTCTGTTGCAAATGCGGAAGTGACCGGCATGACTGCAATGATGCCGACCCCGGCCTTTCCAGTATGTAAAAATCAGAACGCAATCTAAGAGGGTAATTTTCAACCGGCCGGGCCGCTTGAGTTTCAGAAAATCCTTTTTAAATCAGGGGATGAAATCCGTTTGCTGAGATGCCGGATCGTAAAGAACCGCCCCAAACCGGCTGGCCATCCTGTTTTTTACGCTCTGCCACCGGATGATTTTGGGGCGGCAAAACCGGCGCAGCCGACTGACCCGGCGTCACGGCTTCCCATGGTCCTTACGCGCGCGTAAGCCTGAAGCCAGACGCCATTTGAGCGCGCCTATCCATAAAGACAGGGAGTACCATCATGGCTGAAGCCTATATCATCGACGCTGTCCGCACCCCGCGCGGCATCGGCAAAGTTGGCAAGGGCGCCCTCGCCCACATGCACCCGCAGCACCTCGCCGCAACCGTTCTCAGCGCCATCGCCGAGCGCAACAAGCTCGACACGGCAACGGTCGACGACATCATCTGGGGCACCTCCAGCCAGCGCGGCGCGCAGGGCGCCGACATGGGCCGCATGGCCGCGCTTGATGCCGGTTTCGACATCAAGGCTTCGGGCGTGACGCTCGACCGTTTCTGCGGCTCGGGCATCACCACCGTTTCGCTCGCCGCTGCACAGATCATGTCCGGCATGGAAGACTGCGTGATCGCAGGCGGCTGCGAAATGATGAGCTACACGGCTGCCAGCGCAGACCCGAAAAACCCGCCCACGATGGACGCCGGCAACACCCGCCTGCGCGAGAAGCACCCGCAATCACAGCAGGGCGTTTGCGCCGACGCGATCGCCACGCTGGAAGGCATCGACCGCGAAGCCGTTGACCGCCTCGCCGTCACCAGCCAGCAGCGCGCTGCCCGCGCCATTTCCGAGGGCCGCTTCAACAAGTCGGTTGTTCCTGTTTACAACGTGGACGGAACACTTGCGCTTGACCATGAAGAGTTCCCGCGTCCGCAGACGACGATGGAAAGCCTGGCTGGCCTGAAAACCGTGTTCGGCATGTACATGGACATTCCGGTCGACGACCAGGGCAACACCTATGGCAACATGGTGACGCGCAAGTATCCCCAGCTCGAAGGCAAGGTGAACCATGTTCACCATGCGGGTAACTCCTCGGGCGTGGTTGACGGCGCAGCTGCTATCCTCGTCACCTCGGAAGCTTACATGAAGAAGCACGGCCTGAAGCCGCGCGCCCGTATCGTTGCGACGGCGAACATGGGCGACTGCCCGACGCTGATGCTCAACGCACCGGTCGCGGCTGCGAAGAAAGTGCTCGAAAAAGCTGGCCTGAAAACCACCGACATCGACGTCTACGAAATCAACGAGGCTTTCTCGGTTGTTGCCGAGAAGTTCATCCGTGATCTCGACCTCGACCGCGAGAAGGTGAACATCAATGGCGGCGCAATGGCGCTGGGCCACCCGATCGGCGCAACCGGCTCGATCCTGATCGGCACCGCGCTGGACGAGCTTGAGCGTTCGGGCGGCCGTTATGGTCTCGTGACGATGTGTGCCGCTGGCGGCATGGCCCCTGCGATCATCATCGAGCGCGTCGAAGCCTGATCTTCCCGCAAGGGATAAAAAGAGAAGACCCCGCCGGTTTGCGCCGGCGGGGTTTTTCTTTGCCGCTGGCGGGCGCGCCCCGCCGCTGATACCCTCCGTGCAAGGGAGACACTGCCATGAAAACTTTTGCCGCGATCAGCCTTGCTGCCACCGCCCTGCTTGCCGCCTGCACGACGCCTGTCGCGCTGGCGCCGGAAGCCACGCTCACCGGACGTTACGCCGATCCAGCCGCGATTGATCCGGACCATCCGCCCGCGCTGATGGAGCTCAACTTCGAGAGCGGCGGCGCGCGCCTCAACGGCCTGATCTATCTGGCGGACGGTGCGGGGCCCCACCCGACGGTGGTTCTGCTGCATGGCTATCCGGGCAATGAAAAGAACCTCGACCTGGCGCAGGCGATGCGCCGCGAGGGCTTCAATGTGATGTTCTTCCACTATCGCGGCGCCTGGGGCAGCGACGGCAATTTCAGCTTCAGCAATGTGGTCGAGGACGTCGGCGCAGCGACAGGCTTCCTGCGCGCCAATGCCGGCACCTACCGGACTGATCCGGAGAAGCTGATTTTGATCGGCCATTCGATGGGCGGCTTTGCGGCCTTTTCGGCCGCGGCCAATGACAGCCGCGTTGCCTGCGCCGCCGGGCTGGCGCCTGCCGATTTCGGCGTTCTGGGCGCCGCCATGGCAGCCAACCCGGAGGTTCTGGAGGGCTTTTCGGGCTATACCGACACGCTGAGCATGCTGAAGGGCTTCTCTGGCGAAGCGGCCATTGTGGAACTGTTTTCGAATGCCGCGGCCTTTGACCTGCGCGCCAAGGCGCCCGAGCTTGCGGGCAAGTCGGTTCTGATTGTGGCGGGCGACGCGGATGAAAGCACGCCGCTGGAAGGCATGATCCAGCCGTTGATGGATGCGTATGAGGCGGCGCCGGACATCGAGACGACCCTTGTGGTGCTGCCGGGGGATCACTCCTTCTCCTGGTCGCGGGCAGCGCTAATCGACACGGTGATCGGCTGGGCAGACGGCTGCCGCTGAAACGCCTGAAGCGCGAGACATCTTTCCTCCGCGCGTTCTGGCGGCTAACGGTGCCCGGATGATGGATACTGTTGTTTTTGATACGTTGCTGATGGCCTTCGACACGGGGGCGGTTTCCCTGCCTGAGGAAGGCCCGATCCTGGTGCTGAATGCCGAGCCCGGCGGCTGGCTGTCGCAGCTTCCCAAGGAGCGCGTCGTTTGCCGCACGAGCATGAAACCGGCCCATGATGCGCTGAAAGCCGCGGGCTATAATGTGCTGGCGCCGGACTCGGTGGAGATTCCGCAGGCGCAGCTGACGATTGTGGTGCCCCCGCGCCAGCGCGATTTTGCACGCGCGCTGTATGCCCGCGCCCTGCTGGCGGCGCCGGAGGGCGGAGTGATCCTGGCGAGCCTGCCCAATACACTTGGCGGCAAGAACGCCGAAAAGGTGTTCGCAGAAATCGCGGGCGATGCGGGCAGCCTGACCAAAAACAAATGCCGCGCGTTCTGGGCGGTGAAGCGCGCAGATGAAATGAACACGGAGCTGGTGGAAGACTGGATTGCGCAGGACACGCCGCGCGAGATCGAGCCGAGCCTCTGGAGCCGGCCGGGCCTTTTCAGCTGGGACCGGATTGATCCGGGCAGCGAGCTGCTGGCCGACAGCATACCTGAATACACCAAGGGCATCGGCATCGACATTGGCGCGGGCAATGGCTTTCTCAGCCGCGAAGTTCTCAACCATTGCGACAAGGTGGAGCGTATGGATCTTGTCGAGGCGGACTATCGCGCGCTGATCTGCCAGGAGCAGACGATGGCGCCGTTTGGCGCGCGGTGTACGATCAAATGGGCAGACGCGCTCAAAGACCTGCCACGGGCGACCTATGATTTTGCGCTGATGAACCCGCCTTTCCATACAGGCCGCGCGGATAATTCCGAACTGGGCCGGGCGTTTATCCGGGCGGCGGCGGCCACGCTGAAACCCTCGGGCACACTATGGCTGGTGGCCAACCGGCATCTTCCGTATGAGGGCGAACTCTCTGCCTGCTTCCGCGGCGTTGAGATGCTTGATGACGAAGACGGCTACAAGATCATCAAGGCCGAGAAGCCCAAGCGCCAGAAATGAGCGGGCAATGACCGAAACCCGCAAGCTCGCAAAATACCTCGCCAGTCTTGGCTATGGTTCGCGCAAGGAGATGGAAGTGGCCATCCGGCGCGGCCGCGTGACCGGCTGGGGCGAAGACGTGGAGTTTGACGGCGAACCGCTGGACCCAGGCCCAGGCATGGTGATCCTGATGCACAAGCCGGCGGGCTATACCTGCTCCCATCAGGATCAGGGGAAGCTGGTCTATGATCTTCTCCCCCCGCGCTTCCTGAAACGTGACCCGAAGATTTCGTCTGTTGGCCGCCTCGACGCGGACACGACCGGACTTCTTCTGTTTACGGATGATGGCGCCCTGCTCCACCGGCTGATCTCGCCCAAGTCCGACATTCCCAAAACCTATGAAGCCACCCTCGCGCGCCCGCTGGAGGGGTTTGAAAAGGAATTTTTCGCCTCAGGATCGCTGATCCTGCGCGGGGAAGACAAGCCCTGCCTGCCTGCCGAGTTGGAAGTGACGGGCGAACGGACGGCGCGTCTTACGCTGAGCGAAGGGCGGTATCATCAGGTGCGCCGGATGTTTGCCGCCGCTGGCAACCATGTCGAAGCCCTTCACCGCAGCCGGTTTGGCCCGCTGGAGCTGGGCGATCTGTCGGAAGGCGCGTGGCGCCTGCTGACAGAGGCCGAACGTGCGGGGCTTGCCCCCTAGCGTCCACGCGCGTCAGCGGCTATCTCCCCGGCCATGGCCCAGCCCCCACTGATTACCCTCACCGATGTCCGCCTTTCTTTCGGCAATACGCCCCTGTTCGAGGGCGTGACGCTGGCTTTGTCCAAGGGGGAGCGGGCGGCGCTGGTGGGGCGCAACGGGGCGGGCAAGTCGACGCTCATGAAGATCATCTCGCAGCAGGCCGAGCCGGATTCCGGCGCGGTCTGGCGACAGCCCGGCGTGACCTTTGCCAATGTCGCGCAGGAGCCGGATCTGGCGGGATATGCCACCGTGCTCGATTATGCGACCGACGGGCTGGAGGCGGCCTATATGGCTGAGGCCGAGCTGATGGAGTTCGGCATTGATCCGGCCGCTGATCCCAAGACGCTGTCTGGCGGGCAGATGCGCCGGGCCGCGCTCGCCAAGGCGTTTGCGCAGGAGCCGACGATCCTGCTGCTGGACGAGCCGACAAACCATCTCGACGTGCCGATGATCGAGTTCCTGGAGGGGCGCCTGAAGGCGTTCAACGGCGTTGTTCTGGTGGTCAGCCATGACCGCCGGTTTCTGGAGAATATCTCGACCAACACGCTGTGGCTGCGCCAGGGCAAGGTGCTGAAAAGCCCGGAAGGCTATGTGAAGTTTGATCAGTGGGCCGAGCAGATCGAGGAAGAGGATGAACGTCAGCTCAAACGCATGACGACCCACCTGAAAGATGAGCAGCACTGGCTGGCGCGCGGCGTGACGGCGCGGCGCAAACGCAATCAGGGACGCCTTGCCCGGCTGAGGCAGCTGAAAACCGAGCATGCCCAGGTGCGCAGCGCGCTGAACGATCGCAAGGCTGCCGCCACAATCACGGCGGATGCGGGCGACTCGCTAAGCAAGAAGGTGATCGAGGCCAAGGGCCTGTTCAAAACCTATCAGACCCCGGAGGGGGATGACCTCGTTATCGCAACCGATTTGTCGCTGCGCATCCTGCGCGGAGACCGGATCGGCATCATCGGCCCCAATGGCGCGGGCAAGACGACGCTGGTGCGCCTGCTGCTGGGCGAGATCGCGCCGGACGCCGGATCGGTGCAGCATTCCAAGACATTGCAGGTGACCTATCAGGATCAGACGCGGGCCACGCTCGACGCGAAGGATACGATCTGGGAAGCGCTCGCCCCGGAAGGCGGGGACTCGATCACCGTGCAGGGGCATCAGCGCCATGTGGCGGCCTATGCCAAGGACTTCCTGTTCAAGCCCGAGCAGCTGCGCCAGCCTGTCGGCGCGCTGTCGGGCGGGGAACGCAACCGGCTGGCCCTCGCCATTGGCCTGGCGCGCACGTCAAACCTTCTGGTGATGGACGAACCGACCAACGATCTCGACATGCAGACGCTCGACCTGCTGGAAGACATGCTGCTGAACTATGAGGGCACGCTGATCCTGGTGAGCCATGACCGCGCGTTTCTCGACGCGACCGTGACGAGCTGCCTCTCGCCGATTGGCGGAGGCGAGTGGATACAGACGGCCGGCGGCTGGAGCGACGCGCAGGAGCAACTGAAAGATGTCCGCCTCAAGGGCGCGCCGAAAGCGGCGCCGGCCAAGAGCGCTTCCCCGGCCACGGCCCCGCCAAAACCCAAGGCGCAGGTAAAGCTCTCCTTCAAGGATGAGCACCGGCAGAAGGAAATCGATGGGCTGATCCCGAAGCTGCAGGCGGAAATCGCCAAGCTTGAAACTGAGCTCGCCGATGCGGCGCTTTACGGGCGCGATCCGGCAGCCTTCAACAAGAAGTCTGCCCGCATTGGCACCGCCCGCGATGAGCTTGAGGGGATCGAGCTGGAATGGCTGGAAATCGAGGAGAAGCGGGCTGGCCTTGACGGCTGAACCGCCTCTTTCAAGGCAAACGCTTCGTTAACGCGGGCCGGGTAGCCTGCCCTTCGGATAAATGCCGGGAGTCCGAACCGATGCGCCTTGCCATGCTGATTGCCGCCGCCTGCCTTGGCCTTGCTGCCAGTGCCCATGCTGACGGCAAGGACGGGAAAACGCTCTCGGTGGCGCCTATCGCGCCGCTGGAAGCGACGGGGACGGAAGCGGTGTATGAGCCTGCGGCGCTGCCACCGGGCCATGAACCCAATGTCTACCGCTTTGGCGCGACCTATGCCGTTGTGAGCAGCGTCTCCTCGTTGGCCTGCGAAGCGGCCTGCGATGATGATTTGAGCTGCAAGGCCTGGTCGTTTGTGGACACGTATGGCGCCTCGCCTGCCCGCTGCGAACTCAAGCGCGGCCAGGGGCGGAAGGAAGAAAACCCGCTCGCCACATCGGGCATTGCGCTGGCGCTGAAAAAAGCAGCTCTGGGAGAAACGCCGGTGCCGGCAGCTCAGCCGGTGCCCGAGCCTGGCCAGTTGCAGGGCGGCGTTACGCCAGCGCCCGTTCCTTCGTTGCCGTGAAGCGGATGTCCGGGTTCTTCTCCTGGGCATAGCCGACATCCCACGCATTCTTCGCAAGATAGACCGGCGCGCCGTCAAGGTCCGTGCCCGAGGCTGATTTGTTCCGGTCAAGGAACTCTTCGAGCTTTTTGGGATCATCACACGCCATCCAGCGGGCGACGTTATAGGGCGCCTGCTCGAACATGACTTCGAGATTGTATTCGGCCGTCATCCGCTCGATCATCACTTCAAACTGAAGCTGGCCGACTGCGCCGACGATCATGTCCGAGCCGATCGATGGCAGGAACAGCTGGGTGACGCCCTCTTCGGCGAGGCTTTCGAGCGCCTTGCGCAGGTGTTTGGCCTTCATCGGGTCTTTGACGCGGGCGCGGCGGAGAAGCTCAGGCGCGAAGTTCGGGATGCCGCCGAACTGGATGTCGCCATTCTCCGAAAGCGAGTCGCCCACGCGCAACTGGCCATGGTTTGGCACGCCGATCACGTCGCCCGCATAGGCGGTCTCGGCAATCTCGCGGTCCTGCGCCATGAACATCAGCGGATTGTGGATGTTGAGCTGTTTGCCGCTGGTGGTCTTCAGGCGCATGCCGCGCCGGAATTCGCCTGAGCAGAGGCGTAGGAAGGCCACGCGGTCCCGGTGGTTGGGGTCCATGTTCGCCTGGATCTTGAAGACAAATCCGCTGACGGACGGGTCATCGCGGGAGATGGATACCGGGGTGCCCTTCTTTACCGCCTTCTGTGGGCGGGGAGCGGGCGCGTAAGAGTGCAGCGTGCGGAGGAGCTCCGCCACGCCGAAATAGCGCAGCGCCGAGCCGAACACGACCGGCGTCATATTGCCTGCACGGAATGCTTCAGGGTCAAACTCCGGCAGCAGGCTGCGCGCCATTTCGATGCCTTCTGTCATCTCGGCGAAGACGTAGGGGTCGAGGTTGGCTTTCAGGCTATCAGACTCGCCGGAAATTTCCGTGGCCGGACCGATGCGCGCAGGTTCGCCAGGGCGGCGCTCGAATTGCAGGAACTGGTTGCGGGCAAGGTCGAGCATGCCGGCAAAGCGCTGGCCGCTGGCAGCGGGCCAGTAGAGGGGCGAGGTATCGAGCTGCAGCTTGTCCTGAACCTCATCGAGCAGCGCGATGGGCTCAAGCGCTTCGCGGTCCATCTTGTTGATGAAGGTGACGATGGGGATGTCCCGCATACGGCAGACTTCGAACAGCTTCAGCGTCTGGGGCTCAATGCCTTTGGCGGCGTCGAGCACCATGACGGCGCAGTCGGCAGCGGTCAGCGTGCGGTAGGTATCTTCGGAGAAGTCTTCGTGGCCCGGCGTGTCGAGCAGGTTGAACATGTAGCCGTCGAACTCGAACGTCATCACCGAAGCCGAAACCGAGATGCCGCGGTCACGCTCGATCTTCATCCAGTCAGACCGTGTGCGCCGGGTTTCGCCGCGCGCAGCCACTTCACCGGCTGCCCGGATGGCGCCGCCTGCGAGGAGCAGGTTCTCCGTCAGCGTCGTCTTGCCCGCGTCAGGGTGGGAGATAATGGCAAAGGTGCGCCGCCGGGCGGCTTCAGTCACGTGCGACATGGGTCAGGTTCTCTCTTCGCCGGAGGCCCTAGCCGATTTGGCGAATGGAATGAAGGGGCTCGCTGCCCGGGCGGGGGAAATCAGGGCTTCGCCCTTAATCGTTATGTCGCGATTTGGCCCATTGCGGACGTTAGCGATCACTCCAGTAATCAAGCGCCCAAGACAAATCCGGCATTTGTCCATCAGCGACTACTGGCATTGAATCTTCCAGCCGGGCACGCTGCAGCTCAGATTCATCGTCATTGATCCAATGTGCGAATTCGTCGGTCATCCATGACCTTGGGGTGACCCCAGCTCGCACGAAGAGCTGCCGCACAAATTCCTCGGCTATTTGCCGTCCCCACGCCAGCGCGGCGTCCGAGTTGGCGGCTGAAATCCAAACAGCCCAAGTCGACTCGTCATCCCAGCCATTGCGCTCATTCCGGACATGCTCGCCCGGGCTTTCAAAGCCGAACATGAATAGAAAGGTGGTTTCTGCGCTCGCCATCCGTTCGCTGTACGGTCGTATCGGGGTGTCTGCAATCGGCGACTTCCTGCCGTTCGGCTTGCGGATCGGCTCTAAGCAGCCCGCGTCCAGAAGGCGCTGGTGTCGCTGCCGCGGCCCTCGGCAAAGCGGGTGCGCACGGCGGCGAGAATGGCTTCGGGCAGGATGGTCAGGCGCGCTTCGGCCACGCGGCCGTCATGCACCGGGAACAGCGCGGCGTTGGCGCCGGTCTTGGCAATGATTAGCGCGGCCAGGTCGTCCACCATGGTCTGGTCGGGAACCTGCCCGCGATCATGCAGTGCCTGCAGGCGTCCGCGCGCCAGCTCCATCGCTTCGCGGGGACGCAAGCCCTGCACATCACCGCCAAACACGGCTTCGCGGATGAGGAGCCGCATTTCCGGCGCCTCGATCTCGGTCACGATGTCATTGAGTAGGAACAGCATTGCCGCCCAAGCCCCCGTTGATCCCAGCAGGGCTCAAATTGGGGGCTTAGGGTAAACAGGCCGTTTATAACGCTGGCTTCAGCGGTTTAGTTTCAGCCCAAGTTCCTCAATCAGCACGCCGGTGCGCGCGTTTGCACCACAGGCGCCTTCATGTGCGTCAATCGCGGTCATCAGTTCAGCTTCGGCTGCGTCCCATTCGGGCTGACGATCGGTCCAGGCGAGTTCCGCCTTGCGGATGGCGGCCTTGTAGCCGTCAAGCTCAGCCTGACGGGCGGGCGTGTTGCCCTGGGCGTCAATTTCGCGGCGCAGTTCGCTGCGGCCCGCTTCGCCGTCTTCGAACTGGGTCTGGACGGCCATGCGCTCATTGTTGGCGCTTTTCACGGCAAGGCCGGCCTTGTTCACATCGGCCACATAGGATTCGCAGGCAAAGGCAGCGGGCGCGACGATCAGCGCGGCCATCGCGCAGGCAATAAACAGTTTCATGGACTCTCTCCTCCTGAGGTTTCAGAAGGATGCCTCTCTCATCAGAAGATGGCCAGATTACAGTCGCATCAGGCTTGCGCCGGAAAAGGGGCGGCGTTCAAGGCGCAGCCTCCTCCACCGCCTCTGTAAGGAAATGGCGCCCTTCGCGGTCCTCGATTTCGATGATCCAGAGGTCGCTGTCGCGGGCCTTTGCGCGGCGGACGTATTCGTCCACGGCGCGCTCATCCGGGCCAATGCCCTGGACGGCCAGATTGAGGAAGATGCGCTCGCCCTCAAGGTTCATGGAGGGCACATAGGCGGCCGCTGTGCCATCAAGGCGCGCGACCTTGATCAGCACATCGCCGCGTTCATCATCGCCGTGTTGAAGAACGAACGCGCTGGCGCCGGCAAGGCTTGCCCGGCGGATCAGCGCGTCCGTCCATAGTCTGGCTGGCAGGCGGTCCATCATGGCTTCAGATGTCCCGCCTCAAGCCTGTTAATTGGCGCCGCCAAAAGCACAGGTCATGCCGGTGCTCATCATCGCGCTCATGATTTTCGTCTGTTCTTCAGCCGGCAGGCTTTCGATGGCTTCGCCGCCCTTTTCTTCTCCCTGCGCCATAGCCTTGGCGACAGTGTTGAAGGTTTTCGGGTCCAGGCTTTCTTCCAGGCCATCGGCAATGCAGTTGCACATTTCCGCTTCTTCGCCCGCATCCGTGCAGGATTTCACCATCGATGCCTTGGCGCCGCCGGTGCCACCGCATGCCGTGAGTGCAAACGCGAAGGCGCCTGCCACAATTGCCATTCTCATCTGAGATTCCCCTTGGCTGATAATAACCCCGCGAGGGTTACATGCTTCGCCAGACGAGGCCACAGGTTTTTGGAAAGCGCCTGACGGCGGCCTATTCGGCGGCTTCGTCGAGCGGCAACAGATCCGCTTCACTGGCGCGGGGCAGAATGACTTCGGCTTTGGTGCCCCGTCCTGGCTTGGAGGTGAGGCGCAGTTCGCCGCCATGCAGCTCGGCGAAGCGGCGCACGACCGAGAGGCCAAGGCCCGTGCCGGGCTTTGCGCCGGTTGCCTGCTCGAAGGGCAGCGTCATGCGCGCCAGATCGGCCGCAGGAATGCCCGCGCCCCGGTCCTGCACGCTGAGGATGGCCGCGCCCCCTTCAATGCGGGTTTCGAGCGTTACGGTCTTGCCGCTGCCCGAATACTTGATCGCGTTGGAGACGAGGTTCTGCCAGATCTGGCGCACGGCGCGGGCATCTGCCTCGGCCCATGCCTCCCCCTGCGCCTTCAGCTTCAGCGTGACCCCGGCGCGGTCTGCATGGCCCGTCAGCTGGCGGATGACCGACTCGGCAGAGGCGGCAAGATCGACCGGCTCCGGGTCGAGCCGCGGCTGGCCAGCTTCAGAGCGCGCCAGATCGAGGATGTCATCGACGAGGAGCAAGAGGTCTGTGCCGCTTTCGTGGATGATCGAGGGATAGTCTGCATAGACTTCCGGCATCGGGCCCATCAGCTCGGCCTGCATGATCTCGGCATAGCCCAGGATCGCATGCAGCGGTGTGCGCAGATCGTGACCCAGCGAAGCGAAGAAGGCAGTGCGTTTTTTCAGCTCGGTCTCAAACGCCGTGCGGGCATCTTCGGCGGGGTCGGCCACGGTCTCCGGCGGCGCAAACAGAACGATTGCAGAGCCAGCTGAGCCTGTCTCTGCCGTTATCAAAACCCTCTGACCGGACACCAGGGTGGCCTCGCCCGTCACCCGCCCATCGGCAATGCCGAAATTTTCCGGCAGGCCGTCCGGCGCGAACAATGCAGCAAGCGCGGCGCCGGGGCGGAATGCAGGGAGGGCGAAGCTGTCGCCCGCGACGGCCCGCAAGCGTCCCTCAAGGGTCACGTCGAGCAACGCAACGCCCGCTTCAGGCATCTGGGGCAGAGGCGCGCGTATAGGGGCTGTAGGAGCTGTCTGGCTGGAGTTCTCCGGCGGGAGGCGCTCACTACGCTCGAGGACCGGTTGGAGTTTTTCCGCCATTCCGGAATGGACCAGCATCCAGATCATCAGTGCCGATACGACGAGTCCGGAGAAGGCGAACGGGACGGACAAGGCGCCAGCCCAGGGGGCGGGCGCCGGTAACCAGCCCAGACCGCCCGCCACTAACGCCATGAACAGGGCCAGCGCAGCAAACACGCCCGCCTCAGCGGCCATCCGGCGCGCGCCAGCGAGAAGCCCTGCCAGCGGCGCGGCAAGAAGCAGTACGGTTAACGGCGAACCGCCCCCGCCACTGAGAATCAGGCCCGCCAGCGCGATCAGGGTCCAGGAAATTACTACAAGCCCCCGCCAGGGCGAATCACCCGCCGGGAGTGCCATTCCAGCCAGTCCGGGAAGGATCGCGGTAACCATAATCGCGAGCAACGGCCACAGAGGCGCACCCGCGATCAGGCCCGCAAGGCCGCTGCCGCCGCACATAGCGAGCCAGGCAACGTGAACAAACTGTAATCGCTTCTGCGACATGCGGGGGTCCAAGCGTTAACACCCCAGAGAGATTTATTAGGCATTTTCAGCCCGAACGAGCACCTGCTGTATTTGTAATGTCGCAAACAGACAAGGTGAGGTTCCCCCGTCAGGGAAGTTAAGGCATCACTATCGCGTGTCGCGTGAGGGAGAGAGAAACATGGCTGCATTGCGAGTGTTCGCTGCGGTTCTGGCAGTAGCCGGGCTTACCGGGGTTTCAACGGCTCAGGGCAAGGACCCGGTTTCCGAGAAAGCCGCCGTTTACATGACCTACCAGTCCGATGCGGACGAAGTAGGCGATAAACCATTCAAATCGCCGAGCGACATTGATGCCGCTCTCGAAACGCTGGGGGCCTATAACGCCGATCAGCTGACGCGGGGCTGGATTTCCTATTCCGCCCTCGTGGCATCACAAGATCCCGACTTCCGCGCAAATGTGCGCGACATTGAAGCGTTCTATGGCCGCGACCGCGTCATCGGCAGCTTTGCCAGCGGTGGGGGCTATGCCCGTTCGCTGAAAGGCGGCGACGACGCCGTCGGCACGGCCATTGCGGTGACGGATGAAGACCTCGCCCGCCTCTATTCCAACGCGGCCATCGTCAAGGAACAGGGCTATTCCCTGCAAGGCTATGGCTGGGCAAAGTCGCGCATCCGGAATGGTGGCCAGCGCGCGGACGCCGTCAAACTGCTTCAGGGCAAAGGCCAGTCGGCCGACAATCTTATTCTCGCCGCGCTCGTGACGCCTGCCGGCGCTGTACCGCTTTCCGAAACGAATGCTGCCGGCGTTACCACGGCGGTCGTGGCGGCATCCGACGTTGCCACCGCCGTCAAGCTGCCTACCTTCCTGACCGGGGGTTTCACCGGCGGCAAGAAGAAGGTGAAGTTCGGCAAGGAGCCCGTGGCCAATCAGATCGCATCTGTCGCCGCGCTCCGCATTCTGGGCGCCGACGCTGTTGAAGATGCCAAACTCAGCCGCGTGATGCTCGAGCCGAGCGTCCAAAGCTGCATGAAGATGCAGAACCTGCAGCTTCAGGGCTGTGTTGCCGGTGTAGGCCAGGAATTCGAAGTTCCTCACTGCATCAGCCAGCATGCCCTTTCGGAAATCGCAGACTGTCTCGGCGCGGTCTACAAATAGACCCAGCCTGAAAAGCATCTCTCTCCACCCCGGCGTGACACCGCGCCGGGGTTTATTTTTTGCCCAGCTTACCCCAGATGTCCGCCATGAGCATTCAAGACGCCGCTGCCGATATCCGTGAAGAGTTCTCCTGGCTGGATGACTGGGAGGCGCGGTATGCCCACATCATTGATCTTGGGAAGAACAATACGCCCCTGGAAGCTGCGGAGCGGACCGAAGAAACGCGGGTGCGGGGCTGCGCTTCTCAGGTTTGGATGGTGACCGATATTTCGGATGGGCAGATCAGCCTGCGCGCCGAATCCGACGCCATGATCGTTTCCGGACTGATTGCCCTGCTCGTGCGCCTCTATTCCGGCGCCGCCCTCAAAGATGCTGTCGAATTCGATGCCGAGAACCTGCTGGATGACATCGGCGTCAAAGGCGCCCTGACAGCGCAGCGATCGAATGGGCTAGCCTCGATGCTGGCACGCATTCGCCGGGATGCAGGCGCGGCCCTCGCAAGTTAATCCCCTTCACGCCCGCCGCCGTGGGACGGCAAGGTCATAGGCGCGCGCAAGAGTTCTGAGTGCAGCGAGCGCGGCGCCTTGAGCTTCGTGAACCTTATGTCCGCTTTCCCGCGCGAAGACCTGTTCCGCCGCGCCATCAACCAGAAGGCATTCCAGTTGCCGAAACAGGTTGAGCCCGATTGCCGACTCCAGAGCAGCCAGCCGGCCGAGGGCCACTTCCGGATCGGCGCTGGCCGGTTGCCCCGCGCGGCGCAGAGGCAATTCCGGACTGGCCGCAGCCAGTCTTACATCAGCAAGGAAACGCTGCGCGGCCGCCTTCAGGCGCACCCTTTCACCGGGTTCAGATGCTGCTGATGCGCCATGGCTGACGGTCGTTGCATACAATGACACAGGCTTGCGAGACGCCCCAGGCCGCACAAGATGAGCCGGGGGCGGGAGGCGGTTTTCTGCCGGCGCAGCATGCAGACAGCTGGCGATAAAACGGCCGGGCCTGTCCGGATCCGGCCGAACAATCCCTTCTGACTGAAGGCGGCGCGCGATTAAGGGCGTGATTTGTCCAGCGGCCTTCATGCGCGCATCCTGGCTGCGATAGGCGCGCCAGTGACTGCCCGCGGCGACCAACATGCCGCCTGATGCCAGCACACGGAGAACCTGCGCCTCACTGAGCGGCCGCAGATTTGCCCCGCTCATGCCGTGGCCTCCGCAACGCCCAATAACGCGACGGACCGCAAGCCGCTGGAGAGCTGTTCGAGCCATGTGTCGAAGTCAGGATCTTCCCGATAGTCTTCGATGATGCGGCAGGCATGAGAAACGGTCGACCGGTCTCGGCCGAAAGCACGGGCGACGCGAGAAAGGCTCATCCCACAGCCGGTATGTGTCAGATACATCGCGATATGCCGGGCACGGGCGTGCACCGGGTTTCCACGCTCAACGGACAGAACTGCCTCTGATTTCAGGCCAAGCGCATACGCCACCAGGGCGCCTGCCAGGTAGGCCCTGTCTTCATCTCTCTGGGGATTGAACTCCGCCATTCACCACTCCTCTTCGGGTTATGGCGAAACCATACCCGAGATGGAGAGGTGTAGGATAACTTTCCTATTTCAGCAAGCAACTGGCCTGAAAACGTTGGGGATCAGGCGGCGTAGCGTGGCTTGGGATGTTGGATAAGGCCGGCATCCTTCTGGACCGGGCGCAGCATGCGACGGCTGGGCAACAGCTCGTCATGGCAAAGAACCTGGTTGAGTTGGCCATCATCGCCCGCCAGAGGCAGCCGCAGCCAGGCGTGAATGCGTCCGCCGATTTCGATCACGCCGCCAACAGGCTCGCCCCGCTCCAGCGCGGCAGACAAACCCAGTGCGTAGCATTCGCCGTGCGCTCCGGCGATTTCAGCCAAGCGCATTCCGCGCGCCTCCACCCCGAAGATTTCGCGCAACCGGGACCCGGCAATCCGAAACCGGCTTTCCCCGGCCTCATCAACTTCGACAATGGAAATACAGGCCAGCGCGCTGCGCAGCGCCCCTGGATCTATGTTGTCTCTGGCGACACGGCCTTCGCCATCGCGACGCGATTGCCAGTGCTGAAGCAGCACCTGTTGGGCGTCTGTAACACCCGCAAAAACATTCTGTTGACGCATAACTCGCCACCCCCGCGGTGATTCGTAAGAATCACCTATCGCGCGAGTGGAGTCCCGGATCAAGTCAAAAAGAAGGATTTCATTAACACAGGTTAGCGGAATATTTCGTTTCGATACTGAAACGACATGCTTTCTCTATCTGTATTCTTAGCGTTCTTGCCGGCCCAGCCCCATTTTCTTGGCCAATTTTGACCGCTGCGCAGAGTAACCTGGAGCAACCATTGGATAGTCTGCGGGCAGCCCCCACTTCTCCCGATACTCATCCGGAGACATGTCATATTTCGATCTGAGGTGACGCTTGAGGGATTTGAACTTCAGGCCGTCTTCCAGACAAATCAGATAGTCATGGTGAATGGATTTTTTCACGGTGACGGCGGGTTTTTGCTTCTCCGCCTCTGGCACTGGCCCTCCAAGGTCCAACAAGGAGCGGTGAACATTGCGAATCAGATCTGGCAATTCAGAGGTCTGAACCGCGTTATTCCGCACGTAAGCGGCCACTATTTCTGTAGCATATACAACGAAATCGCTCGATCTTACCGATGCGTTCTCTTCTTCAGACATACCCAGCACCCCGTCTATTACTTGCTGAGCGTATGTCACCTCTGGCGAACGTCAAATACAGAAATTTTGAGACTGGCCGTCCGGCCCTCAACATTGAGGCTTTATTGCATCACTGCATCAGCGCCGGTCCCCGGAAACCGGCCAGCAAATCGCGCTGGCCGGCCGGATTGTCAGCTCGACAGAAAGGAAAGCAGCAGAACCGCAGCCAGAAGAACCGCAGTCCACACCGCTGCGCCGCCGGACAGGCCGCCACGCGCCAGGTCGCCGCGCGGACTGAAAGCCGATTCCAGCCGTTTGTAGGCCCTGTCAGAGACGCGCCCGAACATCGCCGAGATCGCAGGCCCCATCTTGCCCCAAACCGTGCCCGACCATTGAACGAACCCGTAGCCAGCCTTCCGGTAGAGCCAGTCTGTATCGAGAATGGTGCCGGGCTTCTCCGCCGGGTACAGCGCGAAGCGTTTGAGTAGGATGAAGGCGAACGTGGCGAGCACGAGGAGCTGCATCTGCGTGAGAATGTGTTCCAGCGTGAAGGGCTGATAACTCGACGCCTCTATCGGATACGGCAGCAGGCTGTAGAGCCATTGATAGCCAAAGCCGGGGATCACCGCAGGCATGCCGACCGCAATACACAGGAACGCCGCCATGCCCATAGCAAGCAGCATGTTGAAGGGCGCTTCCTTCACCCGCTTGCCGCTGTCGTGGCCGAAGAAGGCAAAGTACGGGATCTTGATGCCCGAGTGTTCGAGCACGCCCGCAGAGGCAAACAGCAACATCAACCAGACCACGACCATGCCGGCATCGGACACGCCTTCATAGGCAACCGCGCTCATCGTCAGGGATTTGGCGACAAAACCAGAGAAGAGCGGGAAGGCCGAAATCGACAGACCACCAATGATGCAGAACAGCGTCGTCCACGGCATGGAGCGATAAAGCCCGCCCAGCTCAGAGGCTTTGGTCGTGCCAGTCCGGTAGAGGACCGCGCCCATGCTCATGAATAGCAGCGCCTTGTAGATGATGTGCGCGAAGGCGTGCGCGCTGGCGCCGTTCAGCGCCAGAGGATTGCCCACACCAACTGCCCCGACGCCGATGGCGCAGATCATGAAGCCGACCTGGTTATTCAGCGAATACGCAAGAACCCGGCGCAGATCATTCTCGATGACGGCGAAGAAGACCGGGAAGATAGTCATGATCGCGCCGATCCAGATCAGCGCATCGAAACCTGGAAACAGGCGCGCGAAGCCATAGACCGCGAGCTTGGTTGTAAAGGCCGAGAGGACCACGGCGCCGACCACGGATGACTTGGGATAGGAATCCTGCAGCCAGTTATGCATGAACGGAAACGCTGCCTTGATGCCCAGTGCGATGAAAATGTAGATCGCGCCGGGATCGCTGAAGCTCTGGAAGGCCTCAAGCGAGAGCGTTCCATTGTAGCGCCAGACATAAGAAAGGCCGTCGAGCAGGATCACGCCTGACAGGATCTGGATCACCAGATAGCGCATGGACGCAAAATACGCCGCGCGGGTGCCCGCCTGCAGGATCAGGAAGACCGACGTGATGGCGGTAAGCTCCCAGAAAACGAACAGCGTCATCAGGTCGCCGGAGAACGACGCAGAGACTGCTGCGCCAGCATAGGCGAGCGCCATGCCGTCCTGGCGCGGGTTGTTCGTATGCAGGGCGTAGATCGCGTTCAGCAGCGAGGCGATCAGGAAGGCCAGACCGAAAATGAAGTTCAGGCTGTCGACGCGGTAGAAGCTGAAGGTGATGTCCAGCGCTTCTGCGGTCAGCAGGTCCACCTCATGCGGCGCCATTACAAGCATGGCGATCGCGAGGATCGGCGTTCCGACCGTCAGGGTCTGACGCACCTTGCGGTATGGGAGAACCAGGGCGACGAGACCCACAAGGATCATCAGCCAGCCGGGATTGAGGGCTGCAAGCCAGGCCGGCATCATTCTTCTCCCACAAAGGCTTTAGGCTCGCCGGCGTTCAGACGGTCAGCAATCGCCGGATCAATGTCTGCCGGCGGTCCACTCAGGTCACCGTAATAGTTTTCATCCCGGCGCAGCAGCCGCCCGAGCGGCCAGCCCATGAGCACAACGAAGGAAAACGCCGCAAAACCCCAGATCGCATAAAAACCAACCGAATTGGCGATGCCGATCTTCTCGTGCCGCGGAATGAACAGGTCGAGCAGGACGAGCAGGAGCGAGAGCCCCGCCATGCCCCAGAAGATGATCCCGCCAATCCCCCTGGCTTCAGTCCAACCGAACAGGACCCGCGACATGGGGTGTACACCGTCCTCGGGTGTGCGGCTCATGGCGTTGACCTTCTCGGCGGCCGTTTTCACAAAGCGGCCCGAATTATCCCGGACCGGAGGGGTCGTGTCGTTGCTCATGGCAGCGCGGCCTCCTGAACTGTGGTTGTGGCCGCATTTATGGCGGGCGAGAGGAAGTCACCGATCGGATCAATGAGCAGGAATAGGATCAGACAGAGGAACGCCGTGAACACGGGCGCCGCAACGGTCAGCGCAGGCGCCCCGCCCGGCCGCTTGAATTCCTTCACAGGCTCTTCCGGCCCAGGCGGCATCAGCCCCAGAATCGCAATCGGCAACAGGTAGGCAATGTTCAACACCGACGATGCGATCAGGATGAACGGCACCCAGTCTGCCCCGCGGTCGATTGCGCCCTGCATCAGCTCATATTTCGGCCAGTCACCAGCAAATGGCGGCACTCCGATAATGGACAGAGACGCCATGAAGAAGGCGACAAAGACCCAAGGCATCTTGCGGCCGAGACCGCGCATGTCTGAGATGTTGGTGAGGCCCGTGGCCACGTAGATTGCGCCCGCGCACATGAACAGCGTGATCTTGGCCACCGCGTGCGCCGCGATCTGCAACGATCCGCCCATGAAACCGGCCTTGTCAGCCAGCATCGCGCCGAGCGTGACATAGGCCAGCTGGGCGATGGTCGAATAGGCAAGGCGTGCCTTCAGATTGTCTTTGGTCAACGCAATCAGCGAGGCCACGACAATGGTGATACAGGCCACATCCATCAGGAATTCACGCGAGGGCGTGGCGTTCAGAAGGTCCGCCCCAAAGATATACATCGACACTTTGAGGACGGTGAACACACCCGCCTTCACAACCGCCACGGCGTGCAGGAGCGCCGATACGGGCGTTGGCGCGACCATCGCGTTGGGTAGCCAGAAATGGAACGGCATCAGCGCCGCCTTGCCGATCCCGAAGACAAACAGGAGCAACAGGGCGCTGGCAACAGCCGGTGAAATCTCGACATTGGCGAGCAGGCCGCCGTCAACGAAATCCAGGCGCTGGCCCGCTACGACCCAGGTCCACATGATCGCGGTCAGGAAGAGGCCAATCGATGTGCCGAGCAGCGTCAGCAGATAGATACGCGCGCCGCGCTGGGCCGCCGCATCGCCCTTATGGGCCACCAGCGGATAGGTCGACAGGGTCAGCACTTCATAGAAAATGAACAGCGTGAACAGGTTGCCTGCCGTCGCCACGCCCATGGCGCCGCAGATGGCGATGGCAAAGCAAATGTAGAAGCGCGTCTGGTTACGCTCGCGGTTCCCGCGCATGTAGCCGATGGAATAGAACGAGTTCACGATCCACAGGCCGCTGGCCACGATCGCGAACAGAGCGCCAAGGGGCTCAACCTTGAAAGCGATCGCCAGGCCCGGCGCTGCCTGCCCGACAAAGAGCTCAGGCCGGGCGCCCGAAGACACCATCATGACAAGCTGCACGACCAGCACAAACAGCGCGATCGAGCCGAGGATCGTCACGCCCTCACGAATATTCGGGAACTTGCCCGTCGCGGCGATGCCTGCCGCAATCAGCAGCGGCAGAACAAGGATCGAGGCAATGAGGGTTTCCGGGTTCATCGGAACGCCTCCAGTCCGAGGGCAGCCACTGCGCCGTCCTGGGCAAGTCCCAGCGGGAAGTCAGCGGCGATGCCGAAATAAAGGTTGGCGAGCGCAAGTATCCAGAGCGGCACAAGGATGAGAAGTGGCGCCTCCTTGTGGATCTTGCTTGGATTATCGGGCGGCTGGAAGAAGGCTGCCTGCAGGATGCGGCCGACATAGAACACGGCCAGGAAGCTGGAGAACACAACCAGCAGCACAGCCCACCACCAGCCTTCGGCAAACAGCGCGTAACCGAGCTGAAGCTTTGACATGAACCCGGCCGTCAGCGGTACGCCGATCAGTGAGAGGCCCGCGATGGCAAAGGCCGTCATGGTCCACGGCGCCGTGCGACCCAGACCGGCGAAATCGCGGATCGTGGTGCCTTTATGGGTCATGACGATGCCGGCGATCGCCATGAACAGCGCGCCTTTCATGAGGGCGTGGTTGAAGAGATGCAGGAGACCGGCCGCGACGCCGGGCGCAGTGGCCAGCGATACACCGAGCAGCATGTAGCCAACCTGCGCCACCGAGGAATAGGCCAGCGTGCGCCGAACATCCGTCTGGAACACAGCCTGAAAGCTGCAGATCACCATCGCCGCAATGCCGAGCGGGGCAAGTATCCAGGAGAAGCTGGCAAGCTCGAAAGTGTAATCCGGCCGGAAGATCGTGAACAGGAACCGGATCATCGCATAGATCGCGACCTTGGTGGCGGTCGCCGACAGGAACACCGTCACGAAGCTCGGGCCATAGGAATAGGCGTTGGGCAGCCACTGGTGAAGCGGCCACATGGCAGCCTTCAAGCCGAGACCGACGATGATGAAGGCAAAACCGACCTGTACCGAGCGGCTATCGGTCAGCGCGGGCAGGCGGTCGGCGATGTCGGCCATGTTGAGCGTGCCGGTGGCCGCATAAAGGAAGCCGATGCCGATAATGTAAAAGCTCGCCCCGAGCGTTCCCATGATCAGATAGTTGAAAGCCGCAGGCAGCGCGCGGCGATCCCGCCGGGCGCCCATGGCAACCATCACATATGTCGCCAGCGAGCTGATCTCGAGGAATACGAAGAGGTTGAAGGCGTCCCCGGTCGAGGCAACGCCCAGCAAACCGGCAAGGCAAAGCAGGAACGCGGCGTAGAACATGCCGAGCTTGTTATGATTGCCAAGCTCCGACGAAATCGTTGGCCAGGAAAACACGGACGCCAGAAAGCCTATGCCCGTTACCAGCAGAAGGATCATCGCATTGAGCGCATCGGTCCGGAATTCGATCCCGATCGGCGGGGGCCACCGGCCGATCTCATAGGACAGGATGCCCGTCGGCGAAGACTGAACGAGGCCCAGCGTGACTATGGCGAGGTAAAAAGAGACTGCAGTGGTCGCCATAGCGAGCAGCCAGGCCAGCCGGCCACTGGGCAGGATCGCCACCAAAGGCGCAATCAGCATTGGAATTGCCACCAGCAATACCGGCGCATGCGCCAACGCCCAGGCGGGCGCAGAAGTCAGCACAGATTCGAGCATCATGCCGAAGCCTCATTGATGTCTTTGGCTGCTTCGAGTTCCTGAGCGAGCGCGGTCTCCATATCGATTTCGCGGACCTCATCGGCTTCGATTGTGCCATAGGCTTCGCGGATACGGACAATCAGCGCCAGGCCGAGCGAGAGGGTGGCAACCCCCACCACGATCGCCGTGAGCATCAGGACATGCGGCAGCGGATTGGAATAAACATGGTGCAGGTCGGCGAACCGCTCACCGCCCGCTGCGACCAGCGCGTCGGCACCCGGCGCAGCAGCATGGCCAGCGCCATAACTTGCCGGCGTGTCGGCCGGCAGCAGGATGGGCGCAGTGCCCCCGTTCACCTTGCCCAAAGACACGTAGAACAGGCAGATCGTCGTCTGGAAGATCGACAGGCCGACAAGCCGCTTAATCAGGTTTTCCGCCGAGAACGCAATAAAGAGACCGATCATCATCAGGCCGATGATCGCCCAGTATCCGGCGCGCTCGAGAACAAATTCGACCATGGCCTTACCAGTCCTCGTCGCGAATTTCGCCTACGCGCCCGGCCAGCGCATAGAAGATGGTGATCATGGCGCCGGTCACGGCAAACAGAACACCGAGCTCTACAATGATGATGCCGGCATGCTGGCCGTCATGACCTCCGGGCGGCTCTCCAAACAGCGCCTGATATTCCAGGAAAAGACCGCCCTGGATCATCGACCAGAAACCGACCCCGACATAGATCAGCACACCGACGGCCGCGAGCGTCCGGGCGAAGACCGGCGGAACGGCGCGCATGGTGGGGGCAAGACCAAATGTCAGCGAGTTCAGGATGATCGCAACCGCGAGCACCACACCGGCCTGAAACGCCCCACCCGGCCCGACTTCCCCGTGAAACTGGACATAAAAGCCGTAGATCACGATGAGCGGAATGAAACACTTGCCGATGACGCGCAAAATCACGTGATGATCGCCCTTCATTATGCGTCGCCCTCCTTGCCTTTTCCGCTGCGCTTCTTCGTGTTGCGCAGCGTTTCGGCCAGGGAGCGTTCTCCAAATCCAAGCAGCATGGCGACAGCCAGGCCCGCGACGAAGACCACAACCGTTTCTCCCATCGTGTCGAACCCGCGATAGCTCGCCAGCACCGATGTCACGACGTTTGGAACCCCGGTATCGTACCAGTTGACATGTACATAGGTCATGCCGGCGCCGGTATTGGCAGGCGAATTGGGATCACCGAGCCCCGGCAGATCGACCGAAGCGTAGATCAGCATGACGGCGACCGCGCCGCAGATCAGCAAGGGGCCAAGGCGCTTGAAAGGCTTGTCGGGCTTTGCCGTCCGCGCGGTCAGAAGCATTGCGCCGAGCAGAACCGCTGTCGACATGCCCGCGCCGACCGCAGCCTCGGTATACCCCACATCGACTGCATCAACGGCAATGTACCATGCCGCGGAAACAACCGAGTAGACACCCGACAGCATCACGATCGCAAAAAGGCTGCGCAGCCGCGCAATGGCAATGGCGACAATGAACAGGATCGCCAGAAGCGCGATGTTGATCAGGGCCGGTCCCGCATCAGTGGTGAACAGCTCTCTCATGCCTCATCCTCCGGGGTATCCGCGCCAATGCGCCCGATCCGGGGCTGAAGCCCGGCCACATGGGCGGCATTGGCCAGCGCATGACTGCCTGTGGGGCTGGTCAGGAACAGGAATATGAAAATGCACAGCAGCTTCACCAGCACGAGCCAGTGAGGCGCCATCAGAGCCATGCCGATGAGGACCAGCGCTGCGCCGGACGTGTCCGTGATGCTGGCCGCGTGAAGGCGGGTGTAAAAATCGGGAAAGCGCAGCACGCCAATCGCGCTGACTACGCACAGCAGCGCGCCGGCAAGACACGCTGCGGCGCCTAGCGGATGGCGAACAATATCCCAGAAATTTCCGAGGTTTGCGAGAAAATCACCCATCCTACTCGCCCTTCTTGGCCGTATCCGGGCGCCGCGCCAGCGGCACCTGGAACGAGCGGTAACGGAAGAATTTCAGGATCGCGATCGTCGTGACGAAGTTGATCAACGTGTAGAGCATGGCGATGTCGAGAAAGTCGGGCCGGCCCATCACGTAGCCAAGCAGCCCGATCACCAGGACAGTCTTTGTGCCGATGGCGTTTACCGCGAGGATACGGTCATAGAGCGTAGGCCCGATGAGAACGCGCACAAGCAGAAGGCCCATCCCGATAAGGATGGCGATCAGGGCGGCAGCCGTCATCAGCGCATCTCCTTGGGGTCGCACGCAGCGGCGCAGCGCGTGTCCATTTCGATGAAACCTTCAGGCTCGGTGTTGTTCTCGTAAAGCCCGTGCACCAGCAATTTGTCGCCTTCGATCTCCACAGTCACCGTACCCGGCGTCATCGTGATCGAATTTGCGAACGTTACCTTTGCCAGGTCGCTCTTGCAGGTCGTCTTCACTTTGGCGAGCGTTGGCGTGATGTCGAGGTCGGCCCGCAGGCAGGCCCGGATCACGATCCAGTTCGACTTCACGACCTCGACCGCCAGCCAGGGGTAATATTTCAGGAGCTGCGGCAGGCGCACATAGGGCGCGCCCTCCCGGTCGATAATGTCCAACCGGTAGGCAAGTATCATCGTTAGCAGCACAGAAATGCCGCCAAAACCGAGCATCAATGGCTTATAATGACCCGAATTGCCGAGCCAGAAAGCCACCAAGGCCGCCAGTAATCCCAAGAAATACGCCACAGCGCCCCTCAGCTCCGAACGATCTAGTTTGGTGAATGCCCCACCTAAAGGCCAGAAAGGTGATTGGGAAGCCTGTTTGCCCCGAAAAAGACACTAGCGCCCGAAGACGAGGCGAGCGGTGCGCTGAGCTGTCGAGAATTCAGCCTCTTCATTGGCTGGTTCGCCCAATGACTGCGCGTGACGTAGCGCCGCAGGCGAGTAAGCGGAGGACAAAGCCCAGTTCCAATAGCGCAAGGTGGTCTGCGCCTTGAGTACGGAGAGAACTTCGAACGTCTCTGAGACAATCAGAAACTGCGGATGCGCGACTCCAGGCTCCAGATCCAGTGGCCGGTTTAGCGCTGTCCAGAGCATTCCCAGATATTCGCGCTTGAGACCTGTAGCCTTACACAGAACTGCCAATGCCTCACCGCCCGGATCAGAGAGGATCTTGGCGGCGGTTACCGGCTTGATGCCGGACAGGTATCCGATCTCCTGCGCAACCTTCGCGTCCATTCCGGACGCAGCCGCCGCCTGAACGGCGCTTTCGAGACTGTCATAGGGACTGCGCTCAATGGCGGCGCGATTGCGCTGGCGCCGCTCAATCAGCTGCAACGCCTTGCGGGCAACCGGGTCCTGCCAGCCTTCGGCCGCTGCGAGTTCGAACACGTCCGAGCACAGGGTTATCATCTCCTGACGCTCTGCCGCATGGCGGGTCAATATCTTGCGGCGGGTGACCGCATCCGCCCACCAGAACATCGCCATGGCATGGGAGGGTTTGATCTCGATCCGGTCCACCAGCAGCAGACAATAGCTCGGCTCGTCCCTGGAAGCGGCAATCAGCTTATCCATGGTGGTTTCGGCAAACACGGCCGTGCGATTGGCCAGAATTTCACGCACGACATGCGGCTCGGAGACATCTGCCAGCACGGCCGTTACAGCCGCCGACAGATTCCGGCGCCGCGCGATTGTCAGACGGTGCTCAGGGGTGGTCTGGCGAATGATCTCTGCAAGATCGCAGTCATCAAACGCATCGCTCTCCTCCAGCAGAGGCCGGGCAACCTGAAAGTTCGACTGAGCCAGATAGCGCAGAAGCCGACGGGGCGCTTCGCGGCTGCCTGCCAACCGGTTTGCGCACATAAGCCGCTCGCGCTCGCCGGCATGAAACAGCATGTCGAGCAGAATATCGCCCGCCATCTGGCGGTCTTGCGGCGGTATTCGCGATGCGGGCATGGACACAACATCCAGAATACGCCGAAGCAGCGCATCCTGAGCCGCGCCCGATGGCGCGCTCTTCATGGAGTCTATTGCGTCAGCCATGCGCAAACCTCAGGCGTTGCGCAGCAGAATTACATCAATTGATTAATGAGAAATGGAACGCCGTTTACGCTTGCCGCCAATATTGTGCGGGCGTGAGGACGCGGCTTGTGCGCGGCCGGCCCGGATGGACCACCAGCAGCAGCAGGCTCAACGCCAGCAAAATCACCACGGCCAGAAAATGCGTGCCGCCATCCGCCGATCCATTTGCCAGAACAAGTTCTCTCCCCAGCCACGGCGAGAGATGAAGGGCGAGACCGGCTCCAAAGATGATCACAGCGATCACAGCGCCGAAGCGCCGGCTGAACGGCAAAAGGATCAGGATCGCAGCGACCAGCTCCAGAATGCCCGCGACAAACCGGCCGGCCGGTTCAAACAATGTGATGCCTGATTTTTCAGCCAATGTGGCGAAAACCGTATGCTGGCCGGGAGGATCGAAGAATTTCACCTCGCCCGGAACCGGGTTCGGCCAGGGATGCAGCGTCAGATGGAGAAACATGGCTGCCAGGGCGAGGGCGAGCCCCCAGCTGACCGCGTGCCGGAACATCCGCATGGGAAGAGACCTCGCCCGCTTGGTTTACAAGTTGGAAAAAAACCTATCGGTACAGCCTTGGCTTTGCAACCACGCCCGGCTGCTGCTAGCGGTCGCGTTCCATTATCGGCAGGTTTGTATGAGTATGCGCCGCGTGGGGACAGTTCAGTGACAGATGAAACCGGAAAAGACGCCGGAGATATGGGCGCCTCTGACAGCCCACCAGACGCTGTGGACGCGACCGTTAGCGTGACGTCTCCCGTCAGCGGCGTCAGCGAAGCGATTACCGCAGGCGCGTCCTTTCTGGTTACAGCCACCAACTGGCGCGCCCGGAAGCTGCGCCGGGGCGTCAAGATCGAGCTGCCCGCCTATCTCGGCGTCCAATGCAGCTGGTTCATGGCGTTCGGGCTTCAGCTTGTCCTGTTCCCCTATCTGATCACCGGGCGTAGCCACCTCCATCTCGACGGTCTGGCGCTGGGCCTCGCAAACATGGCGCTGTCGGCCCCTTCAGTGGTGTTCCTGCTGATCGGCGGGGTTGTGGCAGAGCGCGCCGATGGTCGCCGCCTGCTGATCCTGCTGCACCTTCTGGCGGCGGTGCCCTCGATGTTCCTGGCCTTGGCCGTCTCGCGCGGTGATCTCAGCTATCCGGCAATGATCTTCTACGCGGTCAGCATCGGCACCATTGGCGCCTTCATGATGCCCGCGCGCGACGCCATCGTGAACGAAGTGGTGGAACGGCGCATGCGCGTCGGCTCCGGCGTGACCCTGCAGCTGGGCGTAACACTTGCCACCATGGCGCAGTTCCTGGCCCAGATCGGCGGCCTGATCCTTGCCGGATATGCTGACAAGGCGACCCGTATGCCGACCTGGCTCGGCGGCTTTTCGGTTGGCCCGATTTCGGCCGAGACGCTTTTGATTGCTCAGGGCGGAGCGCTTGCTTTGGGCGCGGGCTTTGCCCTTTTCATGGCGCGCGGGAAGCAGATCCGCACGGGCCGCAAGGGAATCGGCGCGGCTTTCGGGGACATTCTGGACGGGGTCAAGGCTGTGCGCAGCGATGGCAAGCTCTCGGCCATGACGATGCTCATGTTCGGCGTCGGCGTCTTCGTGATCGGCTCCTTCCTGGTGGTGCTGCCGATCATCAACCGCGATGTCTATCATTTCGGCTCATCCGGCATTCGAGACATGTTCGTCACCTTCTGGATGGGCGCCTTCGCCTCTTCTGTGGTGCTGGCGATCTTCCGGCGGATCAAGCGCCAGGGGCGCCTTCTGCTGATTGCCCAGTTCATTGCCTCAGCCGCCATGATCCCGATGCTTTGGGTGGTGCCGCACTGGGCGTTCCTGATGATCGTGTTTATCTGGGGCAATGCCGCCGGCATCTCGATCGCGATGAGCCGATCAATCGTGCAGGATGCCGCGCCCAAGGAAAAGCTCGCCCGCGTGCTCTCTATCTACCAGCTGGGCTTCATGGCCGGCGCGCCGTTTGGGGCCGCCCTGATGGGCCTCCTGGTCGACATGTTCGGCCCGCAGAAGATTGCCGTGGTGCCGGCGGGGGGCATGATCGCGCTGATCCTCTGGATGATCTTCTTCACACCGGTCTGGAATATGAAGGGCTCAGCCTGGCTGGCACACAACGAAGGCGGCAAGCAGGCAGGATGACAACGGGCTGAAACTCGCCTAGCGGTGAGCCCATGAGCCAGATGCCCCGCGCCACCGTGCTGACCGGTAATATTGCCGACAATTGGAGAACCCTGGACGCCCTTCATCCAGGCGCGACAACGGCTGCGGTCGTCAAGGCCGACGCCTACGGGCTCGGCGCCATGCGCGTCGCCCGCGCCCTGAGGATAGCAGGCTGCCAGACCTTCTTCGTTGCCTATGCAGAAGAGGGTCTGATCGTGCGCAAGGCGGCCGGAAAAGCCGCGCGGATCTTCGTGCTCAACGGCCCGGTGCGCAGTGAAATGGCCACCTATCGCGACGCAGACCTGACAGCTGTTCTTTCCAGTGAAGCGCACGTGAAACTGTGGGGGACAGCGCCGAAGGGGTCATGCGCGCTGCACTTTGATACGGGGATGAACCGGCTCGGCCTGCCGATGGACATGAGCGAGAAGGATCTCGCCGCGCTGCGCCGGTTGCAGCCAGTGTTGATCATGAGTCACCTGGCCTGTGCGGACGATCCGGAAAACCCTGCAAATACAGCGCAGCGGAAGGCCTTCAACGAGATTTCGGACGCCTTCCCCGATACGCCCGCCAGCCTCGCCAATTCCAACGGATGCTATCTCGGCAAAGGCTTTGCCTATGATCTGACCCGGCCGGGCCTGGCCCTCTATGGCGGCACGACCCCGCCAGAGAAGGTCAAACTGAAGCCCGGCGTGATCCTCGAAGCGAGCATTCTGGCGACATTTTCGGGACAAACCGGGACAAAAGTGGGCTATGGCGGGACACATACGCTCCCCGAAGACCGCATTCTGGCCACCTGCGCGCTCGGGTATGCCGACGGCATTCCCCGCGCCGGGGCGAACCAGATCACGGGCTGGCTGGAGGGCAATCCTTGCCCGGTCCTCGGGCGGATTTCGATGGATCTGATCACTCTGGACGTGACCGATTGCGTCAAACACGCAAAGCCGGGCGCGCGGGTTGAATTTTTGGGCGAGAACGCCAAACTGGAGGTTCAGGCGGCTGCTTGCGGCACGCTGGGTTACGAACTGCTGACCGGCCTTGGCCCCAGAGTGCAACGTGTCTACCGCTGAGGCCTGATGATGCAGAACCCTATTCAACTCATTGGCCGGGCAACGCTTGGGCTGTTCGGGGAAGTCGGCCGGCTGGCCGTCTTTGCCGGCCGCGTCAAAGGCGCCGCCTTCACGCCGCGCTGGTATGGCGGGGAAATCCTGCGCCAGATCGTGCGCATCGGCTTCTACTCCCTGCCCGTCGTGGGCCTGGCCGCCGTGTTCATTGGCGCCGCCCTCGCGCTCAACATCTATGAAGGCGGCAGCCGCTATGGCGCCGAACAGTTCGTGCCGAGCATCGTGGTGCTGGGCATCACGCGGGAACTCGGCGTGGTGATCACCGGCCTGATGCTGGCGGGGCGGGTCTCTGCCGGGATCGCCGCCGAGATCGGCGCGATGCGCGTGACCGAGCAGATCGACGCGCTGGAAACGCTCTCAGCCTCCCGCTACCGCTATCTCTATGCCCCGCGCTTCATCGCCGCCCTTATCACCTTGCCGATGCTGGTGGCGCTGGCCGACATCATCGGCGTCATGGGCGGCTGGCTGGTCAGCGTTTACGGGCTCGACTTCGACTCGACGGTTTACCTGCGCAACACCCTCGATTTCCTCACCCTGAATGACATCTTCGCCGGCCTCATCAAGGCGGTCGTGTTCGGCGGCGTAATCGCCATCATGGGCTGTTACCAGGGCGACCGCAGCCAGGCAGGCGCCACCGGCGTTGGCCGCGCAGCCACCCTTTCGATGGTGGGCGCAGCGGTGCTGATCCTTGCCTTCAACTATGTCATGTCCACCGTGTTCGTGGAGATCGGCCTATGACCGAACCCCTGCTGAGACTTGAAGGCGTCGAGAAGTCCTTCGGCAAGAACCAGGTGCTGCGCGGGGTCGATATCGATGTCGCGCGCGGGCAGAGCCTCGTCATTATCGGCGGCTCGGGCTCTGGCAAATCCGTGATGCTGAAAACGGCGCTCGGCCTGATGACGCCGGACAAAGGCCGCATCCTGTTCGGCGGGGACGACGTGACCAAGGCTACCGGCAAGACGCGCGAAAAGATGCGCGCGCGCATCGGCATGCTGTTCCAGTCCGGCGCGCTCTTTGACTCGCTCACCGTCTGGGAAAACGTCGCCTTCCGCCTCATCAATTCCGAAGGCATGCGCCGCAAGGACGCCAAGGAACGCGCCATCGAGACGCTCAAGAAAGTACGCCTTGGATCAGATGTTGGCGCGCTCTATCCGGCAGAGCTCTCTGGGGGCATGCAGAAGCGCGTGTCGCTCGCCCGCTCGATCATTTCCGAACCCGACCTCATCTTCTTCGACGAGCCGACCACCGGCCTCGACCCGATCACGGCCGACGCGATCAATGACCTGATCCTCGAAATGGTCCGCGGCCTCGGCGCCGCCGCCGTGACCATTACCCACGACATGGCCAGCGCCAAGAAAATCGCCGACGAAATCGCCATGCTTTATGAAGGCGAAATCATCTGGCGCGGACCGGCGGCGAATGTTTATGCGAGCGGCAATGAATATGTCGACCAGTTCGTGAACGGACGGGCAGACGGGCCGATACAGCCGGCGATTTAGATGGCGCTCGATACCTCCAGAGCTCAAATTGTTTTACAAAGTTGGCTAGATGCAAATGCCAAGCAACTAAACAACTTCATACTCGGTATCTACGGAGTTGGCGACGACTCGCGGCCAACCCATTTGGGGACTTGTTTTTTGGTCAACGGCATCAGTGATCGATATCTGATTACAGCGGGACATGTTCTTAACAACAAAAGTGAAATGTCGCTCAAGCTGCTCACGCCGACCGGGTTCTGCGATCTTGATGAACCATTTTTCCGAAGTGTAGTCCGCAACGGAAATCCGAGCACAGACATTATTGACATCGCCTTCTTGCCTCTCAGCAACAATCTACTTCATAAGTTGAAAAACCTGGAAGGCTTAGCACTAGATTGCTTGAACAGCGTTCCGGACACCAATTCAGGCCACATTTTGGCTGCGGCTGGACTCCCCAGCACCAAGAATGAACCAGACCATCGCTTACGGCATATTCAGGTTCAACCTTATCTCATTTCAGGCGCCGCAAAGCTTTGCCCAAACGCACTTAAAGACTTCGGCTTTTCTGATTCGACACACTTGTTCATTCATCATTCGAAGCGTCATGGATTTTTCTCTGATGGCACCAGAACCAATTCGCCTAAATTAATCGGAATGAGCGGCGGCCCGGTACTTTATTTAGGATCAGATGCTCAACTCAGCGCCCCAAAAATCGAATATGGAAAAATTCGTGTCGTTGGTGTTCTAATTGAGCAGCACAAGAATTACTCGGTTTTAATCGGCTCAAAAGTTGGTGATCTGCCTAATGTATTTCTACGGCTTGAAACCCCGAAGGTTTAATGCAGATGGCTCGAAATAGTATTCGAGGGCCGCGTTCCGTTCGCTAATTTCCTCCAGCAGACCCCACACCCCGCCCCATCGCCAGACACGCCGTCAGCAGATAGCCGCCCGTAGGCGCATCCCACGCTACCATTTCGCCCACACAATACGTGTCCGGAACAGCCTTCAGCATCAGGTGGTTGTCCAGCGCATCCCAGGCGACGCCGCCGGCGGTGGAGATGGCGGTGTCCATCGGGGCGGTGCCGGTGAGCATGAGGGGCAGCGCCTTGAGGAGGCGGGCGAGCGCGGCGGGGTCTTTGGGCGCGCCGCCTTGGGTCACTTCATTGAGAAGGGCGATCTTTGTCGCGTCCAGCCGCGCCGCCTTGCGCAGGCGGTTTGAAACGGAGTCTTTTGCGTTGGCGCCGGTGAGGCGCGCAGCGAGGGCAGCTTCGTCCGTATCCGGCAGAAGATCGATCAGGAGCGTGGTCGCGCCCCTGCCCGCCAGTTCCTGCCTCAATGCCGCCGAGAGCGGATAGACCGCGCCGCTTTCAATGCCGGCGCGCGTGATTACGAAATCGCCGCGCTGGGTCTTGCCGCCCGCCGACAGAGAAACACTCTTTATCGGCGCGCCTTCATGAGCGGCGAGCAGGCGCGCGGACCAGTCCACCATGAAGCCGCAATTGGACGGCGCGAAGGGCTCTATCGCAACGCCGCGCGCGGCCAGAATGTCCGCCCACGCCCCATCTGATCCAAGGCGCGACCAGCTTGCCCCGCCCAGCGCCAGGATGGTGGCGTCTGCCGCCACGCGCATTTCGCCATCGGGCGTATCGAACACCAGCGCGCCGGCCGCGTCCCAGCCCGTCCAGCGATGGCGCGTGTGCAGCGTGGCGCCGCCTTCGCCCAGCCGGGCGAGCCAGCGGCGCAGCAGGGGCGAGGCTTTCATGCCGATGGGAAACACGCGCCCTGAGGAACCGGCATAACTTTCGATGCCGAGCCCAGCCATCCAGGCGGTGATCTCTGCCGGGCCGAAGGCGGCCACCATTGCGGCAAGGCGGGCGTCCGGCGCGGTATACCGGGAACGGAATAAACTCTCGTCTTCCGAATGCGTGATGTTGAGACCGCTTTTGCCGGCCATCAGGAATTTGCGCGCAGGGCTGGGCATTGCGTCATAGATCGCGACGCGCGCGCCGCGTTCCAGCGCAGCCTCTGCCGCCATCAGGCCCGCTGGCCCTGCCCCGATGATTGCGACCTGTTTCATCCCGCCCCTTTAGCGGGCGGGCGCGGGCGTGGCCAGCTATTGCGCAGGCGGCGCGGCGCATTCGCCGAGGATGAAGAGATAGGTGTAATCGTCACCCCAGACCACGCCTTCAGCGAGGTCCCAGGCACTTTCAGTCTGCTGCTCCAGATAAAGTTCGGTTTCGGCGTCCAGCTCGCCCATGCCCATGCCCATCGCCAGCACGGCCTCTCTCTCCCAGTGCGCCGAGGCTGCGCGCGCCGGGCCCGTGCCCAGCTCGGGATCGAGCAGCGCCACAAACTCTGCGCCCAGATCCTTTTCCGCAAATTCTGTCCAGACATTCCAGAAGACAGCGCAGGTCCATTTTTCGTTCACGGTTTGCGGCGTGGCCCCCGATGCCAGTCCCTGCACGAAGATGTCGTTCATGTCAGCGGCGTCTTCAGAATCGTCCGCCAGGGCAGGCAGGCAAGCCGCGGCGAGCAAGGCGAGAGAGGCAAGTGTGCGGATCATGATGTGTCGTCCCCATTTTGGGTGAGATTGCACAGTCTTTGCCGGTCTGGAAACCACCGGTTCAGGTGGGGTTGCCGTTTGCGCTCGCCCGGCCCCGCGCCTAGACTCCTGACCTTGCAATTCCAATGGAAACCGATTCCCCATGGCGAAAACGCCCACGTCCGCTTTTGTCTGCCAGTCCTGCGGCGCGGTTGCGGCCAAATGGGCCGGGCGCTGCGAGGCGTGCGGGGAATGGAATACGCTGGTTGAAGAGGCCGTCTCTGCCCCCCCCGGCGCGTTGAAGGCTGAGAAAACGGGGACCAAGCGCGGGCCGAAGGCGGAGTTTGTCGCGCTGGACGCGGAGACAGAGACGCCGGACCGGATCGTCATCGGCGTGGAAGAACTCGACCGGGTGTTCGGCGGCGGCATCGTGCCTGCCTCTGCCACGCTGATCGGGGGCGATCCGGGTATCGGAAAGTCCACGCTTCTTTTGCAGGCGGCCGCGCGTCTCGCCCGCAATGGCGTGAAGACGGTTTATGTGTCGGGCGAGGAAGCCGCTGCGCAGATCCAGGAACGGGCCAAGCGGCTGAAGGTGGCCAATTCGCCGGTCCAGCTCGCCACCGAGACAGACCTGCGCAAGATCCTCGCCGCGCTGAAGGAAGGCGCGCCCGATTTTGTGGTGATCGATTCCATTCAGACGCTCTGGTCGGACAGCCTGGAGGCTGCGCCGGGCTCCGTCGCGCAGGTGCGGGCGTGCGCGCAGGAGCTGGTGCGCTGGGCGAAGAAGTCCGGCGCCGCGCTGGTGCTGGTCGGCCACGTCACCAAGGAGGGCACCATCGCCGGGCCGCGCGTGGTGGAGCATATGGTCGACGCTGTGTTCTATTTTGAAGGCGAGCGCGGGCACCAGTTCCGCATCTTGCGGGCCGTGAAGAACCGCTTCGGACCCACTGACGAAATTGGCATTTTCGAGATGCACACCTACGGCCTCGCCCCGGCCAAGGAGCCTTCGGCGCTGTTCCTCTCCACCGAGGATGAAGGCGGGGGCGGCACGGCGGTGTTTGCCGCCATGGAAGGCTCGCGCCCGGTGCTGGCCGAGGTGCAGGCGCTGGTGGCCAAGAGCCCGTTCGGCACGCCCCGGCGCAGCGTGATCGGCTTTGATGCCGGGCGGCTCGCCATGCTGATGGCGGTTCTGGAGACCCGCTGCGGGGTGAACTTTGCAGGTATGGATGTCTATCTGTCGGTCGCGGGGGGGTACAAGATTACCGAGCCGGCAGGCGATCTGGCGGCGGCGGCAGCCCTCCTCTCATCGCTGGCCGGAAACCCGGTGCCCAAGCGCTCTGTGTTCTTCGGCGAGATCGCGCTGTCTGGCGCCGTCAGGCCAGCCCCGCGTATGGACCAGCGCCTGAAGGAGGCGGCAAGGCTCGGTTTCCACACGGCATTCGTTCCCGAGGGCAGCCCAGCAGCAGAGAGCGGCTTGACGGTGACCCCGATTGCGCGGCTTATCGGCCTCGTCGATTTACTCGCGCCGGACGCGCCTGATGCTTGAAAACATTTCAGCTTTTGACGGAATCGTCGTGGGCGTGATCATCGTTTCGGCGATCATGGCCTTTGCGCGCGGGTTCCTGCGAGAACTCGCCACGCTGGGCGCGTTTATTGGCGCATTGGCTGCCGCCTACTATGCCCGCAAATTCTTCAGCACGACGGTTGCCGGCCTGATGCCGGAGGGCACCCATCCGCTGGCGCCTGACATCATCCTGGTCGTGACGGCGTTCCTCATCGTTTATGTGATCGTGGCCTGGTTCGGGCAGAGCCTGTCAAAATCCATCATGACCAATGGCGAGATTGGCATGTTCGACCATATTGCCGGTCTGGTCTTTGGCCTTTTCCGCGGCTTCATTGCGCTGGTCTTCTTTGCGGTGCTTCTGAACGTCGCCGTCGAACATGACCGCGTGCCGCCCTTCATTTCTGAAAGCTTCAGCTATCCCTATCTGGAGCAGATTGCAGATACGGTGACCGGCGAAGCCGAGGAAGCCGGCCGCGAAATCGAAGCGCTGCGTCAGCAATAGCGCTTGCGCTTGTCAGGTCTGACAGGCCCATTAGTCTCTCGCCCAGCAACCATCGGGGACATTCATGACGCAAATCTGCGCGCCGCTTCTCGCCGGGCTTGCCGCCGCCCTGCTCGCCGCCTGTGCCACCCAGCCTGTCCCCGCTGAGACGCGCGCTGCGCCCGAGGCGGTTTCCGATACACTCAAAAACCAGGCAGTGAGCGTTGCCGTGCTCTCTCCCGATGATCCGGGAATTGCGGCGCTCGCACGCGCCGTATCTGGCGCCGATCTGGTCAGCTTCGAAGGCGGCGGTCTGCGCACGCGCGAAGACGCCGCGCTAAAAAGCGCGCTGACGGAAGCTCTCGTCCAGTCCGGCAAGCTCAGCCTTCTGCTGCTGGACGTGCCCTGCGATGGCGCCGCCGTGCTGAATGAATATACGCGGGGCGGCGCCACTTCCACGCTGGCCGCTGACCTGGTGCGCGAGGCGCCCATCTATCAGGGCCAGAAATCGACTGCCCTCGCTGACATGCTGACACTGCTGCGCGGCTGGAACGCCGTTAACGCTGACCAACCCGTGCGCGTCGCGGGAATGCAGTGCGCGAGCGTTGCCGAAGCAGACCCCGCCAGGCTCGCGATCTTCTGGGGGCTCGACCAGCTTCCCGCTCATACCGGAGAAAAGGATATGGCTGCCGCGGCCCGCGATGGTGAACCGGCGGATAACCCTGTCTTTATCGTTCAGACGGATGACGCGGCGGTCTCAAGCGTCATTCCGGCTTCTGGCTGGATTGATCTTCGCGCGCTGCCTGCCAGCGCAGATGTGGCAGCCTGGCGAGAGGAAACCGCTTCGGCCCTGCCCCTCCTCAGGCAGCAGCATCCCTCTGCCGCCGACATCCTTTTCCGCCATGCGGCCACCACGCCGGCAGAGCCATTCTGAGACACTCTCTGTGATTTGATGACAGGAATGTCACTGGCGGGCTTTCGCCGGAAGTCGAACCGGCCTATATCCCGGCCTTAGGCATAGGCCCCCACCAGCAAAGCCGGAACGTCCGATGGTCTTTTTCGATCATGATGACGATAAACCCCACGAAGAATGTGGAGTTTTCGGAGTCTTTGGCAGCCTTGAAGCAAGTCTGCTGACAGCCCTGGGGCTTCATGCCCTTCAACACCGAGGACAGGAAGCGGCCGGCATCGTCAGCTATGACGGCAAGCGCTTCTCCTCCGAGCGCCATATGGGCCTTGTCGGTGAGAGTTTCGGCGGAGACCTTCGCCAGCGTCTTCCCGGCCATGCCGCCATCGGCCACAACCGATACTCCACGCAGGGCCGCCCGATGGCCCGCAACATCCAGCCGATCTTTGCAGACCTTGATACCGGCGGCTTCGCCGTGGCGCATAACGGCAACCTGACCAATGCCCGCATCCTGCGCCAGGAACTGGTGCGCAATGGCGCGATCTTCCAGTCCACGATGGACACCGAAGTGATCCTGCACCTGGTCGCCCGCAGCCCGAAAAAGAAGTTCGTCGAGCGCCTCGTCGATGCGATGCACCAGATCGAAGGCGGCTACGCTCTCGTCGGCATTACCGGCAAGAAGCTGATCGGCGCGCGCGACCCCATCGGCCTGCGTCCGTTGATCCTCGGCCGTCATGGCAAATCCTATGTGCTCGCCTCGGAAACCTGCGCGCTCGATATTATCGGCGCAGAATTTGTCCGCGAGATCGAGAATGGCGAAGTGGTCGTCATCAGTGAGGAAGGCATCGAATCGATCCGCGCCTTCCCGCCGCGCCCGCCCAGCCCGTGCATTTTCGAGTATGTCTACTTCGCCCGCCCGGACAGCTTCATTCAGGGCCGCTCGGTTTATGAAGTGCGCCGCCGCATGGGCAACCAGCTTGCACTCGAAACGCATGCCGACGCCGATGTGATCGTGCCTGTGCCAGACTCCGGCGTGCCCGCCGCGCTCGGCTTTTCCGAGGCCTCCGGCATTCCCTTCCAGATGGGCATCATCCGGAACCATTATGTCGGCCGGACTTTCATCCAGCCCACCCATACGGGCCGCCAGACCGCTATCTCCAAAAAGCACAGCCCCAACCGCGCCGTGCTTGAGGGCAAGCGTGTGATCCTGGTGGACGATTCCATCGTGCGCGGCAACACGTCGAAGAAAATCGTGCAGATGGTGCGCGAAGCCGGCGCCCGCGAGATCCACTTCCGGTCGGCCAGCCCGCCGATCGTCAACCCGGATTTCTACGGCATCGACATGGCCGCGAAATCGGAACTCTTCGCGGCCACCCATACGCATGAAGAGATGGTCCGTGAGCTGAAGGTGGAAAGCCTCGGCTTCCTGTCTGTCCCCGGCCTCTACAAAGCTATTGGCGAGCCGGTCCGCAATGGCATGCAGCCGCAATTTGCCGACCATTGCTTCACCGGCGACTACCCGACCCAGCTGCTCGACCATCAGCGCGCCCAGGCAGACAAAGAGCGTCAGCTCTCCCTGCTGGACGATGTGTGAGCCCCGCGCTAAAGCCGCGCGATGACCTCTACACCTCGCCTTGTTCTCGTTACCGGCGCCTCGCGCGGCATCGGCCGCGCCATCAGCCTTGAGCTTGCCCGCCAGGGCAATATCGTCGTCGCCATCGCCCGTTCCAAAGCGGCGCTGGAAAAACTCGACGATGAAATCCGCAAGCTCGGCTCCGAGGCCGTCCTCGTGCCCATGGACCTCAAAGACACCAAGGGCATCGAGACGCTGGGCAAAATCATCGCTGAGAAGTTCGGCAAGCTGGACGGTTTCGTTGCCAATGCCGGCCTGCTCGGCACGCTTGGTCCGCTGGAAACCTGCGGCCCGCGCAGCTTTGAGGAAACCATCCAGGTGAACCTCACCGCCAACGCGCATCTCATCCGCGCGCTTGGCCCCTCCCTGCATCGCTCAGAGAGCCCGCGCGCCGTGTTCATTACCTCTGGCGTGGTACCACGCCCCCGCGCCTTCTGGGGGCCGTATCAGGCCTCCAAGGCAGGCCTGGAAGCCCTCGTCAAAGCCTGGGCCGATGAGAGCGAGAAGATGGCTCTGCGGGTAAACCTGTTCGATCCCGGCGCCGTGCGCACAGGTATGCGCGCCGAAGCCATGCCGGGCGAAGACCCGATGACGCTGCCAACGCCCGATGATGTCGCCAAGGAACTGGTGAAACTTCTGACGCCGGAAGAAACCCGCACGGGTGCCCGCGTGGTCTATCGCGAAGTGGCGGCAAACTAGACTATTTGGCGGGCGCGCCGGCTAAGGCTTTTGCCTCGGCGGCTTCTGCCATCGCCACCGCCGCGACCGCGCCATGCGCGGGCACAGGACTGCGCGCGAGGCCGAGACACGCTGCATAGAAACCTTCATCGGCGGCGCCGAGCGGGTCTGGCAGGTCAGTGGCAATGTCCACGCGCACTTCATAGGGCGTCGTGTTCTTCAGGCGCCGCGTGAGGAAATCGATATCGATTTCGCCGGACGGATAAACCACGCGCATGGTGCGTTCGCGGAACTCGGCGGCGCGGCTGGCGCGCAGTTTTGCCTGGCCACCGCTGGCATAATCGAACACCGCTTCGGCCTCGTCGATATGGGCTGAATGGACCTTGCGGCCGGTGGCTTCGACATGGGTGAACTCGCGGCCGAGCATCATGGCGGCAAGGTCAAGATCGTGGATCATGAGATCCCAGATCACCGAGACATCCCCTGCCCGGCCACCGGGCGTTGGGGGACCAGAACGAACGGACTCGATCAGGAGCGGCGTTTCCTCAATTGCCAGCACGCCCATGGCCATCGCGACGAAGCGTTCCTGATGGCCGACCTGCAGGATACGGCCGCGCGCGGCGGCTTCATCGGCCAGATCGCGCGCGCCTACGCGGGTCAGCGCGAGGGGCTTTTCGACCAGCACATGGCAGTGGGCTTCGATGGCCTGGCGGGCGAGTTTCTCGTGCCAGATGGCAGGGACAGCGATGACGACCGCGTCGCAGAGGCCGAGGAATTCAGCGTAATCGGAATAGCCTTTTGTGCCGAAGGTATCGGCGAGTTTCCGGGCGCGGGAGAGGTCTACATCGAAGATGCCGACGAGGTCTGCGCGCGCTGAGGCGGCGGCTTTCTGAGCGTGGTAGTTGCCGAAAACACCGGCGCCCGCGACGCCTACCTTGAGCCTGGTCATTCCTGCCCCGATCGCTTTTTATATGGGCGACATGACATGCGCCGGGCGGCTTCTGCAAGCCTTCGCGGCAGGCTGGCACTGCGGCAAACTCCGGGCTTTCTTCGGGTCACCCCCTTCACATGCCGGGTCAGGCAGGTCATCTGAGTGGGACAAAACCGGACAACTCGGGACAAACCGGGACACTTCGGGACACAAAAACACACCCCTTAGGAAGGAACGCCCATGTCCAAACTGACCTCGACTGACTGGAGCCTCGCCGCCCGCCCAGTTGGCATGCCCAAGCTATCTGACTTCGCCAGCCGCGAAGTTGACGTGGCCGACCCTAAGGATGGCGAGATCCAGGTCGTGAACACCTGGATGTCGGTGGACCCCTACATGCGCGGGCGGATGTATGACCGGGAGAGCTATGTGCCCCCGTTCCAGATTGGCGAGACGCTGCAAGGCGGCGCGGTTGGCCGGGTGACGGCGTCGGCCCATCCTGATTTCAAGACGGGTGATCTCGTCAACTCGATGCTCGGCTGGCGCACAGCCTGGGTGGCTGCGCCGCAAGCGGCGATGGTGCAGAAGCTGCCGAATATCGGCCTGCCGGAAAGCGCGTATCTCGGCGTTGCGGGTATGCCGGGCCTCACGGCCTATGCCGGCCTCCTGCGCGTGGGTGAACTCAAAGAGGGCGACACGGTGTTTGTCTCCGGCGCGGCTGGCGCGGTTGGCTCAACCGTTGTCCAGATCGCCAAGATCAAGGGCTGCACGGTGATCGGCACCGCAGGCGGCAAGGAAAAGTGCGATGTCGTCAAATCCCTCGGCGCCGATCATGTGATTGACTACAAAGAGGCTGGCGGCTTTGACGGTCTTGTGGCGGCGCTGAAGTCTGCGGCGCCCAAAGGCATCGACGTATATTTCGACAATGTCGGCGGGGATCATCTCTCCGCGGCGATCGAAGCGGCCCGGCCGATGGCACGCTTTGCCCTCTGCGGAATGATCGCCCAGTATAACGAGACCGGCAAACCCACCGGCCCGCACAACATTATCCAGGCCGTCGGCAAGCAGCTCAAACTTCAGGGCTTTATTGTCTCGAGCCACGCGGATATGACGCCCGCCTTCCATGCCGATATGGCGAAATGGATCGCGAGTGGCAAAATGAAATACGAGGAAACAGTCATGAACGGTATCGAGAAGGCGCCTGCCGCTTTCCTCGGCCTCTTCACCGGTGCCAACACCGGCAAGATGCTGGTCAAGCTGGGCTAACCGATGGCTGCCCTGTTCGACGCATACATCATGGTGGACTGGAGCGCGGCTGCAAAGCCGTCGCTCGGCGCCAATTCGATCTGGATCGGCATCCTGGCCAAGGATGCCCGCCTCAAGCTGCAATATCGCGGCGTGAATATCGACACGCGCCTGAAGGCCCGCGCCTTCCTTGAGGACATGGTCGCCAAGCTGAAAAAGCGCGGCGACAAGGTGCTGATCGGGTTCGACTTCTCGCTGGGTTTTCCAGCGGGGACGGCGGCAGCGCTCGGTCTGGATACGTCGAAACAGGCGCCCTGGGCGGCGACCCACGCCCACCTCGCGGCCAAGCTGAAGGACAAGCCGGACAATTCCAACGCCCGCTATGCCATCGCAGCCGGCCTCAACTACGCCATCTCCAAAGGCGCGTTTCCGTTCTGGGGCGCGCCGGCGCGCGACGTGGTCTCCACGCTTTCGGCCACCCGCCCTGAATACAAGGACGCCGCGCTGGCCGAGTATCGCCTCTGTGAGAACTACCTCAGAGAGAAAAAAATTGGCCAGCCAAAGTCGGTCTGGCAGCTGGCCTATACCGGGTCTGTCGGCAGTCAGACCCTGACCGGAATTCCACATGTGCATGCGCTGCGGCAAGCCTGGCCGACCTCCAGAATTTGGCCCTTCGAGCTTGGTACGGAGCCACTTACCGCCGGGTCTCTGGAGGGTATCGACGTGGTCATGGCGGAGATTTACCCCGCTCTCGTGAAGCCAAAACCGGAAAAAGGTGAGGTGGCCGACGAGGCCCAGGTCCGCCAGATAGCCCGCCACTACGCCGATCTGGACGAAAAAGGGACACTTTCGGCGGCTTTTTCCACAGCCAAATCACTTTCCCCTGAACAAAACCAGCACGTAACAGAAGAAGAGGGCTGGATTCTCGGGGTTTAGCCCGTGTTTATAGGGCGTCCGGCATATTCACGGGTAACGAATCGTGGGTAAGTCGGCCCAATGGCGTGCAAACGTCATTTAACCTAGAGGAGAACCCCTATGAACAAGGGTGAACTGACCAAAGCGGTGGCAGCAGCTTCCGGCCTGTCGCAAAGCGACGCGGGCAAAGCCGTTGACGCGCTCTTTGAGACCGTCGCTGCGGCAGCAAAGTCACGCCAGCAGGTTGCAATCGCTGGCTTTGGCACTTTCTCGGCCAAAACCCGGAATGCGCGCGAAGGCCGCAACCCGGCAACCAAAGAGACGATCAAAATTCCTGAGAAAACCTCGCTGGCTTTCAAACCGGCATCGGCTCTGAAAGACATCTAAGGTTCTGGTCCTCACCGAGGACTGATCCGGATCAGGCGGCGCGCTCCACATCGGGGCGCGCCGCTTTCCATTCCAGCAGAATGAACTGCGCCATCCCCGCCACGAACACAGCGATAAACGCGCCTTCGAGCACACCGGCAGCCCCGCGGCCGAGCGTAATGGCCAGCCAGTAGCAGACCGGGATCATCACCAGGAAGAATGAGCTGATATGGATGGCGCTGGGCAGCCAGACCATGCCCTGCGCGCGCAGGGCAAAGGAGGCGGTTGCCTGAAGGCCGTCAAACACCGTAACCGCCGCCGCCAGCCAGAGGAGCGCCGCAATCGCGGGCGCTATGGCGATGCCGCCGATGACCGCATCTTCCCGCACCAACAGGCGCGAGATCGGCCCGCTCAGGAGAACCAGCAAGACCCCAAGAATGATCCCCATCACGAAGGTCGCCGCAACGCCGAGCCGCCCGGCATTGCGCACTTCTTCCTGGCTGCCCCGGCCGATGGCTTCGGCCACGCGCACGGAGGTGGCTGTCGCGATGCCCAGATAGAACATGAAGCACACGCCGATGACCTGTACCGAATAGCCATAGACGGCGTTGGCCGCGATGGAGACCCAGGTGGCGATGATGAAGGTGATGTTGAAGCCGCCATATTCGGCGATGTTGGAAATGGCCGTGCCCACGCCAACGGCGAGCTGACGACGTGACTCCCCTTTTTCCGCCGGCGGCGAGCGGCGGAAAGCGGGCGTCAGCGTTGCCACGAAGATCAGCAGGACAATCGTAATCAGCCAGCGTGTGCCCGTAGTGGCCCAGGCAACGCCTTCGGCGCCCATCTGGGGGAAGCCCCACCAGCCTGCCACGAGCGCAAGGTTTGCAAAGAGGTTGATGACCACGCCAACATACATCACGACCGTGACGAGCAGCGGCCGGCGCAGCGCCTCCAGATAGTACGAACAGGCCTGGGAAATCATGTGCCCGGCAAGCCCAAGCGCGAGGATGCGCGTAACCGATGCGGTCGAGCTGGCCACGATCTCTGGCGTGACAGCCGACGGGGCATCGCTCGCAGGCGCAATCGTGACGAACACCCAGTGAAAGAACGGATCGGAAATAGGCAGGAGCACCGCCGTGAGCACGGCGCCCATCACCACGGCCCACCAGAGACCGCGCCGGAACACCCGGCCGGAGCCCGCCTCCCTGCCCGTTCCGAGCAGTTCAGAGGTGAGCACCTGAATGCCCAGGAGGATGCCGACGCCGAAGCCCAGCGAGATGCTGATGGGTAGCCATGCCGACAACACATAGGCCAGCTCGCCCGGCGCATACTGGCCAAGAACGATGGCATCCGTCAGGCCCATGAGCATCATGGCCATGCGGCTGACGGCGATCGGCACCGACAGGCGGATCAGATCCGCTATATCCTTTGGCCTGGCCCAGGCGGGCAGGCGCGACGTCGCCGTCATGACTGCCCTCCCTTTGGTCTTTTCCAGGTCAGTGCCTGATTTCTGAGCAGCCGGGCGTGATGCCTCAAAGGCGAATGGAGGGCAAGATATTCCGATAATGATTTTTCGGGCGATGCGGGACGGCAACACCTGGGCCAGGCAAAGCTCAGCGCGCGGAGGAATATCGGACTGGTATCAAAGCAGCGTCGAGGCGCCATTGGCGATGTTGTGCGCGATGACCGGCAGAACGAGGCTGCCTGTGCGCTCGCGCAGCCAGAGGAGCAGGAAGGCTGGAAGACCCGTCATCGCGAAGGTCATGAGGTCAAAATCCACCGCGCCCGCCTCATAGCCGAGCGCATGCGTGAGGCCGAAGAGAAGGCTGGTGAGCACGCCGCCGTAGCCGATGGGCGCGCCGATCACGTTCAGCCGGGGGCGGAAGGCTTCATTCAGCGCCAGCAGCAGGGTGCCACGATAGAAGAACTCTTCATCCAGTCCCGGCAGGGCCCACTGGAAGGCGATAGTTTCTAGATCGTCTGGTTTGCCATCCGCGCCACTGAGTGCGAGCCAGAAGAAGAGACCCGAGAGCGCCATGAACATCAACAGCGCCCCGCGCCAATGGGGCCCCTGATCCAGCCTCGCGCCGCAGCGCGCCCAGCCGAAGGCGGGCAGCGACATGACGATCAGCGTGCCCGCAAAGGCGGCGAGCTTGCCTGCCCAGTTCCAGTCTGCGCCGGGAAACGGGTCCGGAATGGTCCAGAAGGCCCGCGTCAGCAGTGCCTGATAGACAAGGTTGAGGAGGAGCGCCGCGATCAGCCAGCGCCAGCGAAACCCGCTGCGCAACACCAGCGCGCCCGCGAGGCCGAGCCCCGCGAGAATGCCGGTTTCGATCAATGTCCGGATCAGCTCGTCCATGCATCCCGCCTCCTCTGCCATTGCTCAGATGCAGCGGCAGAGGGGTTTGGATGCAGGCGGGGCGGGTTTTAGCCCGCTTTGCGGGCCGTGGCGGCTTCGACTTCAGCGGCCTGGAGTTTCTCAGCCACGAGGAAGGCAAGTTCCAGGGCCTGTTCGCCATTGAGACGGGGGTCGCAATGGGTGTGGTAGCGGCTGGAGAGGTCTTCTTCGGAGATCGCCTGCGCGCCGCCGATACATTCGGTGACGTTCTGGCCGGTCATCTCGAAATGGACGCCGCCGGGATAGCAGCCTTCGGCCGAGAGCACGTCGATGAACTGGCGCACTTCGGAGAGGATGCGGTCAACGGGCCGTGTCTTGAAGCCGGTGCCGGTTTTCAGCGTGTTGCCGTGCATCGGATCGCATGACCAGACGACCGTGCGGCCGGATTTCTTCACCGCGCGGGCGAGCGGGGGCAGGCCCGCTTTCACGCCTTCGGAACCGAAGCGCGAGATCAGCGTGATCCGGCCGGGCTCGTCTGCGGGATTGAGCGTGTCGATCAGGCGGAGGAGTTCGTCGGTCTCCATGCCGGGGCCACACTTGATGCCGATGGGGTTTTTGACGCCCTTGCAGAAATTGACATGGGCATGGTCGATCTGGCGCGTGCGGTGGCCGATCCACAGCATGTGGGCGGAGGTGTCATACCAGTCGCCACTGGTGGAATCGATGCGGGTCATCGCTTCCTCATAACCCAGCAGCAGCGCCTCATGGCTGGTATAGAACTCCACCTGCGACATCTGCGGAACGCTCTCGGCATTGAGGCCGACCGCTTCCATGAAGCGTAGCGAGGCGGAGATCTGGTCAGCCAGCTTCTGATAGCGCTCGCCCTGCGGGGAGCGGTCAACGAAGCCGAGCATCCAGCGCTGGACGTTCGCAAGGCTGGCATAGCCGCCCTGGCTGAAGGCGCGCAGGAGGTTCAGCGTGGCGGCTGACTGCGAATAGGCCTGGATCAGGCGCTCGGGGTCCGGGATGCGGGACTCGGGCGTGAATTCCATGCCGTTGATATTGTCGCCGCGATAGGAAGGCAGCGTCACGCCGTCGATGGTCTCGATGGGTTCAGAGCGCGGCTTGCCGAACTGGCCGGCGATACGGCCGACTTTCACGACCGGCTTTGCGGCGGCGAAGGTCAGCACCACAGCCATCTGGAGGATGACGCGGAAGGTGTCGCGGATGTTGTCCGGGTGGAATTCCTTGAAGCTCTCAGCGCAGTCCCCGCCTTGCAGCAGGAAGGCTTTGCCGGCCGCAACTTCTGCCAGGCGCGTCTTCAGGCGGCGCGCTTCCCCGGCAAACACCAGCGGCGGATAGCTTCTCAAACGGGTTTCGACAGCTGCCAGGGCCGCCGCATCAGGATAATCCTGCGGGATGTGCTTGGCAGGCAGATTGCGCCAGTCGGAAGGATGCCAGGTCATTGCTCGGTTCTCACTTGGATTTTGCCGCATAAAACATATGAGCGCCCATTGCTCAAGTTTCACCATAATTTCACTGCAAGAAGGTGGCGGAATCGCGGGTTGGCCCGTTACAAGGCCGATTCAGACAGAAGATTCATGAGGCGCGGGGCCACATGTCGCACGTATACATAAGCCATTCGGGCAAAGACCCGGACGCCCTGCTCGCATTGCATGAAGCGCTGCGGGCCGCTTCCGTTACGGTATTCTACCCTGGCGAAGACACCTCACGCGAGGAGGCTGATGCGGCGATCGACAAGGCATTTGCCGTCATCGTGCTGGTTTCGGCCGCGGCTGTGCGCTCCAAATGGGTGCGCCAGGATGTCGAAGCGGCCAAGGCGCTTGGCCTCAAACGCATTCCCTATCAGGTCGACAAGGCGCGTCTGAACGGCTTCTTCAAACAGGAAGTTCAGCCCGATCTGCGCCTCTCCTCCTCGATGCCGGACGGGCTGGCGCAGCTCGTCTCGGAGACGCAGGAAGCTTACCGGAAAAAATGCCCGGTCATTGCGGTCATGAACCTCAAGGGCGGGGTGGGCAAAACCACCGTTTCCGGGCAGGTGTTCGGCGCCTGGCAGGCGGCCTTTGGCGGGCGCGTCCTGCTGATCGACCTCGACCCGCAATATAACCTCACCCAGACCTTCTATCCGATGGAGCTGGCCGATGCGTCCTCCGCGCAGGACCGCTCGGTGATCTCCCTGTTCGAGCGCTCGCGCCTGCATGCGCGCGACGCGGCCTCCCCGGCAGAAAACTGGCTCGGCCTCACCACTCAGCCGTTTACACCTGCGCCGCGCGATCAGTTCGCACACCCCATTCTTGGCAGCGACGGCCCGCCGGGGCGCCTCGACATCATCTCCGGCCAGTTCGAGATTTCCAAATACGCCTTCTCAGGCGATCCCGACGCGCTCGCCGCCGTGAAGCAGCATTTCCTGCGCTGCGTGGAGCATTACCGCAGCGCGTATGACCTCATCGTGTTTGATACCAACCCCAACGCCACCTTCCTGACGCGCTGCGCGCTGGAAGCAGCCGACCGCGTAATCGCGCCGATGCATGCGGACATTTATTCCCTGCGCGGCGTGCGCCTGCTCAACCAGGTGATCCAGAACCAGGTGGAAGACTATAAACGGCCCGACCTGCGCATCCTGTTCAACGCGGTGAACCGCAATGAACAATCGACCTTCGAGGCAGATGCCCGCAATGGCGTGTTTGATGGCGCGGCGGGCTTTGCGCTGTCCAAAGCGCTGCTGACCGCCGCCCTGCCCCGCTCGGGGCATTTCGCGGTGAAAGCCCCGCAGGATGGTCAACCTGCGTGGCGGCAGCTCGTCATCCATGCCGGGCGCGGCGGCGGGCTGAAAGCGATCCGCGAAAGCCTGACACAGGTGGCACTCGAAATCCGTGGACTGAATGACGCGATGACGCGGCATTGATTTAGCCCCCTCCCAGGGGAGAGGGGCTTCAAGGTCAAACGCCCTCAGGTACCCATTTGGTCCGCATCGTGACGAGTTCTTCGGCAGATGACGGGTGCAGCGCGCAGGTCTGGTCGAAATCCTGCTTTGTGGCGCCCATCTTCACAGCGATGGCGGCGGTCTGGATCATCTCGGCAGCGTCCTCGCCCACCACATGCACGCCCAGGACGCGCTGGTCAGAGGCACGCACGACGAGCTTCATGAACGTGCGTGTCTGGTCGCCGTTCAGCATATTTTTCATCGGGCGGAATTTGGTCTTGTAGATATCGATCTCGCCGAACGTCTTGCGTGCCTCGGCTTCGGAGATGCCGACGGTGCCGACTTCCGGCTGGGTGAACACGGCGGTCGGAATGTTCGAGTGATCCATCTTCCAGGGCTTGTCACCAAATTCTGTATCGGCAAAGGCGTGGCCTTCGCGGATGGCGACAGGGGTGAGCGCCACGCGGCCCGTGACATCGCCCACCGCCCAGATGTTCTCCACATTTGTGCGCGACCATTCGTCGACGATCACCTCGCCCTGCTCGGCCAGCTTCACGCCTGCCTTGTCGCAGCCAAGATCATCCGTATTCGCCCGGCGGCCAACCGCCATCAGCACCACATCGGTGTCGATCTCGTTACCGCTGCTCATGGTGACCATAAGGCCACCCCCGGTTTTCTCGATGGATTTGAAGGTGCACTTGGTGACGACGCGCACGCCGGCCTCCTTCAGGCCCTCATGCACGGCGAGGCGGATCTCATCGTCAAAGCCGCGCAGCACGGTCTCGCCGCGATAGACCAGCGTTACCTCAGCGCCGAGCCCGGCAAAGATGTGGGCAAACTCGACTGCGATATAGCCCCCGCCCGCGATCAGCATCCGCTTTGGCAGCGTGTCCATTTCGAACACGCCGTTGGAATCGATGGCGTGCTCAATGCCGGGCAGCTCGTCTGCCGACGGCATCCAGGGGCGGCCACCCGTGGCGATCAGGATTTTCCCGGCCGTGACCGTCTTGCCGGATTTCTTCAGGCGCAGCGTATGCGCGTCCACGAATTCGGCCCGGTCATCGAACACATCAACCCCGGCATTCTTGAGGTTGCGGTCATAGATCGCCGACAGCCGCTCGACCTCGGCGTGCAGCGCCACCATGAACGCGCTATGGTCATAGGATACGTCGCCCACGGACCATCCGTACCCGGCAGAGAGCTTGATGTGTTTGCCATAGGTGCTGGAATACACCATGAACTTCTTCGGCACACAGCCGCGCACGACGCAGGTGCCGCCCATGCGGTATTCTTCAGCAAGGGCGACCTTTGCGCCTGCCTGCGCCGCAATCCGGCCCGCGCGCACGCCCCCCGAACCACCGCCAATCACGAACAGGTCATAGTCGTAGGCGGTGTCGGTCATGGGAAGGTCCTTGGGTATCAGCGGGTTATCGGCAACAGATGTGAGGCGCCCGCCTCAGTATTCAATGATATGGGCGCCATTTTCCTCGCCGATGATCACCGTGCGGGCGATGCCGATGAACAGGCCATGCTCGACAACGCCGGGCACACCGGAGAGATAGGCACCTGTCTTGGCGGGGTCTGGAATGCGGCCGCAATGGCAGTCCAGAATATGATTTCCGCCATCCGTGACCAGAAGATCAGTGCTGCCGGCGGCCTTGCGCAGCTCGATACGCGGGCGCTCCACGCCGGAGGCGACCAGCGCGTCATGCACCTTCTTGGCCGTAATCGTGTAGCCGAACGGCGTGACTTCGACCGGCAGCGGAAACGCGCCGAGATGGGGCACTTCCTTCGAGCTGTCGGCAATCACGACCATATGATCGGAGGCGTTGGCGATGATCTTTTCGCGCAGCAGCGCGGCGCCGCCGCCCTTGATCAGCACGCCGCCGGGGCCGACTTCATCGGCGCCATCAACGGTGAGATGGATACGGTCCACCTGCTCGAACGGGATCAGCGGCACACCGAGGCTGCGCGCCAGTTCGCGCGTCTGGTTGCTGGTTTCGATGCACCGCACGATCAGGCCATCAGCGATCTCGTCGGCCAGCATCTCGACGAAGAATTTCGCCGTTGAGCCGGTGCCGAGGCCAATCGTCATGCCCTCTTCAACAAAGTCCATCGCGGCGGCGGCCGCATTCTGCTTTTCGGTGTCGCTAGCCATGTCCGGCAATCAGCCCTTCTTGTTCTGGTCTGTGGTGCGGGCGGCCTTTTCTGCGGCCTTCTTTGCCCGGTAGTTCCTGGCCCAGCCCTCGCGGGTGATCTGCTGGCCGCGCCCGACGGCGAGGGCGTCGTCTGGCACATCCTTGGTGATCACGCTGCCCGAGCCGATATAGGCGCCATCGCCGATTCTCACCGGCGCGACGAGGGCCGAGTTGGAGCCGACGAACGCCCCCTCGCCCACATCGGTCTGATGTTTGAGGAAGCCATCATAATTGCAGAAGATCGTGCCCGCGCCGATATTGGCGCCCGCGCCGATGGTGCCATCGCCGAGATAAGCGAGGTGGTTCGCCTTGGCGCCTTCGCCCATGGCGGTGTTCTTGGTCTCGACAAAGTTGCCGATGTGAACGTTTGCTGCCAGCACCGTGCCGGGACGCAGACGGGCGTAGGGACCAACACTGCAACCCTCGCCCACCACGGCGCCTTCCAGATGGCTGAACGCGCGGATCTGCGCGCCGCCAGCCACCTTCACGCCGGGACCGAACACGACATTCGGTTCGATCACGGCATCAGCGCCGATCTGCGTATCATGGGACAGAAACACGGTTTCCGGGGCCACCATCGTGACACCCGCCTCCATCAGCGCGCGGCGGCGCTTTTGCTGGAAGATCGCTTCAGCCTCGGCAAGGTCTGCCTTGGAATCGCAGCCGATCAGATCGTCTTCGCCGGAGACCGCGACCGCGCAGCGGATGCCTTCGGCGCGGGCGAGGCCGACAAGGTCGGTCAGGTAATACTCGCCCTTGGCGTTGGAGTTGGTGACCTTCGCGAGAAGGCGGAACATGTCTGCCGCGCGGCCTGCCATGACGCCTGAGTTGCACAGGCGCACCCTGAGTTGGAACGGGGTGGCCTCGCGCGCTTCGACGATCGCCTCCAGGCTGCCATCCTCACCGGTGATCAGGCGGCCATAGAGGCCGGGGTCTTCGGCTTCGAAACCGAGTACGCCGAGACCGGTTTTGTCCGAAAGTGTCCCGAACAGGTCTTCGATTGTCGCGGCCGGCACCAGCGGGCTGTCGCCATAGAGCACGGCAAGGTCGCCCTCGAACCCGCGCAGGGCCTCCTCTGCGCAGCGCACGGCATGGCCGGTGCCCTGGGGTGGGTCCTGATAGGCAATCGCCACATCTGGATGGTGCTTGCCGAGATGGGCGATCAGCACGTCCTGCGAGGGATGCACGACGGCCACGATACGCTCCGCGCCGACCTGACGGGCGAGCGCGATCGACCAGTCCATCATCGGGCGGCCGCCCACGGCATGCATCACCTTGGGCAGGGGCGACTTCATGCGGGTTCCCTTGCCGGCGGCAAGGATGACGGCGGCGCGCTGTTTGCGGGTGTCGGTCAATGCGGGCTCCCTCTCGCTTTCCTCTGCCCCATCGCCTAGACGAAACCCCGCATCTTGGCGAGGGCGAAGGAGGGTTCCAGATGGCTGAAAACGGCAGGTTTGACGGCTGGACGGTCGCGTTCGATCTGGACGGTACGCTGGTGGATACCGCGCCCGACCTTCTGGGCGCGCTCAACCATGTGCTCACCGATGCGGGCCTCGAGCCTGTCGACCTGCCCACCATCGCGACGCTGATCGGCAATGGCGCCCGCGCCATGATGGAAAAGGGATTCGGGGTTCAGGGCGTTACCTTGCCAGCTGCGGAAATGGACGCTGCTTTCGAGCGGTTCATCGCCTATTATATTGCCAACATCGCGGTAGATTCGCGGCCCTTCGAGGGCTGCACCGAGGCGCTCGACGCGCTGCTGGATGCGGGGGCCACACTCTGCGTGTGCACCAACAAGCGGCAGGATCTCAGCGAGCGTCTGATCGGCGAACTTGGCCTCACGGACCGGTTTGCCGCCATCCTCGGCGCAGACCGGGCAACCAACCGCAAGCCCCACCAGGACCATGTGTTCGAGGCCGTTCGCGCCGCAGGCGGCACGCCGGAGCGCGCGCTGTTCGTGGGGGATAGCCGAACAGATGAAAGGGCAGCCCGGAATGCCGGGCTGCCCTTCCTGTTTGTGACCTTTGGCTACGAAGCGGAAACGCCTGAGATGATCGCGCCCGATGGCATCATCGGTCACTATGCTCAGCTGTTTGACGCTTTGTCAGTCCTTAGGGATCAGGCCATCGCCTCATTGCGCGGACGGTAAGTCGGGCGGGAAGAGCCCACTTCACCGGCAGCACGGCGGCGCGGCATGCCATTGACCATATTGGAACGCACGTCACAACGCGCGCTCCGCATCGCAGGAACAAATCCCGCGTCTACAAGGTCGACATCGACTTCGTAGCCACGTTCTGCCCAATACGAATTGATTTTTTCACGGAGGCGCTTAGCGCCTTCTTCGTCACACCAATCTTTCACTCTGCTCTCTCCAGGCGATTTTATCGTTCTAGATGTTGAGACGGTCCAAGGGGGGACCATCTGTGCCTGTCCTTCTTAAGGTTCATCACGCGGACCTTGCCGGCCCGTCTGTGTATGTCCGGTAGATGACAATGTTTGCAGGGTTTCTCAAGGGTAATTCTATATAACTTTATCTTAATCAACTAAGATGAACAGATATTCATCATGAACGGCCATTCATCTGGCGTTCATCATGCATTCCTCAGAATGGGAATGCCCTTTTAATTGCAACCGTTTGCGCCGGAGCCGCAAAACTGCGAAGTTCCACCGGTGTCACTCGCCTGAAGGGCGTTCGCCCCGACTCGCCACCCGATTTATGCAGTTCCGCATAGCTAGCTCGCAAACTATGCATCCATATTTTCGTACTTAACCACGAAATTCTGCCTCTGCCTATCGCACATCTGCTTTGCGATATGTGCTTGACCTCCCCGCGCTGCAAGATTAGGCACCCCGCTCGCGGTCGGGCGATTAGCTCAGCGGTAGAGCACTGCCTTCACACGGCAGGGGTCACAAGTTCGAACCTTGTATCGCCCACCATCTTTCCGGCCCGCGACCCTCTGCTGAACTGATACGTGGCGCTCAATACGAAGCGCAGTATAAGCCGCCCGATGAAAGCGTTTTTCCGCTCCGCGCCTGTTGTAACCGTGCTTGGATTTGTCATCTGGGCGTGGATGGCGCTGGTTGGCCGCACGGTGCGCTGGACGATCGAAGGCGAAGCCAAAGCCCGCGCCGCGCTGGCGGCAGATACCCCCGGCCTGGTGGTTGCCTGCTGGCACGAAACGATCCTCCTCATGCCCGCGGGCTGGACGAGAGCCGTGCGCCACTGGCCCGAAAAGCGCGGGCGCGGCGCCATGATGATTTCCCTGTCGGCAGATGGCGAGCCGGTTGCCCGCGCCATCAAACATCTCGATCTGGATGTCGTGCGCGGCTCGACCGGTAACAAGAAGAAGGCCGGCAAGGACAAAGGCGGCATGCGCGCCATCGCCGAGGCTTCCACCCGCCTGCGCAAAGGCGACTATATCTGTATGACGCCCGATGGCCCGCGAGGGCCCCGCCGCAATGCCAGCCAGGGCGCCGTGACGCTCGCCCAGCGCACCGGCGCAAAGGTGTTGCCGTATGCCATTTCAACCCGGCCGGCCCCGCGCCTCAACAGCTGGGACCGGTTCATCATTCCCCTGCCCTTCACACGCGGCGCCATCGTGTTCGGCGATCTCATCGACTGCCCGCGTGAGGCGGCCCCCGAATTGTTGCAAGACGCGCTGCAACGCGGCATGGATGAGGCAACCCGGCGTGCCGAAAGTCTCGCCGGCCACCCCGTTCAACCTGCAAGGCCGGAGCTTACCCCTGAATGACGCCCGCGTTGTTCGCCTACCGGCTCGCCACCTATGCGGCGTCGCCCTTCCTGGGTTTCCTGCTGAGCCAGCGGGCCAAAGAGGGCAAGGAAGACTATCTGCGCCTGCATGAGCGCTATGCCAAACGCCTGCCGCCCCGCCGCCCCGGCCCGCTGATCTGGCTGCATGGCGCCAGTGTCGGCGAAAGCGGCCTGCTGCTGGAACTCGGCCGCCGCCTGATTGCGGCCCGCCCCGGCGTGATGCTGGTCTTCACCAGCCAGACCCAGACCTCCGCCCGCCTCCTCGGCCCGCTCCTGCCGGATAATGCCATCCACGCCATGGCCCCGCTCGATACGCCCCAGGCCGCCCGCCGCTTCATCCAGCACTGGAAGCCCGATCTCTGCGTCTTCGCCGAAGGCGAGATCTGGCCCAACCTGATCCATGAAGCCCGCAAGAGCGGCGCACGCACGGCGCTGGTCAATGCGCGGATGACCCAGAAATCGGCCGAAGGCTGGCAGAGGGTGCGCGGCCTCTTCCAACAGCTCGTCGGCCGGTTCGACATTGTCCTGGCCGCAGACCTCGATACCGGCCAGCGCCTGGAAGGCCTGCTCGGCCGGCCGGTGCGCGCCGCCGGCAATCTCAAATCTGCCCTGCCGCCACCTGCCGCCAACGAGGTGGAGCTGACCCGCATCGCGGGCAATTTCATCGCCGGGCGCCGCTGCCTGCTGGCCGCGTCCACGCATGCCGGTGAGGAGGAAATCTTCCTCGATGCTGCCGCCGCGCTGGACGAAGACATCGCCCTCATCATCGCCCCGCGCCATCCAGATCGCGGTGAGGAAATCGAAGCGCTGCTGAAACAGCGCGGCCTGCGCCATGCGCGCCGCTCCAAAGGCGTGCAGCCCGACAAGCGCGACCGCGTTCTGCTCGCCGACACGATGGGCGAAATGGGCCTCTGGATGCGCCTTGCGAACGCCGTCTATCTTGGCGGCGGCCATACTGAAGGTGTCGGCGGGCATAATCCGCTTGAACCCATCCGTCTCAACCGCCCGGTCGCCACCGGCCCGCATGTCCACAACTTTGCAGACCTGATGGCGAGCCTTGCAGCCAGCGGCCTCGTGCACACTGTTGCCGATGCCGGCGCCCTCACAGCTTTCCTGCGCCAGCCGTCTGCTGTGCCCGAAGACGCCCTTGCCGCCCTGACGGCGGAGGCCGACGAGCCGATGCTGCTCACGCTGGGCGCGCTGCTGCCCCTCCTGCCCCAACCCCTGCTGGAGGGCAGCGACGGCGACTGGGAGCGCCAGCGGTGAAGGCGCCGTATTTCTGGTCGGCGGATCTCGATCCGAAATCCCGCGAAGCGGCCCCGCTGACCCGTCTGCTGCTGACGCCCTTCGCAATGCTCTATCTCTGGGCCTTGCGCCGCAAGCTCGCCAAGGCTCGGCCGGAGGCCGCGCCCGTGCCGGTCGTCTGCATCGGCAATCTCACTGCCGGCGGGGCGGGCAAGACCCCCGTTACCGAAGCCATCCGTAACCGGATCAGGTCTGCCGGCCTGCGCGCCGCCAGCCTCTCCCGCGGTCATGGCGGGGCCGAGCCTGGCCCGCTGAAGGTCGATCCCGCCCGGCATACGTCCCGCGATGTGGGGGATGAGCCTCTGCTGCTCGCCGGGTCCGGTGAAGCCTGGATCGGGCGCAAACGCCCCGAAGCGGCGCGCGCCATGGCGGCAGACGGCGCCGAGATCATCCTCATGGATGACGGCCACCAGAACCCGTCTCTGAAGAAAGATCTTACCCTGATCGTCATCGATGCGGGTGCCCCCTTCGGCAATGGCCATGTTCTGCCCAAAGGCCCGCTGCGGGAAAAAGTGCCCGAGGGCCTCGCCCGCGCCGATGCCGTGATCCTTATGGGCGCAGGCCCTGTGCCGCCCGAAGTGACTGCCAGCAGCCTGCCCGTGCTGCGCGCCCGGCTCGCGCCCCTGGCCGCGCCCCCGCCCGGCCCGCTGGTCGCCTTCGCCGGCATCGGGCGCCCGCAGAAATTCTTCGATAGTCTTGCGCAGGCAGGCGGCAATGTCTCCGATGCGGTGCCATTTGGGGATCACCATCCTTACACCAAGGGCGACGTTCAGTTCCTGCGCAGCCTTGCTCACGATCACGGCGCACGTCTGATCACGACCACCAAAGACCACGTTCGCCTGCCGCTGGACGCGCAATCAGAAATCCTCGCCTGGCCGGTCACCGCCGTGTTCGAGGACACCGCAGCGCTTGACGCCGTGCTCGCCCCGATCTTCAAACGCGCTGGCAAACCATGAACACCCAGCCCCCCCCCTCCAACCCTGGCGGCGCCTATGTCCGCCCGAAGGACATCGATAACCGCGCCACCCTCGGCCAGCGGATCGCCTGGCGGCTGGAAACGATTGCCTGGGATCTGATTTACTGGGCGCCGATGAAAATGCTGGGGCCGGACAAGGCGTCAGACTTCGGCGGCTGGCTGGTGAAGAAGATCGGCCCGCTTTTTTCCCAGCACAAGACAACGAAGCGCAATCTGCGCCTTGCCTTTCCGGACTGGAGCGAGGCGCAGGTGGAAGAGACCGCCCTGGCGGCCTGGGAAAATGCCGGGCGCACGGCGGGCGAGCTGCCCCACTTGCCGAAGATTGATCCCTACACGTCCGGCCGCGTGGAGATCATCGGGCTGGATGTGCTCGACCAGATCAATACCAGTTGCAAGGGCGCGGTCTTTGTCTCCGGGCATTTCGCAAACTGGGAGATCATGCCGGCGGCCATCGTCAAGCGCATTCCCCATGCGGTGATGACCTACCGTGCGCTGAACAATCCGCATATCGACAAGCGCATCGCCGACCTGCGCCATGATTACGGCACCGCCGTCAACGCCCCCAAGGGCATCGGCACGCGCGAGCTGATGCGGGCGCTTGCCAAGGGCGCGCCGGTTGCGCTGATGAATGACCAGAAGTTCAATGAAGGGATTGCGGTGCCCTTCTTCGGCCACCTCGCCATGACCGCGCCGGGGCCGACCCGGCTGGCGCTGAAATACGGCGTGCCGATTGTGCCGGTCTCAACCGTGCGCACGGGCCCTGCCCGCTTCCGTATCGAGTTCCACACGCCTTTCGTGCCCGAGGATACCGGTCATCCGGAGGCGGACATTGAGCGCGCCGTGCAGCGCATCACCGCCTTCATCGAAGACCAGGTGCGCGCCCACCCCGGCCAATGGTTCTGGCAGCATCGCCGCTGGCCCAAGGAAGCCTGGCGCGAGGCGGGGATCAGCTGAGGCGTTGGCCTACTCTGCCAGCGGGGCCGAGGCGGGATGCATCTCCGGGCCGACAGGCTCAAACCAGATGAAGGGGCCCTGAGGCACGCTCCCAGGTGGCACCGGCGCCGGAATATCCCCGCCGCCTTCCCCCAGCGAATAGATGTAATCGTAGAGCGCGCCGACATCTGCCTGCTCCATCCGGTGGAGGGCCCACCAGGGCATGGGCGGCAGGCTCTGGCGGGACTGCGCCGTTTCAATCCACGCTTCGCGCGATGCCGCTGTCTGAACAGACTGGCGCAGATTGGTGGCGTAGCTTGTTCCCCAGCCGCCGGAATAGCCGACGGGCGATCCGGTCAGCAGCAGCGCCTCTGGCGCGGCCCCGCCACCCGGCGCCCAGCCGGGCGTGTGGCAGTCATGACACCCGCCGATGTCAGCCAGATAAGCGCCGCGCACAACGCTGCTGGCGAGCGATGTTTCTGCGCTCTCGGCAGGGGGGCTATCAGCCTGCGGCGCGCAGGCGGCAAGCATCAGCGCGCTGCAAAGCGCAAGGAAACCGGACTTCATCTGTGCATTCCTCCAATGAGCTGGCGGCACGCTCCCCGCGCGGCCTTCCGGAGGAAAGCTGTCAGCGGACGATAATTACACCTGCGCTCATTTTCCGGCAATCTTGCCCGCGCGGAAAAGCCCGAAGGTTTTCATACTTCGCCGGTATTCATCGCTTTCATGATCGAGAAGCGTTTGGTGAAGGGGTTGGGCGTCTTGCCTTCGCAGTAGAGCTTGCGCAGGCGGTAGTGCGCGATAGCCGGGCGCAGCTGTTTGGGCGCGGGCGAGACAATCGGGCCGAATGCCTTGGACGCATGACGGCGCGCCGCGGCGTAAGCGGGGGCAACCGCCTGCAGGTCACCGGCCCAGTTATGGACGGGGCTGAGGATATGGGCGGCGGTCAGGCCGAGCCAGCCTTCGGGTTCCTTAGCGCGGTCTGCGTCGAGGAAGGCAAGCTGATAGCCATCCACCAGCTTCTGCAACGCGCCGGGCTTGAGCCTGCCGGCGACCACTTCTTCGGCAATGGCGAGGCAGACATCATGCCCGCGGGGGGCCTTGCCCGCCTCGATCTCCTCGATCGCTTCGCGCCACCACTGAAAGCGGATCAGACCGAGTGTTTCTTCCGAAACCGCCTCGCGCACCCTTACAAGTTCGTAAGCCAGGGCATAGAGCGCAACCAGGGCCCGGCGCTCGGCAGCGGGTGCAAACCGGCTGGAAATCCACCGGTCCTCGTCTACCCGGCGGACTCTTTTATCAATTTCTTCCCAAGGCGTTTGGGTCAGAGGTCTGGTCTCGTTTGACATGGACCCCATATGTGCGAAACCGCTTCCGAGCGAAAGAGACCAAAACGCGCAAAGAGGACACCGCCATGGCCTTCACCCTTCCCGAACTTCCCTATGCCCGCAATGCGCTTGCCCCGCACATTTCGGAAGAGACCCTGAACTTCCACTACGGCAAGCACCATCAGGCCTATGTGACCAACCTGAACGGCCTCGTTGAGGGCACCGACCTTGCCGGCAAATCGCTGGAAGAGATCATCAAGATTTCTGCGGCCGACAAGTCCAAGGCCGGCATCTTCAACAACTCCGCCCAGGTGTGGAACCACACCTTCTACTGGCACTCGATGAAGCCCGGTGGCGGCGGCAAGCCCCACGGCAAGGCAGCCGAGCTGATTGAGCGCGACCTTGGCGGCTATGACGCCTTCGTCAAAGAGTTCAAACAGGCGGGCGCAACCCAGTTCGGTTCGGGCTGGGCGTGGCTCTCCTACAAGGGTGGCAAGCTGGTGATCTCCAAGACGCCGAACGCCGAAACCCCGCTGACAGAAGAGGGCACCACGCCCCTGATGACGATGGATGTTTGGGAGCACGCCTACTATCTGGATTACCAGAACCGCCGCCCCGATTACATCGATACCTTCCTGGGCAGCCTGGTTAACTGGGACTTCGTGAACCAGAACCTCGCCGACGCGGGCGCCTAAGCCTTTCCTGAATTTGCACGAAATAAGAACGCCCGCCCTTCCCCGGCGGGCGTTTTTGATATAAAGGCGGCTCATCAAACGCTCCGGGCATGGGATTCGCCCGGCTGCGGCTTGCCGGTCATGGGGATCAGCAGCTGCAGGACAGAGCCGCCAATACGGGCGGCCGGGCAAATCAACCAGACATCCCGGAGACTACCCCTTTGACTGAGACAACATTTGCGGATTTCGGCCTGGCCGAAAACATCCTCAAAGCCGTGACCGAGTCCGGCTACACCATCCCCACCCCGATCCAGCGCGAAGCCATTCCGCATATCCTGATGGGTGGCGACGTAACCGGCGTAGCCCAGACGGGCACCGGCAAGACGGCCGCTTTCGTGCTGCCGATGATCCAGCGCCTTTCCACAGGCCGCGCCCGCGCGCGGATGCCGCGCTGCCTGATCCTCTGCCCGACGCGCGAGCTTGCCGCGCAGGTTGCCGAGAATTTCGAGAAGTATGGCAAATACCTCAAGCTGACGATGGCGCTGCTGATTGGCGGCGTCAGCTTCAAGGAACAGGAAACCCTGCTCCAGCGCGGCGTGGACGTGCTGATCGCGACGCCGGGCCGCCTGATGGACCAGTTCGATCGCGGCAAGCTACTGATGATGGGCGTTGAGACGCTGATCATCGACGAAGCCGACCGGATGCTCGACATGGGCTTCATCCCCGACATCGAGAAGATCTGCGCCAAGCTGCCGGCAAACCGCCAGACGCTGCTGTTCTCCGCGACCTTCCCGACGGACATTCAGCGCCTTGCCAAGACCTTCCAGAAAGATCCCAAGAAGATCGAAGTCACCCGGCCGGCACAGACCGCCGAGACGATTTCGCAATTCGTGGTCAAGCTGCCGACCAATGATGGCAAGGCCCGCCGCACGGCGCTGCGCCGCGTGATCGAAGCGACCAATGTGAAGAACGGTATCGTGTTCTGTAACCGCAAGGTCGAGGTCGACATCGTTGCTGCCTCGCTGACCAAGCATGGCCATGACGCTGCGCCGATCCATGGCGACCTGCCGCAGAGCGTGCGGTCCGAAACGCTCCAGCGTTTCCGTGATGGCAAGCTGAAACTGCTCGTCGCGTCTGACGTGGCCGCGCGCGGCCTCGATATTCCGGATGTGGGCCATGTGTTCAATTTCGGCCCACCGCCGAAGGATGAAGATTACGTCCACCGCATCGGCCGCACGGGCCGCGCCGGACGCACCGGCGAGAGCTATACGGTTGTGACGCCTGCGGACGATAAGTCCTGGGGCTTCGTGGTGAAGATGATCAAGAAGGACGTTCCGGAATTCATGCCGGAGGGCCTTCTGGAAGAACTCGAAACGTTGCCCCCGGAAGAAAAGCGCGACCGCAAGACGGGCGGACGTGGCGGAGACCGCGACCGCGGTGGCCGCAGCGCCCGTGGCCGTACCGAGCGGACCGAGCAGAGCGACCGGAGCGAACGCGCCCCGCGCCGCCGCCGCGAGAAGGAAGACGGCGATGTGGCCGTCGCCGATGCGCCGGTTGAGACGGTTGCCACCGAAACAGTGGAGGCTGCAGAGCCCGCCGCCGTGCAGGAAAAGCCCAAGCGCGAACGCGCGCCGCGCGGCGAAAAACGCCGTGAACGCACAGAAGAAACGCCCCAGCCCCGCGCCGAAAAACGCGAGCGCAGCGGCGGTGACCGCGAACGCGAACGTCCGCAACGCGACTATAAGCGCAAGGATGACGATCTGATCCTGGAGCCGGCGCCTGACCGTGTGGTCGGCTTTGGCAATGATGTGCCCAACTTCCTGAAACGCTAACGCGTTTTTTCCAGCACCTTTAGCCGGCCGCGCTCCTCTGGGGCGCGGCCGGTTTACGTTTGGGATTGGGTTGAAGGCTTCGGAAACGTGCGGAGAGAAGGTCCCGGATAATCTCGTTCGCGATTTCCGGGTTTTTACCTGAGATGTATCGGGAGGGCGCTTGCCGTACCCCCCTTCTGTCCCTGCGGGGCGTTCTCGGGGAAACCGCACTGCGATTTTCTGATCCCTCCAGGCCCCGCAAGCAGGGAAGGCGGACATTCCCCGCTTCGCCGGAGACGGCCCCTTCCCCCCAGGAACAATCATGACTAGGCTTGGCCCTGGTTTATGGAATTTGATTACAGGGGTGCTGCCATGATGATCCGCCGGAGTTTGCTTGTTGCCGTACTGGCGCTGGGACTGGCCGCATGTGGAGGCGATGATCGCGACGCCGCCGAGGGCGGGCCGCGCGAGCTGCGGCCGGATGAGGGCGCGGGCGTTTCGACCGAGAGCGCCGTCAGCGGGATGCCGCAGGGCGAGCTGCGCACGGCGGACCCGAGCCTGGTGGAGCTTTACAAGAAGCTGCACGCCAACCCCGAGCTTTCGTTCCGTGAGGTGGAGACGTCCAAGCTGATGGCGGATGAGCTGCGCGCGCTGGGCTTTACGGTGACCGAGGGCCTGGGCGACGATTGGGTGCGCGAGAAGGCGATGAAGGATATAGGGCAGGTGCTGCCCGGCGTGGGCGGCTATGGGGTCGTGGGCGTGTTCGAGAACGGGCGCGGGCCGACGATCCTGATCCGCGCGGACATGGACGGCCTGCCTGTACCCGACCAGACGGGCTTTGAATTTGCCTCCACGATTGTCTCGCAGACCTGGACAGGCGTTGAGAGCCCGGTGATGCATGCCTGCGCCCATGATATTCACATGACGGTCTGGGTGGGCACGGCGCGGCGGCTGGTGGCCGAAGCTGACAAATGGAAGGGCACGCTGGTGATGATCGCCCAGCCTGCCGAGGAGATTGGCCTGGGCGCGCAGGCGATGCTGGCCGATGGGCTGTATTCGGATTTTCCGCTGCCGGACTATAACCTTGCCCTGCATGTTTCAGCCGGCGCGCCGGCCGGCGTGATCAACTATTCTTCGGGCTATGCGCTGGCCAATGTCGACAGTGTGGACATCACCGTGAAAGGCGCGGGCGGGCACGGGGCCTATCCGCACACGACACGCGACCCGATCCTGATCGCCAGCCATATCGTTACCGCGTTGCAGAGCCTTGTCTCGCGCAATACCAATCCGCTGGAGTCTGCGGTTGTAACGGTCGGCTCGTTCAAGGCGGGCGCGAAACACAACATCATTCCCGATGAAGCCGAACTGCTGATCACCGTGCGCTCCTATGATGACAAGACCCGGCAGATGCTGCTGGATGGCATCACGCGGATTGCCGAGGGGACAGCGGCCGCCTTTGGCGCGCCCGAGCCTGAGATTACGGTGGAGAGCGATTATACGCCGGCGACCTATAACGATCCGGAACTGACCAAGCGGGCGATGGCAGCCGTGGCCAGGAAACTCGGCGAAGGCAATGTGCGCTCTGTGCCGCCGGTGATGGGCGGGGAAGATTTCAGCCAGTTTGCGCGTACCGATGAGGAAGTGCCCGGTGTGATCTTCTGGCTGGGCGCGGTTGACCCCGACAAATATGCCGCCTCGCAGATTGACGGGATGCCCCTGCCCTCGCTGCATTCGCCGCTGTTTGGCCCGGACTATGACCCGGCGATTGCCACAGGCGTGGAAGCGATGACGACAGCGGCGATTGATCTGTTCAAGGAGTAACCATCCGCCGGAAGCGGCGAGAAGGAAAAGAGAGGCTGTCATGCTCCGAAACGCCCTGCTGATCGCCGCCGCTTTTGTTTGCCTCCTGGGGCAGCCGGCGACCGCCCAGATCGATTACGACAAGGACCCTGTCTATCAGGCCGCCCGCACCGCCATGATGGAAGGGCGCTACGCAGAAGCGTTTCCGGAAATAAAACGCGCCGCCGAAGCAGGCTTTGCCAAGGCGCAGTTCAACCTCGCCATGCTTTACCGCGATGGCCCGACCGCCACGGCATCGCAGGAGCTTTATCGCAAATGGATCGAGGCTTCGGCGGCGCAGGAGTTCTCGATGGCGCTGTTCAGCCTGGGGCTTGATTATGACGTTGGCCGGGGCGTCACCAAAGACCTGCCGCGCGCACTGGGCTATTATGAGCGCGCCGCAGAAGCGGGCGACACGATGGCGGCCTATAATGCCGGGCAGATCCACCTGATGGGCGAGGGCGTTATCCCGCCCAATCATGTCAAGGCGATCCGGTATATCGAGCTCTCCGCCAAGGCCAATGAAGGCAAGGCGCTGATGACGCTCGGCTATATCTACGAAACCGGGCTGACCGGCCTTCAGGACGTTAATCTGTCCAGAGACTATTATTACCGGGCCGAGGTGGCAGGCGAGCCCGCAGCGGCCGAAGCCATCGACCGCCTCAAGGAAGTGGCCAGCCGCGCCGCCTTCGACAAGATGCTGGCAGGCGACCATTCAGGCGCGGTCGCCCTCTTCGGCAAGCTATGCGATGAGGCCGACATGGAGGCCTGCGCCTATTACGGCAACTACCTCGCGAATGGGGCGCCCGGCGTCTCCGTCTCGGTTGCCGAGGCCCTGCCTCCGCTCAAGAAGGCCTGCGACGCGGGCGAGATGTATGGCTGCCAGTTTCAGGCCTTCGCGGTTGCCAAGGCGAAGTTTGGCGCTGACGAAGACGCGCGCTACCAGGCCGCCCGGTATTTTGCCAACCGGTGCCTGACTGCGCCATTCAATCAGGAGGCCTGCTACAACCTCGCCGTCATGTATTATAACGGCACGGTCAAAGGGGGGCGCGAGGAAGCCCGCAAAATTGCCGCGACATCCTGCACCGCAGGCTATCAGGATTCCTGCCGCATAGTTTCGGCAATAGACACCCAGCGCGAACAAGCGGCCCGCCTGAAAGCCGAGAATGATCGGAAGGCGGAAGAGTTCGCTGCGCGCCAGCAAGGGGGCTACAGCGCCGGCGTCAGCGCGTCCTATGGGAGCTCTTACTCGACGGGCAGCTCGTCCAGCTATTCATCGTCCAGCAGCTCGGCCAGCCGGGCGCAGGACACGGCCGATTTCAACGCCTTCATCAATAAGGTGAACAGCTACAATACCGGCTATTCCGCCTCCTGCCGGACCGGCAATCCCTATTGCTGACCCGGCAGGGTTCGCAGCGTCAATAAAGGCAGGATTGAGGCGGGTGGCCTTGCCTTGGGGGGCTGTCTGCGCTAGATACCCTTTTGCTCAGACTGCGTAAAAGGTTCACCGACCGGTCGCAAATGAGCCCTGAAAGCCAGAGCGTTTTTAAGGTTACCCCTTGAAACGCTTCTTTTCAGGCCTAACTTATACTCAAATCGAGCATAAATGGCTCGATTGGTTGAAGGAGGTTCTCCATGGCACGTCTCATTGATGCCGGTCCCGGCTGCCCTACCCCTACCCCGCTGCGCGGTAAATCCGCCGCTGAGGCGCGTGGCCTTGTCTATGATGACGCCGTGAAAGCGGAGACCGATGCGCTCTATCCGCTGGTGCAGGATTTCGTGACGCCGATGGAATGGCCCGCGATTGCACCGCTCGTGGCCGGTATCAACCGGCTGAAGCGCGAAAAGAATGCCGTGATCCTGGCGCACAATTACATGACGCCGGACATTTTCAGCCTGGTGGGCGATTTCCGCGGTGACAGCCTTCAGCTGGCGCGCGAGGCCTCACAGGTGCCCCAAAGCGTGATCGTGCAGGCGGGCGTGCATTTCATGGCCGAGACGTCGAAAATCCTCGCGCCGGAGAAGACCGTGCTGATCCCCTCGCTGGAAGCAGGCTGCTCGCTGGCCAGCTCGATCAACGGCGCGGATGTGCGCCTGATCAAGCAGAAATTCCCGAACTATCCGATCGTGACCTATGTGAACTGCACCGCCGAGGTGAAGGCCGAGTGCCACATTACCTGCACGAGCTCCAACGCCGCGCAGGTGGTGGAAGCCATCGCGAAGGAATGGAATTCGGACACCGTGATCCTCGTGCCCGACCAGTATCTGGCGAAGAATGTGGCGGCGCAGACGAATATCCGCATTCTCACCTGGCCGGGCGCCTGTGAGGTGCATGAGCAGTTTTCGGCCGAGGATGTGGCGCAGCTGCGCGAAGCACATCCCGGTGTCGTGATCCTGGCGCACCCTGAATGCCCGCCGGATGTGCTGGAAGTCGCTGACTATGCCGGCTCGACGGCGGCGCTGGCGAACTATGTGTCGGAGAAACGCCCGAACAAGGTGGTGCTGCTGACCGAATGTTCGATGAGCGACAATGTGGCGGCGGTGAACCCCGGCGTGAATTTCATCCGGCCGTGTAACCTCTGCCCGCACATGAAGCGCATCACGCTGGAAAACATCTATGACTGCCTGATGACGGGCACGCATGAGGTGACCATTCCCGAAGACGTGCGGGTGCGGGCGAAAGAAGCGCTCGACGCGATGCTGGCCCTGCCGAAAATGGAGCGGCCGCTGGATTTCGTGACCGGCCTCAAGCCGATGGAGCTTGAACTGGTAAACTAGTGCGTAAACCGGCTTGCCAGAGGGGGCAGGCCGGAGTGAAGTCAACGGGCGTGTTCAGGAGAGTGGCCATGCGGATGTTCGGTGGACGCACTGTAATGGTGCTGGCGATGGCGTGCCTTATGGCGAGCCCGTCGCTTGCCAAATCCGGTGCGAGTTCCGGCAAGGACAAAGATCCCTCTGATGTGCTGGGGAGCTGGAGCTTCCAGACGAGCCCCTATCGCAGCGGCCAATGCGTGATGACCGGCACGATGCGCCTGTCGCCGCATGAGGCAGAGGACCGGTATGCCTGTGAGCTGACGGCGGTGGAGATGTGCTCGATGTGGGGCCGCTCGGTCGTGCGCCAGTCCTGCGAGGCCCAGCGCTTTGGCGATCAGGTGTCGATCCGCTCCACCATCGAGGAGATGCTGGAGTCGAAGAATGAAGGCCTGCTCTATGTTCCTGACAATTTCACGCTGACGATCCAGTCCCACGAACGGATGTTCGGGGCGCTCGTCTCTGCTGTCACAGCGCCGGTGGAATTCCGCCGCGCGAATGACGGCATTTCCTGATCGGATAATCACGATGCTTTCCGGAACGGATGACCGCCTGCATGCCGGCGCGGGCGCCACGACAGATGTTCTGATCGTCGGGGCGGGCCTTGCGGGCCTGTTCCTTGCGCTGAAGCTGGCGCCGCGGCCCTGCCTGGTGATCTCACCGGCGCCGCTCGGGCAGGCGTCTTCCTCGGCCTGGGCGCAGGGGGGATTGGCCGCTGCGCTGCATCCGCTCGACAGCCCGGCCCAGCATGCCGACGATACCGTGGCAGCAGGCGCCGGGCTGGTGGACCCGGTGATTGCGCGGCTGATCGCGGAAGACGGCCCCGCGCGCGTGCGCGACCTGGTGGCCCTCGGTGTACCGTTTGACCGGACGCCCGATGGCCAGCTCGCCCTGTCGCTGGAGGCGGCACATTCGCATCCGCGTGTGGCGCGGGTTTCAGGCGACCTGGCGGGCAAGGCGATCATGGACGCGCTGGTGGCGGCGGTGGCGGCAGCCCCGCATATCGAGCTGATCGAGGGCGCGCGGGCTGAGGCTCTGTTGCAGGATACCAATGGCCGCGTGGCGGGGGTCGTGCTGCGCGGGAATACCGGGCGAGCGTTTGTGAAGACCGCGCGGGAGACAGTGCTGTGCACCGGTGGGTCCGGTGGGCTTTACCGCGTGACGACCAATCCGAAGGAAGCCCAGGGCGAGGCGATTGCCATGGCGCATGTGGCGGGCGCGGTGCTGGCCGACCTCGAATTCGTGCAGTTTCACCCGACCGGCATCGACATTGGCCGTGACCCTGCCCCGCTGGCGACCGAGGCGCTGCGCGGCGAAGGCGCGACGTTGCACAATACCGACGGGCGCGCCTTCATGGCAGATTATCATCCGCTGGCGGAGCTTGCGCCGCGCGATGAAGTGGCCCGCGCGATCCATGCGGAGCGGGCCGCCGGGCGTGGCGCTTTTCTCAATTGCATCACGGCCGTGGGCGAAGAGTTTCCGCATCACTTCCCGACGGTTTTTGGCGCGTGCATGAGCGCCAACATCGATCCGCGCCGCGCGATGATCCCGGTAGCGCCCGCCGCGCATTATCATATGGGCGGGATTATCTCTGACCTCTGGGGGCGCTCGACGCTGGATGGGCTCTCCGTCTGCGGAGAATGTTCCTCGACCGGCGCGCATGGGGCCAACCGGCTCGCCTCCAACTCTCTGCTGGAGGCTGTCGTCTTTGCCGAGCGGATTGCGCGGCGCCTGCGCGACGCGGACCTCAACGAAGCGGGCGCGAGCACGGCATCCGCAACGCGGCCCCTGACCGGCCCGGACATGCTGGAACTGCGTGAGGCGATGTCGCGCCATTGCGGCGTGGTGCGCGAGGCGGGCGGGCTGACTGATCTTCTGAGCCTGATCGAGCGGCTGGAGGCAGGCATGCCCGGCGCGCCGCAGCTGACGGCTGCGCGCCTGATCGCAAGCGGAGCGCTGGCCCGCGCCGAAAGCCGCGGCGGACATTTCCGGTCCGACTATCCCGACACCGGCGCGCCCGAGCGCCAGTTCCTGTTCCACACAAGCCGCGAGGCGCTTGTCATATGACGACCTATATTCCCCCGCTTTCCCCGATCATCCTTGATCCGATTGTCCGCCTGGCGCTGGCCGAGGATCTGGGCCGGGCGGGCGACCTGACGACTGACGCTACCATTCCGCCGGAGACACAGCTTTCGGTGGTGATCGCCGCGCGCAAGCCCGGCGTGATTGCGGGGCTGGACGTGGCGGCCTATTCGGCAAGCCTTGTGGACCCGGCACTGAAGCTGGAAATCGAAAAGCCCGATGGCAGCGCGCTGACGCCCGGCGATGTGGTGGCGCGGCTTTCGGGATCGGCGCGGTCGATCCTGACGGCGGAGCGCACGATGCTGAACTTTCTGGGGCGGCTTTCGGGCGTCGCGAGCCTGACGCGGCAGTATGTGGACGCGGTGGCCCACACGAAAACACGCATCGTCTGCACCCGGAAGACAACGCCGGGGCACCGGGCGCTGGAGAAGCGGGCGGTCCGCTGTGGCGGGGGAACGTCGCACCGCTATGGGCTGGATGACGCGATCCTGATCAAGGACAATCACATTGCCGCCTGCGGCGGGTCGATTGAAGCTACGCTGGAGCGGGCGAAAGCCTATGCCGGGCATCTGCGGATGATCGAAATTGAGGTGGATACGCTGGCCCAGCTTGAAGAAGCGCTGAAATATGGTCCGCATGCGATCCTTCTGGACAATATGAGCCTGGAGCAATTGCGCGAAGCGGTCACCATTACCGGCGGGCGCGTGCCGCTCGAAGCCTCGGGCGGGGTGACGCTGACTTCCGTAGCGGCAATTGCTGAGACGGGGGTGGACTTCATTTCCTCGGGCGCGCTGACCCATTCGGCGCCCAATCTTGACCTTGGCCTCGATGTGGTCTGACAGTCTCTGCCAGAGACGCTGACACAGTCAGTGAAAGATACTGGCGGAGGAAAACATGGCAGGCGCAAACGGCCGCAAGGCGATTTTCATCACGGGAGCCGCCTCGGGCATCGGCGCAGAAACGGCGCGCCATTTTGCGCGGAAGGGCTGGTTCTGCGGGCTCTATGACGTCAACGAGATGGGGCTGAAGGCCGTTGCCGGTGAGATCGGCGCGGAGAATTGCCATGTCGCAAAACTGGATGTGACCAGGCGGGCCGACTGGGCCGCCGCCATGGACGGCTTCAGCGCCGCAACCGGCGGCAAGATGAACGCCCTTTTCAACAATGCCGGCATCGGGCGCCATGGCTGGTTTGAAGAGATCCCCGCCGAAGAGGCCGACCTCATCATCGACATCAATGTGAAGGGCGTGGTGAACGGGGTCTATGCCGCCCTGCCCTTGCTGAAGGCCACGCCGGGCGCGCGGATCGTGAATACGGCCTCGTCCGCCGGGATTGTCGGGGCGCCTCAGCTTTCGGTTTATTCGGCCTCCAAATGGGCCGTGCGGGGGCTGACCGAGGCGCTCGACGCAGAATTCCGGGATCTGGGCATTCGGGTCACCACGCTGATGCCGTGGTTTGTCGACACGCCGATCCTGGAGATGGGCAAGACGGCCGGCGCCAATGAGAAGATGTCCGATCAGATGAAAGCGAATGGCGCGAAGGTTTATCCCGTGTCGATGGCTGCCGAGAAGGTGTGGGACGCCGTGCACGGCGATGACATCTATTACATGGTGGGCGCAGAGGCCGACCGGGCGCGCTTCATGACGCGCTGGCTGCCGGGCGTGGTGCGCAAGGCGATCCGCAAGAACGTGCCCGCGCGGGATTAGGCTGGCAGGTCAATTGAGGGAAACAAAAAGGCCGCTGATGCGTTTCATCAGCGGCCTTGAAATTTTTGAACCGTGACCTGGCGCTTACTCGGCGGCGGCGCGGGCGGCTTCGAGCTGGCGGGCGAGGTATTCGTCTACCACGACGGGCTCGGGAACGGCCTCGACAGCTTCGGCTTGCGGCGCGACGTCTGCCTGGACGGGCGCGACCTCGGGGGCCTTCTTCACGGTCTGGATGGACATCAGGCGCGGGGCCGGGGTCGAGACCGTGCGGGTGGAGGTGGTGACACCGGCGGGCGCGACGGTCGGCGTGATCGTGTAATAGCCATCGTCTGCTGCGGTGGAGGCGTCTGCGAAGAGGAGGCCTTCGTCGAGGGCGGCCATGTCGGCTTCCTTCGTGGCATCCAGCTCAGCCAGGCGCAGCTCGGTCTGGCGCTTGCGGGCTTCAAAGTTGCGCTCCACGCTGGCCCATTCGGCGCCGCGGGGGAAACGGTAGAAGATGTGCAGGCCAACCTGCTCTGTCTTGACCAGGCCCGAATTCCAGACCGGATCGACATAGGTAGCGTGATAATGGGTGGCGCCGCCGGTGCGGTCCTCATTGAGGTCCATCAGCACATGGGCGGCAATACGCTGGGCACGCTCCCAGGCTTCGCCGGCCGGCTTGTTGCGGTCCATCGACCCGTCACAGGTGAAGGTGAACTGGCAGCCGGTGGTGCGGGTCGCGCCCTGGAAGACCACGCCGCAGACACTGTCCGGGTAGCGGTGGTCGCGGACGCGGTTGGAAATGACTTCGGCAACGGCGAGCTGGCCGTTGAGGGGTTCCCAGGCCGATTCGTAATAGACGGCCTGCGCCATGCACATCAGCTCGGCATCGATGGTCTCGGCGCGCTGGATCTGCTCGGGGCGGAAAGACGCGAGGGAGGCGAGTGCGGCGCCATCGCGGTCGCGCATGGCATAGCGGCTCATCGAGGAGTCGATGTCGCGCTTCAGGGTGTATTCGACGGTACGCAGCCAGGGCGAGTCCATCAGGGACGGCGTGTGGCTGGCGGTGCGGACGGCGAGGCCGCCATCTTCATAAAGGGCGAGCCGCTCGGCTTCGGCGCGGAATTCCGCGTCGGCGCGCAGGCCGGCCTGTTGTTCTGCGATCGCCGGAAGGGACACGGACGCCGTAACCGCGACAACGGCAATCATGCCGCCGCGAATGAACACGTCTCTCTGTTCCTGATCAGTCATTCCAAGCCACCACCGTGTGAGCTTTTCACGCAGCCCATTAACCCGGAATACACTGGCCCGGCCTGGTTTAAGAAACCTTAACATCACCACTCCTCTGTTCCCCGGCTGGCAGTTATGGTTCTGCCTGATGCCCCGGAGAGTCCGAGATTTATCTGTTTGTAGAGGCCGAACGTACCCGGCCAGACCCCGGAGGGACTGGAGGGACTTGGCCCACCCGCAACTATCTAGCAATATTTCAGCCAGTTTCCTGAGTGACAATTCAGAAAGCCTGGGAACCGAGCCGAATCCGGCGATTCGCGCGACGCACGAATATATGGGTGTAATTATCTGAAAAATAACAGAAAAACGGGACCGCGCGCGGTCCCGTTGGTTAGAATCTTCCTGTCAAGTTGTTGCACAAATGCAACGTTCAAGGGCGGCGGGTTTTGCGCCTCAACTGCCCGAAATCCGCTACTTCTTCGCTCCGCGGATGGCGGCTTGTGCCGCTGCGAGACGGGCAATCGGCACCCGGTAGGGCGAGCAGGAAACGTAATCGAGACCGGCGCGGTGACAGAATTCCACCGAAGCCGGGTCTCCCCCGTGTTCACCACAGATTCCGAGCTTGATGTCGGGGCGGGTTTTGCGCCCGCGCTCGGCCGCAATCTTAACGAGTTCGCCCACACCTTCCTGGTCAAGTGTTACGAACGGGTCTTTCTCATAGATGCCCTTTTCCGAATAGATCGGGAGGAATTTGCCGGCGTCATCGCGGGAAATTCCGAGGGTTGTCTGGGTGAGATCGTTCGTGCCGAAGGAGAAGAATTCGGCGGCCTGGGCAATTTCCCCTGCCGCGAGAGCCGCGCGGGGCAGCTCGATCATCGTGCCGACCATATAGTCGAGCGTGACACCGGTTTCGGCGAACACTTTCTGGGCGGTTTCGTCGACGAGCTTTTTCAGGATGTCGAGTTCGCGGTGGGTGGCGACCAGCGGGATCATCACCTCGGGAACGGGCTTCAGCTTGCCTTCCTTGAAGATGTTGACCGCCGCTTCAAAGATGGCGCGGGCCTGCATCTCGTAGATTTCAGGATAGGTGATGCCGAGGCGGCAGCCCCGGTGGCCGAGCATGGGGTTGGATTCGTGCAGGTCAGCGGCGCGGCGGCGCAGTTCCTCGGCGCTCAGGCCCGAAGCCTTGGCGACGCCGGCGATGTCTTCATCGGTGTGGGGCAGGAATTCGTGCAGCGGCGGATCGAGCAGGCGGATGGTCGCCGGGCGATCGCCGAGGATGCGGAAGATTTCTTCAAAGTCGGAACGCTGCATCGGGAGCAGCTTGGCGAGCGCCTCGCGGCGACCGGTTTCGTCATTGGAGAGGATCATCGTGCGCACGGCGGGGATGCGTTCCTCGTCGAAGAACATATGCTCGGTGCGGCAGAGGCCGACGCCTTCAGCGCCGAACTCGACGGCGGTGCGCGTGTCGAGCGGGGTTTCGGCATTGGCGCGAACCTTCAGGGTGCGGCGCTTGTCGGCCCAGCCCATGAACTCACCGAAATCGCCGGAGAGGTCGGGATTGATCAGCGAAACGGCCCCGGCAATGACGCGGCCATTGACGCCGTCAACGGTGATCATGTCGCCCTTCTTGAAGGTGCGGCCACGGGCGGTGAATTCGCCTTTGGCGGTGTTGATGCGCAGGTCCGACGCGCCGCAGACGCAGGGACGGCCCATGCCGCGCGCGACAACGGCGGCGTGGCTGGTCATGCCGCCGCGGGCGGTGACGATGGCGCGGGCCGCATGCATGCCCTTGATGTCATCCGGGCTCGTCTCGACACGGACGAGGATCACGTCCTCCCCTTTTGCGGCAAGGGCGAAGGCTTCTTCGGAATCGAACACAACGCGGCCGACAGCCGCGCCGGGGCTGGCGGGAAGGCCTTTGAAGGCGACGTCATAGGCGGCGTTTCCAGCTTTCTTGTTCTCGTCATCGCTGGGGATGCGCGGGTGGAGAAGCTGGTCGAGCGCGGTGGGGTCGATGCGCAGCAGCGCCTCTTCTTCCGTGATCAGACCTTCGCGGACCATATCGACCGCAATCTTCACAGCGGCGGCGGCGGTGCGTTTGCCGTTGCGGGTCTGCAGCATGTAGAGCGTGCCGTCTTCGACGGTGAACTCGATGTCCTGCATATCCTTGTAGTGACGCTCCAGCGTGTTGGCGACGTCGACCAGCTGTTTGTAGACCGGCGGCATGGCCTCTTCGAGCGGGGCGTCCGACGAGCCGAGCGTATTGGCGCGCTCGCGCGAGATGGGCGCAGGCGTGCGGATGCCGGCGACGACATCTTCGCCCTGGGCGTTGATCAGGTATTCGCCATAGAAGATCGGCGAGCCGTTTGACGGGTCACGCGTGAAGGCAACGCCGGTGGCAGACGTGTCGCCCAGATTGCCGAACACCATGGACTGGACGTTGACGGCCGTGCCCCAGTTGGCGGGAATGTCGTTGAGCTTGCGATAGATGATCGCGCGGTCGGACATCCAGGAGTCGAACACTGCCGAGATGGCGCCCCAGAGCTGTTCGCGCGGATCTTCGGGGAACGGGCGGCCCAGTTCCTTCTGGACGGCTTCCTTGTAGCGCACGATGACCTGTTTCCAGTTGTCGGCGGTCAACTCGGTATCGAGGTCGAGACCTTCGCGCTCCTTATAGTCGTCGAGGATGTGTTCGAACTCGTCATGGCCCATGCCGAGGACGACGTTGGAATACATCTGGATGAAACGGCGGTAGCTGTCATAGGCGAAACGGTCGCCTGCCTTGCCGGCGAGGCCGGCGGCGACAGCTTCGTTGAGGCCGAGGTTCAGAACCGTGTCCATCATACCGGGCATCGAGGCGCGGGCGCCCGAGCGGACCGAGACGAGGAGCGGGTTTTCCGGATCGCCGAAACCCTTGCCGGTTTTGCCTTCCAGCGCGGCCAGCGCGTCAGAGACCTGCGCGTCGAGCGTGGCGGGATAAACCCGGCCGGTATCATAGTAAGCGACGCAGACAGCGGTCGAAATCGTGAAGCCGGGCGGCACAGGCAGGCCGAGCTTTGCCATTTCGGCAAGGTTGGCGCCTTTGCCCCCCAGGAGGTTGCGCATCGAGGCATCGCCATCCGAGGTTCCGCCTCCGAAAGCGTAGACCCATGTTTCGTCAGCGTTTTTTACTGCGGCGTTGCCCATACGAAGCGTTCCCCGTGTTCAACTTTGATCTTCCGGCCACCTGACCTTGCGGCCAGCTTGCAAGTCCTATGCTGCAACCGCGAGGCAATTGCCAGTCATGCAAACGTCATGGGGCGCCCTGACGCAAGGTGACAAGGTTGCCGCGCCGTCTTTAGCCCTCAATTCTCGAGAAATCGGCGACCTTGTGAAGGGCGCCGCGCACCGCGATCAGCAGGGCGAGCCGGTTTTCGCGCACTTTGGCATCCGAATCATTGACCAGCACATCCTCGAAGAAGGCATCGACCGGGGCGCGCAGGCCGGCAAGGGCCGTCATGGCGCCGGCGAAGTCTTCGGTCTTCAGGGGCGCTTCAAGGGCGGCGGTCGTCTCATTCAGGGACGCCCAGAGGGCCTGCTCGGCGGCGGGGCCTTTGGCGATGAGGGCGGGATCGACGCTGAGGCCATCGGGCAGCGCGCCTTTCTTCTCTTCGGCCTTGAGGATGTTGGCGGCGCGGCGATAGCCCGCCAGCAGCGTTGCCCCGTCCTCGGTGGCGAGGAAGGCGGCGAGGGCCTCGACGCGCTTGACGATGAGGACGAGGTCATCCTCGCCGAGGGCGAAGACGGCATCGATCAGGTCGTGGCGTTTTCCCTGGTCGCGGAGGACTTGTTTGAGGCGGTCTGCGAAGAAGGAGAGGAGAGTCGGATCAATCAGAGCATCAATTGCTTTAGAGGCGGCCGAACGCACGCTATCTGACTGCCCGCCCTTCACTACAGGCCTCACTGCAAGCGGAGCTTTAAGAATAGCGTTAGACAATTTCAGTCTCACACCATTCTCCAAATTGATGCGGACCACGCCTAGCGCCGCGCGGCGCAACGCGAACGGGTCTTTCGAGCCGGTTGGCTTCTCATCAATCGCCCAGAAGCCGACGAGTGTGTCGAGTTTGTCAGCCAGCGCGACGGCGATGGATACCGGGTCTGTGGGGACGGAGTCGCTGGGGCCCTGGGGTTTGTAATGGTCGCGGATGGCGTCGGCGACGCGGGCGTCTTCGCCGACGGCGAGCGCGTAGTAGCGACCCATGACGCCCTGAAGTTCGGGGAACTCACCGACCATTTCGGAGACGAGGTCAGCCTTGGCGAGGCGCGCGGCGCGTTCGGCAAGACCGGGGTCAGCGCCCACGGCAGGCGCGAGTTCGCGGGCGAGTGCGGCGACGCGCTCTACCTTGTCGCCGAGGCTGCCAAGCTCTTCCTTGAAGGCGATGGTCTTGAGTTTTTCGCCCATCACTTCGAGCGGTGTGGCCTTGTCCTTTTCCCAGAAGAAGCGGGCGTCTGAGAGGCGGGCCGAGAGGACGCGGGCGTTACCCTCGGCGATCTTTGCGCCGCCATCGGTGGCGGCGATGTTGGCGACGAGGATGAAGTTTGGCGCGAGCTTGCCCGTCTTCGCGTGCGTTGCGGCGAAGTATTTCTGGTGGGTGCGCATCGACAGCGTGATGACTTCAGGCGGCAGATCGAGGAAGTCCGGGTCCATCTGTCCAAGGACGACCACGGGCCATTCGGCGAGGCCGGTGACCTCTTCCAGAAGGCCCTTGTCTTCGATCCATTGCAGACCCGCTTTGGCGCAGGCTTTTTCGATGCCGCCCAGGATGGCGGCGCGGCGATCATCGCGGGAGAGGACGACATGCCCCTGCCCTTCGAGTTGGGATTTGTAATCTGCCCACCCAGTGACCGTGTACGGACCACGGCCATGGACACGGTGGCCTTCGGTTTCGTTGCCGCTGGTAATGCCGCCCACTTCAAACGGCACAACGGCGCCATCGAGCACGCAGACAATGCGTTGCAGCGGGCGCACCCAACGCAGCTCTCCGGTGCCCCAGCGCATGGATTTGGGCCAGTGGAAATCGCGGATGATGGCAGGCACAGCTTCCGCGATCACGTCTTTCGCGTCGCGGCCCGGCACGGTGGAATAGGCAACGTAGAAGTCGCCTTTCTTGGGGTCGGAGACGACGGAGGCCTCGCTGATGTCAGTGAGGCCCGCCCCGCGCAGGAAGCCGGCGATGGCCTGCTCGGGCGCGCCGACCTTGGGGCCTTTCTTCTCTTCGCGCACATCCGCCGAGCGCGCGTCGAGCCCTTCGACCACCGCCGTGAGGCGGCGCGGGCCGGAGACGGCAAAGGCGGTCTTCCAGGCGAGGCCCGCCTCTTTCAGCTTGCCCGTGAGGGCCGCCAGAAGGTCCGCCTCCGCCTTCGCCTGCATGCGCGCGGGGATTTCTTCGGAGAAAAGTTCGATCAGAAGGTCAGCCATAGGCCCTGTCAGTCGCCGGAATTAGGGGTGGGCACGGCTTACAGCTACGGGCGCCGGGGTCAAGCGGGCGGGTCTATGGATTGCGCAGCGGGGGTCAGACCCCGCAGCTGCCTTCGATGTTGATCGCGCTGGCGTCTACGGGGTCGGAGATGCGGATGGTGCCGGTATAATTGCGGTATTCCATGCCTTGCTCGACCTCCTTCAGACGCAGCTCGATTTCAACGGGGCGCTCGTCATTGCGATAGGTCCAGATCTCCGCGCCGTCCGCTTCGGTCTTGGAGACTTCCTTGAGCGTGACAGGCTCGCCTTCAAGGCCGATGGCGGCGGGGGCCGGTACGCCGGCAATTTCGGTGATGAAGAGGCGCTCACCCAGAACGCCGTCCTGGCTGGGCCGGTGGAAGCTGCAATAGATTTCCACGGTTGTGGGCTCAAACGTGGTGAGGCTGAGCGTGCTGTCGGCAGCGGGCGGGGCGGGCACGTCGTCTGCGGTGGCAGAACCGGACACCTCGGGCACATGCGGGGGTGGGACGATGGGCTCAGGGGCGTTTGGAGCGGGATTGCACGCGCCAAGAATGGCGGGGAGCAAGAGCGCAGACAGGACGGAAAGAGATTTCATTGCAGCCTCCTATGGCCCGCACCAACGCGCCGGAGGCCGATACGTTCACAGGTAAGCTGTGAATAGGCTGACTGCGACGTTCAGGCCTGCTGCTCGGCCCATTGGGCGGCCGCGCCCCGCGCCAGATCCCGCACCCGTCCGATATAGGCCTGGCGCTCGGTGGGGCTGATGGCGCCGCGGGCGTCGATCAGGTTGAAGGTGTGCGAGGCTTTCAGGGCGTAGTCGTAGGCCGGCAACGGTTTGCCGGCTTCGCGCAGGGCGTTTGACTGGTTTTCGCAATCGGCGAACCAGCGTTTCAGCATCTCGACATCGGAATGCTCGAAATTGAACGCGCTCTGCTGGCGTTCGTTTTCGAGGAACACGTCACCATAGGTGAGCGGCACTTCGCTGGCGGGGTCGTTGAAGGGCAGATCGTAGACGTTATCGACGCCGAAGACGTACATGGCGAGGCGTTCTAGGCCATAGGTCAGCTCGCCGGAGACCGGGAACACGTCGAGGCCGCCGACCTGCTGGAAATAGGTATATTGGGAGACTTCCATCCCGTCGCACCAGACTTCCCAGCCAAGGCCCCAGGCGCCGACCGTGGGGTTTTCCCAGTCGTCTTCGACGAAGCGGATGTCGTGAACCGTGGGGTCGATGCCGATGCGGTAGAGGCTTTCGAGATAGAGGTCCTGCAGATTGGCCGGGTTGGGCTTCAGGATGACCTGATACTGGTAATAGTGGCCAAGCCGGTTGGGGTTTTCGCCATAGCGGCCATCCTTGGGGCGGCGCGAGGGCTGAACATAGGCGGCGCGCCAGTTCTTCGGGCCGAGCGCGCGCAGGACAGTGGCGGGGTGGAGCGTGCCGGCGCCGACTTCCATGTCATAGGGCTGAAGGATCGCGCAGCCCTGGGCGCCCCAATAGGCCTGCAGGGTCAGGATCAGGTCCTGAAAGGAATTGGGCTTGGGGTGGGCTTTTGGGGCAGACATTGCGATCTTCCGATGGGCTGTTTCCCAGCCGGACTAGCGCTGACCGGGGCGGTTCGCAACCGGGCGCGTCTACCACCAGCCTTTCTTCTTGTCGGGGCTGTTATGGTCGCGCGTGCCAAAGGCGCCGACAAAGGCAATGAAGATGCCAAGGGCGAGGCTGGCAAGAAAGAGCAATGTGAACATGGGAGGGTCTCCCCGCGCCGGAGCGGCGTTAAGGATAGTGTGGGCCCTTTTCCGCCGCGTTCAAGGAAAATCGGGCCTACCAGGCCAGGGGAATCCCCTCGACGATGGCCTGCGCGGCGGGCGTTCGGGCGCTGCCATCATCGGTGTGGGTGATGAGGGGCGGCAGGAGCGTGAGCGGGCCGCGCTTCAGGCCCTTGCGGGCGCGCACGAGGACGCGGCGGGCAGGCTCGCCCGCCTTGGAGGCGACGGGAAGCACGGTGATCTCGCCGGCCTGACGGTCGAGCTGGGCCAGAAGGCGGGCAAGCTCGGCAGCGCGGTGGACCAGGATGACGGGGGCGCGCGGCTTTGCGGCGTGGAGCATGGCCTTTATCCAGCCCTCCAGCGAAAGCGTTTCGATATAGGCTGATGCCTTGCCCTCGCCGGGCTCGGATATTTTTCCGGGCTCAAAATAAGGCGGGTTGGCGAAGACGGCATCGAAGCGGTTTTCGTGGGACTTAACCCATTCTGACGCTTCGGTATTTTCGATGGTTACGCGGGGGCCAAAGCCGTTCAGCGCGGCGCCTTTGCGGGACATATCGGAGACAGATCGGGACACTTCGAGACCCGTGAAGGACACCCCTGGCATCCTGTAGGCGGCTGGCAGCAGCGCGCCGCCACACCCGCAGCCAAGTTCCAGCATCTCCCCCTTCTCCAGCACCGGAAGGGCTGCGGAGAGGAGGAGCGAGTCGAAGCCCGCGCGGAATCCTTTGACAGGCTGAACCAGGCGGACCCGGCCCTGATAGACGGTGTCTTCGCTCGTCTCGGCGTGTGGCAGGCTCACCCCGGCTCAACTCCGGAAAGGGCGAGGCGGGCTTTGGCCAGCTCCGCTTCACGCACCATCAGGCGTCGGGGAAAGGCGCCGATATTGCCTTCAACGGCAGAGATGTGCTGATCGGCGACGAAATACTCGATGCCCGCCTCTGTCAGGAGGTGCTGGGCATAGGAAAGCTTCACCGGATCATTGGTGCGCAGGACTTCTTCCATCAGTCGATCTGGCCGCGCAGGTTCATATCGACTGACTGAGCATCATAGACAGTGGATTTGTCCGGTTTGGGATTTGTGCCGGTGACAATTTCGAGGACGGCTGTGGCCTTGCCGCCCGAGCCGCCGCCAAGGGGAATGCCGAAGCCGACGCCCACGCCGACGCTGGAGGAGCGGCCATAAGAGCCCGAGCCGCCGCCGACGCTGAGGGAGGGACCGCCCCCGCCGCCCTGCTCGACATCGGTATATTCAGCGGTAACCTCAAACCAGTCCTTGCCTTCCATCAGCGTGATCTCGGAAGCCCGCAGCAGCGCCAGACTGCGCGCCTTGCCGGCGTCCTTGTCCGTGTAGGCGATGCGGTGGCGGCCCGCTTCGATCTGTTGGGAGGTATAGCCCATCGCGCCATCTTTTGCGGCGGGGCCGTAAACAGGCGTCGTTGCGCAGGCTGCGAGAGAGAGCGCCCCAAGGGCAATGGCAAAGGTTTTCATGGGTTTCATACCGATCTAAACGCACATACCTGTCGATGGGTTGCACGCTAACCTATTGCCGGGCCTGCGCCAATGCGCTCAAAGGCGGGCGGCTGCGGCGTGCGGCCCGGTGCCACGTCGAGCTTGGCTGGGTAATTGCGTAAATTTACTTATAACAAACTCTTCCTGCCGGAGTGCTCCGTTTGACCCTCGCCCCAAAACCGAAGAGCAAGGCCCAGCTTTCCTCGATTACGGAGCGGATGCAGGCACTTGTCGCTGACGATCTGGCGGCCGTCGAACGCCTGCTGGCGACCCGCGCCGCCAGCCCTGTGGCAGTTATCCCGGATCTTTCAGGCTATATCGTTTCGGCAGGCGGAAAGCGCCTGCGCCCGATGATCACCCTGATCGCCGCTCATGCTGTGGGCAAAGCCAATGCCGCGACCCATGCGCTGGCCGCTGCGGTGGAGTTCATCCACACGGCGACCTTGCTGCATGATGACGTTGTGGACGAGAGCGACCTGCGCCGGGGGAAACCCGCCGCGAAGGCGATCTGGGGCAACAAGGCCGCGATCCTGGTGGGCGACTTCCTGTTTGCGCGCGCATTCAACCTGCTGGTCGAAGCCAACAGCCTGGACATTCTCAACCGGCTGGCCACGGCCTCGACCGTGATTGCAGAGGGCGAAGTGCGCCAGCTGGCAGCGATGGCAACCCGCGACCTGCCAACCGAAGAATATCTCGCCATTGTGGAAGCCAAGACGGGCGCGCTGTTTGAAGCGGCGGCCGAAACCGGCGCGATGTCTGCGGGCGGAGAGGAATATTCCGACGCGCTGGCGACGTATGGCAAGAATCTGGGCCTCGCCTTTCAGATCATTGATGATGCACTGGACTATGGTGGGACGACCTCTGTGATCGGCAAATCGGTGGGCGATGATTTCCGCGAGGGGAAAATCACCCTGCCGGTGATCATTGCGCGGCGGCGGGGCTCTGACGAGGACCGGGCGTTCTGGGACCGGGCGCTGAACCCGGAAACGCAGGAAGATTCCGACCTTGCCCATGCCGTGCACCTGATCCGCGCGACCGGGGCGGCCGAAGCCACCGTGCAGGAAGCCGAAGCCTACGCCGCGCTGGCCAAGGGCGCGTTGCGCACCCTGCCCGCCTCGACCTACCGGGACGCGCTGGAAGACCTGGCCGATTTCTGTGTAAGCCGGGCTTACTGAGTTATTTGTTCTCACTGGCAAGGTGGCGGCCGAGCGCGATGCGCTGCCAGCCCCAGAGCGCTGAACCTGCAAGGAACATGAAGGCAAAGAGGGCGGCGGCGACGCCTGCGCCGTTGCGTGCGCCAGTAATGGCGGCAAGCGAGGTGATGAGGCAGAAGCCCCACCAGAGACCGGCCACCTGTAGATGGCTCCAGCCTGCGCGCAGAAAGAGCTGATAGGCATGATCGCGGTGGGCCTGCATCAGCGGGCGGCCAAGGCGGGCGCGCCAGATGAGCGTGAGGATGACGTCCAGGAGGATGGGGAGCGCCAGCGTGGCGGGAACCCAGACCGAATGGATGACACCTGCCGAGAGCCCGGCCCCGCCCATGAGGGCGCCGATGGCGAGAGCGCCGGTATCCCCGGCATAGAGGCGGCCGGCAAGATTCCAGGCGAGGAAGCCGCAGACCGCGGCCGCTGCCGCGACCAGCAGAAGGAACAGAATGCCCGGCGCGCTGCCCGTGGGCGGGGCGGTGATCACCGCGAGGGCGGCGAGCAGGATCGCCGCGCTGCCCATGGCAATGCCGTTTGCGCCGTCCATGAAGTTGACCGCATTGGCCATGATGAATAGCCAGAGCGCCGCGCCGGCAATGGCCAGGAAGGCAGGCAGGACATAGCCCGACCCATTGGCGCCGGGCAGCCAGAAATGGGTGACATGCGGGCCATAGATCGCCGCGAGCAAAGCGGCCGCAGCGAGGATGAGCAGCTTCCGGCCAGCCGGCAGGTTAAGCCTGTCATCCGCAAAGCCGAGCAGACCTGCGATCAGCACAAGGAGCATGGGGCCGGCGAGCGCGATCTGCGCAAGGGTAGCGACCGGATTGCCGAGGCCGCCGGGCTGAAGAAGGCTGGCGAGGAAAAGCGCGCCGAGAACGCCCGCCAGGACCCCGACGCCGCCGGCACTGGGCACGGGGCGGCTTTGGGTCTTGCGTCCGCCATCAGGCGCGTCTTTCGGGCCAAGGCGGATCATAAGCGCGCAGACGAGAAAGCTGATGATGAGCGGGGCCGCGGCCCAGACAAGGGAAAGCGCGATCATGGCGCCGCCCCGAGCCGGGAGGCAGCGGTCCACCAATGCGCCTTGTGCGCATCATGGGCGATGACGGCGGTTGCGCGCTCCGCAAAGGCGAGCGCTTCACAGAGGGCAAAACAGGTGGCACCTGACCCGCTCATGCGCGCCAGCAATACGCCGGGCTGGGCGCGCAGGAATTCGAGCACGGCGCCGATTTCCGGCACGCGCGCGATGGCAGGGCTTTCCAGATCGTTGCGTTGCTGGCCGAGCCAGGCGGCGAATGCTTTGGGCCCTGAAAACTCCGGTGGCGGATCAATCTCGGCAAAGCCCGCGCCGCCCCCTGCCGCGTCATGGTCGCGGAAGACCGGGCCTGTGGGGCATGGGACGCCGGGATTGACCAGCACGGCATAAACGGGCGGCAGCGCGGGCAGCGGCGTGACGCGCTCCCCTTCCCCGCGCATGAGTGATGGCTGCCCCGCCAACGCTACCGGCACATCCCCTCCAAGGCCCGGCGCAAGGGCGATGGCATGGTTTGGGTCAAGCGCCCAGAGTTTTGTCAGCAGACGGAGGGCTGTGGCGGCGTCGGAGGAGCCACCGCCGATGCCGGCGGCGACGGGCAGCCATTTCTTGAGCGAAAGACGGGCGCCTTGTTGCGTGCCGGAGGCGGCCTGTAGCGCGCGGGCCGCCTGAAGGACCAGATTGTCATCGCCCGCCCCGGCCGCAGCGGCGAAGGGGCCGGCAACCGAAAGGCTGAGCCCTTCGGCAGGCTCTGCCGTCAGATGGTCTGCCGCACCAGAACCCGAGAACATTACAAGAGACTCAAGGTCATGGCGGCCATTGGGTTTTGGCGGGCCGACATGCAGATAGAGGTTCACCTTGGCAGGCGCCCAGCCCGAAAGGCTTTTGTCTGCTGTGCTCATCCGGAAGCGCCCCTCAGGGAGAGTCTTGCGTGACGGTCGGAGATTTTGACTCCGCCGCTGCTTCGGGCGCATCGGGGCCCAGCTTTGAATGGAGCTTGGCATTGATCTGTTCCCGGTCTTTTTCGGTGGGATCAAGCGTCAGGGCGCGCTCCCACTGAAAACCGGCTTCGAGCTTGCGGTCCATGCGCCAATAGGCGTCGCCCAGATGGTCGTTGAGGACGGGATCGCCGGGCACCAGTTCGACCGCGCGTTCGAGGTAATCGACGGCTTCTTCATACTGGCCGAGTTTGTAGTGCGCCCATCCGAGACTGTCGATGATATGGCCCGCGAGCGGCTCCAGAATAACGGCGCGGCGGATGAGGTTGAAGCCCTCTTCCAGATTTTCGCCGCGGTCGATCCAGGAATAGCCGAGATAGTTGAGGACGGTAGCGCTTTCCGGGCGAAGCTCCAGCGCGCGCTTGAGATCGGTTTCTGCGCCGGGCCAGTTGCCCTGACGCTCCCGCGCCGCGCCGCGGGCGAAGATGACACGCCAGTCTTCGCGCTCGCCGTCTGAGGCGATCACTTCGCTGAGCACCGCTTCGCCATCCCCATAGCGTTCAAGGGAAATGTAGAGATCGGCCAGCTGAAGCTGAAGGCCGCGATCGGGCGTGCCGGCGAGGGCTTCGGCGGCAACGCGAAGGGCTTCCTCGCTCTTGCCCTGCGCATTGAGGAGGCCGGCGAGCTGGCCTTGAGCGTTGGGATAGTAAGGCGAGGAAGCAGGCACCTCACGCAGCGTGGCGATCGCGTCGTCGCGGCGGCCGCCATTTTCCAGCGCCTGCGCCCAGAGAGAGCGGGCAACGTGCAGGTCGGGGTCCAGCGCCAGGGCGAGGACGAAATAGACCGAGGAGAGATCATCATTGGTCTGGTACATCAGCGCGGCGGCCGGAACGTACAGCGCGAGGGCGGCGCCCTGGCGGGTGGTGAGACGGCGCGGCTTGATCTTCTCGCCAGCTTCGATGCGGCGGGCGAGGCTGGCAAGGGCGGCATTGGTGCCGACTTCGGCGCGGAAGGCTTCGATGATCTCCAGCGCGCGGGCCTTATCGCCCCGTGCAGCAAGGAGTTCGGCATGAGCCTCGACCCCGATTGCAAGGCGGGCGCCCGAGGACCAGACGCGCTCGAAAGTGGCCAGGGCTTCCTCATCGGCGCCGCCGGAGAGCTGCAGCAGACCCATCATGTAGATCGACGGGCTGTCAAAGCGCAGGTCCCCCGTGAGCCCCTGCTCCAGAAAGGGTGTGGCCGCCGTCAGGCCGCTTTTACTCAGCGCGCGCCATGCGGAGATGTTGTTGGCGATGTTCCGGTTGAAGGGCTGGTAAGCGTACTCTTCCAGATAAGGCCGCGCCTGTTCGGGCTTGCCGCGCACGATGGCGTCAACGGCGAGGGTGAGCCGCACGAGGCTGGCATCGCTGCCCGCCGCCAGGGCGCGGCTGGAGAGGCCTGCAGCGGCCGGATAGTCGCCGGCAAGCAGCGCCGAGAACACCGCGCGCTCTGCAATTGAGGCCTGCTCGGGCATGGCGTCGATGATGGCGGCATAGCGCCGGGAGGCGGTTCCCGGATCATTCGTCAGCGAGGCGATGCGCGCGATCATGAAGTCCCGGTAGGAGGCGGCCTCAGGCGGGCGATCGTCGGAGAAGTCAAAAGACGGGCCACGCGGGCCGGAGGTGGCGCAAGCGCCCAGGACGAGCAGGCTGGCAAGAAGGAGCGGCGGAAGGATGCGTTTCATGGGCCAAACCCTTGCAGTATCTGCCCGCAGCGACAAGTGGGCGCCCGCTGCGGGGACCTGCGCCAATTGCCGCCTATTGGGACGCGAGGCGGAGATCCTGGCGGTCGAAATAGGTGTCGATGGCCTGCTTGATGGCGAGGGCCGCCGCCGCTCTGCCCCGCTCGGACTGGAGGCGTTTTGCATCTTCGGAATTCGTCAGGAAGCCAAGTTCGAGCAGCACTGCGGGCACATCGGGCGCAAGCAGGACATAGAACCCGGCGCTGCGATGGGTATTGCGCAAGACGGGGCCTGCGCGTTCCAGTTCGGGCAGCAGAAGTTCGGCAAACTCGGCCGAACGCGTTTTGGTTTCGCGTTTGACCAGATCGGAGAGAATGCCGGTCAGGCGCTGGGGGGTGCCATCCTCGATGGGAATAACCCAGTTGTTCTTGCTCGCCTCCCGGTCGATCCGGCCCTCCCCGCGGGCTGAGATGGTATAGACCGAAGCCCCCGAGACGGCGCTGGAGCCTGCGGCGTCAGCATGCAGCGAGATAAACAATTCGGCGTTCCAGTTGCGCGCCTTGGTGACCCGGTCTTCGTGATCGACATAGACGTCGGTGTCCCGCACGAGCTTGACGACATAGCGGCCATCTGCCTCGAGAAGGTCTCTCAGGGCGAGGGCGGCTTTGAGGGTCACGTCCTTCTCTTTACCGCCATTGATCGCCATGGCGCCGGGATCTTTCCCGCCATGACCGGCATCAATGACAACGACATGTCCTTTGGACGATCTGGGCGGTGCTTTGCGGCCCGCGCTTGAGGCGGCAGAGCCGGCGAGGAGCGTGGCTTGTTTTTCAGCGGCCCTGGCCGCGTCTGTTTCTGCCTTGGCAAGGCGGCGCTGATCCCGACGGGCCACGCTGGAGAAGCGGGCGTCGGAGACCGTGTCGAGATCGACGATGATGCGATAGGACATCTCGCTGCCGGTCGGCGGCAGGCGCAGGACGCGCGCGACGGACATGGCGCGATCGAGTTCGAATTCCAGCCGCCCTGGGTTCAGCTGCCAGACCGTGACCCCGCCGCTGCCGAGACCCTCAGCCGAATAGCCGTTCGACCTAAGCGGGAAAATGATGCGCCGCACACCCGCCGTTTCGCTGACAAAGGCTTCTGCCTCTTCCGGCGCGTCCGTCCAGATCGTGATTCGGGTCGGCGCCCCGTCACCGACAACGCGGATTTGTGACACGTCGGCGCGGGCGCCAAAAACGGCGCCAAAGCAAAGTATTAACAGGACTGAAACAATACGTGTCAGCATCAGCTCGGCGGTATGAGACGGGCGTTGAGTGCCCAATATGCGGTCATCTCAGTGGATACCCACAGGAAGATTAACCCCGCCTTGACCGCGCATTAGCTGTTGCAGTGCCCGCCGCAGGAATTTGCCTCTTTCAATTGCAGGCAAAAGTGGGCACTATTCTTTTGTGGCCGCCGTCAAGGGTCGGCCCAACGGTTTCCCAACAGTGCGCCCTGGCCCGGCTTCCCCGGAAAGGCAAGCGGGCGGCGCGCTCCGGAAAGCAGGAAAAATGTGCATTGGTGCCGCTGACATCGCAGGTTTGACCGGATCGCTTAGGCGATATGGCTCCCTGCGCTCAGAAGGCGCCTTCCCCTTATCCCCCTATTCCGGCCTGCCAGCCAACCAGAGGCGCGCTGCGCTCTGGCGAGCGGCGCCGGACCGAAAGGTTCTGTTTAATGAGCAGATTGATGCTGATCGACGCTGCCCACCCCGAAGAAACGCGGGTGGCCATCGTCAACAACGGCCAGGTTGACGATTTCGACTTTGAGGCAACCGGCAACGAACAACTCCGCGGAAACATCTATCTCGCCAAAGTGACCCGTGTGGAGCCGTCGCTCCAGGCGGCTTTTGTCGAGTATGGTGGCAACCGCCACGGTTTTCTCGCCTTCAGCGAGATTCACCCCGATTATTACCAGCTGCCCGCCGCTGACCGCGAATTGCTGCTGAAGGAAGCGGCTGAAGAGGCCGCCGCCGCCATCGAAGACGATGATGATGGCCCTTACGTGCCCCATGGCATGAGCTCCGAGATGGGTAACGGCGCCTCTGATGAGGGCGACGAGGACGACGATCACGGCGACGATGGCGATGAAGACACCGCCTCTGCCGACGATGACGGCGAGGACGAAGGCGATGACGCCGCCCCGCGCGCCGCCAAACCGGCCCGCCGCAATGCCAAGAAGCAGACCCAGCGCACGCCGATTTCCAAGCGCTACAAGATCCAGGAAGTCATCCGCCGCCGTCAGGTGATGCTGGTGCAGGTGGTCAAGGAAGAACGCGGCAACAAAGGCGCCGCGCTCACCACCTATCTCTCGCTGGCAGGGCGCTACTCCGTTCTGATGCCGAACACCCCGCGCGGGGGCGGCATTTCCCGCAAGATCGTCAATTCGGCCGACCGCAAGCGCCTGAAATCCATCGTTTCGGAACTGGATGTGCCCGAAGGCCAGGGCCTGATCGTGCGCACGGCCGGCGCCAAGCGCACCAAGATCGAAATCAAGCGCGACTATGATTACCTCTCGAAACTGTGGGAACAGATTGTCGAGAAGACCCTTTCCTCCGAAGCCCCGGCGCTGATCAATGCCGAAGGCGGCTTGGTGCACCGGGCCATGCGGGACATGTTCGACAAGGAAATCGAGGAAGTCTGGGTTCAGGGCGATGAGGCTTACCGCGAGGCCAAAGACCTTGCGAAGATCATCATGCCGAGCCAGGCCAAGAAGGTTCAGCAATGGCGCGAGGAAGACCCGCTCTATGTAGCTGAAGCAGTCGAGAACCAGCTTGATTCCATTTACTCTCCCGTCGTTCAGCTGAAATCAGGCGGCTATCTGGTGATCAACCAGACCGAAGCCCTGGTCGCCATCGACGTGAACTCGGGCAAATCGACCCGCGAGCGCAATATCGAGCAGACGGCTGTACGCACCAACCTGGAAGCAGCTGAAGAAGCCTGCCGCCAGATGCGCCTGCGCGACCTTGCCGGCCTCATCGTGATCGATTTCATCGACATGGAGGAGAACAAGAACAATCGCGCGGTCGAAAAGCGCCTGAAGGAATGCCTGAAGGTGGACCGGGCGCGCGTGCAGCATGGCCGCATCTCGCAGTTCGGCCTGATGGAAATTTCCCGCCAGCGCCGCCGCCAGGGCGTGTTGCAGGCAACCTCCGACCCCTGCTCTGCCTGTAACGGCACGGGCCGCCGCCGCTCGATCCCGTCCGCTGCGCTGCAGCTGATCCGGGCCATCGAAGCGCGCGCAGCAACCGGCGGCCTCAAAGGCATTGGCGTGAAAGCGCCAACCGATGTGGCGCTCTATATCCTCAACAACAAGCGCGAGGCGCTGATTGAAATCGAGCGGCTCGCGGGCTTTGCGATCTCCATCCACTCCTCCGAAGACATGCTGCCGGGCGATTTCCAGATCGACGCCGACCGCGACCCGAACGCCAAGCCGAAGAAACGCTCCACGCCGCGCTCGCTGATGAAGCCGACGCCGCCGTCTGCACGCGACGACGACGATGAAGAGATCGACGACGAAGACGTGATCGAGGACGAGGCCGGCGAAGACGATGACGGCGAAACGCCCGCTGCGGCTGCAAACAAAGACAAGCAAGGTGGCGGACGCCGCCGGCGCCGTCGCGGGGGCCGCAATCGCGGTGAAGCCCGCGAGACGGGCCTTGAAGTGGTCGACGCCGAACCAGCCGCTGATGCTGACGCAAGCGAAGACGATGACGACGAGGACGACGGCGAGGACACCTCCAATGGCAGCGCGGAAGCGGGCTCCGATGACAGCGACGCCGCGCGCAAGCGCCGCCGCCGGGGACGCCGGGGTGGACGCCGCCGGAGACGTGGCGGTGAAGGCCGCGGCGAGAATGGTGACATTGCCGCCATTGCCGATGGTGGGGCTTTCCTGGATGGCTTGTCTGTCAGCGCCGATGTGATGCTGTCCGAAGACGAGCCTGCGATCGGCCTGCCGGCAGCTGCCGATACGCAGGACACGGACGACGAGTCGGAGACGAAAGCGGCCCCTGCCGAGGCAGCAGCTGACGCCGCCGAGACCGATGAGGCGCCAGCTGCCACTGAAGAGGCCGCGCCACGCCCCGCCAGATCTCGCTCACGCCGGGGACGCGGCAGCAAACCGGCTCCGGAAGAAACACCGTCAGCTGAAGAAACCGCGCCTGCGGCAGAAGCTGAAGCCGAAGCCGAAGCCGAAGCGCCGGTTGTGGAGGCTGCTCAAGAAGCTGCGCCAGAGCCGGTCGCCGAAGCCGAGCCGGAACCTGAAATGGCCCAGGCTGATTTTGCGCCGCCCAAAGCCGCCGCTGTTGAGGCTGAACCTGCGCCGGAACCAGAGGGTGCGCCCGCTCCCTCTGCGGCAGAGCCCCCTGCTCCGAAGCGAGCGGGCTGGTGGAACCGCGGGAAGAAGTGACCCTTCGCGATTTTTTCCGATAACGGATGAAATAAAAAAGGCCGGAGCGATGCTCCGGCCTTTTCTTTTTAGAAGTTATTCGAAGCTTCGCGGTGGCCTAGGCAGCGGCTTTCTTCTCACCTGCTGGCGGGAAGCGTTCGTAGAAGGACTGGCCCTTCTCCGCCATTTCACGCAGGAGTTTACCGGGGCGGAAACGCTCGCCGTACTTTTCGGCAAGGCGGTCTGCCTCGGCGACAAAGGCGGGCACGCCCCAGATGAGATCCATGTAGCTGACGCAGCCGCCGGTATAGGGCGCAAAGCCCCAGGCGAGGATGGAACCGATGTCGCCATCGCGCGCGTCCTGGATCACACCTTCCTCAAAGCAGCGGGAGACCTCGATCGCCTGACGGATCAGGAGACGGTTGGTCAGCTCTTTCTTGAGGGCGGGTGGGCACTCGTCGATCTTGACTTCGACCTGCTCATTGAGGTCCGGCCAGATCCGGTCGGGCTTGCCCTGATCGTTATAGTCGTAGAAGCCCTTGCCGGCCTTGCGGCCGACGCGGCCCTTGTCTTCCACGATCCACGCCATCATGCGGCCGAGCGGAGCTTCGTTGTAATCGAAGCCAACAGCCTTCGCCGTTGCACGGCCAACCTTGAGAGCCGTGTCGAGACCAACGGAGTCGGAGACTTCCAGCGGGCCCATCGGCATGCCGGCCTGACGGCCGACGTTTTCGATGATGGCCGGCTTGATGCCTTCGGACAGCATTTCGAGGCCTTCCTGGGTATAGGTGCCAAAGCAGCGGGAAGTATAGAAGCCGCGGCTGTCGTTCACCACAATCGGCGTCTTCCGGATTTTCAGGACATAGTCGATCGTCTTGGCGAGGGTTTCCTGGCTGGTTTCCTTGCCCATGATGATCTCGACAAGACCCATCCGCTCGACCGGCGAGAAGAAGTGGATGCCGATGAACTTGTCCTTGCGCTTCAGCGGTGTGGACAGCTGCGTGATCGGCAGGGTCGACGTGTTGGAGCCGACGATGGCGTTTTCGCCGAGGGCGGCTTCGGCATCGGCCAGCACTTTGTGCTTCAGGTCGATGTCTTCATAGACGGCTTCGACGATGAGGTCGCAGTCTTCCAGAAGCTTATAGTCCGTGGTCGGCGTGATGAGGGAGAGGAGCGCGTCGCCCTTCTCTTTCGTGCTCTTGCCGCGCGAGATGTCTTTTTCGACGAGGCGGACGGCGTATTGCTTACCCTTTTCGGCGGCTTCCTGCTTCACGTCCACGAGGACAGTGCGGATGCCGGCGCGGGCCTGCTCATACGCAATGCCGGCGCCCATCAGGCCTGCGCCGATAATGCCGACTTTCTTCAGCTCTGCCTTCTCGAAGCCTGAAGGACGGTTTGCACCTTTCGACAGGGCCTGGGTGGAGAGGAACAGCGAACGGATCATCGCCTTGGCTTCCGGGCGCTGCTGGGTATTGATGAAGTAGCGCGTTTCGATACGCAGGCCCGCATCGATGGGCACCTGGATGCCTTCATAGATGCAGGAGAGGATGTTCTTCTGGGCCGGATAGTTGCCGTAGGTTTTCGAGGCCAGCATCATGTTGGCCATGGTCGCAACCTGACCCGCGCCTGGGGATTTGTGCGGAACGCCGCCGGGGACCTTGTAGCCTTTTTCGTCCCAAGGGGCTTTGGCTTTGGGGTTCGCTTTCACCCAGGCTTTGGCGCGGGCGACCGTTTCTGCGCCCGGAGCAAGCTCCTGAACGACGCCCATGGAATGGGCCTTCTCGGCATTGAAGCTTTCGCCCTGCAGGATCAGCGGAAGCGCGGCCTGAACGCCAACGAGGCGGGGCAGACGCTGCGTGCCGCCGGCGCCCGGCAGAAGGCCGATCTTGGCTTCCGGCAGGCCGAACTGGATGCGCGGATTGTCATTGGCCGCGACGCGGTAATGACAGGCAAGCGCCACTTCGAGGCCACCGCCAAGGGCGAGGCCATTGAGCGCGACGGCTACAGGCTTGCCGCAGGTTTCGAGTTTGCGGAGCGTGCCGTTGAGGGCAAAGCCGGCTTCGAACTGTTCTTTTTTCAGTTCGTCTTCGGACTTTTTCTTCTGCTCACCACCGGCGCCGGCGCGGTTGCCCATTTCGCCGAGGTCTGCGCCTGCACAGAAGCCGCTTTCCTTGCCGGATGAGATGACCAGGCCTGTGATCTTTTCGTTGCTGGCGACTTCCTGGGTGATTGCGATGATGTCCTGAACGGCTTTGCCGGTCAGGGTGTTCATGCTGCGGCCAGGCACGTCGAAGATAGCGTGGGCGATGCCATCGGCATCGATGTCGAATTTGAATGTTTCGAGTTTCATGATCGTGTTCTCAATATTCCGTGTCGTGACTAGATGCGCTCGATGATCGTGGCGGTGCCCATGCCGGCGCCAACACAAAGCGTAATGAGGCCGGTTTCCTTGTCGGAGCGCTCAAGCTCATCCAGGACCGTACCAAGGATCATGCCACCGGTTGCGCCGAGGGGGTGACCCATGGCGATGGCGCCGCCATTCACGTTCATTTTCTCGTGCGGGATTTCGAGCATCTTCATCATCAGCATGACGACCGAAGCAAACGCTTCGTTGAGTTCGTAGATGTCGATGTCGCCGACATTCATGCCGGCTTTCTTGAGCACCTTCTGGGTCACATAGGTCGGGCCGGTCAGCATGATGCCGGGCTCCGAGCCGATGGAGGCCATGGCGCGGACGCGGGCGCGGGGTTTGAGGCCCATTGCCTCGCCCATTTCCTTCGAGCCGAAGAGAACGGCAGACGCGCCGTCCACGATGCCCGAGGAGTTGCCAGCGTGGTGGACGTGGTTGATCTTCTCAAGCTCGGGATAACGCTGCTTGATGACTTCATCAAAGCCCATCGCGCCCATGCCCGCGAAGGACGGGTCCAGCGCGGCAAGGCTCTGCATGGTGGTATCCGGGCGCATGAATTCGTCATGCGCGAGGCGGATGCCGCCCATCTGGTCGCGGACGGGAACAACCGAGTTCTTGAAGCGGCCTTCCTTCCAGGCCTGCGCGGCGCGGCGCTGGCTCTCGACGGCGAAGGCGTCCACATCATCGCGGCTGAAGCCGTATTTGGTGGCGATGGTGTCTGCGCCGATACCCTGGGGCGTAAAGTAGGATTTGAGCGCGATCTGCGGATCAGCAGACCAGGCCCCGCCCGCTGCGCCCATCGGCACGCGGCTCATCGATTCTACGCCGCCGCCGATGGCCATGTCGGCCTCGCCGGTCATGACTTTCGAGGCGGCCATATTGCAGGCCTCCAGGCCGGACGCGCAGAAGCGGTCGACCTGAACCCCGGCTGTGGTTTCAGCATAGTCGGCGTTCAGCACGGCGATACGCGCGATGTCGCCGCCCTGCTCTCCGACGGGCGAGACGCAGCCGAAGACCACGTCATCGACCTTGGAGGTGTCGAGATTGTTCCGGTCACGGATGGCCTGCAGCACCTGCGTGCCGAGGCTGAGCGCGGTGATTTCATGCAGCGCGCCGGAGGATTTGCCTTTGCCGCGGGGCGTGCGCACGGCGTCGTAGATATAGGCTTCGGGCATGGGTGGCTCCTTTGGAGGTCAGGATTTGGGTGTTTTGGCCGGCGCTTTGGCCGGATTGAGCGTGAGAGAGGCGGTGGCCCGCGCGGCTTCCTTGCCGCGGGAGTCGAAGAGGTCGGCCTCGGCGAAAATCATTGCCCTGCCTACATTGCGAAGGCGGGCGGCAACTTCAATGGGGCCAACGCGGACAGGACGGAGGAAGTGCGTGTGGAGGTCTACGGTGGATGGGTATTTCGACGTCCCGGCCTTCACGGTCGTCAGCATGCCAATGACATCGTCCATCATGGCGACAAGAAATCCGCCCTGGATATAGCCGGCGGGATTTGTGAAGTCAGGGCTGCCATTGAACCGGACGCGCGTGGTCATCGCCTTCGCGTCCAGTTCAATGATCTCAAAGCCGAGGGACAGCGAGCTGCGCGCAGGCGTAGGGAAGACTTCGCGGAGCAGGTGGCGATCGGGCATGATACCTCTACAGCGTCCTCGCGATCAGCATTTTCATCACTTCATTGGCGCCGCCATAGATGCGCTGGACGCGGGCGTCGGCATACATCTGGGCGATGGGATATTCGTCCATATAGCCGAAGCCGCCATGCAGCTGGAGACATTCATCGATGATCTTGCACTGCAGATCGGAGATCCAGTATTTCGACATGGAGGCCGTGGACGCATCAAGCTCTTCCTTCAGAAGAAGCTCTGTACAGTGATCGGCGAACACTTTTGCGACAGTTGCCTCGGTCTTGGCTTCGGCGAGCTTGAACTGGGTGTTCTGGAAATCGAAGATGGTCTGGCCGAACGCCTTGCGGCCTTTGACATAATTGACCGTCTCATGGATCGCGCGCTCGATCATGCCGACGCCCTGGAGGCCGATGATGTGGCGCTCCTGCGGGAGTTTCTGCATGAGCTGGACGAACCCCTTCCCGGCTTCCCCGCCGAGGAGGTGGGCGGCGGGCACGCGGACATCATCAAAGAACAGCTCGGACGTGTCGGCGGCATGCTGGCCGACCTTGTCGAGGTTGCGGCCACGGCGGAAGCCGCCTGCGCCTTCAACGGCTTCTGTCTCGACACAGATGATAGAGATGCCCTTGGCGCCCTTGGTCGGGTCCGTCTTGACGCAAAGGAGAATGAGGTCAGCGGTCTGGCCATTGGAGATGAAGGTCTTCGAGCCGTTGATGACATAATGATCGCCATCAAGCTTTGCGGTGGTCTTCATGCCCTGGAGGTCAGAACCTGCACCGGGCTCGGTCATCGCGATGGCGGTGACAAGATCGCCGGAGCAGATTTTTGGCAGCCAGCGCTGCTTCTGTTCCTCGGTGCCATAGGCGGTGATGTAGGGGGCGATGATGGCGTTGTGCAGGGTGATGCCGAAACCGTCGATACCCTTCCATTGCTGCTGTTCGATGATGATGGCCTCATGGCGGAAATCGCCGCCCGCGCCGCCATACTCTTCGGGAACCGAGGCGCCCAGCAGGCCCATTTCGCCCGCCTTCTTCCAGATCTCGCGCGGCACGATGCCGGCCTTGCGCCAGGCGGGCACATGCGGGGCACATTCCTTCTCGAAGAACTGGCCCACGGCATCGGCGAAGATTTCGAGCTCTTCGTCCTGGCGCCAGGCGGATTTGGGGACGTTCAGGGGGCTCTCATGCATCGGTAATCTCCACATCCTTGTCGCGGCGTAAAGTTGCCGCTTACGTTCACGTAAGCATGTAAGCGCGGCGACCCGGATTCTCCAGCCGTGCCGCCGCGTCAGGGATACCGCGTCAGAATTGCTCGGCGTCGAGCGCCATCATGGCGGCCGCGCCGGTCTTTACCTTGGCGAGATGGGCCGGCGCGTCGGGCAACATGCGCTCGACAAAGTAACGGCCGGTGGCGAGCTTGGCAGCATAGAACGGGTCGCCGCTGTCCTTCTTCTCCAGCGCGATCTTGGCCATGCGGGCCCACATGAAGGCGAGCGCGGTGAGGCCCATCAGATGCAGATAGTCATGGCTGGAGGCCCCGGCATTGTTGAAGTCGCTCATGCCGTTCTGCATCAGCCACATCGTACCGTCCTGAAGCTGGGCGCGGACAGTCTTGAGGCCTTCGACATAGAGTTCGAGCCCTTCGACCTTGTCATTCTCGGCGATGAATTCGTCGATCTCGGCGAAGAAGGAGAAGACCGCGCGGCCACCATTTGCGCCGAGCTTGCGGCCCACGAGGTCGAGCGCCTGGACGCCGTTGGTGCCTTCATAGATCAGGCTGATGCGGCAATCGCGGACGATCTGTTCGAGGCCCCATTCTCGGGTAAAGCCCGAGCCGCCATGGACCTGCAGGCCGAGATTGGCGCTCTCATAGCCCTTATGGGTGAGGTAGGCTTTCACCACCGGGGTGAGCAGCGCCATATAGTCTTCGGCTTTCTGCTGGACGGCTTCGTCGGGAGACTTGTGTTGCAGGTCGCCCTGGAAGGCCATCCAGTAAACGAACGCACGGGCGCCTTCGAGGAAGGCTTTCTGTTCCAGCAACATGCGGCGCACGTCCGGGTGGACGATGATTGGGTCGGCAGGCTTGTCGGGCGCCTGAACGCCGGTCAATGAGCGGCCCTGGACGCGGTCCTTGGCGAAGTCGAGCGCGTTCTGGTAAGCGATCTCGGCCTGGGACATGCCCTGAAGGCCGACGCCGAGGCGCGCTTCGTTCATCATGACGAACATGGTGCGCATGCCTTTATGCTCTTCGCCGACGAGCCAGCCGGTCGCCCCGTCATAGTTCATGACGCAGGTGGCGTTGCCGTGGATGCCCATCTTTTCTTCAAGGCCGCCGCACTGGCAGGCGTTGCGCTCTCCGAGGCTGCCGTCTTCCTTCACCATATATTTCGGCACGACGAACAGTGAGATACCCTTGATGCCTTCGGGCGCGCCCTCGATACGGGCAAGGACAAGGTGAATGATATTGTCGGTGAGGTCCTGCTCGCCGCCGGAAATCCAGATTTTCTGGCCGGTGATCTTGTAGGTGCCATCACCCTGGGGGACGGCTTTGGTCTTCATCAGGCCGAGGTCTGTGCCGCAATGGGGCTCGGTCAGGTTCATGGTGCCGGCCCATTCGCCCGATGCCATCTTGGGGCCGTACTTGGCTTTCAGCTCATCGGAGCCGCCTGCCATCAGCGCCTGATACGCGCCGTGGGTGAGGCCAGGATACATGCCGAAAGCCATGTTCGAAGAGGAGACCATCTCGGTCCAGGCGATGTTGACCGCGTGGGGAAGCCCCTGCCCGCCCATCTCGGGATGGGCCGAGAGCAGCGGCCAGCCATTCTCGACGAGCTGTTTGTAAGCGTCGGGGAAACCGTCCGGCGTTTTGACGCTGGCGTCAGAGGCGCGCTTGCAGCCCTGTTTGTCGCCGACAGCGTTCAGCGGGAACAGCACGTTCTTGGCGAACTTTGCGCCTTCATCGAGAATCTGGTCGATCGTCTCGGGCGAGGCATCGGCGAAGCCAGGAAGATTGGAATAATTCTGCAGTTGCAGCAGCTCGTGCAGGACAAACTGCATGTCGCGAACGGGGGCGTCATAACGGGGCATCTTTGGAAAACTCCTAAGAAAAAGAAATTCAGGAGTCCTCAATGCCAAAGCGCGTTGGAAAAGTCATTCCAACGCGCTTCATTATCTTCAAAATTGTCAGTAGCAGGCGATTAAACTTCGTCGAGCTGCTTGCGGGCAACCTGCTCATACGCAGCTGCCTGGCGCTTTGATTCCTCGGAAGGGCCGGGGTTTTCGACAATGCCCTGCAGCCAGTCGATGCCTTTGTAGAGCTCGGTGAGGGCCGTATCGATATCCTGGCGCTGAACTTCGAGTTCGCGGGCCTGCTTGCGGAATTTCTCAAGCATCATGCGCGTCTGGGCGCGTTTGCCGTCATTCAGCGCGTAAAGATCGAGGATCTCGCGGATGTCTGCCAGGGGAAGGCCAAGGCGCTTCAGGCGGACAATGATGGTGAGGCGCGCGCGGTCGCGGTTGGAGTAGAGGCGCATCATGCCGTCACGGGCCGGATGCAGCATGTCTTTATCTTCGTAGAAGCGCAGGGCGCGCGGCGTCACACCAAACTCGCGGGCGAGCTCAGAGATCGTATAGGTGCGTGATTCCGCAGCGGAAATGGACGAGGTGGGCTTGTGCATGGCTGTCTCCCTTGATTTGCAATTTTTATTGTTCTTTTTATTATTAGTCAGCGCAGACTATCCAGCTTTCCGCGCACGTCAACGTCAAATTTCCGCTTACGCGAACGGAAAGTGTTGGCACGCCATCTGACAGCTTTAAGCAGCCCGCCTAGTCCCCGGAATTAACAGAATTAACGCGCCCTTAAGGGAATGGGACGCATTTCTGCTGAAGTGTGAACAAATCGGCCGCTCGCCTTAACCCGGCGGAGGGGCGCGATGCGCAAGGAGTGGGCGCAATGAGCCAGACGGGGCCCTGGAGCGTTAAGGGAATCGATCAGCGAGCCCGCGAGGCAGCGCGGGAAGCCGCCATGGCGGAAGGCATTACGCTGGGCGAATATCTCAATCGCCTGCTGATGTCGGCTGAAGATCCCCATTATGAGGACATGCGGTCCTCCTATGAGGGCCCGTCCTACGGCAATCCGACCTATCGCAACCCGCCGCGTCCGCCGCGCAGCGAGTATCGCGCTGAGCCACGCCCGCAGCAGGACGCCGCCTCAGCCCTGGAGCGCCTCTCCCGCCGGATCGAGGCCACTGAAGCGCGCTCAACGCTCGCCATCACCGGCATCGACCATACCGTTCTGGGCCTCGTTGCCCGCATCCAGAATGCCGAACAGACCAGCGCGGCCGTTGCCGGCCATGTCGAAGGCCTGATCGATGAAATGCGTGAAACGCATGAGGCGCTGCAATCCAAAGTCCGCCGCATGGAGCAGGACGAAACCGGCAAGCAGAACCTGGAAGCGCTCAAGGCGCTCGAAGCCGCGCTCGGGAAGCTGGCCAATCACGTTTATGAAGAAGCCGAGCTGACCCAGAACGAAGCCCTTGCCATCAAGGGGCGCGTTGAATCGGGTTTCTCCGAAGTCACTGAGCGCGTCGAGGGCATCGATACGCGCGTGCAGCGCAGCCTGTCGGAAACCGCTGCCCGCATCGACCGCGCCGTTGAGCAGGCCGAGCAGCGCGCTGAAGGCGTCACCCGCCACCTCTCCGAACGGATGGGCAAGCTCGAAGGTGAAGTCCGCGAGCAGACGTCACAGCTGGAAACGCGCCTCGACGAACGCGCCAGCGAACTGGAAGCCGAAATCAAGGGACGTGTTGACGATCTGGAACTGCAGACCGCCGCCCGCCTGAGCGATGCTCAGAAGGCGGATGAACGGCTCAGCGCTGTCGAGGACGATGTTTCTGGTGCGCTTTCCTCCATGGAAGCAACGCTCCTGCGCGTGCAGGAGCGCCTGAACCGCGCCGAAACGACAACAGATACCGCGCTCAAGGGTCTTGAATCGACCTTTGCCTCACTGGACGAACGTATTGATGCCGTCGCCAAGACCGTAGACCCGGAACTGGCCGACCGTCTGCGCAAGGAATTTGACGCGCGCTTTGAAGACATTACGGAGCTTGTCCGCTCGACCGTTGACACGGCGCGCATGGAACTGGCCGGCGAGATCACACGCGCCGCCGAGCAGGACGCGGAAACCGAAACGCAGCTGCGCAGCGAGATCGGCGAACTCAAAGCCCGTCTTGCCGAAGTCGAAGCACGCGATCCCGAAGAAATGACAGCTGGTGTGCGCGAAGAGATCGAACGCCTCGGCACAACCGTCTCGGAACGGATCGACGCGCTGGCAGAGCATGTCGAAACACGGCTGGAAGAGAGCGAGTTCAGCAGCGCTGAAGCCATAGAACAAGTGGGCGAACAGGTCACGGTTGCCGCAGTGCGCCTGCAAAAACGCCAGGACGAAGCGCTCACCGCGCTGGCGCAGGAAATCGAAGCCAGCCGGAAGACCACCGATGCGCGTCTCTCCGATGCGCTCGCCAGCGTGTCCGAACGCCTGGAGGATATTCATAGTCAGTCGTCGGAGTCACTCTCACCGATGCAGCGCGCAATCGCTGCGCTCGCCTCGCGGCTGGAAAGCCTGGAAGCCTTTACCGTTCCGCCCGGAGCAGACCTGCCCGCGCCGGCATTGACGCCGGAAGCCCCTCACTCCTTCACTGAGGAGGAGGTGGTAGACCGCTACGCCGAGACCCCGTCCCTGCCATCAGCCGACGACGACGGCGAAGAGAGCACCGAATTCGAAGCCGGCGTTCCCGACATCGGCTTTGAGGATCTGATTTCTGTCCCCGGCGATTCCGAGGCAATCGACTTCAACGCCGGCATTGCCGATTGGGAAGACCCCGCAGAGACCGAAGCAAAATCTGGCGACACAGACGAGAGCCCCTACGGATCAGATTTTGATGCGATCCGTGCCGCGGTGGAGCGCCTCAGCAGCGCGACGTCCTCAGATCAACTCGCCACCGATGCCGCGCCAGAGCCTGCTCCCGAGGCAAGCGGTGAAGATATGTTCGACGATGCGTTCGAAAATGACTTTGAAAGCGATCTGGCGGACGACGACTTCATGGCCGGCATCCGGGAAGCGGCTGAAGGCGATATTCGCGCAGACGATTATGATCCGCTTGCAGAACTTGCCGGCCTGGAAGAAGCCCGCAGCGAAGCGCGCGAATCCGACATCTTCGATGATGAGGACGACGGCGCCGCCTTCATTGCCGAATCCAATCCCGATACATCGGACGAGGACGAAGCAGGCCTGATCGATACGCTCGACAACGCCGCGACTGATCGCGATGACGAGACAAGCGACTACATCGCCCGTGCGCGCCGCGCCGCGCTGGCCGCTGCCGATACCCAGACGAAATCGCGCCGCGTCTCTGTGGCGCCTTCCAAACAGACGACGCGCGGCAGCAATCGCGCGCCCTTGCTGATTGCCGCGTCTGCCGCTGTGCTGACCGGGGCTGCTGCGGGCGGGTATCTCTACTTGCGCGGCAAGCAGCCGCATGATCCGTCGCTGTCGGGTCCTGTGGACACGTATGTTGATCCGATTTTTGCGTCGGCGCCCCCTGCCGATCCCGGAATTGACGATCTCGCAAGCCTCAATGGTCCCGGTCAATTCGATGTACTGGCTGGCGAGGCAGTAGAAGAAGACGAACTGTTCGACAGTGCTGCTGGCGCGATCGAAGAAGACATCTTCGGGGCCACTGAAAGCGATACGGCAGAGGCCGCAGAACCTTCTGCACCAGCGCCCCAGGCCGTTGTTGAAGAGACCCCGACCCTTGCTTCACTGAGCCCGCAACCTGTCGCGAGCTATCCGGCGATCCCCTCCGTCGTGACAGTCGAGTCCGAAGCGAATGCCGGGAACGCGATCGCGCAATACCAGCTGGCACAAAGCCATCTGACGCAGAACGATCTGGACAGCGCCATCCCCCTCCTCCGGCGCGCGGCCCTGAAGGGCGCCGCCCCGGCACAGTACGACCTCGGCAAGCTCTACGAACAAGGCATTGGCGTCGATCAGGACATGATCCAGGCGCGCAGCCTGATTTCCAAGGCCGCAGAGGCCGGTCATGTCGGCGCGATGTATGACCTTGCCCTGTTCATGGCTGAAGGTGAGGGCGGCGAACTGGATGATCTGGGCGCGGTCGAATGGTTCCGTAAGGCAGCTGATCATGGCTTCCTGGATGCTCAATACAATCTGGGCGTAATGTTTGCCGAAGGCATTGGCGCCGAGCAGGATCTGGCAGAAGCGCTTTACTGGTTCGAATTGGCCTCACGCCAGGGGGATAGCGGCGCGACACTGGAAGTTCGCAGCCTGTCCAGCCGCCTGCCCCCGGAGACGGTTCGTGAAGTTATGGAAACGGCAGACCTGTGGAGCGAAACGCCCAGCATTGCGCTGGCGAATGGCCGGTTCGGCGCCCAGCGCTGGAACACGGGCAATCCGCTCCAGGTACAGGCCGTGCAGACAGCGCTTTCGCGGCTCGGTTACCTCTCGGGCGAAGCCGATGGCGTGCTGGGCGCGCAGACGGCAAATGCGATCCGCGACTATCAGCGCAATGAAGGACTCTCGGTTTCCGGGACCGTCACGCCGGAGCTGATCGACCGCCTCAACACCGGCGCGTCAAACCGCCGGGGCTGAGGCAGCCTCTATCTCTCTTCAGACAGCGGCGCGGTGAGATCGATCCGGTTGATCTCGGTAACTGTGCCGTCCTGCAACGCGCCTTCGACCAGTTCAGAGTTGATCAGTGCCAACAGGCGGTTCCCGGTGAAGATCGGCCGGGCATTGCCGTACCAGTCAATACACGACACTTCGCAGGCATACCCGGTCTCGGAGGGAAGGTCTGGATCGCGGCGCGTTGCATCGATCATACCAGCCTCTGACAGGCTGCCATCGGCTGCAGCAGCGATATAGCTCATGTCAGAGCTGCTCGACCACCACCACCAACGCTCAGCTTCCTCTGACCTCGGAACAGTGGGCAGCCCGATCAGCCCAGCGCCGTCCGCGCCGATGCGGCTGTTGAAGGCATGGCTGCGGGTCTCGCTCTCATAGCGCCCCTGAAGTGTCATCGTCCCGGAGAGGCGGGGGTCGGCGCGAAGGTCGATCAGCGACATGCTGAGCCCGGCATCATCATGATACCCCGTCAGGGCCATGTAGGGGCCTGCGCGTTCAGCGCGAATGACATCATGGGAAAGCTCGACCGTGACGGGCGAAGCAGGCGCATCTACCGGCACGATGATCGCGCGGCCATTCTCACGGGTTTCGCCGTCGCTTGGCGGCCAGCTGCCCCAGCCTTCGCGCGCGCCGTAAACCAGGTGCTTCTCCGTGAAGCGCGCTTCATACGCAGACGCGCCAGGTGTGGGCAGATCGAAGTAGCGCCCGCCGGCGGTATCGAGGAGAACGTCCCCCAACTCATCTAGCGGCACATCAAAGAAGGTGAGGTCGGTTTCTTCCCTGGTCACCCAAATTCCGCAATCGCGGTGGCGCCAGTCAAGCACGGCGCGGAACGTTCCGGCATCCATGTCCATCGAGAACTGGTTCTGCGGCTCGCCCCGCACCCCCAGAACGCCGGGCTTCGATCCATCGACCGGCAGGCGCACAAGCGCGGAAGGCACAATGTTGGAAAGTTCCGGACGCGGGCCCGAAGAACACTCCGGATGGGGATGATCCTCGCGCAGCTCCCGCGCACGCTCCTGACCGGACGGGCTCATCCAGAGCCAGAAAGCGTCCTTGGTGACGAGGAACTCATGGGTTTCGGTGCCGACAATTGCGGTCGCCTTGCAGGCGGGAATGGAGGTGTCGGTAACGCCTGAAATATCGCACACGGTCACGGTATGGATCACCGGCATCAGCGTCTGCTGAACCGGCATCCATATGTCGGTCGCACTGAACAGCGGCCGGCCATCTTCAAGCTCGGTCCGTTCGCGGAAGCCGTCTTCCTCTTCCTGCCGCCATTCGCGGATGACGGGGATTTCCAGATCATCCCACCATCCGCGCCCGACCAGATAGATCGGTGTATGGATGACCAGCTTCCCGTCGATCATGCGCGTGGCATAGTTGGAACCGGAATAATAATCGTTGGAGGAAATGTAGAAGGTCGCCTGCCGCGTCACCTTCCCGTCTTCACCAAGGTTCAGCACGGTATATTCGGTGGCCTCCTCGCGATAGGAATACCCCGTCACGAGAATGGTGCGGCCCGATACGAGCACTTCATCATACCAGGTGTCCTCATCGCTGGAGCGATAGACATTGGCGCGGTCGGCCAGCTTCAGGCCCGCCTGCCCGCCCGGCATAAGATCGGTGACGAACAGACGCCCATCCTGAAGGATAACGAGGTGCTGGCCGATCTGCTTGATGATGCCGCCTTCATCGACACCAGCCTTCTGATTGTTGGTGATCTCGGGATTGGAATCTGACTCTGGCTCTGCACTGCCGGTGACCATCACCTCGGAAGGCGCCGCCTCCATTGCCTGAGGCTCACCGACCGACATCGCCATATCAGAAGAAGGCGGGGCAGCCGGCAGAGGCACCGGATACATCTGCCCGATCCCGCGTGCTTCCGATGCAGCGCGCGTGGCCTTCAGCCAATCGGCAAATTCCGCTTCGGTACGAAACCGGGAGAGCGCCGGAGAACGCAGGCCCTCCAATGCGGGATCTTCAAAGACAGCAAGGCTTTCATCCTGCTCGGGCACCGCATAACCGTCAAAGCGGTTTTCCAGCGGTGCCGGCGGCTCTGGCACATCAGGCACAAGCGCGGTGGGTTGAGAATATGTGCAGGCGCAGGCGACCAGCGCGATCAGTGGCAGACCGAAAAAGCGTATCATGATGAGCGTCCCCTCAAACGTATGACGACATTACCCCATGCGACTGCGGCAGAGTAGTGGCAGAGACGTGGCGAGGCTGGCGCTGCGTCCGGTGTTCCCTTCCCCGAAAAACCGATCTAGTCCTCTGACCCATGACGAACTCAAATGACATGCCCCTCGCCGCCAAGCCCATTAACCGCGCCGCCCATCGCCGCACCGATGAAGCCTGGCTTGAAACCGCAATCCAGAACGACACCGCGCTGATCCTGATGCTGCGCGCAGGTGATCCGTTCGTAACGCCGGAAGGCGGTCTCTACTGGTTTGGCCCGGAAGCCCTGCGCATATCACCGGGCAGCCCGCGCCTCTTTCTGGGTGAGGACAAGACCGGCGCGCCCGTCTTTGCGATGGAGCTGCCCGCGAAGTTTGATCTTGCCGGTTCCCTGATCGCAGGCGCGGGCGAATTTCTCGACTTCCGGCAGGCGTCTGCGCGTATGCCGGACATGGATGCCAACTGCGCGTCGACCGCCCGCAGTCTTTTCCTGTGGCATCAGAGCCACAGCCACTGCGCAAAATGCGGCGGGCAGAATGGCATCGTCGAAGCCGGCTGGAAGGCGCAGTGCGCGATGTGCGGTACTGAACATTTTCCGCGTACCGATCCTGTTGCCATCATGCTTGCCGTGAAGGATGGCCGCGCACTGATCGGACGGCAGAAGTTCTGGCCCGCAGGCTTCATGTCATGCCTGGCAGGCTTCTGCGAACCGGGCGAAACAATCGAGCAGGCAGCATCACGCGAATTGTTTGAAGAAGCCGGAATCCACTGTGATCCCAGCAGAGCCGAGTATGTCGCCTGTCAACCATGGCCCTATCCTTCTTCTCTCATGATGGGCTTTATTCTGCCTGCTGATTCCGATGAAATCACCATCGATCCAAACGAACTCGAGAGTGCGCGTTGGGTTACGCGGGAAGAGATGCGCGACATTATCAATGGCAAGCATGCCGAACTCTTTTGCCCGCCGGCGACCGCGATTGCGCATCACATCATGAAGGTATGGGCCTTCAGAAACGATTGACCGTATACGGAATACTCCACAGATTCTCCTCATTTGTGAAAATCAGCAGTTGATTTCTCCCGAATCACGATATTATTGGCTGGCCAGATGATAGGAGATCAGACATGGCAGTTGCAAAGAAACCCGCCGCTAAAGCTGCCACCAAAGCAGCCCCGGCAAAAAAGCCGGCCGCTAAAGCTCCGGCCGCTAAAAAAGCAGCCCCGGCTAAGAAGCCTGCTGCTAAAGCTGCACCGGCGAAAAAGCCTGCAGTGAAAGCCAAGGCAGCGCCTGCTGCTAAAGCTGCACCAGCCAAAAAGCCTGCTGCAAAAAAGCCGGCCGCTAAAAAGAAGTAAGTCTACGGACAGTCTTCACATGAAACGGGCGAGCTGGTCTCGCCCGTTTTTTTATGTTTCCATTCAAGAGGTTACGGCTTGCTTTGCACGCCCCCCACTGATGGTCGAAGATAGAGCTGTATGGCGATCCTCGAGCCTTCACGCCCTTCGCACACACCGCCGGCGCATACCCCAAAAAGCGCCTGCTCCATTCTGAAACAGGCGCCCCTTCATATGTGCTTGCGGATGCGTGGCACCCTCACTGATTGATCTTCGGCCAGTTCTCGTTGCCGCTTTCTATAAAGCCGGGAACATCGCTTTCCCACTTCTCCTGAACCGATGCGTTGTAGTTCAGATAGAGTTTGCCATCGACGATTTTCCAGAACCTGGCATCGCCTTTCGCATGATAGCCTTGGCTGACCGCCCATGCACAATAACCTCCATATTGAGGTGCATACATTTCCGGATCGGCAAGGAAGGCATCACGGTTTGCTGCGCTGGCGAAACGGAAGGTCGCGCCCTTATGCTCTGCTGTAAAACTCTTGGAGCCTTTTACCGGCTTGCCTTCCTTGAAGTAGGCGACCGGGTCATGTCCCTGCACGGCAATGTCCGAGAAAATATCGGTATAGACCGGCGGCTCAGCCATCGCAGGGGCCGGAAGAAGGATCGCAGGTGCGCAGGCGATTGCCAAAGCGGCGAGAAGGTGGCGGGGTTTCATCCGTAAAGGGCCTTTCCGTAGGGGTTTGAGAAACCGGGAAGGTGAGAACACATTTTCAGATGCTCTCAGCCCGCCGGGCGCGGGGGAACGAGGACATTGCCAATCGCTTTGACCAGACCGGCCAGCGTATCCCGGCCTGCCACCAGCATGAAGATGGACGACAACCAGACAACGACTGCCATGGCGAACAACCCGCCACCATCATTGTTGGGATCAATTCCGAGCGGCGTGAATAGATGAAAGCTTACGGCCCCTGTCATGACGGCCACTGCAATCAGGGCGCCGATGACGCGAAGCCGCTTCAGGTGGGGAATGAGACCGGCAAGCAGGAAGGCCGATGCGGCCAGTTCAGCGGTTCCGATAACGTACTGGCTGAACAGGCCAGTCTGCGCAAAAAGCCCGCCTGCTCCGAGGCTGGCTGCCCAAGCATCAAGCTTGCCAAATATGGTCTGCGTTTCCGGGGCGTTGGTAAACTTGAAGCGCAGACTGTCGAGGAATACGAGCGAGGCAATGATGCTGTAGCCAGCCGGCGCCCACTTCCTGAGATGCAATGCCATGAAACGCTCCCCATATCTCGTTGCAGGCTTACTGCCACCGCTTGGGTTTTGCCGGCAAAGCAAGTAGTCGTGAGCAACCTACACGCCCGCGTGATCGCGGCCCATCAGTTTCCGGAGGACGGGCTTGGATAGAATTGAAGCCATGCAGTTGTTCGTGCGCGTCGCCGATGCGGGCAGCTTTTCGCGCGCTGCGGCCGATCTTGAACTTGGCCAACCCACCGTGTCGCGCCGGATACAGGATCTGGAAGCAAGCCTTGGCACAACCCTCTTCCAGCGGACGACCCGCGCGCTGAGCCTGACCGAAGCGGGCGAGCGCTTCTATCGCCGCGCAGTCGACATTCTTACCGAGTTTGATGAAGCCGAAGCCGAAGCGCGCGGCCTGGAACACTCCCCTGTCGGGCTGTTGCGGATTTCCTGCTCGCATTCCTTTGCCCGGCGCGTCGTGGCACCGGCTGTACCTGGCTTTCTTGCCGCCTATTCCAGCATCCGGTTTGACCTGGTGTCCGACGATTCGCTTACGGACCTTGTTTCGGAAGGCATTGATATTGCTTTCCGGCTCGGCGAACTGCGCGACTCTCGGCTCATGGCCAAGAAGCTCGGCGAAGCACCTCAGGTGCTCTGGGCGTCCCCGGAATATATCGCGCGCCACGGCGCGCCGCAGACCGTCGAGGAGGTCGGCAACCACAATGCCGTGGTCTTCCGGCACAACCGCCAGACCGTCTGGGACCTCAGCCGCGGGAATGAACATTTCGAAGCGCGGGTTGATGGGCCGTTCCGCGCTTCATCAGGTGAAACGCTGCTCGAGGCAGCAGCTGGCGGGCTCGGCATCCTGCTGGCCCCGGCCTGGCTGGCATCGGAATGCTTCGGCGATCAGCGCCTGGTCCGTGTGCTGCCCGAATGGCAAGGCCCTTCCCTGTCGATCCATGCGGTCTGGACCTCAGGCAAGCTGCGCGGCAAGGCACGGCTGTTTGTCGAACATATCGAGCCAGCCATTGCCCACGCCTGTTCAATGGCCCGGCTGGAGGCCGCTACAGCCGCGCGTTGATCGCTTTGGGAAAGACGCCAAGGATTTTCAGCGACTGCGAGAAGAAGCCCAACTCCTCAAGCGCAAGCTGGACCGGGCGCTCATCAGGGTGGCCTTCGATTTCGGCATAGAATTGCGTCGCTTCGAAAGAGCCGCCCACCAGATAGCTTTCCAGCTTGGTCATGTTGACGCCGTTGGTGGCAAATCCGCCAAGGCCCTTGTAGAGCGCAGCGGGGATGTTGCGGACCTCAAAGATGAACGCCGTCTTGGCAGGGCCGTCGCCCGCATCGATCTCGGCGGGCTCGCGCGACATGATGACGAAGCGGGTCGTGTTATGGGCGGCGTCCTCGATATTCTCGGCGAGGATTTCCAGACCGTAGACTTCTGCGGCAAGGCGCGGGGCAATGGCCGCAACGCTTGGGTCGTTCAGTTCGGAGACCTCCCTTGCCGCGCCCGCTGTGTCCGCCGCAGTGATCGGGTCAATGGCATGCTTGCGCAGGAAGTTACGGCACTGGCCAAGACCCATGATGTGGGAACGCGCCTTTTTGACATCCTCTAGCCTGGTGCCCGGCAGCGCCATCAGCTGAAACCGGATCGGCAGGTAGTATTCGCCGGTGATGTGCAACTGAGTGGTGGGCAGCAGATAGTGAATGTCGCCCACCCGGCCGGCGATGGTATTTTCGACCGGGATCATGGCAAGCTCGGCCTCGCCCCGCTCCACGGCGATGAAGCAATCCTCGAACGTCCGGCATGCCATCGGCTCAAAGCCCGGAAACGCTTCGCCGCAGGCAATATGCGAGTTCGCGCCGGGTTCGCCCTGATAGGCTATTTTGCTGGTCATTCCGAAAATCCCTGTATTGAATGGCCCCGGCATGCGTCTGATCGCCGCGAGTACGGGGGGAAGCGCCCTGGAGAGGCACCCTTTATATTGTGCGCACCCGGTTAGCGTGCCAAAAGGCGCCCGCCAAGACAGAATAACGCCATAGATTCGAAGGAATGCCCCATGGGAGAGCTCGGTCTCAACAAGATCATCGGAGCGGTGCTCGCAAGCGCGCTCGGCATCATGTTCCTCATGCAGCTTCCGAACGTGGTGTTCGCCAGCGGCGCAGGCCATCACGGCGAGGAAGCCGAGGCCACAACGCTTTCGGAAAAGATGTGCCAGCAGTTCCACTATTGCGTTGAAGTCGCTGAAGCGGCGGGCGCAGGCGCGGATGCAGCAGAAGAGGTGTTTGACCTTGGCGCTGCCCTTGCCAGCGCGGACCTGACCCGCGGTGAACGCCTGTTCGCGAGCCAGTGCTCGACCTGCCACACCATCAATGCTGGCGGCGCAAACGGCACCGGCCCGAACCTGCACAACACTGTGGGCGCCGACAAAGCCCATATCGCCGGATTTGCTTATTCCGGCGCGCTTTCCAACGCAGAAGGCAGCTGGACCTACGAGAACCTGAATGAGTGGATCAACAATCCGAGCGCTTATGTTCGGGGTACGTCGATGTCGTTTGCGGGTATTCGCCGCGATACGGACCGGGCGGCGGTGATCGCTTATCTGGCGGCCAATACCGAGAACGCACCGGCATTCCCGGAGCCGCTGCCAGCTGCTGAAGAGGCCGGTGACGAGGCTGTTCCAGCTGAAGGTGAAGCGGTTGAAGGCGAGGCGGCACCTGCTGACGGCGCTGCAGTTCCAGCCGAAGGCGAAGCGGCCCCGGCGGCGGCTGAAGAGGGCGCTGCTCCGGCAGAGGAAGCCCCCGCCACCGAGGAGGCGCCTACCGAAGCGCCCGCTGAAGAAGCCCCTGCCGAGTAAGTCGGGGTTCAAAATTTCGATCAGAATTTAAACCCCGGCCCTGGCCGGGGTTTTTCTTTGGAAAAACAGGGTTCTGGAATTCAGGCGCTGAGCCAGTCCGGGATTTTTGCGCGGTCTGCGGCGAGGTCGATGCGGCGCACAGACAGGACGGGACCGGTAGATTTCTCAATTCTTTCAATGGCTTCGGCCAGAGGCTCCTGCGCGACCTTCATATGGTAGGCGTTGGCGTGAAGGAGCGTGTCAGGCGCAGTCAGGATGCCGACATGATCGCGCCAGAAGACGAGATCACCGCGACACAGGCTGACACTTTCAGGACAAACCTGGACAAAACCGGACACTTCCGTGCCAGCCCAGGCAAGCTGCATGTCAGAATCGCGCGGCAGGAGGACACCGCAGGCTTCAAATGCCTGCTGGGTGAGGCCGGTACAGTCCAGCCCCAGGCTCTCCCGCCCGCCCCACAGGTAAGGGGCCTCCAGGAAGCGCAGGGCGACGCCTGCGGGGTCTGGTTCGAACTGATCGAGCGGCGCCAGGTGGCCTTGCGGAACCCACCCCGCCCGCACGCATTCGATCAGGGCGCCTTCCTTCCGGCCGGTGGCCACGACCCGCGCGCCCAGACTGAGCATGAAATGCGGGGCGGATTTGATGTCGGGCTCCGAGAAGGCATAGGTGCGCAGGGCTGACACCTTGTGCGTCGGCGCCATGACCGGGGCCGAGAGCGCCTCCATGAGCGCCCAGCCGGTATACCGGTCTCGCCGGCACTGGACGAGGCCGAACTCCCCCTCCTCCCGGAACACATCGACCACTTCCCCATGCAGGGCAAAGGTTACGGCGCGGCCGTCGGGTGCAGGGATCTCCCGGATCGCGGTGGCGCCAGCGCTGACCTGAAACGCCGTGCCAGCGCCCTCTGGGCGGGCAAGGCGCGGATCATTGAATTCCGGCATGGCAGAGGGCCTCCCTAACGGGCAGCCCGCCTCAGGCGACCGCAGAGTTGCGGCGCGGCGGCTTGCCCGAGCCCGTTTCTTCACCGGAAGCGGCCGCCAGCACAAGCCGGGCGAAGGCGCGCAGGTAGCTCATGCCTTCCGGCGTGCGTTCAACGAAGATCGAGCGCAGGTCTGTGTCGTCGGGCAGGCGGCGAATGAAATCGAGACGTTCCAGAGCATCGAGCGCACGGGTGACAGCCGGCTTGGCGATGCCCAGATGTTCGGCAAGGCCCCGCACGGTGTGCGGGCCGGGGGTCAGCGCGATGGTCATGAGGACTGCCTGCTGGCGCGCGGTGAGGTCTGGCGCATCCGAACGCACCGAGGCCGTGACCGATTTCCGCCAGAGCTCAAGCCCTTCCCGCTCCGACAATTGCATCCCGGCCAATCCTCCACGCTACGATTACTGCGGCACAGCGCTGAATCTCAGGTGATTTGCAGACACCGTCCAGTGCCTCTTGCGGTGATCCCCCTTCACATTCGTCTCAAAACACCAGACATTAGGGGAATGGCCCATTCACACGCCCACGATCATGGTTCTGCCAACACGCCCTGCGCCCCGCAGGACGCGGACGCCTTCCTTGCAGAGGCCGAAGCTCTGGTGGTTCGCAAGGGCCAGCGGATGACGCGCATCCGCCGCAAGGTGCTGCGCCTGCTGCTGGAAAATGACGGCCCGGCCAAAGCCTATGACCTTCTGGCCAATCTGGACGGGGAAGGCGCGGCCAAGCCGCCGACGATTTATCGCGCGCTGGATTTCCTTCAGGAGACCGGCCTCGTCCACAAGATCGAAAGCCTCAACGCCTATGTGGCGTGCGGGCATACAAGCCACAATCATTCGGCGGTTTTCCTGATCTGCGAGATCTGCCAGAACGCCGAAGAACTTCATGCCGTGGCCACCAGCCAGGCGCTCAGACAGGAAACAGAAGCCGCAGGCTTCCAGATGACCCGCGCCGTGATCGAAGTGCGCGGGCGCTGCAGGAGATGTAACGCATGATCCCACTCTGGCAGGGTAGCTGTAACCAGTGGGACTGCGATGAGATGGGGCACATGAATGTGCGCGTCTATGTCGAGAAACAGCTGGAAGGCATGATCGCGCTGGCGAGCCATCTTGGCCTGCCCGAAGCCTTCCGTCCGAGTGGGCCATCGACGCTTGTGCCCGTGGACCAGCATATCCGCTTTGTGCGCGAAGTGCTGCCCGGCCGGCCGCTGGCCATGCAGGGCTGCGTGCTGGAAATCGGCGAACATGACGCGGTGATCTATCAGGAACTGCGCCATGGCGACGGCCGCCTCGCAGCGGCCTTCCGCACGCGGATTGCCCATATCGACACTGCCGAAGGCGAGCCCTTCCCCTGGACGGCCAAGACCCGCCAGAAGATGGAGGGCCTGATCGGCACGACACCGGAAGAAGCCCTGCCGCGCAGTTTCGATCCCGATGCGCCGGGCCTGCCCTATTCTGAAATCACGATGGAGAAGGTGAACGCGGCGGGCGTGCGCCAGATCGGCATGGGCGCTGTTCCGCCCGGCCATTGCGGCGCACACGGATGGATGGAGCCCTCCTGGTTTATCGGGCGCATTTCGGACTCGGTGCCCAACCTGCTTTATGAATGGCGCCAGAAGGTAGCGGAGACTGCCGGGGGCAAGCGCATGGGCGCGGCCGTTCTGGAATACCGCCTGCGCTATCACCGCCTGCCGCGCGCCAGCGATCTCTACACCGTGCACACATCGCTCGGCAAAGTTGAGGGCAAGACGCACTCGCTGGTCCATTGGGTGATGAACCCGGAAACGGGCATGGCATGGGCCACCTGTGAAGCCGTCGCCATCACGCTGGATCTCGACGCGCGTAAGGCTATTCCCGCGCCGCCGGAAATGCTGGGCGACCTTGAAGCGCTGGCGCCGAAGGGCCTTACCGTCTGAGCGCCCCAACGGCAGGGATTTACAAGATCGGCCCGGCCCGCTGAAGGTGCCCCGTCACAAACACGGGGAGATACCAGATGGCAGCCTACATTATCCTGATCCGCGAAAAACTGCGCGATGAAGAGGCGATGGCCCGCTATGCCAAAGCGGCAGGCGATGCACGCGGCGACCACCAGATCACGCCGCTGGCCTTTTACGGCAAGCATGAAGTGACCGAAGGGGCCGACGCCGATGGCGTGGTGATCCTCTCCTTCCCTTCAATGCCCGAGGCCAAAGCCTGGTATGACAGCCCGGCCTATAAAGAGGCCCGCGCGCACCGCTATCAGGCGGCAGATTACCGGGTTATTTTTGTTGAGGGCGTGTAAGTCTGAAATTTCCGTTCATCCCCGCGAAGGCGGGGATGAATGGGGTGTCTAGACCAGATAGCCCGCCAGGATTTCCGCGAGGCGCGGAATGTCACTTGGGTGAAGCCCGGCGATATTGATGCGGCCGGAAGACGGCATGTAGATGCCGTCTGCTTCGCGGGCCTTGGCGGTGTCTTCGGCCGAGATCGGCAGTTGGGAGAACATGCCGTTCTGCGTCTTGAGGGCCGCCAGCAGGTTTGATCCCGAATGGCTGACGAGGGCGTCAGAGAGCGCTTCGCGCAGACCGATCATCCGTGTGCGCATGGCGGAAAGCTCCGTCTCCCATTCGGCGCGCAGGTCCGGATCGTCCAGAATGGTGGCGACGATGCCTGCGCCATGCGACGGCGGCATAGACCAGGTCGCGCGGCCCATATCGGCCACATGCGTGGTGGCCGCCGCGATGCCTTCTGCTTCTGCGCCAACGGCGAGGAAGCAGCCCGTGCGTTCCCGGTAGAGACCAAAGTTCTTCGAGCAGGAATAGGAGATCAGTGCCTCGCCCGCCTCATCAATGAAGGCGCGCACGCCGTCCATGTCCCGGTCAAGGCCCGAGGCGAAGCCGTGATAGGCGACATCGAGCAGCGCGATGATGCCCTTATCCTTGCAGAGCTTTCCAAGCTCGCGCCAGTCTTCCGTTGACGGATCGATTCCGGTGGGGTTGTGGCAGGGGCCCTGGATGATGATGCCATCGCCACGCTCTGCGGTCGAGAGGTCAGCCAGCGCGCCGAGACGGTAGAAGGCGCCGTCACGCGAATAGGTGTATTCCTTCACGTCCAGGCCCAGGGATTTGACGACGTTGGGGTGGTTTGGCCAAGTGGGCCGCGAGACCCAGACGCGGCGCGTGCCCATGCGGCGCATCAGGCCGACGCCGAGAAAGAGCGCGCCGCAGCCACCCGGAGACGTGAAGGAGAGGACGCGGTTTTCGGCCAGCGCCGGATGGTCCTTGCCGAACACGAACTTTTCGATATGGGCGCAGAAATCGGTATTGCCGCGCGGGCCTTCGTAGACCTTCGTGGTCTGCGCCGCGAGCATCTTGGCCTCGGCCTTGCGCACCGCCGAGAGGATCGGGGTTTCGCCATTCTCGTCCTTGTAGACACCGACGCCGAGATCGAATTTTTCACTGCGCTCATCGGCGCGGTATGCCGTCATGAGCCCGAGGAGCGCATCCGGCGGGAGCGTGGAGAGGGGCGAGAAATGAGACATGAGGAGAGGGCCTTCCGTTTCTTTCGCGGTGACCCGTATCGGCTTTCCGCCGCATAATAAACCCCGCGCACTGGGATCGTTGCGCGAAGTCTATGCCATTTAACGCAGGCCGCGCAGGATCTGCTCGAAGGTGGTGAACAGCTCGTTGACGGTCACATCGCGGTAGCTGGAGGAGAGGGCAAAGCCCGCGCCATTGAGCGCCGCCTGAAGGAGGACGGCGGCGGGTCGGACACGGTCTTCGGCCAGCAGGCCCTGGCGGGCGAGATAGGCGGCGCCCTGGGTCATGTTGTTCATGCCGAGCTGGAAGTCGAGTTCATGCCAGCGGGCCATGCCAAGGACCGAGGGGCCGTCGACAAGGACAATGGTCTGGTAATCGGGCCGGGTGGCCCATTCGAGATAGACCCGGCAGCCCGCGAGGAAGGCCGCATAGGGGTCCGTTCCCGACCGGGCCGCCTTTGCTGCCTCTCGGGCCGCGGCGTCCATTTCCAGCTGAAGGGCCGTCCAAACTTCGAGGAACAGGGCCTCCTTACTGCTAAAATAATGAAACAGTGCGCCCTTGGTTGTGCCCGCTGCAGCGGCTACTGTCGCCACGCTTGTGGCAGCAAACCCTTGATTTGCAAAAGATTCTCTAGCGGCGCTGAGTAAAGACTCGCGCGTTTCAGCGGCCTGCTCTTTTGTGCGTTTCGGCATCCCCACACCTCTTGCGCACGATCATACCAGTGGTATGTAAAAAGGGTAACCTTTTTTGGTTGCGGGTCTTTCAAAAGACCTACGCTGCTCACTTGAACACTGCAGGCTGGGTGACGCCGGTGGACGGCACGGACTGCATTGGACAGCCGCGAAGCGCTTCGGGAGGAGGAGGCTTCGCGGCTTTTTTTTTGCGCTGAGTTCAGGCGCGCGCTTTTCCGCACCCCTCTGATCGCCTTGCGCCGGCAGTGTTGCCTGAAGTTCAGGTTGACCTAGCTACTCAGATTCAAAGGGCGAAAGGCGCAGCTCCCAAGGTCGCGCTTTTCCACGTTGGGGAATGGCCCTTTGCGGCCCTCGCTTTGCTGCGGGGGCCGTTTTTAATCGAGCGCGCCACAGCGGCGCTCATATTCCGCGATGGCGTCCGGCATCCATTTGCGGAAGTTTTCAGCGCGGGTTTCAGAGGCCGGGTGGGTGCTCATCCATTCGGGGGGGCGCTGGCCTTCGCCAATCTCGCCCATCCGCTCCCAGAGTTCGGGCGCCTGGCGGGGATCGTAACAGGCGCGCACGAGCAGATCGAGGCCGATCTTGTCAGCCTGTGTTTCATGATCGCGCGAGAAGGCTAGGAAGCCGCCCTGGGCGGCAACACCAAACGCCTGAAGCACCGCCAGCCGCTGGCCGGCGTCCATATCCCCTACCCCCACGGCGAGCGCGACCTGGCCGATCTGCATCATCTGCTGGGTGCTCATCCGCGCGGCGCCGTGATGGGCGAGGGCGTGGCCGATTTCATGACCCATGACGACGGCAAGCTTGTTCTCGTCGGCAACATCATCGAGCGTGACGAGGCCGTCATAGTTGCCAGTGATATCGAGGATGCCGGTATAGACTGCCACATAGCCGCCCGGCAGGCAGAAGGCGTTGGGCGTGGGCGAGTCGACGACATAATAGGTCCAGTCGAACTGCTCCACCACGCCGGGCATGTCATAGCCCTCGGTGCGGTAATCGTTTTCCAGCTCCAGCGCCGCGCGTTGCAGGCGCGTGCCGATGGCGCGCACCTTTTCCGTCAGCACACGGGCGTCTCCCTGACAGCTCGCCTCATCGGCGCAGAGAACCGTGTTGCCCTGCCCCTGCTCCTGCTGAAGGATCTGAAGATAGGATTCCTCGCCCAGCTTGATCTCCTGCGCGACCGACAGGGTGTTGAACTGCTTCTTGCCGGGCGCGAAGGGCACCTCTTTCTGGTTTGACTGCCAGTAGATGAACAGGCCGATCAGGGCGATCAGAATGATGCCGCCGCGCCCGCCGACAAGATCGCCGAGGCCATTGGCGCGGATCGGTTGCTGGGGTGGCTGCATCGTTTGCGCTCCTGAAAAGGTGGCTAACAAACCAGTTAACCCAGCGTCTGGCGAGCGAAAAGACAGGACACGCCGCATTGCGCCAAAGGCCGGGATCGCTATGTTTCCCACATGACCGAGCAGACCCCCGCCCCGAAACTCGAGATCCGGATCATTCCGGTGACCCCGCTGCAACAGAATACGTCGATGATATGGTCTACCCAGACCATGGAAGGCGTGTTCGTGGACCCCGGCGGGGAGATCGACAAGCTGATGCAGGCGGCCGATCATTTCGGCGTGAAGATCGTCGCCGTCTGGCTGACGCATGGCCACCTGGACCATGTGGGCGCCGCCATGGCGGTGAAGGATCGCACCGGCTGCCCGATCATCGGACCCCACAAGGACGACCAGTGGCTGCTGGACGAAGTGGAAGCCAGCGGCGCCAGGTATGGCATCCGCGACGGGAAGAATGTGACACCGGACCGGTATCTGGATGATGGCGATGTGCTGGAGCTGGCCGGCAACAAGTTCGGCGTGGCCCACTGCCCCGGCCATACGCCGGGCCATGTGGTGATCTATCATCCCGAAGGCGCGCTGGCCTTTGTCGGCGATGTTCTGTTCCGTGGCTCGGTCGGGCGCACGGATTTCCCGCGCGGCAATCATCAGCAGCTGATCGATTCCATCACCCAGAAACTCTGGCCGCTGGGCGATGACATGCGCTTTGTGCCCGGCCACGGCCCCCTCTCCACTTTCGGGCAGGAACGCCAGGACAACCCCTTCGTCGCCGACGCCGTGACCGGCTATAATGGCGCCGAAAAAGGCGAAGTGGACCTGATCAGCCAGCGCACCTCCAAGCGCTGGAGCTGAACCTTACGAAAAATTTGCCGGAACCAACCCCGCGCCGGCACGTTTCCTTCCCATCGGACAGGAAAGGAACGACCCATGATTGGATATCTCAAATTTGCCGCGATTGGTGCCAGCGCGCTTGCAATGGCCGCCTGCACATCGTCGGGCACTGCAGAACGTAACGCTGTTGGCGGCGCAGCCCTTGGCGCAGCAGCCGGCGCAGCGATCGGCAACAATGTCGGCGATGGCGACGCAACACGCGGGGCTGCAATCGGCGCAGCTGTCGGCGGCGTAGCAGGCGCGATGCGCGGCTGTAACAAAGCAGGCGATTGCGGCGGTGATAACCGCCCGGACAATTACGATCCATACAATTACGACACCGATGGTGACGGCGTTGTGGATGCCCGCGACCGTTACCCCAACGACTCGCGTAACTGGTAACTCACCTCCTCCCGGAAGTGACGAAAGCCCGGCTCATCTCAGGATGATGCCGGGCTTTTGGTTTGCCTGCTGATTACTGTGGCGCGGCAGTCGGCACCGGCGTCAGTATCCGGATCACGATGTCATAGAGCCAGGAGGGCATGTCCGTGCGGCCCTCCATCTTCGGGGAGACGATCTCACGCTTGTGAAAAGCGGTGACGGCCTCACGCAGCATGGCGCTGGTCTCATCCTTGAAGCCGGCGGCGGCGCCTTCCTTGTTCAGCTCAAGCACGTATGCCGTCATACGGTTGCGGGCTTTGGCGACGTCTTCTTTAGACGCATCGGTGTCGCCCGCGGCGAGCGGCGTCCAGTAATCGTCCAGCGAATAGACGATGGAGCGTATGGCCGCTTCGCTGCCGATATATTCCGCGGTGAACCACAAGGCGCGATCAATCACCGCCTCGCCGGGACCGGTATGGACGCCATATTTTCGTAGAAGGCTCTTCAGCTTGTTGACGTCGCTCTCATCAAAATAGAACGTGTGAAATTCATCCTTACCAAGATACTCCCTGGCGTCTTTTTCAGCCGCCAGCAGCATGCTTTCGACTTCGCCCGGATCACTCACCACGCCTTTGTCAACCAGGCGGATATAGGTCTTGGCCAGCAGAGAGAGCGGTAACTTGTCTGAACGCGTTGCCGCGCTCCGGCAGGCCTCGGCGGCGGCCTCCACAAAAGGCAGCAGCACCTTGTCGGCCGCTTCATCAATATCATAGGAGATGTTCTGCGCGTCGCTGGTCAGCCACCCTTTGCATTCCAGCGGCGCCTTGCCGGAAAGGTAGGGGTGGACGGTGCCCGCCAGTGCCAGCGTCGCCAGCTCGTCAATGATCGCGCGGCGGCTGTTGGAGGCAACACTGTATTCAAGCCTGTTGTAGAAGCTGTGGCTGGTGGCGACGTCGTAGCGGCCGTTGCGCGTCTCGTCCGGACCCGCATAAAACACGTCCGAGCGGAGAAAGGCGCGGAGGAGATAATTGACGGCGTCCTGGGTTGGCACCCCGCCATTGGCGTTGCGCAAGCCCCTGAAGACCATCAGATCAAGCTCGCCGCCCAGAACATTGATCCAGGCCTGATTGGGGCAATCCTTTACGTAGCTGTCCATCTGCGGAACGTAGACCGACAGGGTCGTGCCATCCTTTATGACCGACTGAACAGCCTCAAGCGCGCCGCGCAGCTTTTCCGTCTCGCAGGTCGCGTCGTCGGCAACCGCCGGAAGGGCGGCGCCCGCGAACACCGCGGCGGCACACAGGGCGGACTTCAGGACATGTCGCATCAGAAACTCTCCGGAACCGGGACGCAGCATTGCTGGCTTTTTGCGCCCGCCGCTACCCCCCGATCAGGTCAGACAGGGGCTATTTTATTTCCGAGACCACGATGAACTGGGGCGCATCGGCAAAGCCCATGAAGGCGCCCATGATGGACTGGACCGTTTCGCCGGCCATGTCCTCGGCGGTGAAGCCTTCAAGGTCAGGGATGGCGAAGGCTTCGATGTATGAAATTCCGGGCGCGCCCTCCCCCATCAGCAGGCGTTCGGCCCGGTAGGTGCGGAAAGACTGGACGCGGGCGAGGCTGCGCATCGCGGGCTGGTCGGTGGTGATCACCCAGTCCTCGAACGCTTGCGGGCTGACACCTTGTTTCAGCGTGTAGAGGATGAACAGGTTGGGCGGGGTTTGCATGGGTGTCTCTCCTGAGATCTCGATTTGGGGCTGCATGGCAGGCGTCAGTAACCCTCACGGCGGGTAGAGGCCGCCTGGGCGGCGCCGACCCCGGCGCAGGCGTCGGAGAGGCCCGGCGGGCGCTCCTCGGCCAGCGCAAACACAAAGGCCATCAGAAGCCCGCCGAACATGTCATCCCCGCTTGGGCCCGTGCCCTTGAGGTTCATGCCTGTGCCCCGCTCGACATCATTTTCGGCCGCCTCGTTCAGCGCCTGGGTGGCGGTAACGCTGGTGCAGGTGGCGGCTGAATAGGCCGGATAGTCCGGTGTGGAGCGGTATCCCTGCGCCAGATCGCTCGCGCATGCGGCGAGCCACACGGGCAGTGCGGCGATAAGACAGGGCAGAATAGGCACGCGCGCAGAGCGTTTCATCTGGATTTCCTTCGCTACAGCCCGTAGCACCGCGCAAGGCAGCGTGCTTCCCCCTGTATCGGGGGTGTTCCACGCACCTTGCGCCTTGCCCCCGCGCCCGACTCCCTGCTATCGGGCAGCCGTTTGACCGCCTGTGAGGAGACCACGAACCCATGCCCAAGCGCACCGACATCTCCTCGATCCTTGTCATTGGCGCCGGCCCGATCATTATCGGCCAGGCCTGCGAGTTTGATTATTCCGGGGTTCAGGCCGTCAAAGCCCTGAAGGCAGAGGGTTACCGGGTGATCCTGGTGAACTCCAACCCCGCCACCATCATGACCGATCCGGAGCTGGCGGACGCAACCTATATCGAGCCGATCCTGCCTGAAGTGGTGGAGAAGATCATCGCCGCCGAGCGCCCGGATGCGCTGCTGCCGACCATGGGCGGGCAGACGGCGCTGAACTGCGCGCTGGATCTGCACTATGCTGGCATCCTGGAGAAATACGGCGTCGAGCTGATCGGCGCGAAGGCGGAAGCCATCGAGATGGCCGAGGACCGCAAGCTCTTCCGCGAGGCGATGGACCGCCTCGGCCTCGAAAATCCGCGCGCGGCGATCATCGCCTCCCCGGAAATCCGCGGAGAAGACGGCAAGATCAAATCCTATGACCGCATCACCGGCCTGCGGCAGGCGATGGACGCGCTGGAGACGGTCGGCCTGCCCGCCATTATCCGCCCGGCCTTCACGCTCGGCGGTACAGGCGGGGGCATCGCCTACAATGTCGAGGAATATGAAGAAATCTGCCGCTCGGGCCTTGCCGCCTCGCCCAACGCGCAGATCCTGATCGATGAGAGCCTGCTCGGCTGGAAAGAGTATGAGATGGAGGTTGTGCGCGACACGGCCGACAACTGCATCATCATCTGCTCGATCGAGAACATTGACCCGATGGGCGTGCATACCGGCGACTCCATCACCGTGGCCCCGGCCCTGACGCTGACGGACAAGGAATACCAGGTGATGCGCAACGCCTCGATCGCGGTGCTGCGCGAGATTGGCGTGGAGACCGGCGGCTCGAACGTGCAGTTCGCCGTGAACCCCAAGGACGGCCGCCTGATCGTCATCGAGATGAACCCGCGCGTATCGCGCTCCTCGGCGCTGGCCTCCAAGGCGACCGGTTTCCCGATTGCCAAGATCGCGGCCAAGCTCGCCGTCGGCTACACGCTCGACGAACTCGACAATGACATTACCGGCGTCACGCCTGCCTCCTTCGAGCCGACGATTGATTATGTCGTCACCAAGATCCCGCGCTTTGCGTTTGAGAAATACAAGGGCGCTGAGCCCATCCTCACGACCGCGATGAAGTCCGTAGGCGAAGCAATGGCCATCGGCCGCAGCTTCCAGGAAAGCCTTCAGAAAGCGCTCTGCTCGCTGGAGACCGGGCTTTCCGGTCTTAACGAGCTGCCGTTTGAAAATGAGAGCGCGCTGCGCCAGGCCCTCGGCATCCAGTCGCCCGACCGTCTGCGCGTTATCGCCCAGGCGTTCCGCATGGGCCTCAGTGTCGAGGACGTGCAGGCTGTCACATCTTTCGATCCGTGGTTCCTCCGCCAGATCGAGGAGATCGTGAAGACAGAAGCCCTGATCCTGGCCAATGGCCTGCCGGGCAACCTGGCCAGCATGACCGAGATCAAGGCCATGGGCTTCTCCGACAAGCGCCTGGCAGAGCTGACCGGCAACACCGAAGACGGCGTGCGCGCCCATCGCCATGCACTTGGCGTGCGGCCCGTCTATAAGCGCATTGATACGTGCGCGGCCGAATTTGCGGCCAAAACGCCTTATCTTTATTCGACTTACGAACACGCGCCCTTCGGCCAGGCGGCCGCGGAGTGTGAAGCGGGGCCTTCCTCTCGCAAGAAAGCGATTATTCTGGGAGGCGGACCCAACCGTATCGGCCAGGGCATCGAGTTTGACTATTGCTGCTGCCATGCGGCCTTCGCGATGGAAGACCTCGGCATCGAATCCATCATGGTCAACTGTAACCCGGAAACGGTGTCTACGGACTATGATACCTCTGACCGCCTCTATTTCGAACCGCTGACCATCGAGCATGTGCTCGAGATCATCCATGTGGAACAATCGGCCGGCGAGCTGGCCGGCGTGATCGTGCAGTTTGGCGGCCAGACGCCGCTGAAACTTGCTGGTCCGCTGTTTGAAGAACAGGTGCCCATTCTCGGCACCAGCCCGGCCTCCATCGACCTGGCAGAGGACCGCGAACAGTTTGCCGCCCTGCTCGACAAGCTCGGCATTCAGCAGGCGCCCTCGCGAGTTGCGCGCAGCGTTGAAGAAGCCGAAGTGAAAGCCAACGAAATCGGCTATCCGGTCATGCTGCGACCCTCCTTCGTGCTGGGCGGCCGGGCGATGGAAATCGCGCGCAATGATGAAGACCTCCGCAAGTTCGCCGCCGAGGCGCTGCGCGTCTCGGGCGACGCCTCCCTCTTCATCGACCGGTATCTCTCCGACGCCATTGAGGTGGATGTCGACGCGATCTGCGACGGCAAGACCGTGCATGTGGCCGGCATCATGGAGCATATCGAGGAAGCCGGCGTGCATTCGGGCGACTCCGCCTGCGCCCTGCCGCCCTTCACCCTCTCCCAGGACTTGCAGAAGCGCTTGGGCGAACAGGCCGCCCAGCTCGCCATGGCGCTCAATGTCCGGGGGCTGATCAACATTCAGTTCGCGGTCAAGGGTGAGGAAATCTATGTGCTCGAAGCCAACCCGCGCGCCAGCCGCACGGTGCCCTTCGTGGCCAAGGCTGTCGGCGCGCCGATTGCCGCCATCGCCGCCAAGGTGATGGCCGGTGAAGCTCTCTCCAGCTTTGACCTGTCCAACGCCCGCCCGCGCCGGATTGCGATCAAGGAAGCGGTGTTCCCGTTTGCCCGCTTCCCCGGCGTTGACCCCCAGCTTGGCCCGGAAATGCGCTCGACCGGCGAAGTCATGGGCTGGGACGATGATTTCGGCATGGCCTTCCTCAAGAGCCAGCTGGGCGGGGGCATCCGCCTGCCGGCTGAAGGCACGGTGTTCATCTCCGTGCGCGACAGCGACAAGAAGGGCGCCGAAGAAGCCGCCCGCGGCCTCGTCGAGCAGGGCTTCACCATTCTGGCGACCAGCGGCACGGCCACACACCTCGAATCGAAGGGCATTCCCGTCAAACGGGTCAACAAGGTGCTCGAAGGCCAGCCCCATATTGTCGATGCGATGATCAATGGCGACGTGCAGCTGGTGTTCAACACAACAGAGGGCGCCGCGTCCCTGTCAGACTCTGGGTCCATTCGCCGGACGGCCGTTGCGCGGAAAATTCCTTACTTCACAACGCTTGCCGCGTCGCTGGCGGCGGTGAAGGCCATCGCCAGCATGAAATCACAGGAAATCTCCGTGCGCGCCTTGCAAAGCGCCTGATCGGCCACCACTTGACGCCCTTGGTTTTTGCGACAACGCTTTTTGCCGCTGTGAGTAAGGGAATTTTCGATGGAACGCATTCCGATGACCGCCGAAGGGCATGCCGCGCTTCAGGCTGAACTGAAGGTGCTCAAATCCGTTGAGCGCCCAAGCATCATTGCGGCAATTTCCGAAGCCCGCTCGCATGGCGACCTGTCGGAGAACGCCGAATATCACGCGGCCAAGGAGAAGCAGAGCTTCATCGAAGGCCGTATCAGCGAGCTGGACGACAAGCTGGCGCGCGCTGACGTGATCGATGTGTCCAAGCTGGGCGGCTCGAAAGTGCGCTTTGGTGCAACTGTAACCATTGCGGATGTCGACACCGAAGACGAGCAGACCTACAAGATCGTGGGCGAGGACGAAGCGGATGTGAAACAGGGCAAGATCTCTGTCACCTCCCCTATCGCCCGCGCACTGATCGGCAAGGAAGAAGGCGACGAGGCCGAAGTAGCCGCGCCCGCCGGCGCCCGCGCCTATGAGGTTATCAAGGTCGTTTACAAGTAAGGATCAAAGGCATGGGGTCGCTCGGACCGTCTGTCTGGGCGGTTTCGGATGGCCGCGCCGGAAATGCCGCGCAGGTGCGTGCGCTGACGTCCGCTTTGGGCGCAATGGACCGCTGGGTGCGCATTGCGCATATCGCCGGGCAAGCTCACCGGCAGGAGCCCCTTGTGCTGACACCCCGCGCGCCGTGGCGCTGGCTGCCCGCCGACCGGCTGCCATCGCCCTTGCAGGCATTGCCCAAGGCGCAGAGGCCATCACTGGTTGCCCCCTGGCCGACCGTATGGATCGGGGCGGGGCGCCGCTCGGCCTCGCTCACCCGTTATGCGCGCGCCGCCTCAGGCGGACAGACCCTCACCGTGCAGATCCTCGATCCGCATGTAGCCCCGTCAAACTTCGACCTGCTCGTCGTGCCCGAGCATGACGCCGTAACCGGCCCGAATGTCATCCGCACGGTCGGTTCGCCGGCCTATTTCTCGCCCGAAGCGCTGGAAGAAGCCGCGCAGGCCTTTGCGGGCCTTGCCGATGAAACCCGAAACTCTGCCATCGTTGTTCTGGGCGGTGACTCGCGGGTTCATACCTTTACGCAAGCTGCGGCAGACCGGCTGGAGGGCCAGATGCGCGAGCTTGCGAGCTATGGCTGGCGTTTGCGGCTCACCGCCTCACGCCGCACACCGGTGCCCATTGCGGCGCGCTTCCGGCAGATGGCGGGCGACATCGGCGCCGCCTTCTGGGCCGGGCCGCAGGACGGACCAAACCCCTATCTCGCCTGGCTTCTCTTCTCCAATGCCGCCCTCGTCACCGAAGACAGCGCCAACATGCTGTCTGAAGCGGCCTGGCATGGCCTGCCGGTGCATATCGCCAAGCTGGAAGGGCGCGCCGACAAGTTCGACCGCCTGCATGACAGCCTGATCCAGCGCGGCGTGGCCCGCTGGTTCACTGGCTCGCTTGATCAGTGGTCCTACGAACCGCTGCGCGAGGCAGAGCGGGTAGCCGACATCATCGTGGAGCGCCTGCTGGAGCGTTTTCCGGCGCCCGCTTTCACGAGCAAGGGCGTGACGGCGCCGGACTGGCTAGGCTGAGCTGACGCTTACGCCGCCACCACGCGCTCATCGGCCGGCAAGGGCCGGGCGATGAAGCCGCCGCCGAGAATGCGGGTGCTGCCTTCAAGGTCGTAGAGCACAGCCGCCTGGCCGCGCGCGACGCCTTCTTCGGGCGCGTCGAAGAACACCGCCGGGACGCCGTCTTCATATCCGAGGCGCCCGGGCACAGGCGGGCGGGTTGACCGCACACGGATCAGCACGCGCGCGCCGTGGGTTGCGGCCTCTTCCAGGCTGCCCTGCCCCAGCCAGTTAAGCTCTTCCAGCAGCAGGCCGCGCGTCATCAGCGCCTCACGCGGGCCAACGATGACCCGGCGCGCGGGCGCGTCGATCTTCACCACGAACAGCGGATCGCCGGTCGCCACGCCAAGGCCCCGGCGCTGGCCGATGGTGTAGTGGATCACGCCCTCATGCTTGCCCAGAACGCGGCCATCAAGATGCACGATCTCGCCCCCGCGCCCGGAACCGGGGCGCAGCTTTTCAACGACCTTGGCGTAGGAGCCATCGGGCACGAAGCAGATGTCCTGGCTGTCGGGCTTGGCGGCCACCTGCAGGGCGAATTTTTCCGCCAGTTCGCGAACTTCGCTCTTGGGAAGGCTCCCCAGCGGGAAGCGCAGGAAATCGAGCTGCGCGCGCGTGGTGGCGAACAGGAAGTAGGACTGGTCGCGGCTCGCATCCTGCGCGCGGTGAAGCTCTGGCCCCTCCGGACCGTCCGTGCGGCGGATGTAGTGGCCGGTGGCGAGGCAATCGGCGCCCAGCTCCTTCGCCGTGGCCAGGAGGTCAGCAAACTTGACCGTCTGATTGCAGCGGATGCACGGGATGGGCGTGGAGCCGGACAGATACGTGTCGGCAAAATCCTCCATGACCTGCTCGCGGAAGCGGGATTCGTAATCGAGCACGTAATGGGGAATGCCGATGGCGTCGGACACATTGCGCGCGTCGTGAATGTCCTGGCCCGCGCAGCAGGCGCCCTTCTTTTCGATGGCGGCGCCATGATCGTAAAGCTGCAGCGTGATGCCGATCACGTCATAGCCTTCGGCTTTCAGCATCGCGGCCACAACGGAGCTGTCCACGCCGCCAGACATGGCCGCCACAACGCGGGTTTCATGGGGGGGCTTGGCAAACCCAAGCGAGTTAACGCGGCCAGCGGGCCACGCAGCGGTGTCGATCGTCATCTCTCACTCCCACCGGGGTCAAGGTCCGGAGCAGCTGGTTGGAAGCGGGGGATATAGGGCAGGATTGTTTCGGATGCGAGAGGTTTTGGCCTCAGATCACGCCGCCGCCCTATTCGCCGTACCAGCCGCGACCCAGCCCTGGCGGATGTCGCGGGCGGGTTCGAGGAGTTCGGTGAGGCCCTGGAAGCTTTCCCCTTCCCCCAGGATGATGACCGCGCCCGGCGACATCTGGGCGGCGAGGACTTCGGCGACGCGCATGCGGGCGGACTTGGACATGCCCGAGAGAACGTGCCGGCAGAAGATCAGATCGAACTTGCCCAGGCCGGAAGCAGTTTCCATTAAATTGTGCTGGCGGAAGCTGACACGGGAACGGATCGTATCGTTTACCGCCCAGTCGCCGCCATCGGTGCGAGTGAAGTGTTTCATCAGCCGGAAGATCGAAAGGCCCCGCTGGGATTCGTAGTGGTTATAGACGCCGTTGCGGGCCTTCTCGGTCGAGTATTTGCAATAATCGGTTGAGAGGATCTCGATCTTGGCGCTGCGCAGACTGGCGCCGGGCTCGTCCTCCAGCAGCATGGCGAGGGAGTAGGCCTCCTGGCCGGAGCTGCCGCCGGCACACCAGACGCGCAGACGCCCCGACTGGGTGGCATCGAGGCGCTCGGGCAGGATCGCGTTGATTACCGTGTCGAAGACGGGTCGTTCCCGGAAAAACCAGGTGTCATGGGTGAGCAGCGCGGAGGCGACTTCGTTCCGGAAAACCGCGTTCTGGCGCGATTCAAGACAGTGAACGAGATCAGCGAGCGAGCCGAAGCCCTCGCGGCGCGCCAGCGGCGACAGGCGCGCCTCCATAAGGTAGGCGCGTGACGGCGGGATTGCCTGACCGGTGGCCTTCAAGGCCAGGTCTGCGAGCACGTTGAACACCGTCTCCTGCATATCCTGCTCCGCCACGAGGCGCGTCCGCCCCAAAGGTTACCGTTAGGCCGCTTTTTGTTAAGAAAGGCTTCAGATCAGCCCGACTTCAGCGAATTTGCTCTCCAGGATGTCTGCATCAAATGGCTTCATGATGAACTCATCCGCCCCGGAGCGCAGGGCTTCATTGATGTGTTCGGGATCATTTTCAATCGAACAGAACACAATACGTGGCACCTTGCCCCCCTCTTCCCGGCGCAGGGCGCGGAGGAAATCGATGCCGTTCATGGTCGGCATGTTCCAGTCCAGCAGGATCGCGTCGGGCATGGATTCCCGGCACATTTTCAACGCTTCGGCGCCATCGCCTGCCTCGGTGACCGAGAAACCGAGATCGCGGACGATGCGGGAGGCAACTTTCCGGACTACGCGGGAATCGTCGACAACGAGGCAGGTGCGCATGGCGGCAGGGCTCCGGACTGGCAGAAACAGGGGCGGTCCAGCCTCATGCGTGCCTGAAGCGGGTTAACAAAACCTGACCGGGCGGGCCTCAGGCTTGCGGTTTGAGGCCGGTGGCCATGAACACCACGGTGCCATCAGGCGCCTGGCGGGCATGCAGCGTACCGCCGAGGCTGTCGCAAGTCAGCTTGGCGAACATCGGCTGGATGTTTTCCGGGCGCCAGCCATGCTCGGGCTCCTCACCCTTGAGGGCTTTGACCACGTCTTCCTTCAGCTTCAGCCGGTCGCCCTTGCACGTCAGGGTGAGCGTCTTGGCGCCGTTATCCTCGCGCACATTTACGTGGATGATACCGCCGCGCACGGTGGCCGTCAGGCACACCATGACAAGGTTCATGATCAGCCGGGCCTCGGCAAAGGTCAGCACCGGCGTGCTCAGATCCCAGTCAATGCTGGGCTTCTGGAAGCGCAGATAGTCGTCGGTCAGCTTCTTGAACTGGTGGACATCGGCCGTTCCGGGCTGCAGGCCCATCGATCCGAAGGCGTAGCGCAGGAATTGCAGCGTGGCGGTTACGCCATGGGCGCCCTCGCGCAGGGTGCGTTCGGACTGCTCCTTTTCCTCGGCACTGCCAGGGCTGTCGAGCATCTCCAGAGACAGCGACATGGTCGCCGCCGGCGAGACGATGTCGTGACAGAGACGCGCGGAGATAAATGCAGCGAAACGCGCATGATCAAGGTTCATTGGTTCAGCCCGTATGTTGTCAGCTTGCGCTGCAGGATCAGGTGAGCCGCCGGGACTGTCAATAAACGAGCGATGACACTCTGGTAACAGCCTTGTATTGCGGCACGGCTTCAGGCGCCGGGATCATCCATATCATCATGCCCATGGCGGGCGCTGTGGAATGTCAGCAGAAACAGGCCGATGGAGAGGGCCAGGGTCAGCACCCCGCCCAGAATATAGGCAAACCAGCCATGGCCGGTCATGCCGATACCCATGCTGCCCCATAAAAAGGTGATGCCCCAGAGGAGGAGCGCGAGGGCGGCAAAGGCGCCGCCAATCCAGAGGATCAGGCGAAAAGACATCGGGTCAAACACCGGACAGGCCGGGACACTTTAGGACAGATTGGGACAGTTAGGGCCGCCGGGCGGTCAGGGAAGGACTAAGAAACAACAAACCCCGGACAGGGCGTGCCTATCCGGGGTCCAATTCAGGCCGAAGCCTATTTCTGTTTCCAGCTGCCGGTGGCGTCCATGTAATACTCACCGGGTTTCACGCGTTCGGCGAGTTGTTTCTCACCGGCGATGCGGGCGACCTGTTGAACGGTCGTTCCGGTTTCGCCAGCGGTCTTTTCATAGAGCGCGCGGCGGCGGTTGTTGATGTCCTGCACCTGCCGGACAATTTCAGCGTCAGCGGAGCCGACCACGCCGAGATAGCCGTCGATGCGCTCACCGATGACGCCTGTGGAACGGGCCGTCTCGATCTGCGAGTTGCCCTGCGCAGAGGCCTGCGTGACGGCAACGCCGCCGAACATCAGGACCAGGCCAAGGATCAGAGTACGAATAGTGGTCATGTGTGTCTCCCCTAGGGACCCAGGCAATCAGAACAGGTCAGGGTTGTCCGCGATCAGGTCCGTGACTTCACGGTCCAGCTTGATGCGCACTTCCTGCGTGATGTTGACGTTGAGGTCGATCTTGATGGGCTTGTCCGACGGCTCGAGCTTCACGGTGTGCGTGCAGGCCGACAGGGCGATAGCCCCTGCCGCGGCAAGTATGACTGGCTTGAACCTCATAAGGCGAAACTCCTCATATTACCGGCAGACAATGACATGCCCGTTCTTAACGTCAATCGAAGGGACTGTTGCCCCTCGTTCAGATAGTGTCATTCGGGCTCGGCCTCTACCTCTTCGGCAGGCCGGGTGGCCAGGTCGATCAGGGCGCTGGCATTGGACGATTGCAGCCCCTGCTCGATCAGCTGTGCGAGCGGCAGGTTGAAGTTCATCGAGAATTCAAACGCCTGGCCCGGCGGCATGGTAATCGCCCCGCCGACCGGGACGGAGCGGACATTGCGGCCAGCCAGCACGAGGCCCGCCTGCATCCGGTCTGCCAGATCGCCGGAAAGGCTGACTTCCAGCACATAGAATTCAAGATCGCGCAGGGCATTGAAAGCCATCGCCGCCGTGGGATCGTTTTCGGCGGCGGCGTTTACCGCGCCGCCGGTATAGGAGAGACGCCCGCCGCCATCGGCCATCAGGCGCGCGTCGCGCACGATGACGGAGTTCTGGCTGAACTCGATCGGGAATGACCCGCTGACCGTGCCTTCGGCGGCAGTATCAGGCAGTTTGAGCACTTCGATCAGCTGGGTGAGATTGAGGCTGCTGGCCGTGACCTCGACCCGCTGGCCGGTCACTTCGCCCAATGACCAGTCCAGCGGCGCCAGGGCGAGCTGCCCCCCGGCAAAGGGAAAGGTGACCGAGCTGAGACGCAGGGTCTTGCCTTCATCGAGGCCGAAGAAAACCTGACCATCAGAGAAAGGAATGCCCGGATTGACGCTGGCAATGGTGATTTCCTGATCGGGCGCTGTCGTCAGCTTCATCACGTCGGTGAAGGCGACCTTGCCGGAGATGCCCTGAACCCGGCCCAGGCGGGTGGTCTGAAAGCCGAAATCTGTGACCGTGAGATCGGCCGTTCCCTGAATATCCCCGTCCGTGATCTTGAATGCGGCGTCGCCCGTGAACGCGCCCTCTGCGCTGGTGAAGAGGCCGACCAGCCGGCGCGAAATCATCGACGGCTGGACGCCGCCCGGCACGAAGACGAGGCGCTCGGATTTGAGGGTGGCCGTGCCATCAAGATCAAAGATGTTGATGTCGGCGTTCGCGGTGGCAATCTGTGTTCCGAAGGCTTCCAGTCGGAACGGGCCGGACGCCACAAGGCGCTGGCCTTCGATGCGGCCGGTGAAATCACCCACGACCGGCTCATAAATTGCGTCTTCCAGCGTATCGGCAATGCGCACGCCATCGGCACTGACATCGCCTGACAGACCGCCCGGCGCGCTGGTGCCCTCAAAGCCGAAATGGGCGGCCGAGACATTTGCCGGGATGAGCCCGCCGCCAAACTGGGTCTGGCCGAGGCCGGCCACGATCCGCACGGGGCCGGCCCCTGTGGCGAGGCGGATTTCCGGATCGCCGCTGTCGAGGGTGAGCGTATTCTCGCCCAGCGTCATCGGCATACTGAGCGTATCGGCGCTGACCAGCATCGAGAACCCGCTCGCCAAGGTCCAGTCAACCGCCGCGCCGCGCAGGGCCATGACGCCCTGCCCGCCGGAAAACTGCATCGGAATGTCGAGATCGCCGAGGCGCGCAGACCCGGCAAGGGACTCGCCCTGCCGGATGAAACGCCCGTCGGCCGGGCAGATGTTAAAGGCCGCGTCAGGAATGGTGATGCCGCCGGTCACGATGCCGTCTGACGTGACCCGCAGGCACGGGGCGCCATCAGCCTGCACGCGCAGGCCCGAGGCATCCTGAACCGCGCTGAGGCCGCCCGCGAGACGGGTGCGCTCAAGCGTGACGCCTTCGAGTTCTCCGGTGAGGGTGAAGTCGCCCTGCCCTTTGGCCTGGAAGCCCTCTGCCTGGCGCGAGAAATCGAGCGCAGTCAGCTCTGCTGCAATCGTGCGCCCGCCCGCTGACCAGGGCGCGAGGCTGATGGCGGCGCCTTCCAGGCTGAGCGCGTCTGCGCTGAGCGTCGCCGTGCCCATATCCGCTGACAGGTCTGGCGCGCCGCCGCCAGAGAGGCTGAGGCGGCCATTCATCAACACCTGCTGGTCCTGCACGCGCAGCCAGCTGCCGCCGTCTGGCCCGTTGGCCTCAAGGCGAAGACCTGACGCCGCCGCCAGCGCCGAGGGGCCATCGGCCTCGACCCGCAGATCGCCGTCCTGATAGGCTGCGCGCAGGCCAAAGGCGGTGTCAAAATCCTGGGCCGCGCGGCTGAGCGCGCCCGACAGCTCGGCGCCGTGAGCGGCAAGCACGCCCGGCAGGGCCAGCGCATTGGTGGCCGGGGCCAGCGTTTCAGCTGTCAGCGCCGTGCCGTTGAGCTGAACGCCGCCGGTAAAATCGATGCGTTTGTCTGCTGTGCGGGCGAGGTCTCCGGCGAGGCGCAGCTGCCGTGCCGTGCCGGGCGGGCCGGCAAGCGCGCCCGCCTCCAGCGAGACCGGGCCCTGGAATACCCCGCCCTCGCCTTCCAGCTCTGCCGAGAAGAGGCTCTGGCCGATGCGCCAGCCTGAGGCTTCGGCCTGGTCAAACTCGGCCTGCGCCACCGTCAGGGTGAGCGCGTCCAGCACGCTGCTGGCCGACATGTCCGGCAGGGCGTCAAACTCCGCCCGCCCGCGCGTGCGCAGGCCGGCAATGCTGGCCTCTGGCGCTGTGCCTTCAGCAAGGCGCGCGGACCATTCGAGCGAGGTGGCGCCCTCTCCGCTGAGCGGGAACGCCGCCTGGGCTGCCAGGCTGAAGCCCGAGGCAGAATGTCCGTTGGCCTGCGCCTCATCGGCAGCCAGACGCAGCTCGCCCGTGACGGCCCCGTCGACGATGCGCGCAGTAAGGAACGCCTCGCCCAGCACCATCCGTGCCTCACCGAGCGCCAGACGGGCCGGATCGAGGGCGAGAGACGCGGTGGCGTTTTCCGGTACGACGCCGGAAACATTCAGCGTGGCCGCCGCCGGGCCAAAGGGTGTTTCAAGGTAAATGCGGGCGTCGCGGATCTCGATGGGCGGCGCTGTGCCCCCGCCCCCGCCCGTAGGCGCCGCCAGACGCTCCAGCCCATAGAATTTCAGGCCCGTGGGATCGAGCGTGCCGCGCATTTCCAGACCGGTGATCGAAATGCCGTCAATACGCGGGACGAAAAAACCGGGCCAGGAGAGCCGGGCGCTCACTTCCTGGGCCTCTGCGGGCACATCCGCGCCAGCGCTGATACGCACGCCGGTGAGCGTGGCGCCGCCCGCACCGATCTGGGTGAACTTCGCATCGCAGGTCAGATCGCGGTCGGCGCACCAGGCGTCCAGAGCCTGTTCAGCAATCGGTTTGCGCAGCAGCCACACCAGGATGACGGAAAATACAAGAAGCAGAAAAAAGCCCAGTATTAACCGGCGCGCCCATACCCATGGGCGCGGTATAGACCCCTTCGAAAGGCGCCTCATCTCGGAAGAGTCGACTGGTTTCACTGGTCCGACCGGCTTGCTTCTTGCTTTTACTAAGCCATAAAGTCCTAAAGTGGCATGTAATTAAGACGTTCCAACTTCTCGAATCTTTAAGTTGATCGCGAGACGGTTTTAGGGCGAGCGATATACGTACCAGCCTGAACGGCCGGGGGGACGTCAAATGACAGGATACCAAGCTTGACCCAGGACGACCTTCCCATCGCCCCGGCAACCCCGCCGAAACGCAATCTTTCGCAGGGTATGAAAAGCCTTGTCGTGCTCGGCGTGCTGGGGTCTGCCTCGGCGATTGCCGGCCTCGTGATGGCCGGGCGGCCGGACGCCGCGATGGTGCAGACCGCCGAAGCGGCCACACCGCTGCCGCTGGCCGCGCGGCTTGTGTCCGCCGTCGATGTGGTCGGAGCGCCCAAACAGCTGGTCAAGGCGGAAGGCAAGCTGGAGCGGAACGAGACGCTGACGGGCCTGGTCAACCGGCTCGGCGCGCCTGTGGGCGAAGCCAATGCGGCGCTGCAGGCAGTCTACAGCAAGGATCTGATCGATCACCGGCGCCTGCGCCCCGGCCTTGAGGCGGAAACCTTCGTGGAAGATGGCCGCCTCACCGCGCTGGCGATCAAGGCAGACGCCGATCGCAGCCTGCTGGTGACGCGCACGCTGGAAGGCGGGTGGCAGGCCACGCAGCTGAATGCAAAGCTGAAACCGAGCTACAAGCGGGTGGCCGCAGAGATTGACGGCTCGATCTATAACGCCGCCCTGAAGCTGGGCGCGGGCGATCAGCAGGTCGTCGATTTTGCCAGCGCCTTTGCCTATGACATTGACTTTCAACGGGAAATCCACCCCGGCGACCGGTTCGAGATTTTCTTCGAGACCTTCGTGGACGAGCGCGGCAATCCGGTGCGCAATGGCGAGGTGCTGTATGCGGCGCTGGACGGCAAGGCGCTGAAGCGCGGCTTCTATCGCTTCACGCCGAGCGATGATGGCGTCAGCGACTATTTCGACGAGAAGGGCGAGAGCGCTACGAAATTCCTGATGAAGACGCCGATCAATGGCGCGCGCATCTCGTCCAATTTCGGCACGCGGCGCCATCCGATCTCGGGCTACACACGCCTGCACAAGGGCACTGACTTTGCCGCCCCCACCGGCACGCCGGTCTATGCGGCGGGCTCGGGCACCGTGCAGCGGGCGAGCTGGAATGGCGGCTATGGCAATTACATCAAGATCAAGCACACGCGCGGCTATGACACCGCCTATGCCCACCTCTCGCGCTATGCCAAGGGCGTGAAATCGGGCCGCAAGGTGCGCCAGGGCGAAGTGATCGGCTATGTCGGCTCGACCGGCGCGTCCACCGGCCCGCACCTGCACTATGAGGTGTATGTCGACGGCAAGCCGCTCAACGCGATGTCGCTGAAGCTGCCGACGGGGCGCAAACTGGCCGAAGATCCCGCCATGCTGGCCGAATTCCGCCAGCACAAGGACGCCATCGATACGCTGCGCACCAGCGGTACGGCGGGCCCGATGGCCGCGGTTGTGCCGCGTGAAGCAACGCCCGTAAGCCCCTGAAACCTCGCAGAAAACTTAGCCGTTAACGAGAGCGGCTGTTGAACAATCTCTCCTCTGGGGCGATTCTGGTCCCTTTCTTGCTTTCTCCCTGCCAGACCCTTGCCTCGACCCAGGTTCGGGCCCCGCTCTGGATGGGAGACACGACATGAAACGGACGCGAAAGCTGCCTCGGATTCCTGTCGCCGTACGGCGTCTGGACATGACATCGCGCACCGCCGAGCGCGTTGGCGCGGCGGCGGTGATCCTCGTGATGCTCGCGCTGTTCCTGCTGGTGCGGGCCGAGCCGGAAGCCCTCAAACCGCTGGGCCTGTTGCAGATGAACGATCTGCGCGCCGAAGCGGGCGAAACCGACACCGTGACCCGCACAGGGACAGTCACCGCCAGCGTCTCGACCGTGGATGTGCTCGAAGTTCTCGGCGCCAGCCCGGAGGACGCCACGGCGGCCGCCATTGCGCTGCGCGAAGCCTCCCCCACGCGGGGCCAGCGCCTGCGCCAGGGCACACCCCTCTCTGCCTGGTTTGAAGCCAGCGCCGATGGCCGCGAGCGCCTTGCCGGTGTCAGCGCCAAGCTGAGCCCCAAAGCCACCCTCGTGGCCAGCCGCAGCGCCGATGGCCGCTTTACCGCCAACCTTCTCTCGGCGCGCACCACCACCGTGCTTCACCGCGTGGCCGGCCGCATCGACACGACGCTGGCCGACGCGATCCTCGAAGGCGGCGGCACGCGCCAGCATGCCGAAATGTTTGCCGGCCTGTTCCCCGAAGACCCGGTCCTCGGCCAGGGCGGGCGCAAGGGCGAGCGGTTTGACGCGGTGATCGAAGTGATCGCCGACGAGCGCGGCAATTTTCTCGAAGCGGGCGATCTCGTCTTCGCGGCTTTCAACGGCCAGGACGCTTCGGGCAGCTGGTATCGCTTCACGCCGGAAGATACCGGCCTGCCGGAATTCTACAGTGGCAGCGGCATTGCGGGCGATGAATTCCTGCTGCGCGATCCGGTGCGCGGGGCGCAGATGAATTCCGGCTTCGGCAACCGGCTCCACCCGATCACCGGCGAAATGCTGCTCCATGCCGGGATTGATTTCCGCGCGCCCATCGGCACGCCGATCCGCGCGGCAGGCTCGGGCCTTGTGACCGACATGCGCTGGGGCGATGGCTATGGCTGGTTCGTCCGTATCCGGCATGAACGCGGCTATGAGACCGTCTATGCGCATATGTCCGGCTTTGCCGAAGGGCTGACACCGGGGCGCACCGTGATGCGCGGCGACATCATCGGCTTTGTCGGCTCCACCGGCTCCAGCACGGGCGCGCACCTGCATTATGAAGTGCTGCGCAACGGGTTCTATGTGAACCCGGTGACCCTCGCCCTGCCGACGGGCCGCGACCTCTCCGGAAACAAGGACGTGTTCGCCGCCTTCGAAGCCCAGCGCGATACCATCGACGCCTTCCGCAACCAGGCCCCCGGCGGCCAGCTTTTCGCCGCCGCCAACTCCGCCCGGATGGCAAACGCCCCGGCGCCTTGAGGGCGCCGAGGCGATTTAATCCGTCTACACGGAGTTCCGGCACCGCTCAGTTGAGCGCAGCCCGGCCTTTGGCAAAGTCGTTGGGCACGCCGTTGATGGCGAGGCCATCGCCCTCCACGCCGACATGGATGGTTTCGCCGTCAAGGATGCGGCCTTCGAGCAGCAGCCGGGCGAGCGGGTCCTGCAGCTCTTTCTGGATGACACGCTTCAAGGGGCGCGCGCCATAGACCGGATCGTATCCCCGCGCCGCGAGCCAGTTGCGGGCGTCGAGGCTGAGGTCGAGCTTCATCTTCCGGTCCTTCAGAAGCTGCTCGAGGCGGCCCATCTGGATGTCGACGATATGGTCGATCTCGCCGCGGCCAAGCCGTTTGAAGAAGACGATCTCGTCGATCCGGTTGATGAATTCCGGGCGGAAATGCCGGCGGATGGCGCCCATCACATGCTCGCGGGCCTGCTCGGACACCTCCCCCTCTTCCCCGCTCGCCAGCGCGTCGGCGCCGAGGTTTGAGGTCATGATGATGATCGTGTTCTTGAAATCCACCGTGCGGCCCTGGCCATCGGTGAGACGGCCATCATCGAGCACCTGGAGCAGCGTGTTGAAGAGGTCCGGGTGGGCTTTCTCCACCTCGTCAAACAGCACGACCTGATAAGGCCGCCTGCGGACGGATTCGGTCAAAACCCCGCCTTCATCATAGCCGACATAGCCCGGCGGCGCGCCGATCAGGCGGGCAACCGAATGCTTCTCGGAAAATTCCGACATATCGAGCCGCAGGATCGCGGTGTCATCATCGAACATGAATTCGGCGAGCGCCTTGGTGAGCTCTGTCTTGCCAACACCCGTGGGGCCGACAAACAGGAACGAGCCGATGGGGCGGTTCGGGTCCTGCAGACCGGCGCGCGCGCGGCGCACGGCATTGGAGACCGCGAGCAGCGCGTCTTCCTGGCCAACAACCCGCCCGCGCAGGGAATCTTCCATGCGCAGCAGCTTCTCCCGCTCGCCTTCCATCATCTTGTCGACCGGAATGCCGGTCCATTTGGAAACGACCCCGGCAATATCCTCTGGACGGACGACTTCGGAAACGAGCCCGCCTTCGGCGTCGCCCTTGGCTTCGACTTCGGCGATCAGTTTTTCAAGCTGCGGGATGGTCGCGAATTTAAGCTCGGACGCACGGGCCAGATCGCCCTGGCGCTGGGCCTCAGCCATATCCGAGAAGGCCCGGTCGAGCTTCTCCTTAGCGGAGGCTGCGCCTTTCAGCTTGTCCTTCTCGGCGCTCCAGGCGGTGGTCAGCTCGCGTGAGCGGGTTTCAAGACCGGCGATTTCGCCTTCCAGCGTTTTCAGACGGTCCTGCGAGGCGGTGTCCTTCTCCTTCTTGAGAGCTTCGGCCTCGATTTTCAGCTGCAGCATCCGCCGGTCGATCTCGTCGAGCTCCTCGGGCTTGGAATCGACCTGCATGCGCAGGCGCGATCCGGCCTCGTCCATCAGGTCGATGGCTTTGTCGGGCAGGAAACGATCGGTGATATAGCGGTTGGACAGCGTAGCGGCGGCCACAATCGCCGCATCGGAAATTCGCACGCCGTGATGGGCTTCGTAACGGCCCTTCAGCCCCCGGAGGATCGAGATCGTGTCCTCCACCGTAGGCTCATCGACAAATACCGCCATGAAGCGACGGGCCAGCGCCGCGTCGCCTTCGACATATTTGCGGTATTCGTCCAGCGTGGTGGCGCCGATACAGTGCAGCTCCCCGCGCGCCAGTGCGGGCTTCAGAAGATTGGACGCGTCCATCGCGCCTTCGGATTTTCCCGCGCCGACGAGCGTGTGCATCTCGTCAATGAAGAGGATGATGCCGCCGTCTGCCTGCTGAACTTCGTTCAACACCGCTTTCAGGCGCTCCTCGAACTCGCCGCGGAATTTTGCCCCGGCGATCAGCGCGCCCATATCGAGCGCGAGGAGTTTCTTGTCTTTGAGGCTTTCTGGCACGTCGCCATTGACGATGCGCAGGGCGAGACCTTCGGCAATCGCCGTCTTGCCCACGCCCGGCTCCCCGATCAGCACGGGGTTGTTTTTTGAACGGCGCGAGAGGACCTGGATGGCGCGGCGGATTTCCTCGTCACGGCCGATCACGGGGTCGAGCTTGCCTTCGCGCGCGTCCTTGGTCAGGTCGCGGGCGTATTTCTTGAGGGCTTCATAGCCTTCTTCCGCATTCTGACTGTCGGCCGTGCGGCCCTGGCGCAGCTGTGCAATAGCGCCTTCCAGCGTCTTGGGCGTCACGCCGGCGTTCTTCAGCACGTCCGCCGCCGGATCTCCGGACAGCCCGGCAATGGCAAGCAGCAGCCGCTCAGCGGTGACGAAGGCGTCGCCGGCCTTCTTGGCGCCGGCTTCAGCGTCCTGGAAGAGTTTGGCGCCCGCCTGTTCGAGGCGCAGCCCGCCTGCCCCGGCGCCGGAAACTTTCGGCACGCGGCCGAGCGCGGCGTCAACGCCCTGCACGGCCAGTTCAGGCCGTCCACCGGTCGCGCGGATGAGGTTCACAGCCAGCTGGTCGCGGTCGTCCAGCAGCGTTTTGAGGATATGCGCCGGGGTCAGCACCTGATGGCCAGCGGCCAGGGCTGCGGTCTGGGCGCCCTGGATGATAGCGCGGGCGCGTTCTGTGTATTGCTCAAGGTTCATGAATTCATCCCCTTCTGGAGGCAGATTGAAAAGTTCGCCCGGCCCCGCTCAGCGGCAACCGGTGTTGACGAGGATTTGGGAACGCGAGGCGCGCTGCGCAAGCATCAAGGCGCAAAACGAAACGCCCCGCCGGAGAGGCGGGGCGTCGCAGTAAAACTACCTAGAACCGAAAGGAAGCCCGGCTCAGTCTGTCGTCTCGGTGGAGGCGCCTTCTTCAACCGCCGGGCGGCGGCGGCCGCGCGAGAGGGTTTTCATCACGCCGTCGGTCTCCGCAGCCGGCTCACCGGCGGCGTCGTCCTTCTGGCGCGGGGCGCGATCTTCGCGGGGCTTGTAAGGCTTGCGGCGGGCCGTGTTGGCGCGCGGGGCGCGTTCGCTGCGATCGCGCTCGGGCGGAAGGGCGTCCTGGGCAGAGACCTCATCGGCCTCTTCAGAGCTTGCCTCATCGCCGTCATCATCGGCATCGATCACGCGCAGCGAATCGGCGCGCTGGCTGTCCCGCGACGTGTCGCGTTGGGTGTCGCGCTGATTCTCATCGTCATGACGCGGAACGGTTGAGGTAACGACGGCTTCGCCGGCATCCTCATCCTGATTGTCGGCGCCATCAGAGGGCTGATTGCCGCGATAGTCGCGGTCGCCGTTCGGGCGATTGTCGCGATCATCGCGCCGGTCGCCACGATTTTGCTGGTTCTGCTGATTCTGTTGCGGTTGCTGAACGCGCGCTTCGGTCTGCTTGGCGACGATGCGCTGATAATGTTCCGCAAACTGGAAATAGGCTTCGGAAAGAATGCGGTCGCCGCTGGTCTGCGCGTCGCGGGCGTATTGGAGATATTTCTCCAGGACCTGCTGGGCGGAGCCGCGGATTTTCACATCCGGACCGACACTTTCATAGTGGCGGTTGGGATTGTTGAAAGCATTCTGCGGATTGCCGCCTGAGCGTCTGTTGCGCCCGCGTGAGCGTTTCATTCGGAGTATCCTGTTTCAAAGTATGCCTGTGATCGCCGGCAAGCAGTTGTCAGAACCATCAGCTTCTGCATGCAGACAGGGCTTGAGTATCGACGCTGCCGTTTCAACTGATCCCGGGCGGGAGCTTGCATCTGCACCCGCGCAAATTGCGGGCGGCCCCTCACCGGCCTCTTGTGTAACGTGGATCGACCGGCCCGCCAAGAGAAAATGTAAGCGGGCTCAACAGGGTCTGCGGGCGCCAACCCAGCGGTCATTGCCGCCCAGATCCTGACCAGAGGCAATGGCCTCAAAGCCGGTCTGTGCCATTAACCACTCCAGAGCCGCTTTCTGGTCGTGCCCGATCTCGAACACCAGCCAGGCGCCGGGTTTCATCCGGGCGGCAGCGAGCGCGATGATCTCGCGGTAAGCGTCCAGCCCGTCCGCCCCGCCATCGAGCGCGCTCAGGGGGTCATGCGCGCGCACTTCAGGCTCCAGCACCGCAATCTCGGCCGATGCAATGTAGGGTGGATTGGAGATTATGAGGTCTGCGTTTTCCCAGCCCTGCCACTGGGTCCAGCTGCCATCAAAGACCGCGCCGCGCGCCGCAAGGTTCAGGGCGTCGAGATTCTCGCGGGCGAGGCTCGCCGCCTCGGCGCTGGCCTCCACCCCTTCCCCGCGGGCGAGCGGGCGCTGGGACAGGAGCGCGGCGAGGAGGCAGCCCGAACCCGTGCCCAGATCCGCAAGGACGAGCGGGGTGTTCTTCGGCATCCGGTCCAGCGCCGCCTCGACCACGCACTCGCTGTCGATGCGCGGGATCAGCGCGCGCGCGTCTGTGCGGATGTCGAGGCCGTAGAATTGCGTCACGCCGAGGATGTGCTGGATCGGCTCACGCGCGGCGCGGCGCTCGACGGCAGCGAGATAGAGGTCTTCCACAGCCTTTGGCACAGGCGCATTGCCCGCCGAGATCAGCACCGCACGCGTGTCGCCGAACGCATGAACCATCAGCAGCACGGCATTCTGATACGCCTCCGAAAGACCGGCGTCCTTGAAACGGCGCGCCGCATGCCGGATCAGATCATCATAGGTGGGCGGCGTCACGCGCGCGGTTCCAGCCACACACGGTTTCCTGCGAAATCGATCACCAGTGTGAAATCACGCAACACGGATACGCCGATATTTGCGTCTGCCCCGTCACCGGGCGGAGAGACCGCCGCAGTCACATTCCGCAGCACATGCCCGCCGATTTCGAGCGTCTCGACCCGCACCAGCGTGCGTTCGACCGGGCCGCCGATGCCCCCGCCCAGCTTCGTGCCCAGAATATTTGCCGGCTCCAGCAGGCCGGCGCGCTCCGCAAACTCGCGGCTGAGCAGAATTTCGTTGCCATTGCCCAGGTCGAAGTCTGCCAGCACAGGCACGCCGTCTATCGTGATAGCGACCTGTTTGATGCCGTTTGCTTCGCTCAGCGCAAGCGGCTCCGCCGCTGGCACGGCCTCGGGCGCAACGCTTTGAAACCGGCCAGCGTCAACATCCAGCGCATAGATGCCCGCATCAAAAATCTCCCGGCCCAGAATGACCGTCAGCGGATGACCAACGACCCGCTCTGAAATATCCGTCAGATCAAGGATCGCCACAGTCTGGTCGGCAAGCTGCTTTCCAGCCGCCGCGATGGTCACGCCTTGCGCAAACTGCACGCGCTCCGTGCCCGCGCCGGTGCCTTTCACTTCATCGTCGCCAAAGGCAAGGAGGCCGGCCTCAGCGGCAAAGCCTTTGTCGACAAGGGTCATCTCCGCCCCGGAATCCAGAAGCGCATCCGTCGCCAGCCCCTGAACGCGGGCCGCGAGAAATATCCGGTTGCCTTCCACGCGCAGAGAAGGTTCGGCGGCCAGAAGCACTGCGGAACCAGAGGCCGGTCCGGGCACGGCCCCACAGGCTGACAGCAAGGCGATTCCGGCAGCCATCCATACTGCGCGCATAGACATCAGGTCTTCTCCGGTGACGCCAGCTGGCGGGATTGGTCTTGCGTGATCAGAGCTTCGATCACATCGCCCGGCGAGACAGGCCCGCCTGTCACCACTTCGGCATACAGGCCGCAATCCATATGGCCGTAGTGCTGATAGAGCGCGGCGGTGAGGTTCATGTCGGCTTCCGCCGTGGCCGGATCAACATGGGTGGCGGCGCAGCGGGTGATGGGTTTGATCCCCTTGAGCGTTGCCCCGCCAAGCGTCACCGTCTTTTCCGCCAGTGTATGCTCGCTCCAGGCCGGCCAGCCATCGACCAGAATATTGCCGCGAAAGCGCAGCGGGTCGATCGCCCGGCCGGTCTTTGTTTCCAGATCGCGCACGCTGGCAAGATTGATGATCGACACAAAGCCTGACCGGCTGTCCATGAACCGGTGCCCGTCCGGGGCCGGAAGAACCTTCAGCGTTCCCCGCACGTCCTCACCCAGAACCTGCGTCACCCAGGCGGCCAGCGCGTCACGTCCCGCTGCCTCAGCCATCTGCGCCTGCACGTCTTCAAAGTCAGGGTGGGAGGCGGTCAGGATACCCGACGCCTCATCATACCGGGTGCGGATCGCGGCGATCCTGGGCAACCGGGCGAGCACCGTGAAGCGCATCTTTGAAATATGCGCCGGGGCGGCCGGATCAAAGCCCGACGGGCCATCTTCAATCGCAAACAGCCGGTCACACGGAAAATGCCCGCCGGCCGTGAGGGTCACTTCGCTCAGGCGTTCGGGCGTAAACCCCTTCACCGGATGGCGCCAGAGGCTTGTCACCCGGCCGGCAAGCCCGCCGCTCATGCACCTGCCTCCAGGGAGGCGAGGCGCCGGGACTGATCTTCCGTAATCAGAGCTTCGATCACATCGCCCAGCTTGTCGCCCGTGATGATCCGGTCGAGCGAGTAGAGCGTCAGCCCGATACGGTGATCGGTCAGGCGGTTTTCCGGATAGTTATAGGTGCGCACCTTCTGGCTGCGGTCGCCCGAGCCGATCTGGCTGGCGCGCGCTTCGGAGCGGGCGGCATCCTTCTCGGCGCGCTCGCGCTCATAGAGGCGGATTTTCAGCTGATCCATCGCCTTCTCGCGGTTGACGTGCTGGGACTTCTCCGAACTCGTCACCATGATGCCGGTCGGCAAGTGGGTGATGCGCACAGCCGAGTCCGTCGTGTTGACGTGCTGGCCGCCGGCTCCGGACGAGCGCATCGTGTCGATACGGATATCGTCGGCGCGCACCTCGATCTCGATATTCTCCGGCGCCGGAAGGACGGCAACCGTCGCCGCCGATGTATGAATACGTCCCTGCGTCTCGGTAGCCGGCACGCGCTGGACGCGGTGCACGCCGCTCTCCCACTTCATCCGCCCGAACACGCCGTCGCCCGACACGTTAGCAATGATTTCCTTGTAGCCGCCGGCGTCGCCAGGCGCCACATCGACGATCTCGACGCTCCAGCCCATGATTTGCGCAAAGCGGGTGTACATCCGGAAGAGATCGCCCGCGAACAGGGCCGCTTCATCGCCGCCTGTACCGGCACGCACTTCAAGCACGATATCGGCCTTGTCATCGACATCCTTGGGCAGCAGCAGAAGCTGCATTTCCTGCTCCAGACCGGGAAGACGCTCGCGCAGGTCGTCGATCTCCATTTCTGCAAGTTCGGCCATTTCCCTGTCGCCTGAGGCGATCATCGCCTCGGCCTCGGAGAGCCCCTTGCGGACGGTCATCAGCGCGCGCGCCTTCTCGACCACCGGGCGGAGCTCGGCGTGTTCTTTTGAAAGGGCAATGATCTCGTTAGTGTTGGAAGTCGCGCCCATCCGGGCCTCAACCTCCTCATACCGATCGATCACCTGCTGAAGGCGCAATTGGGACAAGGCTGACATGCCCGCCCTTTAATCCGCTTTCAGGCTTCATGGAAGCCCGCCTTGATGTCAGCCGAAGATGCGCAGGGCTTCCTTGCCTGCCAGGAAGAACAGGCAGAACGTCCCCGCCGTAAAGACCAGGAACCGCAGCGCCACCGACCCGATGACCACCTGAACGAAGGAATGCGCGATCCTCAGGGCCACATAGACCCAGGCAACGGTCGTGGAGAGGTTATCCCCGCCCCCGGTCAGCGCCATGAAGAACATCAGCGCATAGAAGATCGTCGGCTGTTCATGCAGGTGGTTGTAATTGTCCGCTGCGGAGCGGACGTGCGGGGGCAATTTGTCCGAATATGTCCCCGGATGTCTCGCATCGTCCGGTTTGATGCCCGCCTTGCTGAAGGCCGGCAGGCGCAGGGCATACATCCAGATCCACATCACGCAGGTCCAGATCACCAGCGCCAGGACGGGTTTGAGGAATTCGATTTCAGGTATTTCCATAAGTGTAGCCTCCCACAGCATTGTTATTGCAGGAGAGACTACGGCGCCGTCATACGGTTTGGCAACTCGCCCGTTTCGCCCATATGCGCCGACAGAAACGCCAGGAACGCCGCGATGTCGTCATCCACAATGCTGTGCCCACCCGGCCGCAGGAAGAAGGCAATATCGGCCGCCGGATCAAAATGGGTGATGTCATCCTTCAGGCCGGTCTCCCCATACGCCTTCCAGACTTCGCTGGCGGCGATGGCAGCGCGGTAGCTGGAATTGGGGTCGGACCAGACGTCCCGCCGGGCATTGCCCATGAACAGGGGCCGGGGCGCGATCAGGGCCAGAAGGTGGTGCTGGTCAAACGGCAGAGTGTCGGGCGCTGCGGCATAGCGGGCCGCCTGCGGCGCCAGCCAGTGGGGATAGGATTCTACCATCCGGTCCAGCCGCTCGCCCGAGGGAGAGCGCGAGAGCGCCGCGCCGGCAAAGCCGGACTGGTGGGCAATCACGGCGTCGATGCGCGGGTCCCAGGCCGCCGCCAGCAGCGCCGCCTTGCCATGCCGGGAATGGCCGAGCACCGCCATACGCCCCTCGCCCACCCGGTCGTCAGCTTCCAGCGCCGTGATCGCTGCCGAGAAGCCATAAGCCCAGGCCATCAGCGTGCTGCCGGGGTTTGGATCACCGCCCAGCCCGTCAATGGCGGGGCCGGCTTCGTCTGCATCATCGGGAATGAAGTCGCTCGCATGAAAGCTCGCATAGGCAAACCCGGCATCAAAATAGAGCCCGACCGGGGCTTCGGCGATATATTCGCCAAACACCGCCGAGACGATGAAGCCGAGGATCGGCCCGTAATCATGCACGGTGCAGGGGTCGCCATCCATGCTGGTGACGGGCTGCTCCGGGAAGGTGGCGCAGTTGGACCCGAAGGTCTGGGCGATCACCACAGGCGCCTGCACGGCTCCGTAAGGAAAGGCGCCGACCAGCTGAAAGGTTCGCGCGCCATCGCCGGCGCCGATGGTGATGTCGAGTTCTTCCAGCGTACCGCGCCCTTCGAGATAATCAGGGACGATGACGCGCCAGTCGCCAAACGAGACCGGCAGGTCTTCCGGCCAGGCGCCATAGAGGGTTTCCTGCAACAGGCCTTTGAGACGCTCGCGCTCGGCCGGATCGGAGATCAGCGCGGAGACATCTATGGCGGGCGTGGCGCCGGGCTTGTTGTCGATATCGAGGCTGGCATAGTTGAGGCCCAGCATTGTGCAGCTGGACCCGATCAGCAGCAGGATGCCCGCCAGTAGCACGATGCCGATCCAGCGCAGAACTCGGAACATGAAATTACACCCGGAAAAAGGCCCGTTAAGGGGGTGAGTGCTAGCGCATCCCGCTGGCGCCTCCCAGCCCCCTTCTGTTTTCCTCTTGCCGTCCGATACAGTCACGATAGCGTGAAGGGATGCGGATTCTTCCTCTTCTGATTGGCGGCGTGCTGGGTCTGGCAGCGGGCGCAGCGTCTGCCTTCTTCGCGGCGGGCATGATTGGCTCGGGCGCCAGCGTGGGTGACCAGATCGATGTCAATGGCTGGAAAAGCGACTGGACCATCGGGTCAACCAGCGCCAACCCCTGGACGCGCGCACGCATTGCCCGGCACGGCCTGCTGGCGCTGACGAAAGAAGAAGCGGTCTATTTCACGACAAATATGGACAGCGATGGCAATCGCCTGTCGGAAGACTGCACCTATGAGGTCAGCGGCGGGGACATGCCCGGCCAATGGTGGTCGATCACCCTCTATGACGCGCAGAGCTATCTGCCCCTCAACAAGGACAACGCCCTCTCCTTCGACCAGACCAAGGCGGCCTCTTCGGGGGCGGAAGACGCCTGGTCCTTCACCGTTGCGGCCACGGACCCGGAGACGGGCAACTGGGTATCCAGCCAGGCTGGCGGAGACTTCGACATGACCCTGCGCATCTACAGGCCCACGCCGGACCTGATTGCCGATCCGGAAGGCGTGCTGCCCACGCCCGGCGTCAAACGCCTGGCTTGCGGAGGTGACGCCTGATGCGCTCGTTCCTGACTGGCCTTGCCGCCTTTGCCGTGACGTTTCTGCTGGCCCATTTTGTCGTGCTCAGCGCCCTGCCCGGCCAGATCATGTCGAAGGTGCGCGAGCGGATGGCGGACAGCGGCATCCCGCTGCACAGCTGGACGATGAGCCCGCGGATGACCCCTCAAACACAGACCGTGGTTCGGCCCTCGCCCGACCTTGCCTATGCGATCTGCCTGATTGATGTGTCCGAAGGGCCGGTGGAGCTGTCGGTGCCCGCCTGGCCGGAATATGGCTCGCTATCGATATTTGAGGCGGATACGGACAATGTCTATGCCGGGTCGGTGGATGCGCGCGCCGAGGGCGCGACCGGCATGCGCCGGGTGATCGTCGCGTTGGAAGGCCAGGATCTTGATGAATATGGCGAGGCCGAACAGGTGATCGTGTCGAAGCCGGAGGCGCTGGCACTGATCCGCCGGCTGGCGCCGTCGCAGGCCGCGTATGAAGCTGCTGCCGCGCTGATCCCGGCGAGCCGCTGCGCGCCGCTTTGATGTAACGCGCTACTCTGCCGGAACTTCGGTGGCTTCTTCTGCGTCGCGCTGAGCTTTCAAACGGGCGGCCTTGTCCTCGACCAGCTTGACGATGTGTTCGACCATATCGGCATTGGCGACATTGTGGTCGGCCCGTCCGTTGACGAACATCTTGCCGCTTTCCTTGCCGCCGCCGGTGAAACCGAGATCGGTAAGGGAGGCTTCGCCCGGACCGTTCACGACGCAGCCGATGATCGACAGCGAAATCGGCTCGGAGATATGCGCGAGGCGCTTTTCCAGTGTCTCGACGGTGCGGATCACGTCAAAGCCCTGACGCGCGCAGCTGGGGCACGCGACGATGTTCACGCCGCGCGTGCGCAGGCCGAGGGATTTGAGCATCTCGAAGCCGACCTTCACCTCTTCTTCGGGCTCTGCCGAGAGAGAGACGCGGATGGTGTCGCCGATGCCGGCCCAGAGCAGCGCGCCCATGCCGATGGAGGATTTGACCGTACCGGTACGCAGGCCGCCCGCTTCTGTAATGCCCAGATGCAGCGGCGCGTCGGTTGCCTCGGCGAGGGCGTGATAGGCCGCCACGGTGAGGAACATGTCGGACGCCTTGACCGAGATCTTGTAGTCGTAAAAGCCCAGATCATCGAGAATGCGGGCATGGTCCAGCGCGCTTTCGACCATCGCGTCCGGGCATGGCTCGCCATATTTTTCCAGAAGGTGGCGCTCCAGGCTGCCGCCATTGACACCAATGCGCATCGAGCAGCCATTGGCGCGCGCGGCGGCGACAACTTCCTTCACACGGGCATGGGAGCCGATATTGCCGGGATTGATGCGCAGGCAGGCAGCGCCCGCGTCGGCCGCTTCAATGCCGCGTTTGTAGTGAAAGTGGATGTCGGCCACGAGCGGCACCGGGCTCGCCTTGACGATCTCGCGCATGGCTTTGGTCGACTCTTCGGTCGGGCAGGACACGCGGACAATGTCGGCGCCCGCCTCCGCGCAGCGCAGGATCTGGGCGATCGTGGCGGCGGCGTCCTCGGTGGGCGTGTTGGTCATCGTCTGGACGGCAATCGGCGCGTCGCCCCCGACCATCAGATTCCCCACCCGCACCTGGCGGGACTTGCGGCGCTCGATATTGCGCCAGGGACGGATCGGATTGTGGCTCATCGGACGTCTCGCAGACTAGCTTCCCTGCAGGCGCAGAGGAGTTCAGGCCAGATGTGGCGTGTGTGAGGCGCTCCGTAAAGGCCTCAGGGTGTCGCTGGTTCGGCCTCTTCAGTGGCCGCAACCGTTGGCGCGGCCAGAAGTTCGGCTGCCAGCGGCAATTGTTCGTCGACCGAAACGGAGAAGACCTGCGCGCCGTCCGGACCGAGCGTGCCGACAACGACATCGCCGACGCGCCACTGGAAATCACCGCCATTGCGGGTGGAGACAGTCCAGCCAGCGTTGAGACGCGGGTAATAGGTTTCCCCTTCGGCCAGTGTGCGGCTGAGGAAGATGGTGCCATCGGCGCCGCGCACTTCGAGCCAGCCCTGACGGACGGCCACAATCTCCAGCGGCAGCTCTACCGGCGCGCTGGTTTCGGCGCGGGCGTCCTCGAATAGGCTGTCGCGGGCCCCGGAAACGGCCACGGGGGCTTCGCTGAGGGGTTCTTCAGGCGCATTGTTCATCATCACCATGGCGGTGACGCCCGCGGCGATAACCGCAGCCAGCAGGGCAGCGCCCGCCACGATCAGCGGCCATTTGGTGGCTTTTTTCTGGATCTGGCCGATCTTGGGCACCGGCGCAGCCGTCTTGACCTCATCGAGGCCGCCGCATTCGCGGGTATAGCGCTGCACAACTTCCTGCTCTGGCAGGCCGAGATAGCGCGCATAGGTCAGCAGATAGGCTTTCAGATAGCCCGGCGCGATGGTCTGCACTTCCATCCGCTCGATCCCCATCAGGAAATTCTCGCGGATGCGGGTTTCCTTGGCGATGTCGGTGAGTTGCAGGGCCAGCGCTTCGCGGACGCGGCGCAGCACCTGCCCCATGCGGAGCGCTTCGCCTTCATATTCGGCGGTTCGGAAAATCTCTTCGGCGCGGACACGGCCCTCGCGCACTTCCAGCTCTCGCGCGGCGCGCGGGGAGATAGGGGTCACGTTGGAACGTTCCGTTCCGTTCTCTGTCACAGAGTCCTCGGACTTCTGTCCGTTCTCTGCTGCTTCATGGGTCATGTTGTGTGCCATATTCTACCAGTCACTTCGACCGCTGCCATATGGGTACCAAATTTGGCAAAAAACGGTCCAGGCCAAGACAAATGCGCCATCATCCCGTCATAACCAGCTTCATGTGTCCGGTATATCGGCCCCATGTTCAATGGCGATCCCTAATACTTGGTTACGGAACGCACCGTTCGGCTTCTCCAGCGCCGCGTCCAGACCCTTGCGGAATCCGGCCAGATCAATGGATCTGAGGGCCTGTTTGACCGGACCGATGGACGAAGCCGACATCGACAGGCTGCTGTAACCGAAGGCAGCAAAGCAGAAAGCGGCCAGCGGGGTGGCGGTTGCCTCCCCGCAGACCGAGAGCCGGATACCGGCGGTCTTGCACGTCTCCGCCACCATCCGCAGGAAACGCAGGGCCGCCGGGCTGATCAAAGCGTACCGGTCTGACACAGACGGCGTCATCCGGTCAGCGGCAAAGAAGAACTGCAACAGATCGTTGGTGCCGACGGAGAGGAAATCGACCTCACCGGCGAGATCCGACAGCGAGAAAGCCAGCGCCGGGGTTTCCAGCATCACGCCGATTTCGAGCTTTGACGGCGTCTTGCCGGTGCGTTTCAGGGTCCAGGCGACCTCTTCCTCCAGCAACGCGCGCGCCTCGCGGAACTCTTCGGGCGTCGTCACCATGGGGAACATGACCGTCAGGGGCCCTTCCCCGGCCGCCCGGACAAGCGCGCGCAGCTGGCGGCGGAAGAGACCTTTATGGTCGAGCGCGAAGCGGATCGAGCGCCAGCCGAGCGCCGGGTTTTCTTCGCGCAGCTGGTTGAGAATGGGCAGAACCTTGTCGCCGCCCAGATCGAGCGTCCGGAAGATGACGGGCCGTCCCGCCGCCCGGTCCAGCACGCGGCGATAGAGCGAAATCTGGTCTTCCAGGCGCGGCAGGCTTTCGGAGACGAGGAACTGGAACTCGGTGCGGAAGAGGCCGACCCCGTCGGCGCCGGCCTGATCGAGCATGTCGAGATCAAGGTCGAGGCCGGCGTTCAGCATCAGCGAGAGGGTTTCGCCGTCTTTTGTCTGCGCGGGGAGCCCCTTGAGGCTGGCATAGACTGCCTGACGCTCCGAGCGGAGCGCCACGCGGGACTTGTAGGCGTCATAGACGGCGTCATCGGGCCGGATGTGCGCCTGGCCCTGTTCGGCGTCGACGATCACATAATCGCCCTGCTCGATCAGGGTGGTGAGCCCCTCGATGCCGCCGATGGCCGGAATGCTGAGCGCGCGCGCCACGATGGCGGCGTGGGAGGAGGCGGCCGCCTCTTCCATCAGGATGCCTTTAAGGCCGGTCTTGGCGTATTCCAGAAGCTCTGCCGGGCCGAGACGGCGGGCGACCAGCACGCTGCTCTCATCGGTGATCTGGGGCTTGTTCTCGTCCCCGCCGAGGATACGCAGCAGCCGGTTGTCGAGGTCTTCCAGGTCATGCAGGCGTTCGCGCAGATAGGGATCGCGCGCGGCCTGCATCTTGGCGCGGTGTTCGCGGCGGGCGCGGTCGACCGAGGCTTCAGCGGAGAGGCCCGAACGCACACCTTCCTGCAACTTTTCGGCCCAGGAATTGTCATGCGCCAGAAGGCGGTAGGCCTCCATCACATCGCGCGGGTCTTCGCCCAGTGCGGCGCCGTCGATCAGCATCATCCGGTCAATCGAGGTGCGCAGGTCCTTCAGGCCCTGCGTCAGCCGCAGGGTTTCCTGTTTCTGGTCGGCGGCAAAGAAGCGGGCGGCCGGAACCACCGGATCGTGCAGCACGGCCCGGCCATAGCCGAGGCCTTCGCAGAAGATGCGCCCGCGCAGGTTTTCGCTGCTCTGGCCCCGGAAGCGCCGGTCAGGCTGGGGCGTAGACTGGTCTTCCTCAATGCGGTGGACGATCTCGGCCAGCACCATGGCAATAGTCTGGAGGGTTTCGATTTCCTCGTCGCGATAGGTGCGCTCGGTGCGGTTCTGCACGACGAGCACGCCGAGCACGCCGCCAGTGCGCAGGATCGGCACGCCGAGGAAGGCATGGAACGGGTCTTCGCCGGTTTCCGGGCGGTAGGAGAAGGCCGGGTGGCGCGGGGCGTCTTCAATCGCGATGGGCTCTGCCGTGCGGGCGACATAGCCGACAAGGCCCTCATTGGCGCCCATGCGGGTCTTGTTGACGGCCTCTTCCTTCAGGCCCTCGGTGGCGATCAGCAGCAGCGTCTCGTCGGCCTCGCGGTGATAGATCGAGCACACATCGGCGACCATGGTGGAGGCAATGATGCGCACCACCTGATCGAGGCGCGAACGTGCGTCACCCTCCTCTGCCATCACCTGGCGGAGGTTGTTCATCAGAACTCGGGTGGCCGGCAGGTTATACGGCATGCTCTCCCGGTCTACGGTGACCCGTCAGTCTGCGTCCAGCCCGAATGCTGTATGAAGTGCCCGGACCGCCAGTTCTGTATAGGGCGCGGCGATCAGAACGGAAATCTTGATCTCGGATGTGGCGATGACATCAATGTTGATGCTCTTTTCCGAGAGGGCGGTGAACATCTTTTCGGCAACGCCGGTATGGCTTTTCATGCCGACGCCGATGATCGAGATCTTCGACACGTCGCGGATCACCTCGATCCGGTCATAGCCGACCTCGGCCTGAAGGCCTTCCAGCGTCTCGCGGGCAAACGGGCTGTCGCGGTCGGTGCAGGTGAAAACGAGGTTCGCCTTGGAGGCTTCGCGCGAGGAGGCCTGGACGATCATGTCCACATTGACGCCGGCGCGGGCGAGCGCAGAGAAGATCTTGGCCGAGGAGCCGGGCTTGTCGGGCACGCCATAGAGGGTGACCTTCGCCTCATCCCGCGAATAGGCAACGCCGCTGACGACCTGTTTTTCCACGATCTCTTCCTCTGAACAGACGAGGGTGCCGGGGCTCTCCTCGCCGGGTTTTACAAAACTGGACAGCACGCGCACCGGCACACCATGGTTCATCGCCAGCTCGACCGAGCGCGTCTGAAGCACTTTGGCGCCCAGGGAGGCCATTTCGAGCATTTCCTCATAGGAAATCTTGTCGATGCGGCGGGCTTTGGGAACGATGCGGGGGTCGGTCGTGTAGACGCCGTCCACATCGGTATAGATATCACACACCTGCGCGCCAAGGGCGGCGGCCACGGCCACGGCGCTGGTGTCAGACCCGCCCCGGCCGAGCGTGGTGACCCGGAAGTCATCGGTCACGCCCTGGAAACCGGCGACGACGGCAATCTCGCCGCTGTCGATGGAATCGGGCAGCGAGCTGTCGTCAAAGCCCATGATGCGAGCGCGGCCATGGCTGTTATCGGTCTTCAGGCGCAGCTGCCAGCCGAGCCAGGAGCGGGCTTTCAGCCCCCGGCGGCGCAGCGCCAGCGCGAGAAGCCCTGCGGTCACCTGCTCGCCCGAGGCGACGACCACGTCGTACTCGTCATCATAGAGGCTGCGCGGCAGATCCTTGCCTGCCGCCCCGTCTGCCAGGGCAACCAGCTTGTTGGTCTCGCCCGACATGGCCGAGACAATCACGGCCATCTTCTCGCCCTTTGCGGCGCGCGCAGCGACGATCTCTGCTACATTCGCAATACGGTCGAGATCGCCGACCGATGTGCCGCCGAATTTGAGTACTGTCCGCGCCATTTCGCCCCAAATACCTTCTGGCCCCTTGAGGCCCGCTCATTTATCGGCCCCTCTAGAAGAAAGTCGGGCCGGGATCAAACAGGATTGCTAAACAATGGCGAGAACAATTGACGCGTCTGACGCAGCGCCCGTGACGCCGAGCATCGACCCGGCCGAAGTGGCCAAGTTTTCCGCCATGGCGGCCGACTGGTGGAACCCTGACGGCAAGTTCAAGCCGCTCCACCGGTTCAACCCCACACGGTTGAAATTCATCCGCGAGACGGCCGAGCGCCATTTCGGCCTGCCTCTGGGGGAGT